>JBFICW010000026.1:0-35026 GCA_041581635.1 Porticoccus sp. | reverse complement strand
TTTTTCAGTGGTCTCAGATGCATCAGCAGCTGGAGCAGACTCCACTTCTGGCTGCTGTTCGGCAACTGCCTCTGCACCGCTTTCTTCCGCTATCGCTTCTTTCAAGGAAAGCTTGATACGACCACGTGCGTCGACATCGAGCACTTTAACTCTAATTTGCTGACCTTCCTTCAGGTAGTCTGTGACTTTCTCGACACGCTCTTGAGCAATTTGAGAAATGTGCAGCAAACCATCAGTACCCGGCATAATGGTTACAAATGCACCAAAATCGACGATACGAGCCACGGTGCCATCGTAAATACGACCAATCTCAGCTTCTGCAGTAATCTCTTCAATGCGGAAGATCGCATCTTTGAGGCCATCGGCATCATCACTGTAAATACGGATGCTGCCATCATCACTAATGTCGATGGTTGCGCCCGTCTCTTCAGTCAAAGAACGAATCGTCGCACCACCTTTACCAATGACGTCACGGATCTTGTCTGGATCAATTTTCATTGTATGGTAACGAGGTGCAGTATCAGATACCTCATCACGCCCGCTAGAGATAACCTTATTCATTTCTCCAAGAATATGGAGGCGAGCATGAAGCGCTTGCTCCAGTGCAATCTCCATAATTTCTTCAGTGATGCCTTCAATCTTAATATCCATTTGCAAAGCGGTCACGCCTTTCGCCGTACCTGCCACTTTGAAATCCATATCGCCCAAGTGATCTTCATCACCCAGAATATCGGTTAAGACAGCAAAACCGTCTTCTTCTTTAACCAATCCCATGGCGATACCGGCAACAGGGGCCTTCAGGGGCACACCAGCATCCATTAACGCCAAGCTTGAACCACACACGGAAGCCATTGAGCTGGAACCATTGGATTCAGTAATTTCGGATACTACGCGCATGGCGTAAGGAAATTCCTCAGGGGAAGGTAATACTGCAGCAATACCACGACGAGCCAAACGACCATGGCCCACTTCACGGCGACCTGTAAAGCCCATACGACCACACTCACCAACCGAATAGGGAGGGAAGTTATAATGCAGCATAAAGGGATCTTCACGTCTGCCTTCCAACGCGTCGATCAGCTGAGCGTCGCGCATAGAACCCAAGGTGGCGGCAACCAATGCCTGGGTTTCACCACGGGTAAACAACGCAGTACCGTGAGCTTTGGCCAATACACCAACTTCTACGTCGATAGCACGAACCGTTGTACTGTCACGGCCATCGATACGAGGCTCTCCACGGGTAATCCGACCACGAACAATCTTCTTCTCAAGCTTTTTGAAACCATCGCGAACATCTTCTTCACTGATGCCAGCTGCTTCATCAGCCAGGCTCAACGCCTCATTACGCAGAGTCTCTAGTTGCGCCACACGTTGCTGTTTGTCGATTGTGCGATAGGCATTATCAAGGCCTTCACCAACTTTGCTCTTCAGCGCCTCAGCCAGCGCTTGATTTTCAGGTGCTGCCTGCCAATCCCAGCGAGGCTTACCTACTTCACTGGCGAGTTCAGCAATAACTTGAACAACAGCCTGCATTTCTTGGTGGGCAAACAGTACCGCACCCAACATAATATCTTCGGGCAATTCACTGGCTTCAGACTCAACCATCAATACCGCATCTTTGGTACCAGCTACAACCATGTCCAAATCGGACTCAGTTAACTCGGAGTAGGTTGGATTTAACATGTAGCCTTTATCAGTGTTATAACCAACACGAGCGCCACCCACGGGGCCATTGAACGGTACCCCAGAGATAGATAGAGCAGCAGACACACCAATCATGGCGACAATATCTGGGTCGATATTCTTTTCTGCTGACATCACCGTACAGACAACCTGCACCTCATTCTTAAAACCATTGGGGAACAATGGGCGAATTGGCCGATCGATCAGACGGGAGGTCAACGTCTCCTTTTCATTGGGACGACCTTCACGCTTAAAAAATCCACCCGGAATTTTACCAGCAGCATAAGCCTTCTCAATGTAGTGGACGCCGAGAGGGAAAAAGTCTTGTCCCTCTTTAGCTTCTTTGGCGGCAACGACGGTGCAAAGCACTGACGTCTTATCCATGGTACAGAGCACTGCAGCTGTGGCCTGGCGCGCAATACGTCCAGTTTCCAAAGTGACGGTATGATTACCATACTGAAATGTTTTTGTTACAGGGTTCATAAATCTAGTTCCTTTCATTTTTTAGTCATCTGAAGCCCTGACAAAACACCGGCAATAAGCTGCTCGGGTTACCAATAATCACCTATCCTGACAGGCACCATTAATTAGATGCTTATAAGCGACTGCCTAGCCGGCAATCAGGTAACTATAGGTAACTCGATCAGCCATAACATACAGATATCTTGTCTGGCTTCCCTTAAATCAACAGCGGCTCCCGAGGGAGCCGCATATGATTCGATTAACGACGCAAACCAAGCTTCGCAATTAATTTTGTGTAGCGAGCTGCATCTTTACTTTTCAGGTAGTCCAGCAACTTACGACGCTGATTTACCATGCGAATCAGGCCACGGCGCGAGTGGTGATCCTTCTTATGATCACCGAAGTGACCTTGTAATTTATTAATATTAGCCGTTAACAGGGCTACTTGAACTTCCGGTGAACCAGTGTCGCCTTCAGCTTGAGCGTTATCTTTAACGATCGCTTCTTTTTCAATTGCACTTAACATCGTTTATCTCTCCAATATGCAGTTTAAGATTCGGGATACCCGTGCATATTTACAGGTACCCTACCGGTTTTGGCCTGGCCTCAGCTATCTAATAACGACTCACTGATACCAGTACCACTGTTGCCCAAGGGGCAAATTCTTTACACTTTTTTAGGTTGGGGAATACCTTCTACCCCAGCCCCGAAAAGTACTGAACCTAAAATACAACAAGTCGCTTGGGAGCGACCCGTCCATCATCGGTTACTTCACCGACCCCCAAAAATGGGCCTTCTTCTTCAAAGACGCGCACTATATCGCCTTCTTCACTTTCGCGATAGGTCTGGGGTGCCATCACAGGCTGTCCCTGACGGAAATAAAATGCGGTATCTTCAGACAAATCCACAGCCATCAGGTGTTTGATACCCGCATCCATCGGTTTGAGCAGATAGTCCATTTCCTCGGCAAGATGCTCTTCACGAAGCGCCTCAAGTTCTGCCACGGTAATCGTATCCGACTCATCAAATGGCCCGGCCATATTGCGATGCAGCTTTGAGACATAAGCACCGCAACCAAGCGCGCTGCCTATATCCTCAGCAAGGGTTCTTACATAGGTACCCTTGCTGCAATGAATTTCTACATCGGCCTCAGCAAACTCACCCGGGCGAAAAGCCGATAATTCAAGGGAATAAATTGTCACTGGGCGAGCCTCTCGCTCAATTTCAATCCCTTCGCGCGCCAACTTATACAGCGGCTGCCCCTGATGCTTCAATGCTGAATACATGGAGGGCACCTGAGACAATTTACCGCGAAAATCTGACAATACCGATTCGACCTGCACCTCGGTCAATGCCGAGGCTCCGTTTTCGCTGACAATCTCACCGTCAGCGTCTCCACTGGCGGTGGCAATACCGAATCGAAAAGTAGCCCGGTAGTGTTTGTCCGCATCCAACAGAAATTGGGTGAACTTGGTCGCCTCACCCAAACAAATTGGCAACACACCTGTGGCTAATGGATCAAGACTACCGGTATGCCCCGCTTTGGCAGCAAAAAACAAGTATTTAACCTTTTGCACCGCACCATTGGAGGACATCCCCAAAGGTTTATCTAACAGCAAAATACCATTGACTGGCCTGCCTTTGCGACGACGAGCCAACCTCAATCCTCCTCGGATGTATCCGAAGAACTGCCAGGGCCAACATCGGAATCCAAACGTTTTGTATTATCAGTATTCACCGCAGCATCGATAAGCGCAGAGAGATCCTGTCCACGCTTGCTAGTTGGGTCATATATAAAATGTAATCGCGGAGTCGTACGCATTTGCATTCGCTTGGCTAGCAGGGAACGCAAAAATCCCGATGCACCATTCAATACATCGGCGGCCTGCCTGGACTCATCCTCCGAGTCGGTACCAACGAAGGTAACGAAGACCTTGGCGTTAGCCAGATCGCGATTCACTTCTACAGCGGTAATGTTCACCATCTTCAAGCGTGGATCTCGCACTTCATCGCGAATCAGCTCAGCCAATTCCCGCTGCAGCGCATCTGAGACTCTGTCGTTTCGAGTAAATTCTCTAGGCATATCAGTTCGTCGCTAGCTTATAGCTGCCGCGCCACTTCCTTGATATCGAAGACCTCGATCTGGTCGCCACTTTTAATATCATTGTAATCTTTTACACCGATACCACATTCCATGCCGTTGCGAACCTCGTTGACATCGTCTTTAAAGCGACGCAAAGATTCCAACTCGCCCTCATAGATAACTACATTGTCACGTAGCACTCGAATAGGCTTGTTGCGATGCACCGTACCCTCAATCACCATACACCCGGCTACTGCACCAAACTTCGGCGAACGGAATACATCTCGCACCTCGGCAATACCAACGATTTCTTCTCTTTTCTCTGGTGCGAGCAAGCCACCCAGAGCCTGTTTCACGTCATCCAATAAATTATAGATAACACTGTAATAGCGAAGATCTAGACCTTCGTCTTCTGCAAGACGGCGGGCCGCTGCATCAGCACGAACATTAAAGCCAATAACCGCAGCTCCGGCAGCAATTGCCAGGTTGATATCTGATTCATTAATACCACCCACACCAGAAGCAATAACATTCACTTCTACTTCATCAGTACCAATATCGCGCAGTGTCGACAGAATTGCTTCAAGGGATCCACGTACATCGGCCTTAATCAGTACAGGTAACATCCCTTTTTCTTCGGCACCTTCAAATGTGGCAAACATATTTTCCAGCTTGGTAGCCTGCTGACGAGATACTTTCTCTTGATACGCCTTATGTTGACGTCTTTCAGCAAGCCCTCTAGCCTTACGCTCATCCTCGACCACAAGGAACTCTTCACCCGCTGCGGGGGGTGCATCCAAACCAAGAATTTCTACGGGAATCGATGGGCCAGCTTCGCCGGTAGGCTTTCCTGCTTCGTCATTCATTGCGCGGATTCTACCCACACTTTCACCCGCCAAAACCAGATCACCCTTGCGCAAAGTACCCGCTTGCACCAAGGCGGTAGCAACAACACCACGACCTTTTTCAAGACGGGACTCTACAATCACACCTTTCCCAGGCACATTCTTCGGTGCCTGCAATTCAAGCAGTTCGGATTGCAATAAGATGGCTTCGAGCAACTCATCTATACCTTCACCAGTATGAGCGGATACTTTAACGAACTGTGTATCACCACCCCACTCTTCCGGAATAACGTCTTTAGCTGACAACTCATTGGTGACACGGTCGGGGTCGGCTCCGTCCTTATCAATCTTGTTGATGGCTACGACGATAGGTACACCAGCAGCCTTCGCATGCTGAATGGCCTCTTCTGTCTGGGGCATAACGCCGTCATCCGCAGCCACTACCAGAATCACCACATCGGTACTCTGTGCACCACGAGCTCTCATAGCCGTAAAGGCAGCGTGTCCAGGCGTATCCAGGAATGTCACCATGCCTTTGGGTGTATCCACATGATAGGCACCTATGTGCTGGGTAATCCCACCCGCCTCACCAGAGGCCACACGGCTTTTACGAATATAATCCAACAGCGATGTTTTACCGTGATCAACGTGCCCCATGACAGTCACCACAGGTGCACGCGGCTCCAACGTCTCTTCCATCGTAGCCTGGAGTGCATCTATCAGCTTTTGCTCAACATCTTCTTCAGATATGGGGACAGGGTTATGCCCAAGCTCTTCAACTACCAGAATAGCGGTATCCTGATCAACGAGCTGATTGATGGAAGCCATCGTACCCAGCTTCATCAATTCCTTAATAACCGCAGCTGCCTTCACAGACATTTTCTGCGCTAGCTCAGCAACTGTAATCTCCTCCGGAACTTCTACATTGTGAACAATTTTGTCCGTTGGCTTTTTAAATTTGTGTTTATTTTCAACTTTGATCGACCTGTTTTTACCTGTCCTGAGACGAGGCTTTTGATCGTCATCTGACTCTTCAACAACAGCCTTCAATAAATCTTCGTTCTTACGCTTCGGCTCTTTAATAGAGCCACGCTTCTTAGGCTTTTTCGGAGCATCTTCTACTTCTACAGCTTCGACACTTTCACCTTTAACATGCTTTTTCGCATGCTTTGGGGTATCTACAGCTGGATCAGCTGGCAGCACGGGTGCTGGAGTCACAGGTTTTTGCTGTTCGGCTTCAAGTTGTTGACGCGCTTCCTCGGCCAGACGATTCGCTTCTTCAGCCTTACGGTTAGCTTCTTCCTCAACCTGGTGGCGGGCTTCCTCTTCAGCATTTCGGCGTGTTTCAATAGCTGCCTGGCGCTGCAATTCAGCATCATCAGTACGTGACGGAGCTTCCACTGCGGATGGGCTCTCGACAACGGGCTCATCAATTTCTACTTGATTTTCAGTTTCTTCTGCACTGCGCTTAACATAGGTTCGCTTTTTACGAACCTCTACGTTGACCGTTTTACGGCCAGCACCTGTTTTCAGCGTACTAACTGTCTTACGCTTAAGCGTGATTTGTTTTGGCTCGCGAGCCTTTTCACCATGCAGGCTTTTCAAATAAGCCAACAGTTTCTGCTTTTCTTCATCGTTGACAGTCGCATCAACAGAATTGTGCGGTAAACCCGCTTCCTGCATTTGACTTAGGAGGCGGTCGACAGATGCTCCTACAACCTTGGCAAGTTCGCTTACGGTGACTTCAGCCATCAGTATTCCTCGGTTTTGCGCCTTCGTATTTAATTGTTGTCGCCTTCTTGGGCGAACCAGGGTGCACGGGCTGTCATTATGAGTTCAGCAGCGCGCACTTCATCAATCGTATCTATATCTAACAAGTCATCGACAGCCTGTTCTGCCAAGTCTTCCATCGTGACAATCCCGCGTGCTGCCAGCACCCGAGCAAGCTCATCGTCCATACCGTCCATGGTCAACAAATCTTCTGCTGGCTCTGAGATACCCTCTTCAGAGGCCAGCGCCATCGTCAGTAAGGCATCTTTTGCACGAGCACGTAATTCTTCGGCTATATCTTCATCAAAGCCTTCGATACCAGCCATTTCTTCTAGTGGCACATAAGCCACTTCTTCTATAGAGGTAAAGCCTTCTTCAACCAGAACCGTTGCCACGTCCTCATCGATATCAAGCTTGTTCTCAAAAACCTCGATTAAAGAGCTGGACTCTTCCTGCTGTTTGCCCTCGGCCTCATCGACCGTCATGACATTAATTTTCCAGCCGGTCAGTTCAGACGCTAAACGTACATTTTGTCCATTGCGACCAATAGCCATGGCCAGCGAGCCTTCTGCCACAGCCACATCCATTGAGCGAGTGTCTTCATCCACAATGATAGATTCTACTTCTGCAGGCGCCATAGCGTTAATAACAAGCTGTGCAGGATTGTCGTCCCAAAGAACAATATCGATACGCTCGCTATCCAGTTCATTAGACACCGCCTGAACACGCGCACCACGCATGCCGACACAGGCTCCAACTGGATCGATTCTGCCATCATTGGTTTTTACCGCAATTTTTGCTCTAGAGCCGTGATCGCGTGCAGCACCACGTATCTCAATAACTTCTTCCGCAATTTCTGGCACCTCAATGCGGAATAATTCAGTCAGCATTTCATTGCACTTACGACTCAGAAACAGCTGAGGGCCACGATTTTCGGGATTAATCTCTTTCAGGATAGCTCGAACCCTGTCGTTTATACGGAATACTTCACGACCAACCAGCTCTTCTCGGGGCATGATCGCCTCGGCATTATTCCCCAGATCAACGATAATATTATCTCGCGTCACTTTCTTGACAGTCCCGCTAACCAGCTCGCCGATCTGATCTCGGTACTGCTCAACAACCAGAGCTCGCTCTGCATCCCTAACTTTTTGAACAATAACTTGCTTGGCCGTTTGTGCTGCTATTCGACCAAAGCCAATGTTTTCCACTTGCTCTTCGAAGGTATCACCAGCCTTAAGCGTCGGATCTTTTTCATGGGCTTCCTCCAGCGTAAACTGGGTGCCTAATTCGGCCAAGGTATCGTCATCGACCACACCCCACCAACGGAAGGATTCGTATTCACCCGTATGGCGATCAATCACCACGCGAATATTGGCATCTTCGTCATAACGTTTTTTAGTCGCCGTAGCCAAAGCCTGTTCGATGGCCTCGAATATTACATTCGGGGAAACGCCTTTTTCGTTAGAAACGGCTTCCGCCACCATCAAAATTTCTTTGTTCATTTTTCAGCCTCTTGATCGACCTTAAAACCGGGGAACGATATTCGTTTTTTCAATGCTATCGATAGGAAAGAGATATTCGTGCTCTTCTACAACCAGCAACACATCCTCACCCTCCACACCACTTAAGCGGCCCTTAAAGTTCCGCCTATTTTCGTAGGGAAAACGTAGCCGTAAGGCAACATCTTCTCCAATATATTTCTTAAATTGAGCCAGAGTATATAGTGGCCTATCCAGCCCCGGAGAGGAAACCTCAAGGGTGTACTCACCACCAATTGGGTCTTCCACATCCATCAGGCTGCTGACCTGACGACTCACTTTTTCGCAGTCTTCCACCGAAACAACACCATCATCTCGATCTAAATAGATACGCAACATAGCACTTCGGCCGGACGACAAATACTCCAAACCCCAGAACACGCAACCCATGGCTTCAACCACCGGTTTAATTAACGCTTCAAGTGTTTCCTGTCTAGTCGCCACAGTAGAATCTCAATATACCCAATCAAAAAATGGGCACTAGGCCCACTTCAATGGCGGCTTAAGCCACCTAACAAAAAGCCCCTAAAAAGGGGCCTTTCGAACACGCACTTTCTGCGCATTGATGCCGGCATCAATATACCAACATCTAAATGTGGTAGCGGGGGCAGGATTTGAACCTACGACCTTCGGGTTATGAGCCCGACGAGCTACCATGCTGCTCCACCCCGCAACAAACACTTCGACTTCCTAGTCATGAAGGTTTTTAACCCCTCAACATCCATCAGGTCATAACCCCTGATGTTACCCACCTGAAGCACCTAAGGGGCTGCTTCAAGGGCCGAGGATTATAGGGCTGCCCTACCTCTTGGTCAAGGACAATCGCCTATTATTCCACGCTTTTTCAACGATTTAATCTATGGTTATTTTTTTACAAAAAACTGCCGGCCATTACACCAACAGAACATCGGCCAACCAGTAGACCAGCCCTTATCAAAGCGTACAATCTAAGCCCAAGATGGGGCTGCCGCCGAGAAACAAATAAACCAAACTAGCGGGCTTTCAGGAAAACCAGTAATTATTACTGGTCTTTTATATGGTGCCCAAGGCCGGACTTGAACCGGCACGGCTTACGCCACTACCCCCTCAAGATAGCGTGTCTACCAATTCCACCACTTGGGCAATTAACGTGCTTACTATTCACCACCTGCTGCAGGAACATCTTGGCTAGGATCGGCAACCTCTTCTTCCAGCACAGGAATATCAGCCACAACACTTCCAGCCGCTGGAACTACAGATTCAAGAGATTCCTGAACCGCCTCCAATTCTGGAAGAATTGCATCCCCAACCCTGGCTGTGTCTTTAGCCATCACAGCTAGCCCAAAGCTGGTAATAAAGAATACTGTCGCAAGAATACCTGTCGCCTTACTGAAGAAATTCCAGCCACCGGCACTACCTAGGACCGTCTGCGATGCACCAGAACCAAAAGAGGCACCCGCTTCAGCACCTTTTCCTTGCTGCAACAGAATCATGCCAATAATAGCTAACGCCGTGAGCAGGTGAACAATCAGTATGATCTTTTCCATTCGCCAAATTCAGCCGATTTATAGTTAATTAAATTTTTGCCAATGTGCAAATTTTGTTGAATTCTACCGCCTCAAGAGAGGCGCCGCCAACCAATGCACCATCAATATCTGGCTGCGCAAATAATTCCGCAGCATTAGCAGCCCTAACACTGCCACCATACAATATTCGAGTCTTATTCCCAGATTCGCCTAACTGCTGGCGAATAGCTTTATGCACGCTTTGAGCCTGCTCAGCACTCGCTGTTTTCCCAGTACCTATAGCCCAAACTGGCTCGTAGGCTATCACCGCTCTGCAAACTGCTTCCAAACCGCTAACACTTATAACCGCATCAATCTGTGCTGCAATTACCGCCAGAGTCTCACCTTGTTCTCGCTGTTCGAGAGTTTCACCAACACAAAGTACTGGTATCAAACCACCCGATTGAGCCGCAGAAAACTTTTCTGCAACCTGATGACTGCCTTCCCCGCAACCATTTTCATAACCAGCACGACGTTCAGAGTGGCCGACAATGACATATCGACACCCGACCTCTTTCAGCATTTCACTGGACACTTCGCCAGTAAATGCGCCAAAACTATGCTCGGAGACGTTCTGCGCACCAACGGAGATCGCAGAATCTTTTACCCCGGCAATTACCGCAGGTATGTATACATAGGGAGGAAAAACAACAACCTCAGCCTCACTTTTTGATTCAAGCAAACCAGAAACAAGCCTGGCAATCGACGTTAGACTGCCATTCATTTTCCAGTTGCCTGCCACCATAGGATGACGCATATAAAGGTTTTCCTGGCCCCGAAAAAGGGGCGCAATCTTAGCCGAGTTAGAGGCAACATACAACTAGCCAAAAAAGTAAAACAACGGGAAAATACTTACTCTTCCACATTGTTGACGACCGCCAGCACCAGCCAACATCAATCCAAGCTCGATACCAAATAATCTAACCAACTTCTCGCTGAACGACATCGGCCACTTGGCGGACCACTTTACTGACCAACTCTGCATCTTCGGCCTCCACCATCACCCTCACCAGCGGCTCGGTGCCAGACGGCCTCAACAAGACACGCCCGCTATCATGCAACTCAATTTCAGCTTCAGCCACAGCCTGTCGAATGGCCGGATAATCATTGAGATCAAATTTTTTCCTGATACGGACATTTATCATACTTTGCGGATATTTTTTCATCCCGTTCTTAAGCGTATTTAACGGCGCACCCGTTTCCTGCATGGCATTTAGCACCTGAAGTGCCGCCACCACGCCATCGCCTGTCGTAGTCAAATCGCTACAGATAATATGACCAGAGCTCTCACCGCCAAGCTGCCACTTATTTTCACGGAGCGCTTCAATGACATAGCGGTCACCCACATTGGTGCGCACAAAAGGTATCCCTAATTCACGCAGCGCTATTTCCATCCCGAAGTTGCTCATCAAAGTTCCAGCAACCCCACTGCAACCCCCTTGTTGATGCCGCTGCTTGGCGATAACAAAAAGGAGCTCATCGCCATCGACGGTATGCCCTTTGTGATCTACAAACAAAACCCGATCGCCATCACCGTCGAGAGCAATGCCCATATCAGCCCCCTCTCTAACCACTGCATCTTGAAGTAACGCAGGCTTGGTGGAGCCACAATCTTCATTAATATTAAAACCATCCGGCTCCACAGACATCTCAACCACGTCGGCACCGAGCTCGCGAAAAACATTTGGTGCAGTGTGATAGGTAGCCCCGTTGGCACAGTCCACTACAATCTTCAGCCCTTCCAAATTACTCCCGGAGGGCAATGTACCCTTACAAAACTCAATATAGCGTCCAACGGCATCTGCCACTCGATGAGCCTTTCCTAGCTTGCTAGATTCCTCTGTAACCAACGGTTTTTGAAGGTAGCTCTCTATGGCCTCTTCCACGTCATCGGGCAATTTAAACCCATCGCCACCAAAGAATTTGATGCCATTGTCATAATAGGGGTTGTGTGATGCACTGATAACAATTCCCGCCTGAGCACGAAAGGTTCTTGTTAAATAGGCAATGGCAGGTGTAGGCATGGGCCCAAGAAGCGCAACATCGACACCAGCCGCTATGAGTCCAGCCTGTAGCGCAGACTCAAACATATAGCCCGACACCCGAGTGTCCTTTCCCATTAAAATTAACTTGCGGCCTTTAGTTCTTTCACTAAAGACTTTACCGGCCGCCCAACCCAGTTTGAGTACAAAATCTGCGGTAATAGGGCTGACTCCTACACGCCCACGAATGCCATCCGTACCAAAAAAGCTTCTACCCATCCTTTCTTTCCCCAACCGCTCTCATTATCTTCAATACATCTGCCGTAGCAGCAACATCATGAACACGAAGTATCCCAACACCCTGCTGGGCAGCCAGCATAGCCAGCGCAACACTGCCAACCATACGCTGATCTACCGGCTTATCCAGAATCGCTCCAATCATGGATTTTCGTGACACACCCACCAACAAGGGGAAACCCAGAGACTTCAGCTCAGACAAAGAACGAAACAATGTCAAATTGTGCTCCAGAGTTTTACCAAAACCAAAGCCTGGGTCTAACAAAATGTTTTCTCGTGCTACCCCGGCCGCAACACAAGCATTAGCTCTATCCAGAAGAAATGCTATCACCTCCTGCAATACATTCTGGTAACAGGGATTCTTTTGCATAATTCGTGGATCACCCGACATATGCATCAGACACACCGGAAGCCCCGCTATAGCTACTGCTTCAAGTGCACCCGAGCATTGCAATGCTCGCACATCATTAATCATTGCAGCCCCGGCTCGCGCCGCTTCAGAAATAACCTCTGGCACACTTGTATCCACCGACACGGGAACATTAAAGCGAGCAGTTATGGCCTCAACAATAGGTATTACCCTGCCTAGCTCTTCGTTAACAGAGACAGGCGCAGCATCTGGACGAGTAGACTCGCCGCCGACATCAATAATGCTGGCACCCTCAGCCAGGAACGCCTCCACACGCGCCATCACCAATGGTATATCCAATCGGCCGTTCCCCGCAAAGAACTGGCCACCATCTGAGAAAGAATCTGGCGTGATATTAAGCACCGCCATAATGCGCGGGGAAGAAAGATCGAGCTGATATTGACCGAGGTTCATCTAAAATCCCGGAGAAAGAAAACAAAATGGAAGATAGCTACCAAGAAAAAGCTCACATAGAACAACCATCAGATCAAAATTCCCCCGATCCGTCACCGGGGGAATCTCGCTCAGTGCTCTTTGGCTGGACCGCCTACAGCATCTCTATCGCCAGCATCATCACTTTGCTGGTCGTCTGGCCGGCCACCAAAGTCATCATCGCGCCAGTCGTGAGGAGGACGCACAGGTCTACGTGACATTAAATCGTCCACCTGGTCCGAATCAATCGTTTCATATTCCATTAACGCATTCTTCATAGCATGGAGGATGTCGATATTATCTTCGAGGAGCTTTTTAGAACGGTCATAGCATTCATCCAGAACCCTGCGCACTTCTATATCAATCTCCCGAGCAGTATCTTCGGAATAATTAGACTGGCCAGCCCCCGGCATCTGCGCCTCATCCTCTCCATATAAAATCGGACCCATTTTGTCGGACAAACCCCAGCGGCTCACCATATTACGTGCCATTTGGGTAGCCCGCTCAATGTCATTGGAAGCACCAGTGGTAACGCCATCGGGACCATGTACCAATTCTTCAGCAATCCGCCCCCCAAACAAACTACACAACTGACCATCAAGCTGGCGCTTGCTTAGACTATACCTATCTTCTTCCGGCAAGAACTGTGTAACACCCAGTGCTCTGCCACGGGGGATAATAGACACTTTATGCACGGGATCATGCTCTGGCATCAATCGACCAATAATGGCATGGCCAGCTTCATGATACGCCGTGTTTTCTTTTTCTTTCTCGGACATCACCATGGAGCGGCGCTCACCACCCATCATGATTTTATCTCGCGCTTTCTCAAACTCTTCCATGGTAACGATGCGCTTATTTGCTCGCGCTGCAAATAAAGACGCCTCATTAATCAAGTTAGCCAAGTCGGCACCAGAAAAACCCGGCGTACCCCGAGCCACAATACCCAAATCAACTTTTACATCGATAGGGACTTTGCGTACGTGGACCTTAAGAATCTGCTCACGGCCACGAATATCGGGCAAACCCACATAGACCTGGCGATCAAAACGACCGGGGCGCAACAATGCCTTATCAAGCACATCGGGACGGTTGGTCGCAGCAATAACAATAACACCCTCACTACCTTCAAATCCGTCCATTTCAACCAACAATTGATTGAGTGTCTGCTCGCGCTCATCGTTACCACCGCCATAGCCACCGCCGCGATGACGACCTACCGCATCGAGCTCATCAATAAAGATAATACAGGGGGCCTGCTTTTTGGCCTGATCAAACATATCTCGAACTCGGGAGGCACCAACCCCCACAAACATCTCAACAAAATCAGAACCAGAGATAGAAAAGAATGGCACCTTGGCCTCACCTGCAATGGCCTTGGCCAGCAATGTTTTACCGGTACCCGGCGGACCCACCATCAATACACCTTGCGGAATGCGCCCACCAAGACGCTGAAAACGGGACGGATCGCGCAAAAAATCAACCAGCTCATGCACATCCTCTTTCGCCTCGTCAACACCCGCCACATCGGCAAATGTCGTATTGATCTGGTCTTCCCCCAGAAGCCGCGCCTTGCTTTTCCCAAAGGCCATAGGGCCACCGCGCCCACCGCCACCGCCCTGCATCTGTCGCATAAAAAACATAAAGATGGCCAGAATCAACAAAATGGGAAAAGACGCCACCAGTAACTGAGTCCACAAGCTCTGAGTCTCAGGCTCCTGACCTACAACCTCTACATTGTTATTGAGCAAATCTGTCATTAAACCAGTGTCAGGAACATCCGGCCGAGTGGTTTTGAAAGTGCTGCCATCAGCCCTGCGTCCCTCAATAGTGAGCCCCTCTAGTACGACGCTCTCAACTCGACCTGTCTGCACTTCTTCAATGAACGAAGAATAGCTGAGGCCTTTCTCCTGAGCAGGCGGACTGAAATTCTGAAACACAGACAGCAACACTGCTGCAATGATCAGCCACAACACAAGATTTTTCGCCATGTCGTTCAAGTAAACATCCTCGTCTGAACACCACTAACCATCAGTAGCATTAATATTGGCCTGCACCAAAGGGGCAAACCCAGTTAAATTGACCTACAGCTGCTCTTTTAGCCCCTTGGCCACCAGATAAACTTCTCTGGACCTTGGCCGTGAAGCATCAGGCTTGCGCGTCACAACGCGCTTAAATTTGGCGCGAACTTGCTGCATAAGTTCATCAAATCCTTCACCGTGAAAGACTTTGGCAACAAAATCACCGTCAGGTTTCAATATCTTACAAGCTAAATCCAGCGCCAGCTCAACCAAATACATGGCCTTCGGCTGATCGACAGCCCTCATACCACTCATATTGGGGGCCATATCCGAAATTACAAGGTCTGCCCGCTCATCGCCAAGAACACCAAGGATTTCATCAAATACAGACTCCTCAGTGAAATCCCCTTGAATAAAGTCCACACCGGCAATGCTGTCCATCGCTAGAATATCAGAAGCGATAACGCGCCCCTTTCCACCCACCAACTTTACAGCCACCTGAGACCAACCACCTGGCGCCGCCCCCAAATCAACCACCGTCATACCGGGGCGAATCAATCGGTCTTTACTATCCAGCTCAATCAGTTTGTAGCTTGCTCGAGACCGATAACCATCCTGCTGAGAGCGTTTTACATACTGGTCACGATTATGCTCCTGTAACCAACGATGACTACTTTTTGAACGCCCCATAATCGCTTACTTCCTAACCGGCACACCAACATAGCAGGCCGAATCCACATGATAGGCTCAAAAGCGAGCACTACCGAACAACGAATTCTAACGCCTAACATTTTTCTAGCACAGCTAAATTCGACTAAAGACCAATGAGAGCATGGGTTTCTGGCAAATATTAGCGCATATCTATTGTATTCGGGATAGAATGTGCACCGTTTTTAAGGGCAGCCACTCTATGACACTTTCCAATGATGACAAAAAACACCTAAGACGCCTGGGCCACAACCTGAAGCCTGTGGTCACTGTAGCAGGAAAAGGCTTAACTGACGCTGTACTCGCAGAGCTGGAGCGCGCGTTAAGCGATCACGAACTCATAAAAGTAAAGCTGGCTGTTGGAGATAGTGAAGCCAAGCGACAGGCCATTACTGAAATCTGCGAAAAACTGGGTGCCGAGACCGTTCAAACCATTGGCCATATAGTGCTGCTATTAAAAAAATCCGACAAACCGAACCCACGTTTGTCCAACCTGCTTCGCTAGGCCCCGCCAACCATCATTACCCCCTCGGCAACGCCTACTACAGCTTACTGAACCCTTCTACAAATGAGGCTTGCACCCTCAAGAGGGGCAAAAAAAACCATGACGCATGTCATGGTTTGATCGACGCCTGTATCGACTCTTTTAAAGATGTTTTACATCATTAATTTCATATTCAATAGCGCCCGAAGGTGTTTTTATGACCACGATGTCACCCACCTCTTTACCAATCAACCCTCTGGCAATTGGAGACTGGTAAGAAATCTTATTAGCCTTGACGTCTGACTCGTCATCGCCAACGATTCTATAGGTTACTGTTTCATCGGTTTCCAAGTTAATAATATTAACCGTACAACCAAAAATAACCTTATCCCCTTCAGCTATAGCTTTAACATCAATAATTTGCGCATGGCTTAGCTTTCCTTCGATCTCCTGAATTCGCCCCTCGGCAAAACCCTGCTGCTCTCGAGCCGCGTGGTATTCGGCATTTTCCTTCAGATCCCCATGCGCCCTCGCCTCAGCAATTGCCTCCACAATCCGTGGACGCTCTACCTTTTTCAGGTGATCCAGCTCTTGGCGAAGGCTCTCGGCACCTTCTACCGTCATCGGTATCTTAATCATCAGTGGTTCCTCAGATGAAGGTCTTGTAGGCGATGCACTTTAATTTCACCCTGTTTCTCCAGTGCCATACAAACCGCTTCACCACCAGCTAATGTGGTTGTGTAATAAACGCCATGCTGTTCCGCACTGGAACGAATGGTAGCGGAGTCGGCAATTGCCTGACGACCCTCGGTGGTATTCACAATCAAATCAATCTTATCGTTCTTGATCATATCGACAATATGAGGCCGACCCTCTTGAACTTTATTAACAGTCTCCACAGCACAACCAGCTTCTTTCAACACCTTAGCTGTACCCTCGGTGGCCACCAACGTAAAGCCCGTAGCAATCAGACTTTTTGCCACACTGGCAATACCCGCCTTATCCGGCTCGCGAACACTAAGAAACGCTGTCCCGGAAGTCGGAATAGGATCACTAGCGCCCAGCTCTGCTTTTGCGTAAGCCTCAGCAAAGGTGTCGGCAACCCCCATAACTTCACCGGTCGACTTCATCTCCGGCCCAAGAATTGGATCAATACCAGGGAACTTATTAAACGGCAGCACAGCCTCCTTCACACTGAAGTAACTAGGCACCACTTCTGTAGTAAACCCTTGCTCTGCCAACGTCAATCCAGCCATACAACGAGCCGCCACTTTCGCCAGAGAAGTACCAATACATTTGGAGACAAACGGCACTGTACGAGAAGCCCGAGGGTTTACCTCAATCACATAAACCTTCTCATCCTGCCAAGCCAGCTGGACGTTCATCAAGCCCTTTACTTCAAGCTCAACGGCCATAGCTTTTACAACACTGCGCATCTCATCTTGCACAGCTGAAGGAAGACTGTAAGGCGGCAGGGAACAGGCAGAATCACCCGAGTGAATCCCCGCTTGCTCGATGTGCTGCATGATGGCACCAATGACCACTTCATTGCCGTCAGACACCGCATCGATATCCACTTCAACCGCAGATGACAGGAAATAATCCAGCAACACGGGAGCGTCATTGGAAACCTGAACTGCTTCGCGCATATAACGCGCCAGCTCTTCTTCCTTATAAACGATCTCCATAGCACGACCGCCCAACACATAAGATGGGCGAACTACCAATGGGTAACCAATACCAGCCGCTGCCTCTACAGCTTCTTCTGCAGAACGAACAATAGCATTAGGCGGCTGCAACAAATCCAGCTTATGTATCATTTGCTGGAAGCGCTCTCGATCTTCCGCACGATCAATCGCATCTGGCGTCGTACCAATAATTGGAACACCCTCCGCTTCCAGAGCGCGAGCCAACTTCAAGGGTGTTTGACCGCCAAACTGAACAATCACACCTTTGGGTTTTTCCACATAGACAATTTCTAGCACATCCTCAAGAGTCACCGGCTCAAAGTAAAGACGATCAGAAGTATCGTAGTCGGTAGAAACCGTTTCCGGGTTGCAGTTGACCATAATGGCTTCGTATCCGTCTTCGCGCATAGCCAGTGCCGCATGAACACAGCAATAGTCAAACTCGATGCCTTGACCAATACGGTTGGGGCCACCACCTAATACCAGAATTTTATCTCGACCAGAAGGCTCGGACTCACACTCCTCCTCATAGGTGGAGTACATATAAGCTGTCGCTGTTGAGAACTCTGCCGCACAGGTATCCACTCGCTTGAACACGGGTCGTATATTGATAGATTGACGCGCGTCTCTCACTCGCTTCTCGTCAGTTTTTAACAATACAGAAAGTCGCTTATCAGAAAAACCCTTACGTTTGAGACGAAGCAATCGATCCGCAGAAAGCCTATATAACGATTCATCTCCCAAGCGGATTTCATCAAGAATGATGTCTTCTATCTGCGCTAGAAACCAAGGGTCAATGGCTGAAAGATTGAAAACATCCTCTACTGACAAACCTGCACGAAAGGCATCTCCCACATACCAAATGCGCTCAGCACCAGGGTCTCTCAACTGCTGGCGCAGCTCAACCAAACCTTCTTCGGTCTCGATATCGACCTTAGGCTCAAAACCAGCAGAGCCGACTTCCAGCCCCCGGAGAGCTTTCTGAAGAGACTCTTGGAACGTACGACCAATCGCCATCACTTCACCCACCGACTTCATTTGAGTGGTCAGCTTGGCATTGGCTTGGTTAAATTTCTCAAAAGCAAAACGAGGAATCTTGGTAACAACGTAATCAATACTGGGCTCAAATGAAGCCGGTGTCGCGCCACCGGTAATATCATTCTGCAACTCATCAAGGGTATAACCCACAGCCAGTTTTGCCGCCACCTTGGCAATAGGAAAACCGGTCGCCTTTGACGCCAACGCCGAAGAGCGAGACACGCGTGGATTCATCTCAATCACGACGAGCCTGCCATCTTTAGGATTCACTGCAAACTGAACATTGGATCCACCCGTTTCAACACCAATCTCTCGCAACACCGCAATCGAGGCATTACGCATGATCTGATATTCCTTGTCCGTCAGGGTTTGAGCTGGAGCAACTGTAATAGAATCCCCGGTATGCACACCCATAGGGTCAAAGTTTTCAATGGAACAGATAATGATGCAGTTATCATTTTTATCCCGCACCACCTCCATCTCGTATTCTTTCCAGCCGATCAGAGATTCATCAATCAACAATTCATTGGTGGGCGACAAGTCGAGCCCACGCTGACAGATTTCAACAAACTCTTCCCGGTTGTAGGCAATACCGCCACCAGAACCGCCCATCGTAAAAGAGGGACGAATAATACAGGGGTAGCCAAAGCGGTCTGGCACCTGCAGCGCCTCTTCCAAGCTATGCACGATAACCGCCTTCGCTGTTTCCAGGCCAATCTTCTTCATAGCCTTATCAAAACGATTGCGGTCTTCTGCCTTATCAATGGCATCCGCATCGGCGCCAATCATATCGACACCAAACTTCTCGAGCACGCCTTCTCGGGCTAAATCCAGCGCACAGTTAAGTGCTGTTTGCCCACCCATCGTTGGGAGCAAGGCATCGGGACGCTCTTCTTCTATAATTTTGGCAACAGTTCGCCACTCCACCGGCTCAATATATGTGGCATCGGCCATCGATGGATCGGTCATAATAGTGGCAGGGTTAGAGTTCACCAGAATAACTCTGTAACCCTCTTCACGAAGCGCTTTACAGGCCTGGGCACCAGAGTAATCAAACTCACATGCCTGCCCAATGACAATAGGACCTGCGCCGAGGATTAGAATACTTTTAATATCAGTTCTTTTTGGCATAAGTTATCGTTAGTTCAGGCTTGTCGCAGTTATCTTTCTAGGTTCGGTTCCACAACTTGAGTGCAAACCATTCTTTCCAATATGTCTGTCTTTCATACTACAAACGCAGAGTCCCACCACGGACTCAATACACTCTAATTCCGCGAGGAGCGTATCAACTCAAAAAAGTGATCGAACAGAGGGGCCGCGTCATGTGGCCCGGGGCTAGCTTCCGGGTGCCCCTGAAAACTGAAGGCCGGCTTATCAGTACGATGAATCCCCTGCAGCGATCCATCGAACAGAGAACAATGCGTGGCACGCAGGGTATCGGGTAACGTTTGCTCATCGACAGCGAAGCCATGGTTCTGACTGGTAATGAGCACAGAACCATCATCAAGATTTTTTACCGGGTGGTTCGCCCCATGGTGGCCAAATTTCATTTTTATAGTTTTGGCACCACTGGCAAGGGCTAGCAACTGGTGCCCCAGGCAAATGCCAAAAACAGGGGTCTCCGTCTCAAGAATTTGCTGAATCGCTTCGATGGCATAATCGCATGGTTCGGGATCACCTGGCCCATTGGATAGAAAAACACCGTCGGGATTCATAGCCAGCACATCGGCGGCAGGTGTTTTGGCGGGGACGACAACAAGGTCGGCGCCACGATCCACCAACATCCGCAAAATATTACGCTTGGTACCAAAATCGTAGGCAACTACTTTGTACGGCTTTTCCACTGGCTGAACATAGCCTTTACCCAGCGCCCAGCTGCCTTCGTTCCACTGATAGGCCTCTTGAATTGTCACCTCTTTAGCCAGATCCATACCCTTCAAGCCAGTAAATCTACGCGCAACAGCCAAGGCTTTCTGCTCGTCCACATCACCAGCCATCAGGCAGCCATTTTGTGTGCCCTTCTCGCGAAGAATTCGAGTCAATTTTCGGGTATCAATATCCGCGATACCCAGAATATTGTTGGCTTTAAGGTAGTTATCGAGCGTCTGCTGAGAGCGAAAGTTACTGGCTAATAACGGCAAGTCACGAATGACCAGGCCGGCAGCCCAAATACGATCCGACTCTTCATCTTCAGCATTAATACCAGTGTTGCCGATATGGGGGTAAGTAAGCGTGACGATCTGACGAGCATAGGAGGGGTCAGTCAGTATTTCCTGATAACCTGTTAATGCCGTATTGAATACCACTTCACCACTGGAAATGCCCTCAGCTCCAATGGCTACGCCCCTAAAAACCGTGCCATCCCCAAGAACGAGAATAGCGGGCCGATGGGTATTGGTATTCAATGCAACCTCCTCAACTCAATTGCGGATATAAATCGCTCTTCAACTTAGGCCTACTTAACGGCCCAAAAGCGGATTTAACCAAGAACAAACTGTAAAAAAGCGAGATGAAACCGTACGTCTCACCTCGCTTTCAAATTCTCTGCTGTGTCAATACCATCTGTGTTTACAGGGCATTCCGCACCAGCACAAACTGGCGAAACATTCTAGGCCAAGGACTGCTATCTGTCTAGACAATCTACGCCTCAAGCGCCAATTATAGTCGCGAACAGATTTACTAGCGGCCAGCCCAACCACTCTTTCTTCGAGCCCACAAAAAAGGCCGCCCTATCTGACAGCCTTTTTCTAAGAGCAGCTATTAATTATTTCAGACCAAGCACGTCCTGCATGTCATACAGCCCATGCTTTTTATCAGACAACCAATGGGCCGCCCGCACTGCACCACGAGCAAAAGACATTCGACTAGAGGCTTTGTGAGTAATTTCTACTCGCTCACCTTCTGCAGCAAAAGTAACCGTGTGATCACCCACAATATCGCCTGCCCGCACTGTGGCAAACCCTATGGTTTGACGATCTCTGACCCCGGTTTGTCCTTCCCGGCCATAAACAGCGACATCCTTCAAATTTCGACCTAAGGCACCAGCCACCACTTCTCCCATACTCAACGCAGTGCCTGAGGGGGCATCGACCTTATGGCGGTGATGCGCCTCATAGATCTCAATATCCACATCGTCACCCAACACTCTGGCAGCCATCTCCAACAACTTAAAACAGAGATTAACGCCGGTACTAAAGTTAGACGCCATACAAAGTGCCGTCTTATCCACAACAGACAGAAGTTCAACCTTCTGCTCATCGGAAAACCCCGTGGTACCAATCACCATCGGCTTTCCATTGGCAGAACAAACCTCGGCATTGGCAAGAGTCGCCAGTGGCGCGGTGAAGTCAATTAACACATCGAAATCATCAACAACCTGATTAATATCGCCAACGACCGAGACGCCCAAGCGGCCGATACCCGCAAGTTCACCAGCATCCACACCAATTAACGTACTTTCAGGACGCTCAATCGCTACCGTCAACGTGGTTTCAGGGTTAATGGTTACAGCCTCGATCAGGGTCTTCCCCATACGGCCAGCAGCACCGGTAACAGCAATTCGCGTCATAGTTATTCTCTTTATTTTCTCAAGCCAGACCTCAGAACGGACTACATCGTAAACCCATCAAAAAACTTTTTCACACCCTCAAACCAAGAAGTGCTCTTTGGTGAATGCTTTCCGCCCTCAAGGCCCGATTGCAACTGGCGAAGCAAATCTTTTTGATCGCTATTCAGATTGACAGGGGTCTCCAATACAACCCGGCACATTAAATCTCCAGGGCCACCACCACGCACACTACTGACGCCTTTACCCCGCAGACGGAACAATCTGCCCGTCTGAGTTTCGGGGGGAATTTTTAGTTTGACTCGACCATCGAGCGTTGGCACTTCCAGCTCACCACCAAGCGCCGCATCAACGATACTGATTGGCACCTCACAATAGAGATTACGGCCATCCCGCTGGAATAGTGCGTGCTCTCTAACTCGCACCTGGACGTAGAGATCACCCGCCGGGCCGCCCTCTGGTCCCGCTTCACCTTCACCGCCCAAACGAATGCGATCGCCGGTATCGACACCAGGAGGCACTTTAACGGAGAGAGTCTTTGTTTCTTTGACTCGCCCCTGACCATAGCAACTACCACAAGGATCACTGACAACCTGCCCTCGACCATGACACTTTGGACAAGTTTGCTGGACAGAAATAAAGCCCTGAGACATACGAACCTGGCCGTGTCCACCACAGGTGCCACACGTCGTTGGCCCAGAGCCTTTTTTAGCCCCCGAACCACCACAGGTTTCGCAGGCACAAAGTGTCGGCACCTTGATCTTTATCGTTTTGCCTCTGACAGCTTCTTCCAGATCCAAGTCCAGATCATATCGCAGATCCGATCCTCGCATTGGCCCAGGGCGACCACGACCACGACCGCCGCCACCAAATATATCGCCAAAGACGTCGCCAAAAATATCACTGAAATCACCATGGCCACCTGGGCCACCGCCACCAAAGCCACCATTGGGATCAACACCCGCATGACCATACTGATCATAGGCAGCTTTTTTCTCTTTATTGGAGAGCACTTCGTAGGCCTCGGTGGCCTCCTTAAAGATATCTTCCGCACCTTTATTATCAGGATTGCGGTCAGGGTGATTCTTCATCGCAATCCGGCGGTAGGCTTTCTTCACTTCCGCTTCAGAAGCGCCTTTAGACACACCAAGAATTTCGTAGTAATCGCGTTTGGACATTCGCAGTCAGCTCTTTTGTCACATGGTCTGCCATGGGCAGAATTAAATATCGTACGCTGGCAGGTTGCTATCGCTTAAACACAGCAAAGCGCGAGCATAGCCCG
Organism: Porticoccus sp.; assembly: GCA_041581635.1. Taxonomy (GTDB): domain Bacteria; phylum Pseudomonadota; class Gammaproteobacteria; order Pseudomonadales; family Porticoccaceae; genus Porticoccus. The sequence continues at coordinate 11,192 of JBFICW010000026.1, read as the reverse complement.
CGCTTGCGACCGACGCATAGCGATCGGCAACCTCCAACAAGCCTAAGGCTTATTTATCGTCTTCTTTTACTTCTTCAAACTCCGCATCAACAGCATCATCCGAGGCGCCGGCATCGTCTGCCGATCCTTCAGGAGATTCAGCCTGAGTTGCCGCAGCTTGCTCTGCATAGAGCTTTTGAGCCAACGCCGATGATGCTTCTGAAAGCTTGTTCGCAGCTGCATCAATGGCTTCTTTATCATCGCCCTTAACAGCTTCTTCCACTTCCTTCACTGCAGCCTCAATTGCCTCTTTCTCTTCATCGGAAGCCTTATCACCAGCTTCCTCCAAGGTTTTCTTGGCCGCATGAGCAAGGCCATCAGCAGTGTTCCGAGTTTGGACTAAATCTTCAAACTTCTGATCTTCTGCAGCATTGGCTTCAGCATCGCTAACCATGCTTTCAATTTCTTCATCAGACAAACCTGAAGAAGCTTTAATCACAATGGACTGTTCTTTACCAGTGGCTTTGTCTTGGGCATTTACATGCAGGATACCGTTAGCATCGATATCAAACGTCACTTCGATTTGAGGCATGCCACGTGATGCTGGCGGAATATCAGCCAGATCAAAACGGCCCAAAGATTTGTTGGCTGCAGCTTGCTTTCGCTCACCCTGCACAACATGGATGGTCACCGCCGTTTGGTTGTCTTCCGCAGTAGAAAAGATCTGCGATTTTTTGGATGGAATCGTAGTATTTTTCTCAATCAATGGTGTTGCAACACCACCCATGGTTTCAATGCCAAGCGTGAGTGGCGTTACATCCAACAACAGTACATCTTTCACATCACCAGACAATACCGCACCTTGAATCGCGGCACCGATAGCAACAGCCTCATCGGGATTTACATCCTTGCGAGGCTCTTTACCGAAAAACTCAGTGACTTTTTTCTGCACCATTGGCATACGAGTCTGCCCACCGACCAAAATCACATCCCCAATGTCAGAGGCCGATTTACCGGCATCTTTCAGCGCCATTTTCAATGGTGCCATTGAGCGTTCTACCAGCTCTTCTACCAATGACTCCAGTTTGGCGCGAGTTAATTTCACAACCAAGTGTTTGGGACCCGTGGCATCAGCCGTGATATAAGGCAGGTTTACTTCTGTTTGCTGACTAGAAGACAGTTCAATCTTGGCCTTTTCAGCGGCCTCTTTCAGGCGCTGCAGCGCCAGGGGATCACTGTGCAAATCAATGCCATTTTCTTTCTTGAACTCTTCGGCCAAGTATTCAATCAAACGCAGGTCAAAATCCTCACCACCAAGGAACGTGTCACCGTTGGTAGAAAGTACTTCAAACTGGTGTTCGCCATCCACGTCGGCGATCTCAATAATGGAAATATCGAAAGTACCACCACCCAGATCATATACCGCGATCACGCTATCACCAGGGGTTTTATCCATGCCGTAGGCCAATGCCGCTGCAGTAGGTTCGTTAATAATACGCTTCACTTCAAGACCAGCAATTTTACCGGCATCTTTCGTTGCCTGACGCTGAGAATCATTGAAGTAGGCCGGAACAGTAATAACAGCCTCAGTCACAGCTTCGCCAAGATAGTCTTCAGCGGTCTTCTTCATTTTCTTCAGCACTTCAGCAGAAATTTGTGGCGCGGCTTTCTTTTCGCCCTTCACTTCCACCCAAGCATCGCCATTGTCAGCCTTCACAATGTTGTAAGGCACCATCTTGATGTCTTTCTGCACAACATCATCTTCAAAACGACGACCAATTAAACGCTTCACAGCAAACAGCGTATTAGCTGGATTAGTCACAGCCTGACGCTTGGCAGATTGCCCCACCAGGATTTCGCCATCTTCGGTAAAAGCCACAATGGATGGCGTAGTACGCCCACCTTCTGCATTCTCAATCACTTTAGGCTTGTCGCCCTCAAGTATGGCTACACAGGAGTTTGTGGTGCCTAAATCAATTCCAATAATCTTACCCATTGTTTTCTCTCCGGGATTTACATCAAATTCAAAAAATTAGCTTCTGGTTGGTTATATTGGCCCGTGTTGACGGATTTCAACCCTCACCAGTGTTATTTGGTGCAGCTTTAGCTACGACGACCATCGCCGGACGCACGAGCCTTCCATTAAGGGTGTAACCCTTCTGAAACACATCAATCACGGTATTGGGCGTTTCTCCAGGCACCTCCAGCAGACTCATGGCCTGATGAAGTTCCGGATCAAAAACCTGCCCCTTGGGGTCGATCGCCTCCACTTTGAAACGAACCAACACATCCTGAAAGCTTTTTAGCGTGAGCTCAACGCCTTCACTGATTGCTTTAATATCATCGTTATTACCATCCATGGTCTGGATCGCCCGTTCAAGGTTGTCCACAACAGGTAGCAACTCACCCACAAACTTCTCTAGCGCATATTTATGGGCATTCTCGACATCCCGCTCCACTCGACGGCGTAAATTCTGCATTTCAGCCTGGGTTCTCAGCGCCTGGTCTTTTGCCGCCACCAATTCGGACTGAAGCTGAACCAAATCCTCTTCAACCTCCGGGATCACATCCTCGGTAGCTGGCTGCTCTGCCCCATTGTCCTCAGATTGCAACACTTCAGTTTCTGCCTCTTGGCTATTTTTCTCTTCAGTTGACACGCAACATCTCCATTCTAGATATTGTTTAAACCGTCTATCGACATGCTTTCCATCCGCTATATTGGGTCTTAACAATTAGTTTCAAGGGCAGACGCACTTTAAAAATCTGTATAACATTAGCCTCAAGCTCATCATATTCAGCACAATAGGAACGCCATTGCTAACTGCCCTCACCGTTAAAAACTTCACCCTGGTCGAAAGCCTCGAGGTGGACTTGAAGTCTGGTATGACCGTGCTAACCGGGGAAACGGGGGCTGGAAAATCGTTGGTGGTCGACGCCTTAGCGATGGCCCTCGGAGATAGGGCAGACACCGATCGAATCCGAAGCGGCGCTGACCGAGCAGAAGTCTCGGCACTATTTGACCTCAATACTGCCGGGCATGTTGTCGATTGGCTCAAGCGCAATGACTTTGACGCCGACAATGAATGTCTACTCAGAAGATTGTTGACTCGCGAAGGACGCTCTCGTGGATATATCAATGGCCAACCAGCTACCATGCAACAGCTCCGTGAACTGGGCGAAATGCTGATTGACATCCATAGCCAGCACGAGCACCAATCCTTACTAAGAAAACAAGTTCACCGCCAACTACTCGATGATTTTGCTGGATGCTCCGACAAGGCAATTGAAATAAAACACCTCTATCGACAATGGACCGCGACACAACAAAAACTTCAGCAACTGGAAAACTCTTCCGCCGAACTTTCCGCCCAACGTGACTTACTGCGCTTCCAGATAGAGGAACTGGACCAGCTAAACTTGGCTGAAGATGAGTTTGAAAAGCTGGAGCGCGAACAGCAGATGCTGGCTAATGCCGACGCCATCCTTCAGGACAGTCAAACCTTGGTCCAGCTATGCTCAAATGATGAAACCTTTAACTTACAAGATACCCTTGGCAAAGCACTGCACATTCTCAATGGTATACCCAATAAGCCAGCGGCTTTAGAAGAAGCAACAAAACTACTGAGCAGCGCGCAAATAGAGACAGAAGAGGCCAGCCGCGAAATTCAACACCACCTCGACAGCTTTGAACTTGACCCGGAAAGACTTCAAGAGGTCGAAGAGCGACTAGGCGCCATCTATCAACTGGCAAGAAAACACCGCGTCCCACCAAACGAACTTCAACAAAAACACACAGCCCTCAATCAAGCACTCAAAGCCATTGATGGCGATGAAAATAATGCCATGGCACTGAAACAACAACTTGAGCTGCTAACAATAAACTATTGTGCATTGGCCGATGAGTTAACCAAAAATCGAACCGTTGCCGCACAGAAATTTGCAGCGGCGATTGAAGAACAATTTGCTGAACTCTCTATGGCCGGCGCCAAATTCTTACCCAGACTAACCCCCATTCCCGACCAAGGTTTTGGCATGCATGGCCGGGAAATTATCGAATTTCTGATTTCGACAAACCCCGGTGAAACAGCTAAACCACTAGCCCGCATTGCTTCGGGAGGCGAACTATCAAGAATAAGCCTGGCCATTCAGGTCATTGCCGCCCGCAGTTCATCGATTCCCACACTGGTATTTGATGAGGTTGACGTGGGCATTGGCGGGGCAACCGCAGAAGTTGTCGGAAAGCTGTTGCGGCAACTCGGCAATAAAGGTCAGGTAATTTGCGTAACACACCAGCCTCAGGTGGCAGCCAGCGCCCACCATCACTTGCTGGTTAGCAAGCAAAGTAAACAACGGGCAACTCACAGCCATATTACCTCGCTATCGAAGCCCGGCCGAGCAGATGAGATCGCCCGCATGTTAGGCGGTTCAAAAATTACCGACGCAACGCTCAATCACGCCAAAGAACTCCTCAGTCTGGCCAATTAACCTCTGTTTATTCATAGTGTTGGAGTTGATTTAGGTCAATTCTTTCGAGCTCCAAAGCCTCTACATTTATGCGTCCAAAACTTTATCGGTACCGTCAGATGTACCGGAAAGTTACTGAGAAACGTAGAGAGGGGTAATTACAATGAAATCCGAAGATACAAGCACACTTGCTAAAGTTGGCATACTTGTTTTAGTGGGATTCGGCGTCATGTGCGGACTGATTGTGGTATCCAATATGATTGGCTAGTTTTAAATATGTTCAGGCATGAACCCGAACGAGCCAACATATCAGCCTGAGCAGGCGACGGCTTTAATTAACCAAAGATCAAGAACAGGCTTATTCTTCGAATAACGGCCAAGATTAATTACGCCGGGAATATAGGTAGTTTTTCCTCCCCGCATCACATACAACCCATTGATCACCCAATCTGTCACAACGCTCTTGTTTCAGCTGCACTCTTTGTGGAAGATTTTCATTCACGCTGAGACGCTGTTTGTCTTGTTTCAAATAACCAAACATGGTTTCAAATCGCTGGCTAAAATCTATGCCTTTTTCTGTCACATCATGAAAAAGAAAGACAAATTTAGCATAGGAGAAAGTCGAGCCTCCAAGACCAATCTCCAGCATTTTCTCTATATATTGACGATAGGCTCTGGCGAGGTATAAACCGAGCCTCTCTGCATCGCCAAGAGAACCCCGATAAACCGGAATATCCATTCTGCTGGCAACATCAAGTGCACCTTCAGCTAACTTGCTATTTGACTGGTTACCAACCAAATAAAAATAATCTGAGCCACACTGGATACTTAAAGGTTGAAATTGACATTGCCCGACTCCCTGCCCCACCCCCAGATCAGGGGTAGCCAATAAGGTTTTCGGTACCGATTTTTTCTTAACTTGCTGCTCTCTTGGAAGGCTTACCGCAACACCTAACTTGGCAGCGGGGCGCTTTAACAGCAACGCCTGAGTCATTTCTGGATTTAGTCTAAAATCCCTGAAAGACGGCAAACGAGCCCCCTCGCCCATTGCCTTAATTTCACAATAAAGCTGCTCATAATAATTTTCAGCCAACAATAGACAAAACTTCTCTGCATTGACTGACAACGGTGCCATTAATAACAGCCATACTAGAATCTTTGAAAACCCATTAGAGTTCATACTTATTACCCATTCTGGCCTATGTCAACCATTACTATTTGCGAGAGCCCGAAGGCAAGCTCACCATTTTCATCTTAACCCAAGGCTCAGATGTTTACGCTGCGCCTACAAAACCATAGACTATGATCCACTATTGAGGGTAAGGCGCTTAAAATCAGCAGGTTATGTCACATTTAATGGTTCGCCTACTGCCACCCATCTGTTGCCTGATGCTGGCTGCGCTTATCACTTGGTATGCTCCGTCACTTAAAGGTGACCAGCTTTCCATGTTGAGCCAACTACCCTACATTCTTTGTGGGCTGGCGGCATTTGTCGCAATATTGGCCAACCACTCCAGAGATTTAGGTGCAGCATTGATTATGCTTGCCATCTACTGGCTGATCAGGCATTACCTTCAAGCACCACTCGATACTGAGCCCGCAGGCCAAGCCTTTGGGCTGATCTCAATCTGCCTACCCCTCATGCTAGGCGCACTGATCATCCTTCCAAACACCGGCTGGAGACACCTTGGGTTTCTGGTCTTTATCGCATTTATATCAATTTTTGCGCTGATTATTACTAGCCTGTTTCAATGGCAGCCGCTGTGGTTTTCCACGTTATCTCCCGACATTAAAGCAAGCTCTTTCTTAGGACTGAAAATTTCTACCACTGCCAGCCTATTGTTTGCAGTGTCTTTTGCCCTTGGCACGGTTCTGCCTGGCTTAAAAAACGAGCGATTAGACAGCAGCCTTCCCGGCTGTATTCTTTTTAGCTTCATCACACTGAGCTGGTTCCAAATACCACATATCTCGGCAACCTTCTTTTCCGCTACGGGGTTACTCTTAATCATTAACCAGACCCACAGCTTGCTCAACATGGTTTACCGGGATGAGCTAACCCAGATACCCAATCGAAGAGCGTTACTGAGGGATGTTCGCAATACAGGCAACCATTACGCTCTAGCCATGGTAGATGTGGATCACTTCAAAAAAATTAACGATCAATATGGGCATGACCTAGGAGATCAGGTTCTAAAAGCCATTGCCTCAAAATTAAGCCAAGTGGGTGGTGGAGGGCGCGCCTACCGCTTTGGAGGGGAGGAATTCTGTCTGCTGTTTAGGGGAAAAACTGCCGATCAAATATTAGATCATCTAGAAACATTGAGGAAGACCATTGCCGAATATGACATGACCGCAAGAGATAAAAAGTCTCGACCCTGGATACAAAACTCTGGCGAGAAAAAACGTGGAGCCTCACGTCGCAAAGGAAATATTCGAGCCACCGTCAGCATGGGACTGTCCGATTCTGATAACACACAAGATTTTTATACTATCTTGAAATCGGCAGACCAGGCTATGTATAGAGCTAAACAGGGTGGCCGAAACCAGATAAAGCAATCATAAAGGGAAAGGGGCGATATAAAACATTACACAAGTGTAAATACGCCCTTGCATACAAAAGCTACGGAACATTAGTTACTTTAAGCTTCTCACATAAAGCACCAAACTATGACACACCAACTCAAATCCATTTTCACTGGCAATTTTTTTCTGTAATTCCTCAATTTCCTTACTGTGAAACTCGACCACTTGCCCGCTGTCCACATCCACCATGTGATCGTGATGCCCTCCACGCTCCACTTCGTAGACTGCCGGGCCATTATCAAAATTATGGCGAGTCACCAGTCCCGCTGTTTCAAACTGGGTCAACACACGGTAAACCGTCGCAATACCCACATCTTCATTAGCTTCGATTAATTTACGATATACATCTTCCGCGCTCAAATGAGGCTCAGAGGAACTCTCCAGAATATGTAAAATTTTCAACCGCGGTGCAGTAACTTTAAGCCCGGCCTTACGTAATTCATGGTTTTCCTCGTTCATTCCCTTATGACCTCTTCTCTCAACCCTATGGATTCGGTATTATCGCCCTTCGAAGATATGACTGGAAGCCCCAATGCATTCTACTGCACGAATGATCTGCTCTACCGCCTTAGCTCTTGGCCTCTCCGGGTGCTCTAGCATCTCCATGCCGAGCTTTGACTTTGCCATGCCAAGGCTCCCCAGCATTCATAAGTTCGACATTCAACAAGGTAACGTGATCACTCAAGATATGGTTGATCAGCTAAAACCCGGAATGACCAAATCCCAGGTTCGCTATATTATGGGAACTCCGCTAATAGCCGACACTTTCAGTCAAAACCGCTGGGATTACTATTACAGCCTTCAGCCATCTAAAGGTGAAGAGGTGCGCGAGCAGATAGCAATTTTCTTTGACGGAGACAAGCTGGTTGGCTTGCAAGGGGACTTCATGCCCGGAGGCGGCGAGAGCCAACAGCCATAATTCCAGCCTCCTAAGCGTTTGATATAGGCGATCCGCTCACACACCAACCTGTCATTCAGGTTTCTGACGCGATTTTTCAGCTCGGCGCTTGCGAACTTCCTTGGGATCAACAATCAAAGGACGATAAATCTCTACTCGATCCCTTGGCTCCAACACATATTCATTTGGTGGCTTTAAGCCTTTAGTACCCAGAGCCTGACCAAAGATACCCATCTTAGCATTTTCCAGGTCAATTTCTGGAAACTGCTCAACAATACCAGACTGCTTTACGGCCTCGCTCGCAGTCGTACCCTGCGGCACTTGCAACGATATCAACTGCTGCCGGTGTGGTAACGCATAAGCCACTTCGACCGTAATAAGCTCAACTTCCGTCATCAACCATAAACCTCTTGTGCCCGCCGGGCCAAAGCATCTACCAAGTTATTCGCCACCGAAGTAAATAAACTGGAGGATGCAATACCTACTGACAGGCTATTAAATTCAAATTCCAGATCCAGCATCACCTTACAAGCTGAAGCCGTCAGTGCTTTGAAACTCCACTCTCCAGACAACCTTTTGAATGGGCCCCGCTGGAGATCCATGCAAATTCGGTCAGGCTCATACAGTGTATTGCACGTCGTAAAGCTATGACCGATTCTACCTTTCTTTAGATCCAGCCGGGCAATCATTGAATGCTTGGTTTGATCCAAAATTTCCACACTGACACAGTCGTCCATATACTGGGGATAGCTGGCAACATCATTGACCAAGTCAAACATCTGCTGGGCCGAGAACATTACTAGTGCACTACGCTTAATCGTTGTTAACATCAGGAGAACGTCTTATAAATGCCCAACACAAATACCACCAGCACGGCTAATGGTGAGATATACCTCAGAATCCAATACCAAGAAAAAAACACCTTGTCACCTTCATCGCTCAACTCAGCCCGTACAGCCGTAGGTTTCATAACCCAGCCCACAAAAATTGCAATAAATAAGCCCGTCAACGGTAGCATCACACTGGAAGTGAGGAAATCCATAAACTCAAAAAATGTAAATCCGGCGACCCGCGCATCCGACCATTCGTTGAACGATAACACGCTCCCCAAACCAATAACCCAGGCGACAAAACCTAACAACAAGTTAGCGGTAATGCGATTAAATCCTCTGGACTCAATCATGTAGGCGACAGCCGGTTCAATCAGAGATATGGCCGAACTCCACGCTGCCAAGGTAACCAAGACAAAAAAGATACTGCCAAACAACAGTCCGCCCGCCATATTACCAAATGCCACGGGCAGGCTGACAAACATTAATCCCGGCCCCACGCCCGGCTCTAGCGCTGGGTTAGCGAAGACAATAGGGAAAATCGCCAACCCGGCCACCAGCGCAACCAGCGTATCCAGAAACCCTACGGCAATAACCGTGCGACCAATTCTTGCATGCTCCGGCATATAGGCCCCATAGGCCATAATGGCACCCATGCCCAGACTTAGAGTAAAGAAGGCATGCCCCAAAGCCTCTAATACCCCCGCCCATGTTAGCGCCTGATAGTTAAAACTGAAGAGGAAGTTGAAACCACGGACAAAATCACCACGCTGGTAGCCAAAAACCAATAACACCAACAACAGCACGAACAGCATCGGCATCAATATCCGAACCGCCACACCCAACCCTCTGGTGACACCACCGATAACCACGGACATGGTGAGCAACAAAAAAATTGTTTGCCAGAAAATCAGTGTCTCGCTGTCGGCCAGTAAACTACCAAAAATCGCCCCAGCCTGCTCTGCAGTAGTCCCCTGAAAGGTGCCAGAGGCCATTTGCCCAATATAATTCAGAGCCCACCCAGCAATAACGGCATAGTAAGAAAGAATCATCAACCCAGCCGCCACACCAAACCAACCGATGGCATTCCAGGCACCGTGCAAGCCCGCCTCTTCTGTTAAATAACGCATGGTGTTAATCGGGCTCTGCCGACCTCTACGGCCCAACATAACCTCAGCCACCATGATGGGCATCCCCACCAACAGAATACAAAGCAGGTAGACCAGAACAAACGCACCACCACCATTTTCACCGGCAATATACGGAAATTTCCAGATATTACCCAACCCCACTGCCGAACCAGTGGCGGCAAGGACAAAGGTCCAACGACTACTCCATGCCCCATGAACTCCTCTTTTGGTGCCGGACGGACCATGTTCCACTGGTTTATCTTCAGCCATGAATAATGCTCGTTATACGATTGCCCGGATTGTACCCACAATAGGTGCAATGAAAAACCAGCGACGCGAGACTCTTTTATTTCCTCCAGATATTCCCAACAAAACCGTAGGCTAGTGAACCACCAATCCTTATAATCCCTCCCATGGCCAAGAAACCGAAAAAGATCCAAAAAAGTCCCACCATTGCCCTCAACAAGAGAGCAAAGCATGACTACCATCTCGAAGAAAAATTTGAAGCGGGCATTTCTCTGCAAGGCTGGGAAGTTAAAAGCCTAAGAGCGGGTAAAGTGCAGCTTACAGACAGCTACGTGTTACTCAAAGACGGCGAAGCATTTCTCCTAGGTGTTCACATAACGCCCTTGAGTACCGCATCAACTCACTTTGTCACCGATCCCACACGAACACGTAAACTCCTGCTCAATCAAAAAGAACTGAGCAAATTGTTTAATGCCGTCAACCAAAAAGGTCATACCTGTATTGCGACAGCACTGTACTGGAAACAGCATCTAGTAAAATGTGAAATTGCCATCGCAAAGGGTAAACAGTCTCACGACAAACGCGAGTCGGAGAAAGATCGTGACTGGGAACGGCAGAAACAGCGGTTATCCCGCCATGCAAGCTGACATCAACTTAACTGCTCTTAACTTAACTGCCCTTAAAGTGTCCCTGAGAGTCGGCACTGTAATTGGCTTTGATCAATGACGGCTATAACACTTTACTGCGTTCCATACGTGTAAAAAATTGGTGTAAGTTGGCGCTCACTTACACCAAACCATACAATATACATACTCATAGTAACTAGTATTATAAAACTGCCGCAAGGCACTGAACTACCGGAACAGAAAAGGTCTAACTCTCTGTCGTTGCTGTGTTAGAATCGGCGCAAGCCTTTACTTTAGGGGTAGTTCTCTTAGCCAAACCAACACCAATATTGGTTTCGAGCTATAAAGCCAGAACCTAACACTGTAAAGACGATCAAATAAAGTTCAGGGGGCGTTTTGGATTCGACGCCGGTTACAAAACCCTGGGTGCATGCCG
>JBFICW010000025.1:0-40268 GCA_041581635.1 Porticoccus sp. | reverse complement strand
GGTGCACTGGCACCGGTGCTGGTATTGGTCACCGTAATCAACCAGTTAATGGGATCACCGACCTTAACGTTCTCAGTATCCGCCACTTTAGTGATGGTGTAGCTGGGTGCGAAGGTATCAACACTATGATCATCTTCGGCAGAAAAGTCCTGACCAGTAAAGTCGGATTCTTCGTTATAGGTCGCCGTTACTGTATTCAATAGCGGATTTGGATCACCTCCCTGAACAGTGTAACTGTAGGTGATCGTACAAGAGCTCATTGCCGGTAGTGTTGCACCACAATTGGAGACAACGTTAGATACATTCGCATTAGGGGTAGGCGTATGTAAATTTCCAGCGATGGTATCGTTGATCGTCTTTTTAGCAAGATCAACAATACCAGTATTGTTGATCGTCACCGTATAGTCGGCAGTATCACCGACCTTAATAAGGGCCGGGCCCGTTTTTTCAACGGTAATTCCACAAGTGGAAAAGTTGCCCAACGCAAAATCATGTCGTTGTGCTGTTAACGATTGTGACGACCGGCTTTCGGCGACAAACCCAGAGAAACAACCACTCAGCTGGATAGATTGATGGTCTAGATTAATACCTCCTTCAAAGAAGGTTCTCGGAGGGTATTGGCCCTCACCATAGGGGTCGTTACCCGTATTTTTTGCCTGAAAAGGCCACGGCGTCATTTCTGCCCCAGCGTGATTGTTTCCCTCGCTATCACTGGTATTAACGGAACCACAACCTGGACCCTCGGGGCCACCAACTAAATCTATATAATCGCAGTCCTGTTGAATAACCAATAAATCCAGGTTTGGGTGCGTTTCGCTAGCACCTCCACCCAAGGTATCGTCTGGAAGACCTGTATCTGGGTCACCCACATTGCGCCATTTGTAGATGTTGACGGTGCCAACTGTACCGCCAGAAGTGAAATTGGTAATAACCAACACATCACCAACGGCATGTTCACCTGAGAAATCGCCATTACAGAGCAGACCTATGGGGTTTTTGAGAATCCAAAAACCCACTTGTGCGTTACCCTCTGTGGCTTTCCGGTCAGAACCAAAATAAATAACATTTTCCAATCCTGGGTGCTGGCCATCAACCTCTGCTCGGTATAGTGCAACAAATGCATGAAGCAGATCATTTTTATCGAGCGGAGATAAGTCCGTCCAACCCCATCCGGGTGATTCGATAATATCGATATCCTTGGTATTGTTACCCTGCCAGCGGGTGGGAAAGCCATCTGAATCGGTTACCGGATCTGTATCGTTCAGACAGCCATCCAGAACACCAGTATCGGGATCTTCAATCCAGTCAAAGGCTACGGCGTTCGTTGAATGGGGCCCACCCGCTTGGTCGGTTACAACCTTCCAGATCGTTTCCCAGTCCTCACCGGCAAAATCACCGGTAAACCCATCGTCATTCGGATTTGATGAGTCACAGGCTGCAACATTCGGTACGTCCAAGTTGGTACACAAATCGCCTTCTGTAATTTCAAAGACGCCATTATCGTGTATCGCAAGAACATACCCGCCCGTCACAACGAACAGCAATGCCGTTAAGAACATAATTAAATGTCTGTGTATAAATCCCGAAACTTTTTTCACGACCAAACTCCTTCTGAAGACGCCCGCTTCAGCAAAATAATTCAGGCACAGATAAATCTAATGACCTGTGGCATAAAAAATTTAAAAACTCTCAAGAGGGTTAACCCCTGCCCATAAACCATTAAAATATCCCTTTGGATATGTTTGTTATGTACAGTTGGGTAGATGAAAGAAATTTCGAATTAAGTTTGCTTGAATTAACCATCAAACAATAAAAAAAACCACCAAAAACCCCAAACTGTTGTCTGTTATTTTCGGTAGTCCGGCCGTCTGGATAGGTGACCCGTGGCTTTGCGTGGCTTGCTGACGTCTTTAACTGCTTACTACTTAAAATTATATCCCTAGCTAAGCTATGCCTTTTCGAAGCTGCGTAATAGTTTTAGTAGAGTGTTAAACTTCTTTCAAGGTATAAATGGGTTACGCATCTGTAAGATATGTCCTACACCTCATAAAGTTTTCAGTGATAATTTTTTAATTTACGTGAAGACTATTTTTTAACTCTCTGAATAGTCGAGATTAAAGCTCGATCAATATCAGACCAAACAAATTTTTTCCAACCATATATTAACTATAAAGGTAGAAATAAGCGGCACATTTTTCTGACAAACGGTAACGGCAGAAACAAGCACTTCACTAAAATTATTTTAGTGTTTTTAGACCTTTCTCGCTCAACCCCACTCAGGATAAAAGTTTTAACCAATAAAAAACCGGCTGGACAAACGTCTCAGCCGGTTGACCTCTTTTTTTAGAGGTTAGGGGGGGGAATACTATTTAAAAGAAGATAAATCTACGCCCTGAAGTTTCGACTTATATTCTTCTGTGACCTTGCGCGCTTCCATAGGATTGGCAACGGCACTGGGCGTAATCATCACCACGAGTTCAGTTTTACTTTTACTGACGCGCTTTCCGCCAAATAGTGCGCCCGCTATGGGAATATCCCTGAGGAATGGGATGCCACTTTCAGCCTGTTCCTTATCCTCGCGAATCAACCCACCCAGCACAATGGTCTCACCGCTTTGCACCGCGACACTGGTCGTAATTTCCCGCTGTAAAATGGTAGGGGAATCGATACCCGATGTGGTGGTTTCATCGACATCATCAACACGCTGGGTGATCTCGAGCATGACCATGCCACCCGAATTTACCCGTGGAGTAACTTCAAGGGTAACACCAGTATCACGATACTGAATTTGGCTGGTGATGTTTGATGAAAACCCGTCATCCACTGGAACGCTACTACTAAGATTGGTGGTTTCAGAGGTACGGATAGGCACTTGATCACCCACGCGAATCGTTGCTGTGTGGTTGTCCAGAACCATTAGCGATGGCGACGAGAGCACGTTCAACTGGCTATCACTCGCTACCGCATTAAGTACGGCCCGAGTTCCCGCTGCATCAAAAATTGCATAGGTAAAGCTGGCTGGGTCGACCAGTGCACCAGCCAGGGTTGGAAGCCCTGGTAATCCGCCATTGTTGGGAATGTTCAGCCCGCCGATATTGTTGTACTTGCCAATGCTACCCTTGAAGAACCATTGCAGACCATATTCCAGCTCATCATCGAGACCCACTTCAACAATAGAGGCCTCCACCAAAACCTGCATAGGCAGAACATCCAATTTCTCTACGGCTTTTTCAACTTCTGCGTAATCTGTGGGTGTTGCCAGTACGAGTAAGGCATTGTTTTCGGCATCGGGAATAATCGTCACATCGCCGACATCAATGCTCGACACGCGCTCGTTTGACCGGGATGGGGTGGGTGCTGCATTCTCTCCCTCAGCAACTTTTGGTGCAGAGGGGGTTGTCTCTCGCTGGGCCTGAGCCATCGCACTGCGACGCTTCCCCTCGAACAACTGGTTCAACATCTCGGCAAGGTTCTCGGCCTTACCATTTTGTACGTAGTAGACGTACATATTCATGCCGTGGGGATTTTCTGCCTGATCCAGGCGCTCGATCCAGATTTCCACGTCTTTGAGGTACTTCTGTTGCGGGGTAATGACCAACAATGCATTGAGCCTGTCCATAACTGTAAAACGAACTAGGCCTGCGAGTGGACCCTCTGCACTGCCGCCAAATATAGCTTCCAGTTCATTGAGTATCGTTTCGGCCTCTACGTTTTGCATCCGAAACAGCCCAACAGACATACCTTTGAGTTGGTCCACATCAAAAATGGAGATGGTTTCGCGTAGGTTAAAGAGCTCACCGTGGTTTCCGGTCAGCGTCAACAGATTGCGAAATTCATCTGCCTGAACAACAGACTTCCCCGATTTAACTGGCTCCAGAATTTTGGCCATCTCCTTCGCTCCGATATAGCGAAGTGGAACAACCAGCATTTGATACCCACGGTCAGCACTCAAGCGCATGCTTGGTGACAGGCCCGTAGCAGCACCCTCGTCAATGGGAACAATCTCGTAAAAGTCCTGGCTTTTAATAATGGCGGCGCCATTCATTCTCAATAAATTATCCAGAACAGGTATCAGTGCATCCTGAGCAACAGGACGTGCGGTACGCATGGACACCGAACCGGTTACTGCATCGTTGATCGCATAATTTAGCCCAAGAATATCACCGAGAATGGTTTTTACGACTTCGGCTATGGGAGAGTTCTGGAAGTTCAGGGTCACTTCACCCTCACTATCCTGAGGGCCAGCACCGGCACCTGAATTAATAAAATTTCCACTGCCTTGATAAACTTCTTTCAGCGGCACCTCTTTCTGCTGCTCATTCGATGTCATCGGGCCCGATATTTCTCCACGTGCAATACTTGTCGCCGCAATGGAATCCTTTTTCTCCGACATAGGCGCGCTATGGCTGGGCATGGTGTTGGTCGAGGTACAAGAGGTCATCAATAACGACAATACGGTGACAGACACCAAATTCCCGAGGACATGTTTCATTGCCATTCTCCCTGTTTAACGTCTTCAGACGGACATAGTTCCATACCGCAGATTTATAGAATCTTTTAGTCCGCTTTTTTGTTCTCTATTTTCTCTTTAACCTCTATTCTCTTTTTTACTCTCACCGTAGAGGGCTTTTGTAAAATATCTGTTTCTTTGAGATAGAAAAACTCTTCTTCTTCATCATTGTTTTTTAGTTTCACCTGTTCTGGAGTAATAGACTCCACTTTCCATTTTTCCAGATACATCCCCTGCTCTAACTGTATACGACGACTTCCAGAGACCTCACTGAATAAAGCGTAGATCGCATTTCCAGTATTGACAACTCCGGAAAGTTGCCAGCGGCTAGTCAGCGACTCTTCACTGACGGGCTGTGGTTCAGAAGATTTTGGACGCCTATTCCAGCTAAACAAAGATCGATTGATCGTTGATTGAAAGGTGTCTAACGCGGGCGTTGGAACAATTTGGGGGGCTTCAACGCTGTAATCTACCGGCCCACCATTGCTATCAAAGCTAGAGAAGGATTCATTGACAGCAAACCAGACCACCTCCAGCATCAACACGGCAACCAGCAAAACAATCAGGTTTTTGCCTATTTTCAGGAGCGGGTTTGCTATAGATACAGCCATATTACTTTGCCTCTCCCGCCAAATATCCCACCACATCCATACGAATATCCAAACTGCTGCGGTTTTGAGGCTTGGTACGACTTCGACGTACGTTAGATGCCCTCAGTCGAGAGGATGAACTGGAAACTGACAGGTCATCAATAAAAATAATGGGCCTGGCACTTTCAAGCTCGTAGAGAAAGTCCACCAGATTTTTCACTTCACCAGTAACCTGAAGCCTCAAACCAATGGCCGTTGCTGATGCAATTGGCTCGGCATCGTAATCCTGACTACTCACCAGCTGCCCCCCACTACGTGTTACCGCCTCGTTAATAAATTCTCTGAGATTCGCAGATGCAATAGACTTTTTATTGCCACTTAAAAATAGGTCACCCTCTGCACCAAGATTATCAATACGCTTAAGCTCGGCATTAATTTTGTCTTCGTTGGCAATCAGGTATTCAAACCGCGATAGCTGTTGTTTAAGGTCGCTCACGGCTTCAGTTTTGTTCACATAAAAACTTCCCAGCGGGATGCACAAATAAAAAATCACAAAAAAAATCATTAATAATAAAAGCGAAATAGCAGAGAACCGACTCGTTGCAGGAGAAAGATTAATCATTCAACATTCCCCCTTAACTCCATTTTTATTTCATAGCGCTCCATGTTGGTTGATGAATTGCTGGTGATCGGGGAAACAAATATGACATTCTGAAATTGTTCAGATTTCTCCAGTAATTCGATTAAATCCGATGCCTTGCGCGACTCGCCCTGAAGATTTACACCCTGTTCATCTATTTTTAACCGTGACACCCAGGTATTGTCGGGCAGTAAATCGGTTACTTTCTGGATGATATTTAATTTTCCCGGAGAAAGGTTTTTTCGCTGCACCAGCGTGTCCTGAGCGGCCAGCCTGGCTGCCAGCAATGACTGCTTCTTACCGACCAGCATCGCAGGCTGACGAATCTCTGCTATTTTTTTCTCCAAATTGGCCACATCCCGATCAAGCTGATAAGCCGGATAAACCAAAACAAATGCTAATAAGAGCAGTAGGACAACACCGAGTTGTTTAACTCTGTTATTCCACAAAGATTCCACCACTGGGCGATATTCTAGAGGCAATAAATTTTGAGTTGGAACGCGGCTTTCTTCATTTTTCGAAGCGGGCCAAATAGCATCTGGCATCAATCCTAGAATTTTTAATCGTGACAACAGTTTTTCACGATATTCATTCTTTAACACACAAAGCTCGACCTGAATTTTATCGTTTTCTGGGTACCTTCCGCTTATCTGGTACCCATAACTCACCTGCTCAGGAATAAATGGTGTTAAACGATCAATTTCAAATGCAAGAACACTCGCTAGATTTTCTTCGGTCGCTAACGGCAAAAACTGCTGACAAACCAAAAGTTTTTCACAGGGAAAATAGATCTCCACAGAAACACCTTCGGGAAGCTCGGCAAGAAATTCTTTTTTTAATTCGTTTAATTTTTGCTCGGACTCTGACTCTAGGTTGGCACAGCCTATTAGGTGCTGTTCTTTGTCATCACTTAACTGGAAACGCGCGCTGCCCTCTTCTACATAAATAGATAAGGTGCCAGCTGTTTTTGAGAAATAATGACGCAGCCAACGCGGAGCTAGATGATACAGTTCTGATGACCACCAATGCCAAAATTGTTTCAAGGTATCCATTCCCTGCTGTTGCTGTTTTAATTCCACCACTGAAACAAATCCCTTAGGTTCTTTTTCTAATTACTTCTGCGCTATTTATTGCGTACCATTTTTTGCCCCGCCAAGCAGAATTCCACTCGGTGCTTTCTGTTCGGCCGAATTATTAACATATGGCTGCCATTCAATCGTTTCGATAGACAGTCGATTTCGCCCCCTACGCAACCGAATTGTAGTACTCAACCCGGACTGTTGCCCCGACTCCGTTATTCCTACAGCTTTTAAACTATAAGTAACACCCCGAGTACGAGTCTTCAGTTCCCTGGCAATCGCCGGCGCTGCCGGAGGTCTCAGGCCATGCTCGTGATTTTCTCTTCGCTGGTTAATATAGCTCTCTAACGTAAGATCCGAGTCATCTGAAATAGCCAGCAACACCTGAAAAGAGGCCACTTCAGGGTTAACGCCCGGACTACGTGAATATATGGTTATGTACGGTTTCATAGCCTGATAAATTTCTGGCTGCATACCATAAACCCGTTGCAACTCATCCACACTGGTAAAAGCGCTATTCTTAGGCCCCCAGCTCAACCCAGCAGCCTGATAATCCTCGTCTTCAGCACCATTCAACCGCTGTAAATCATCCTTATCACGATAATCAGCAATGGCGTCCGCCAAGGCATCAGCCTGTTCCTGTTCCACATCCAAGCTGTAAAACAATCTTGCAAGCAGCGTTTCCTTGGCGGCATTGATATCTATTTTGCCATTTTCATCCATCACCGTGACAAGTACGTGACCACCCGGCAATATCACATCAATTGTTTCACCATCGGCGAGCAGTCTGTCTTCGGGTGTTTTCGACAATAAGTTCATCATGACCAGTTGCGCAGCACCATCGGCCAGATAGTGTGCCTTTGTGCCACCCATCAGTGAGGCCATAGATTGCGTAGACTGACGAGTGGCATAGGACAGACCACCGGCAATAACAGTAAGCAACACGATCAACCAGAGCACTGATATTAATGCAAAGCCAGAAGACCTTGCCGATACCCACGTATAGTTCATCACTATTGACTCCCCGGATCAGCATATAGCCGCTGACTGGCAAATCGGGGGGCAACAGCAATTTCTGGCAGCTCTGTTTCCAATCCATCACTGTTAATCTCTGTCAGAGTAAAACGAATCACCAGCGGGTTAGCGGTGCTCGGTTCCCATTGGTCTTCCCAGGATTCTACGCCCATGGAATCCCGGCTGTAGTAGTGCACATCTGAGAGCTGAAACCCCTCGGCAATGTCCAGACGGGACGGGACTTGATCCTCGTACCCCATATTGCCTTCACTATCAATAATGACGGGCTCTCCGGGCAGATAGGGCTGGTAATCCATCCCCAGCATGTCTCGCTCTTTATCTTCGTCCCAATAGTTTTTTAAATGCCACCAATAAAGCTCGCCATCATTATTAAAACTGGGGTATGGCGCAACAAAGTTCAGCTGATTTCCATCCCCAAGGAAACTCGTCATGATAATACTGTCATCGCTTCTGACTCGCACAAACCGCATATTACCCAGATGCTTGCGCAGCATTCGGGCGACCATAAACCGATGCTCTGACAAATCTTGTTTGTCGGTTACTTTTGTCCAGGTTTGCGAAGACAACTGAAGTGCGCCCACCAACAATACGGCCATTAATGCCACAAGCAACAAGGCCACCTGCAGCTCAATCAGCGTAAACCCGTTACTGACTCGAGAATCAGCAAAAGCTTTCATCGCTTAACGCCCAGGCGAATAGTTGAAATTTCAAACTGTCGTTTTTTTTGTCCACCCCACTTTACAGACACGAGATAGTGATAAGGCCGATAAATAGCGTCTGGGTCAGTAAATCCAGCGGTGCCCAGCAGCGGACTGTCCGGCTCCAGCCGGTATTCTTTCACTACCGTACTCCAACGGTAGTAATCGTCCACCAAGCCGGTATCCGTGCCCAGGGGGTTATCCTGCGCCACCAGCAGAGCCATCTGAGTCTCGGCTACCTCTACGGCTTGCGCGTAATCGTCGACTATTCTGGTGGCACCAGTGACACCAGAAAAAATCCGGAGAATCACGGTGACACAAATACTCAAGACCGCCAGTGCTACAATCACCTCCAGCAACGAGAACCCCGACTGCTTATGGTTAATCCCGGTGGTCAAGTGCAACCTCCCCGGTTAACCAGTTAACCTCTACGTTAATATCACCCGCTGTTGATTCAAGCTCAACGCTGCCACCGTTAGAGCTACCATCGGGATAAAAATAGATGCCGGGGAGGTTAACAATCACCTCTTCGTCACTCGGCGTAATCGAGAGATAAATACCCTTGGGAAGGGTAATTTGATCACCCCCGGGAAGGATTTGATACTGGCTGCCATCGGCAAGAGAGGCCAGGCGGAGAGTCAAACTTTGCGAAATTGCCCGAGCCCGCGTATGCCGCAACAATGCAACTAACTTTCTCGACTCTGCCTTTAATTCGGCACCACCAGCGACACCCGAAAAACGGGTAGCGACCACACCAATTGCCATGGCAGCCAGAAACATTACCACCAACAGTTCAAGCAGGGTAAAACCTCGAACTGCTCGCCGGTTGCTCATTACCTGTCCCCGCTCAAATTATCTACGGTTATTCCCAGCTGACCACATCGGCATCGTCTCCCTCTCCACCATCTCGGTTGTCTGCACCCAGCGAGTAGAGATCGTAGTCACCATGATCACCAGGGGAACGATAGATATAATCATTTCCCCAAGGATCCGTGCGGATCACCTTTTTCTTTAGGTAAGGGCCATTCCAGAATCGTACATTGCCCGGCTTTTGTATCAGCGCTTCAAGTCCTTCTTGACTGGTAGGGTAACGCCCCACCTCGAGACTAAACAGATCGAGGGCTGTACCAAATTCAGCAATCTGCAGGGCCGCCGCCTTGCTTTTTGAACCGCCAACCTGTTTAAGCACCTGCGGACCAACCAAGCTGGCCAACAATCCAAGAATGACCAGAACTACCAGTAGCTCCAGCAAGGTAAATCCACGATGTTGACGTTTCATGAAAAACTCCTGACACAGTTTCTTTTTAAAGAGGTAACTCATTAATACTAAGAATAGCAACCAGGATCGACATAATAATGCCGCCAATCACCATACCCAGCCCAATAATCAACAAGGGTTCCAATATCGACAGCGCCCGTTGTGTGGCCGTAGAAACTTCATCGTCATAAATATCTGCCACTTTGATCAGCATTTGATCGAGCTTTCCCGTTTCCTCCCCCACTTGAACCATTTGCAAGGCAAACTCTGGAAATACACCCGCCTCCATCATTGGCCCCGCCAAGCCGGAGCCTTCCTGTAAGCTGTCGGCCACCTCATCGAGGCTACTGGCCATCACCCTGTTTTGCAGGCTGTCTCTTGCTATTTTAATGGCAGAGAGTAATGGCACCCCGCCCTTCAGCAGAGTCCCCAGGCTGCGACTCAACCGAGCCATTTCAACCTTTCTCGTTAGATCACCCAACAGGGCCATTGATAATATGCGGGCATCCCACCGCGTTCGCCAGGCTTCGTCCTGCTTGCGGTGTCGAACATATAAAACCAACAATACGATAGCCACGATCAAAAACAGTCCATAATCGCGTGCTGTATTTGCAGCACCCAACACAAATGCCGTGCTGGCGGGCAGCGAAGCATCCATATCTTCAAACAGCTTGGAAAACTCAGGCAACACGTAGACCACGATGATTCCCAGTGACAGCAATGTCACACCGACCAGAATTGCAGGGTAAAGCATGGCGGATAACAACTGGTTTTTTAAGGCGTGGGCCTTCTCAATATAACGAGAAAGGTCTTCCAGGCTCTCAGCCAGATTTCCAGAAATTTCTGCCGAACGAATAAAGTTGATATAAAAATCAGAGAAATATTTTGGGTGTTCTGTCAGCGCTTTTGATAATGGCTCACCACCACGGACAGCAGTTTGTATGCCTTCCACCAACTCGATCATCGGCGGCAATGACGATACCTGCCGGATAATATCCAGTGCCCGATCCAGCGGTAGCCCGGCACTCACCAGAATAGCTAACTGGCGCGTAAAGTCGGCAATTTCTGTGGTGGACAGGTGATGCTTTCGCAACCGCCACGGCGCTTTGTTTTTTACTACCAAGGCGGCAGTTGCAGCCTCGGCACTGATAGGGATTAATCCCTGCTGCTGTATTTTCTCAATCACATCCTGCTGAGAGATAGCCGACATGCTGCCTGTTTTGACCTCACCCTGAGTATTGACTGCTTTGTACTGAAATACCGGCAAAATCAAGCCTCCTGCGTCACACGCACCACTTCTTCTATTGTCGTCAGACCTTGTAGCGCTTTGTGGCAACCATCTTCAAACATGGAGTGCATACCATTTTCTTTTGCCACCTTCTCAATTTTACCGGCACTGGCATGCGTTAAGATTAATTCACGTATGGCATCGGACATAGGCAGCATTTCAATAATACCCACCCGACCACGGTAGCCGGTTCCACCACAGTCTTCACAACCGCGCGCATGAAACAACTGCAACTCGCCCTCTAACTGTAATTTATCAAGGCCAAACTCTCTGACAATGCCCTCATTGGGGCTATAGGCTTCCCGGCAATGTTCGCAGAGGGTTCTTACCAAGCGTTGCGCTAACACAATATTGAGCGTGGAATTCAGCAAGTAATCCTCTACCCCCATTTCAAGTAACCGGGTAATGCTGCTTGCCGCATCATTGGTATGCAGGGTCGACAACACCAGGTGACCAGTGAGTGACGACTGCACACATATTTTGGCAGTCTCCAGATCGCGCATTTCACCGACCATAATGACATCGGGATCCTGTCTAACGATAGAGCGTAACGCACTTGAAAAACTTAATCCGATGGTGGGGTTAGCCTGTATCTGATTGATACCCGCAAGGTTGTACTCAACGGGGTCTTCCACGGTAATCACCTTCCGCTCTTCCGTATTGAGGCTGTTCAATGCGGTATAGAGCGTGGTTGTCTTACCACTGCCCGTAGGACCGGTCACAATGATCATGCCATGGGGCATATCCAGAGCTTGCTTAAGCTTCTGTTTCAATTCCGGGGTAAATCCAAGGCTATCAAAATCCAGTGCGACGGTTTCGCGGTGTAACAGGCGCATCACCACACTTTCACCATACATGGTGGGGATACTCGATACCCGGATATCCAAATCCTGCCCTTGAACACGCAGGTTGATACGACCATCCTGAGGCAATCGTCGCTCAGCGATATCCAGATCAGCCATAATTTTTACTCTGGAAATAACAGCTGGCCCCATTTGCTGTGAGGGCGAGGCTTCATCCCGCAACACGCCATCGATGCGGTAACGAATTTTTAATTGAGTCTCAAATGGTTCGATATGAATATCGGAAGCCCTGGCATCGACTGCGCGCTGAACAATTTGGTTGACCAATCTGATAACGGGGGCTTCACTCGCCATATCTCTCAACTGAGCGACATCATGCTCACTGACATCATCGCTAACAACTGAATCACGCCGACTATCCACCCCGCTGTCACTGAGATAAAGCTGTGTGACGACCTGTTGAATTTCTGAACCCACACCCACACATGGACTTATGTTCATACCGGTGGCCATTGCCACGGCACGTAACGGATAACTGGCAGTGGGGTCAGCCATAGCCAATTGCAGAATATCCCCTTCTGTTTTGACCGGAATGACCTGCTGATCTTTCAAAAAACGACCAGACAGTTTCTCCTTAAACAATGGCACATCTGGGTATTCCGTTGGTTTAATCAGGCCAAGCGAGTTGATATCTGCTACCGCCTCTGCCATAGCCCTCTCCGAGACCATCCCCAACCGCACTAATAATGACACCAATGACTCGGTTTCAAGTTGCTCTGACTTCACCCGCTTGGCTCGAGCAAAATCCATTTCCTTGACAGCGTTTGCCTCAATCAGCCAGTTTTTGAGATTGGCCTCAAATTGAGCCGAATCATCCTCTTTACATTCAGCAGAAACGTCCTTAACTTTTTCCATAAAACGTAAGTCCCAAGTTCTGGTGTCGGTTGTTTTTTACTAATGGCTACCTAAACATACTAGCAAACTATGTCACCACAATGACTGTATCTCATGAACAGCGACTCCTTGCAGCTTTTTTCACCCATAAAAAAACCCTGAATTAACAGGGTTTTTTTGATCTCAGCGTTAGTCGTTAGCACTGCTCAATCTCTACCAACGTACCACAGAAATCTTTGGGGTGAAGAAACAACACCGGCTTGCCGTGGGCGCCAATCTTTGGCTCTCCATGGCCCAACACGCGAGCGCCCTCTGCGATAAGCTTGTCTCTTGCCGCGAGGATATCATCCACCTCGTAACAAATATGATGCATACCACCATCGGGGTTTCGTTCAAGAAATTTAGCGATTGGCGAGTCATCACCCAAGGGTAATAAGAGTTCGATTTTTGTATTGGCAAGCTCCACAAAGACCACGCGAACACCATGCTCTGGCAAATCGTTTGGCTCTGAGGTTTTTGCGCCCAAAGCATAACGGTATGTGTCTACAGCCTTGTCCAAATCGGGGACAACAATAGCCACATGGTTTAGATTTCCTATCATTACAATTAACCTTTAAATCAAAAATTATCTATTGTGTTTGAATCTGACGTCATAAAGATGCAACCCTATTGTTGCCGAAATGCGTCAATTAATCTTCGGGCCGCAATCGTTGGAGGCAACTCGCCCGCCGTCACCTCTTGCTCTAGTGTTTCAACTAGCGATTTAACCGCCTCGCTCTCTTTCAGTTCTGTGATGAGCACATCTGCTGTTTCACTCCACATCCAGGCCCGGGATTGAGCAGAGCGACGGGCCGCAATTTCGCCTTCTCGCTCCAATGCTTCACGAAAGGCTTCGACTGTTTGCCAAACCTCATCGACACCTTGATTCTTCAGTGCGGACAGGGCCTGAACCTTGGCCTGCCAGTGCCGGCTCCTTGGATGGAGGAAGTGCAAAGCCATACGGTAATCTGCCACCGTGCGGCTGGCTGCCGCCAGCTGATCACCATCAGACTTATTCACCAAGACTAAATCAGCCAACTCCATAATACCGCGCTTAATACCCTGTAATTCATCACCACCGCCCGGCAATAACAACAGCAAAAACATATCTGTCATCTCTGCCACAGCGGTTTCTGACTGCCCCACCCCCACTGTTTCCACAAAAATCACATCAAAACCCGCCGCTTCACAAAGCAACATGGTTTCGCGCGTTCTGCGGGTTACACCACCGAGAGTTTTCCCCGCAGGCGAGGGACGAATAAAGGCATTGGTATTTCGAGAGAGTGTTTCCATTCGGGTTTTATCACCGAGAATGGATCCCCCACTGACAGCGGAGGTTGGATCAACAGCCAACACGGCTACACGATGCCCCTGGCCAATCACATAATTACCGAAGGACTCGATAAAAGTAGACTTACCCACACCGGGCACGCCAGAAATACCCAGTCTTATTGAGTTTCCCGTATGAGGCATAATGAGCTCTAACAGCTCTGCCGCCTGCTCTCGATGAGAGGGTCGCGTCGACTCAACCAGAGTAATCCCCTTGGCCAAGGCCCGGCGATCACCCTGCTGAATACGCTCTGCAAGCCCTTTAATAGTCATCTGAGGCTCGGTGATTTGAGGTGAAGTCATTTGAATTGCCTATCTCCGGTAATCTGGCCATGACGTTCCACATTGTACCTTCCACAGAGAGCGAGGGTCAGGTCAGGTAATGCGCCAATTCATCACAGAGAACCGGTACTCTTTTATTCAAATTCAACAATCGGCTGATCTACCATCAGGCTATCGCCTTCAGTTGCAGAGATTTTCTTGACCACGCCATCGGCCGTGGCACGCAGACTGTTTTCCATCTTCATGGCCTCCACCACTGCCAGCTCTTCACCCTCTTTCACTTCATCGCCCTCCTTCGCGGATAATTTAACCAACAATCCAGGCATGGGAGACAACAAGAATTTAGACATATCGGGTGCTTCTTTAACCAACATGTGTCGATTGAGCTCGGCCGTTCTCGCCGTTACCACAAAGGCATCTTTTTGGGCGCCACGGTGGAACATCCTGATTGTCGAACCAACAATATCAATTTGAATACATACAGGCTGTCCATTAATCTCGGCCTTAAACAGAGGTTCTCCAAAGCGCCAGTCGGTCTCGATTTGATACGCCACACCATCGAACTCAACACCAATCGTATTGCCGCCATTTTCTACAGCAACTTGGTATTCTGCCTCGCCATGATCCATGATGACCACCCAATCCGGGGATGGCTGATATTCCATACCAGGCAGTTGGCCAGAAATATTGGCACAACGATCGCGATATTTTTTATTGATAGCCGCCGCAACCACCACACAGATGGCCGGGTCATCCTGAGGAACCAGATCAGAACTAAAACCCTCTGGATATTCTTCGGCAATAAAATTGGTCGTCAGATTGCCCGCCACAAAGCGAGGATGCACCATGAGCGCATTGAGGAAGCTGATATTATGGTTCACACCACGAATATAATACGCATCCAGCGCTTCGACCATTCTGTCCGTTGCCTGTTTACGGTCTTCGCCATAAGTAATCAATTTGGCAATCATCGGATCGTAGAACATTGATACTTCGCCACCTTCATAGACGCCAGTATCCACACGAACACCTTCACCTTCAGGCGGCAGATAATGAACTAGACGACCGGTAGACGGCATGAAATTCCGGAATGGATCTTCGGCATAAACACGGGTTTCCATTGCCCAGCCTGTCAGCTTGACATCTGACTGGGCCAACGGGAGCTCTTCTCCGGCGGCAACACGAATCATCAGCTCAACTAAATCCTGGCCAGTCACAAATTCAGTGACCGGATGCTCTACCTGCAGCCGAGTATTCATTTCCAGAAAGTAGAAATTCATATTCGCATCAGCAATAAACTCAACAGTGCCTGCAGACTTATAATCCACCGCTTTAGCTAGCAATATGGACTGCTCACCCATTTTCTGACGGACTTCTTCTGTCAGGAAAGGCGATGGAGCCTCCTCGATGACTTTCTGGTGGCGACGCTGAATAGAGCATTCACGCTCTCCCAAATAGATCGCGTTACCATGGCTGTCTGCCATCACCTGAATTTCAATGTGACGGGGTTCCTGAATAAATTTCTCGATAAAAATGCGATCATCGCCAAAGCTAGAGCGAGCTTCGTTAGTGGCACGTTCAAAGCCATCCCGGCACTCTTCCACGTCCCATGCCACACGCATACCTTTACCACCACCACCGGCAGAGGCTTTCAACATCACGGGGAATCCAATTTCGCTGGCAATCTCAACGGCCTGATCGGCATCGCGAACCACATCGGTATAACCGGGGATGGTGTTCACCCCGGCTTTTTCAGCGATCAGCTTGGAGGTTATTTTGTCCCCCATCGACTCGATAGCCTTAACACCGGGGCCGATAAACGTAATACCGGCGGCATCCAGCGCTTCACAAAATGTTTTATTCTCAGATAAAAAACCGTAGCCAGGGTGAACTGCATCGGCACCCGTTTTTTTACAGGCGTCGATAATTTTTTCAATGACCAGATAGCTTTCTGCAGAGGCCGCGGGGCCAATATTTACGGCTTCGTCGGCCATTGCCACATGCAGGGCATCTTTATCTGCATCTGAATACACGGCAACAGTACCAATACCCATGGCCTTTGCAGTACGGAATACACGGCAGGCAATTTCACCCCTATTCGCAACAAGAATTTTTTTAAACATAGCTATATCTTCTTCCAGAAATTCTGTTTTACAACGAGTCAGACGCACTAGGCATCAGGCTTCCAACAACCTACAAAGGAATGTTCCCATGCTTGCGCCACGGGTTTTCTATATCCTTATCACGCAACATGGCGAGTGAACGAGCCACACGCTTACGTGTACTTTGAGGCATAATCACATCGTCGATAAAACCTCGTTTACCTGCAATAAAGGGGTTTGCAAACTTCTCCCGGTACTCGGCTTCGCGAGCAGTAATTTTTTCAGTGTCACCGATATCCTTACGGAAAATAATTTCCACCGCACCCTTAGGCCCCATGACAGCAATTTCAGCAGTAGGCCAAGCAAAGTTTACATCCCCTCGCAGGTGCTTGGATGACATCACATCATAGGCACCCCCGTAAGCCTTACGGGTGATGACGGTCACTTTGGGCACAGTACACTCGGCATAGGCATAAAGAAGCTTTGCACCGTGCTTGATAATTCCACCGTACTCTTGACTGGTTCCCGGCATAAAGCCGGGCACATCAACAAAGGTCAGAACAGGAATATTAAAGGCATCACAAAAACGAATGAAACGAGCGCCTTTCTTAGAGGCGTCAATATCGAGACAACCCGCCAGCACCATGGGTTGGTTAGCAACAACACCTACCGTAGAACCCTCAATACGGATAAAACCAATCACCAGATTGCCCGCATAGTCGGGCTGTAATTCAAAGAAATCACCCTCGTCAGCAACTTTGACAATCAGTTCCTTCATGTCATAGGGCTTGTTAGGATCATCGGGAATAAGTGTGTTCAGCGACACCTCTGCGCGATCGGCAGGGTCATCTGTTGGCCAAACCGGTGGCTTTTCCTGATTATTTGCTGGCAGGTAACTCACAAAACGACGTAATTTAACCAGTGCATCCACATCTGACTCAAATGCCAAATCGGAAACACCTGATTTACTGGAATGGGTCACGGCACCACCGAGTTCCTCAGCGGTAACTGTTTCATGGGTGACTGTTTTCACCACATCCGGGCCGGTGACAAACATGTAGGAGCTATCTTTCACCATAAAAATAAAATCAGTGATGGCCGGTGAATAAACGGCACCACCTGCACAGGGGCCCATGATCATGGAAATTTGTGGAATGACACCCGATGCCATGACATTTTGCTGGAACACATCGGCATAACCGCCCAGAGAGGCAATCCCCTCCTGAATACGCGCACCACCCGAATCATTTAAACCAATGATCGGCGCACCAACTTTCATGGCTTGCTCCATCACCTTGCAGATTTTTTCCGCATGCGTTTCAGAAAGAGAACCACCAAACACGGTAAAGTCCTGGCTAAAGACAAAGACCAACCGACCATTGATCGTGCCATAACCAATCACCACACCATCGCCCGGGGTATGATCCTGATCCATACCAAAGTCAGTGCAGCGGTGTTCCACAAACATATCCCACTCTTCAAAAGTGCCGGGATCGAGCAACAACTCAATACGTTCACGGGCAGTCAACTTGCCTTTGGCATGTTGAGCGTCAATACGTTTCTGACCACCACCCAGACGCGCTTTTTCTCGCTTTTCTTCCAGCTGCTCGATAATTTCGTGCATTGTGTTCTCCTATTTTTACTGCCAACCCGTTTTCCATTAAGAAATCGTCGGCAGTTATTAACAACTCTGTCTTTGGATTTATATCGTTATACTTTGTCAGGTACTATCAAGCCATTAGGCCTTGCGCAGAAGTTCGAGGACTTCGGCCGCCGCTTCCGGGATGTTGGTACCTGGACCATACACCGCAGCCACACCCGCATCGTAAAGAACCTGATAGTCCTGTGGAGGGATTACGCCACCACAGACCACTTTAATATCTGTTGCACCTTCTTTGGCCAATGCTTTAATTAACTGGGGAACCAATGTTTTGTGTCCTGCCGCCTGAGATGAAACACCGACAACATGCACATCGTTCTCCACTGCCATGCGAGCCGCTTCTTCCGGTGTTTGGAACATCGGGCTGATATCTACATCAAAGCCGATATCTGCAAATGCCGTAGCAATGACCTTGGCACCACGGTCATGTCCATCTTGACCCATCTTGGCCACTAGCATACGCGGGCGACGACCCGCTTCCGCGGCGAAAGCCTCAACGTTGGCTTGAATAGCGGCAAAGTCTTCATCCCCTTCGTAGGCAGAGCCGTAGACACCACTAATAGTCCGCGTTTCAGCTTGGTGACGGCCCCAATCTTTTTCTAACGCCGAGGATATCTCACCCACGGTAGCGCGGGCACGTGCCGCATCCACCGCCAGAGCCAACAAATTTCCTTCGCCGGATTTCGCAGCCTCTGTCAGTGCATTCAGCGCCCGTTCACAAGCATCATTATCTCGTTCTGCACGAATTTTTTTCAGTCTCGCCACTTGAGATACTCGCACCGCACTATTGTCGATATCCAGAATATCTACTTCGGGTTCTTCCTCCAACTGATACTTATTCACCCCGACAATGACTTCTTCACCACGGTCAATCCGTGCCTGACGCAATGCAGCGGCTTGTTCGATGCGGAGCTTTGGCATACCGGTCTCAACCGCTTTGGTCATTCCGCCCAGCGCCTCCACTTCATCAATTAATACTCTCGCTTCCTTAACCAACTGATCAGTGAGTGTTTCCACATAATAGGAACCCGCTAGAGGGTCAACCACATTGGTGATCCCCGTTTCTTCCTGAATCACCAACTGGGTATTTCGGGCAATGCGCGCGGAGAATTCAGTGGGCAACGCCAGGGCTTCATCTAACGCATTGGTGTGTAGTGATTGAGTACCGCCCAATACAGCAGACATAGCCTCGATTGTGGTTCTCATCACATTGTTGTACGGATCTTTACTGGTCAGACTGACACCGGAAGTCTGACAGTGAGTACGCAGCATCAGAGACTTTTCATTTTTAGGATCAAACTTCTCTTTCATCAGTGTCGCCCAAAGAATGCGTGCGGCACGCAGCTTGGCGATTTCCATAAAGAAGTTCATACCAATCGCAAAGAAGAACGACAGACGGGGAGCAAACTTATCGACATCCAGACCACTATCAATGGCGGTTCGCACATACTCGATACCATCGGCAATGGTAAACGCCAACTCTTGGACATTGGTCGCACCCGCTTCCTGCATGTGATAACCGGAAATAGAGATGGAGTTGAATTTTGGCATGTGTTCCGCGGTGTAACCGATAATATCGGAGACAATGCGCATAGAGGGTACAGGCGGGTAAATATAGGTATTGCGCACCATAAATTCTTTAAGAATATCGTTCTGCAAAGTACCGGCTAACTGTTCGGTGCTAACTCCCTGCTCTTCAGCAGCGACGATATAGTTCGCCATGACCGGCAACACCGCGCCGTTCATGGTCATCGAAACGGAGACTTTATCTAGCGGAATCTCATTAAAAAGGATTTTCATATCCTCGACAGAATCAATGGCCACACCCGCTTTACCCACATCGCCCTCGACCCGCTCGTGATCGGAGTCATAGCCCCGGTGGGTGGCAAGGTCAAACGCAACCGACAGCCCCTGCTGCCCAGCAGCTAGGTTCCGGCGATAAAAAGCATTGGATTCTTCCGCTGTAGAAAAACCAGCATATTGACGAACTGTCCAAGGCCGACCAGCATACATGGTCGCTTTTGGGCCACGCTTAAAGGGTGAAAATCCAGGAAGGTTATCTTGGTAGTCAAGACCGGCAACATCTTCCGCAGTATAAAGTGGTTTTACGTCAATACCTTCCGGGGTTTTCCAGAGCAAATCATCGGGTGATTTACCCTTGGTTTCTTTGGTCGCCAAATCAACCCAATCTGCATAAGAATGTTTGGAAATATCGGTCATTGAACATTACCTCAAAAAAAATTCTGCCTGGTAAGGTATAGCTAAAATTGCCGCCTCTCACCAGAGTATACGATGCTGGAACAACAACATAACAACCTCTGCCTGTGCTCCCGGCCAAACTTAGGAGTAACTATGAGGTAGCCTGCCCATGCACACAAGGTCAGATTTTTTCTCACAAACTCACATATTCTTTCAATAAATATGAATCTTAACCCTATTATCTGTTAATATTTCACTCAAACTCACATATTTATAACAGAGCCAGACTATCGCCACTATCTCTCACTACCATGTCATCACCTGCCTTCACGGTATTCACCAAAGGCATCTTAACCACCAGGTATTACTGGCTCGCGCAGGTATAAACCCCGCCGTTGTTGAGCAGACGACCAATAGGGTCCATACCGATCAAGTTGCACGATTATTTCGCCTGGTTCAACAAGAGTTAAATGATGAGTTTATGGGGTTCACGTCACAGCCCTGCAAATATGGGATCTTTGCAACCATCGGCGACCTTGTCAGCCACTGTAAGACACTGGGCGAATTGCTTGAAAAAGTCGTTCATTTTTATGGATTAATTACTGATGCCCTACAGATGGAGCTCAGAGTGGAGGGACACACCACTGAACTCAGCTTTAACCTGAAACAGCCCGAATTAGACCAAGGGCATTTTTTAACCGAGTATCTGATGGTAATTTGGCATCGCTTCCCCAGCTGGTATATTGCTGAAGCTATTCGCCTACGTGAAACGCACTTTATTCACCCTATGCCACAGCACCACGATGAACTCCGCGTGATGTTTCCCGGCAACCTATCCTTTCTCCAGTCAAGAAACAGTCTGTTTTTTGATACCAAATATCTGGAAAAACCTTTAGTTCGCTCCAGGCGTGAATTAGAGCTTTTTATGGCTAACCACCCAACCGACATTATGACCATACCGGGAGAGGACAACAGTCTGGAGGCACAGATTGAGCGGACGATTTTGCACCTGAGCAAAGATCAATTACTGTTCCCCAAGGCCGGAGATTTAGCCACTGAAATGGACATGAGCTCTCTCACTCTGTACCGACGCCTCCAGCAAGAAGGCACTAGCTATCAAAAGATAAAAGACAATATTCGTAGAGAAGTGGCCATTGATAAGCTGGTGAAAGAAGGGCTTTCTGTCGATGAGGTCTCAGCCGTCATTGGGTTTGCCGAGCCCAGATCATTCACCCGCGCGTTTAAACACTGGACTGGCCTGTCACCAAGAAATTACTGCAACTATCACAAAGTCAGATAATTCTTTGTGTTGCCCAAGTTAATTACAGATCTAGCCCCCCTCCCACAACAACAGTCTGGCCACTAATATAATTCGACTCCGGCAAACAAAACAAATAAACAGCATCCGCGGCTTCTTTCGGAGTCCCCTTGCGCCCGAGAGGAATCATGCTTTCTACCATCTCCATGATCTGATCACTAACACCCACTTTAATCTCGTGCCCTTGCACATTGATTGTTGATTCATCGCTAACTGCCGCAGTTAACCGCGTCTGAATAAAACCAAAAGCTACCGCATTAACATTCACATTATAACGGCCCCACTCTTTGCACAGTGTCTTCGTCATCCCTACGACGCCGGCTTTAGCTGCCGAATAGGCCAATTGGCCAGGATTACCATTGAGACCGGACACTGAAGATATATTCACGACCTTGCGATAAACATCATCACCCGCCTTTTTATCCTCTGAGTGAAATTTTTTGATGTAAGGCTGAGCAGCTTTCAATATTCGATAGGGGGCTGTCATATGCACGTCGACCATGGCATACCATTGCTCATCATCCATTTTCTGAATAACGTTATCCCAAGTGTAGCCAGCATTGTTGACAATAATGTCCAGCCCAGCAAAAGAATTGACGGCGCTCTCGACAAAACGCTCACCAAAATCCTCCTCCGTGACACTGCCGACACAAGTTACCGCCTGAGAACCCATAGCTTGAATATCCCCCACCAACTGGTTGGCCAGATCGGCATCCAGATCATTTACCACCAGTAGAGCACCCTCTGATGCCAACTTAAGTGCAATCTCTCGCCCGATTCCACGACCAGCACCACTTACCAAGGCCACCTTACCTGCCAATTTTCTCATTGTTAAAACTCCACTCACTGACTCAGTTCTGGATACTATTTCGGGTCGATACTTGTTCATGCCATGCAATGAGAGCAGCACAATCATCCGGTATCCTGGCCTTAACCCAGCCGCTAAACTCTATAAAAACAAATGCCGCGATATCGGCTATTGTGAAATTATCACCCACCATAAAATCACGCCCTTCTATATGCTGATTCAGGACGCCATAAAAAGTTTGGATTCGCTTTTGCCCCCTATCTACCAACTGGGGGATTTGCTCGTAGGACACAGGTCCAGGCAGACTCCGCCCCGCAAAGGCAGGCGCAGAATTACGCAACACTTCTGCCACGGCTAAAAACCCTTCAGAAAAACAACGGTGATCCCAACTTAAAACCATTGCTCGAGATAATGGATCAGTACCCATCAAAGGTTTTTGCGGGTAAAGATCCTCAAGGTAACTCAAAATACCAATGACCTCTGTCATGACAGTTCCGTCATTCAGAACCAGTGCGGGAACTGTTCCCCAGCTATTGATTAGCTTATAGGACTCACTCAATTGTTCCTTTGACATGAGGTCCACAAGTTCTGTCTCAAGATGTATACCTTTCTCAGCAAGGAAAATATCGAGGCGCTTGGGATTAGGTGCTGGGGGATACGTATAAAGCTTCATAGTAGTGCTCCATTGGACTGAGCAAAACTATAGCGCTTTTAACTGATACACATAAGTATGTGTCACTCGGCTCTTTATAATACTTACAATAGCCGTGGGGAGAAAAATGATAACCGCCAGTTATTCATCAGGATAAAAACCAGGGCACAGCAGGCTACAAGAAATCTTCTCACCACGCTCCTGACTTAACGCTTCTAAAAATGGCGCATAGGCGGCAGGGATACCACCATCTCTATTTAACCAGTTCCACACATGTTGCTGCCTAATGGAACGACCGGTCTTCTTTGATACCGCATTTGCCAGAGCAGTCTGCCCTCCAACAATTTCTACGACTCTATTCAATGCCTCTTCCGGGGTCATTACTTACATCCTGTTTTTATGTGAAAATAATAACCAGAGATGGCCGCTCATACAACTAAAGTTGTCCACCTGCTACAACAAATGTTGTAATATCTACAACAATGGACACAATGGCAGATCGAATTAAAGCTGCTCGGTTAAAATCAGGCCTATCTCAAGCTGAACTCTCCGAACAGACCCACCTTACCCAGCAGATGATATCCAAGCTGGAAAGTGGCCGCTCCCAATCTACATCGGCCATTTTCGCCATTGCTAAAGCTTTACATGTCTCAGCCTACTGGCTGTGGCTTGGTGCAGACTCGCATTGCCACAAAGGTTCTCATGCTGCTTTTTTCGATGATAGCTCACTGTCAGAAGCTTGGCTTCTGCTCTCGAACGAGCAACGCGATGAAATCTGCAAATATATATTGCGGCTGAGTCAATGCGATCCAGAGAAATAACCCTATAGCACCATCTTCCGACCAATACAACTCAAGTTGTTAGGCTGCTTAGTTAACAGTATGATGTCGCTCGAATTGAATTAGTTGAAATTGATATCAATGAGTAAAAGGACTTACACAGTGAAGCTAGACATTAGGGATCGAGACCAACTCTTGCACATTCTTATCCAAACGCGCAGGCTCGCCAAAATCGCGCTGTCACTCAACGCGATTAGCGGCCATGAACAAAACTTGATTCTTCAAGACATACAACAAGCTTCGAATATTCTTCGTAGATCACCCAGTTCCACCCAAGAAGTGATGGATTAACTAGCCCCACCTAGGCTAGATGACTAAAATCACCTGAACAAAGGCAAGGTAACGCAGCACTTAACTAAAGTGTTACACCAGGGTAAATAAATACCCTTTGGGCATTATCTTGGTTTAGCGCCATTTGCGGTAACAACCTTTCGTCAGCTAGGCTAATAACATGAACTCAACCATAAAACTAAACGATCCCTCATTACTTAAAACCCAGGCTTTCATCGATGGTCAGTGGGTCAACGGGGATAGCGGAAACCTGCTGGTCGTCACCAATCCGGCCAACAATGAACCCCTAGCAGAGGTCGCCAACGGTGGTACCGCAGAAACCCGGAGAATGATAGACGCCGCTCATCGCGCCCAAAAATTGTGGGCAACAACCACCGCCAAAGAGCGAGCTGCTTTACTGCGAAAATGGTACAACCTGATCATTGAAAACCAGGAGGATCTGGCCCAAATCCTCACCGCTGAACAAGGAAAACCCTTGGCCGAGGCTCGAGGAGAAATTCTCTACGGTGCAAACTATGTCGAGTGGTTTGCCGAAGAAGCGAAACGTATCTATGGAGATCTAATTCCTGCGCCTTCCAATGATAAGCGGCTAATGGTCATCAAACAGCCCGTAGGTGTAGTAGCCTGCATTACACCCTGGAACTTTCCCAATGCCATGCTCACTCGAAAAATAGCGCCAGCATTGGCTGCTGGGTGTTCGGTGGTATGCAAGCCAGCCAGCGCCACACCACTCTCAGCACTAGCGGTTATTGCTCTAGCAGAGCGTGCCGGCTTTCCCAAAGGCCTCATCAATATTGTCGCGGGAAACACACAAGAAATTGGCGCTGAACTAACCGGCAACCCTCTCGTAAAAAAACTCACATTCACCGGCTCCACAGCCGTGGGAAAACAACTCATGGCCGCCTGTGCCAGCACAGTAAAACGTACGTCCATGGAGCTGGGGGGCAACGCACCCTTTATCGTTTTTGACGATGCCGATATAGATGCAGCGGTACAGGGTGCTCTGATATCCAAATACCGCAATGCAGGACAAACCTGTGTTTGCTCCAATCGGTTGTTGATTCAGGCAGGCATTTATGACGAATTTGCCAAAAAACTCACTCATGCTGTAAAAAAACTGAACATGGGTGTGGGGACTAGAGAAGATGTCACAATTGGCCCACTGATAGATCGACAGGCCGCCGATGACGTCTGCTCCTTGCTGGAAGATGCCATCAGCAGAGGAGCCAATGTTCTCACTGGGGGCAGCCGGTCAAAACTAGGCCAAAATTTTGTAGAGCCAACAGTGCTCACCGAAACCAATCGGGATATGCGACTATTTTCCGAAGAGATTTTTGGGCCGGTAGCGCCGCTGTTTAAGTTTGCCACTGAAGAGGAGGCTATCGAACTCGCCAATGATACCGAGTTTGGTTTGGCCGCCTATTTTTACTCTCGCAACAACAGTCGGATCTGGCGTGTCGCCGAGCAATTGGAATACGGCATCGTTGGAATTAACGAGGGTATCATTTCAAATGAAATGGCTCCCTTTGGCGGTGTCAAACAGTCCGGCCAAGGGCGCGAAGGTTCTAAGTATGGACTGGATGATTACCTGGAATTGAAATATATCTGCCTGAGCGGCATTGAGCAGTAAAGCAATACCTGCCCCCCTTCAACAACGGTTTGGAGGAAAGAATGAGTAACTTTAATCAGCCACTGAGTGGCAATGACATGCCTCGCTTTTCAGGCCCAGGCACTATGTTCCGGTTACCCTCTCAGCCTACTGCGGAAGGTCTGGACATTTGCTTTGTCGGCGTGGGATTGGATATTGGCACTAGCAACCGTGCTGGCGCAAGGTTCGCCCCTCGCCAAATTCGGCAAGAGTCGGCCCTGATTCGCCCCTACTCCATGGCAACCGGTGCCGCACCTTTTGACAGTTTTCAAATTGCCGATGTCGGCGATGTCTCTTTGAATACATTTGACCTGTCTGCTGCGATAAAAATCATTACCGACTATTACAAAGCATTACTTGAACACCCGGTAATACCCTTTAGCTTGGGTGGCGACCACACGATCACCCTGCCAATTCTTCGGGCCATTGCCAATAAGTATGGCCCCGTAGGCGTTATTCATATTGATGCCCATACGGATACCAACGATACAATGTTTGGTGAAAGAATCACCCATGGCACCGTGTTTCGACGTGCGATCGAAGAGGGCTTAATCGAACCAGCAAAAATGGCTCAAATTGGTGTAAGAGCGACAGGATATAGTGCCGATGATTTTAACTGGTCTCGCAACCAGGGAGTCAGTGTGATCCCGGCTGAAACCTGTTGGCACAAATCATTAACGCCCACGATGTCAGAAATCCGCCAGAACATTGGAGCAGACACACCAACCTACATCAGTTTTGACATCGATGGCCTCGACCCATCGGTAGCACCCGGAACCGGAACACCTGAACCCGGTGGGCTGACAGGCATTCAAGCACTGGAAATAATCCGAGGTTGCTATGGACTCAATATTATTGGCGGAGATCTAGTAGAAGTTTCCCCACCCTATGACACCTCGGGCAATACAGCACTACTCGCCGCCAACCTGTTATTTGAAATGCTCTGCAGCCTACCTGGCTGTATCCGCCACCAGTAGAGGGCATTTATAATACGCTTCCAACATCAACCAAATAGATTCGTTATTGTGAAATTAAATTATTCAATTGAAGGCTCGGGACAGCCGGTCATACTGATGCACGGCATGTTTGGCTCACTGAGCAACCTCGGCGTAGTGGGCCGGGCCCTCACAGATAACTACACTGTCATTTCGGTTGACCTGCGTAATCATGGTGGGTCCCCTCATAGCCTGGAGATGGACTACCCTTGCATGGCCGAGGATATTATCGAATTAATGGACGGGTTGAACCTTAGCCAGGCCGTCCTGCTGGGTCATTCCATGGGGGGCAAAATTGGTATGCAGGTGGCCCTAAACCACCCAGAAAGGGTCCACAAACTTATCGTGGCAGACATTGCTCCCGTGGAATATAAACCAGACCGTCACGGCGGCGTACTAGACGGGTTAACAGCCCTCGCAGAAAAAAGGCCGAAGTCTCGAAAGGAGGCAGATCAGCTCTTGGCAACGTTTGTCGACGAACCCGCTATACGTGCTTTTTTGTTGAAGAACCTTATTCGTGGAGACGACGGAAAATTTGATCTCCGCCTCTACATGGATGGCATTATCGGCAATTATTACGACACACTAACACTAGCCCCAACCGGGGAACCGTTCCCCGGCCCTACTCTGTTTATCAAAGGCGAAGACTCTGCGTACATTCAAGACAAGCACCGCAGTGAAGTACTACGGCTATTCCCCCATGCTCAACTGAAGGTCATCGCTAAAGCCGGGCACTGGCTACACGCCGAAAAACCGGGGGCATTTAACAACATTGTCCGCACTTTTCTCGACGTGGAAAACGACACGAATCAATGATTATTCCACGGCCTCTAGTGCCTGACGAACATCGTCAATAATGTCGTCAATATTTTCGATACCCACGGAAATACGGATCAAGTCGGCACTGACTCCCGCCGCGGCCAATTCATCATCATTTAGCTGCCGGTGAGTGGTGGATGCGGGATGGCATGCCAATGATTTAGCATCGCCAATATTAACCAACCGTAAAATCATTTTCAGTGCATCGATAAATTGCCCACCTGCTTGAGAACCGCCTTTAATCCCAAAGCTCAAAATACCAGAGGCCTTGCCACCAGTAATTTCCTGGCAAGTTTTATAGTAGGGGCTATCGGTCAATGCCGCATAATTAACCCACGACACCTTATCGTGGTTTTTCAGATAGTCAGCCAGCTTTTCTGCATTTTCACAATGGCGCTCCATACGAAGCCCCAATGTTTCCAATCCCTGCAGAATATGAAATGAATTTGTGGGAGAGATTGCCGCCCCCATATTTCGAAGGGGCACTACTCTGCATCGACCAATATAAGCAGCAGCCCCCAAAGCCTCAGTGTAAACAACACCGTGATAGGAGGGGTCAGGCTCACTTAAAACAGAGAATCGTTCTTTATTTGCAGCCCAGTCAAACTTTCCGGAATCAACAATAATGCCGCCAATGGAAGTGCCGTGTCCGCCGATATATTTCGTCAGCGAATGGATCACAATATCGGCCCCCAACTCAAATGGTCTACATAAAAAAGGGGTGGCAACGGTGTTATCAACAATCAATGGCACGCCATGTTTATGGGCTATTTCGGCAAACTTTTTAATGTCGACAATATTACCGGCCGGATTGCCTATGGACTCACAGAACACCAGTTTGGTGTTTTCATCAATGGCCTGATCCAGTCCATTAAAATCATCTCCAGACACCATTCGCGCTTCTATGCCCTGATTAGGCAAGGTATGAGCAAACAGGTTATAAGTGCCACCATAGAGTTGGCTGGTACTAACAATATTATCGCCCACACTACATATACACTGAATAGCGTAAGTAATTGCCGCCATTCCCGAGGCTACGACCAAGCCACCAATGCCCCCCTCCAGAGCCGCTACGCGCTGTTCGAGCACATCTGTGGTTGGGTTCATTATCCGGGTATAAATATTTCCTGGAACTTTTAAGTCAAATAAATCTGCGCCATGCTGCGTGTCATCAAAAGTATAGGAGGTGGTTTGATAAATCGGCACGGCTGCCGATTTCGTCGTAGCTTCCGATTCATACCCATGATGTAACGCCAGAGATTCAAGTTTCATATCCAGGTTTTCTCTCTACAAAATTTTTTATTATATGAAGAGCCCATGTTGAGCCGCTTCATTTTTGATCAGTTAACTTAGCACACAAACTATCAGACTTGCAGCAAACCCATTGCTAGCTCGTGTGTTAATTCAGCCGCCGAAGTTACTTTGCACCCCGTGACGTTCTGACCCGCCCAAAGGGGTGAAAAATCTCCCTGACCTTTCGCTTCCATTACTGCCCGCAGGGGGGTGATAGCACTAGCCGCCAAGGGAAATTCCGGTATTCCATAATGAATAGGACCCAGCTCTTTCATCGCAAAATTCACAATGGCACGTGCAGGCCTCCCAGTAAAAATATTCGTCAATGCTGTGTGTTTTGCCGCTTCACTTTGTAGCGCGGCCCTATGTATCTGACTGGTCAGCGCTTCGTGACAAAGTAAATAGGCGGTTCCCATCTGCACGCCCGAGGCTCCCAGCCCCATTGCAGCAACAACACCGTCTGCATCGGCAATGCCTCCCGCAGCAATCACGGGGACTTTTACGGCCCGAACAATTTGTGGCAGCAATGCGAATGTACCTACTTGAGAATTGAGGTCACGGGATAAAAACATCCCTCGATGTCCACCAGCTTCAAGCCCCTGAGCAACAATGACATCGGCACCATACTCCTCCAGCCAAAGTGCTTCTTCCACCGTTGTCGCAGAGCTAATCACTTTGGCACCAAAGGCCTTTACCCGTACCAGTAATTCCTCTGACGGCAAACCAAAATGAAAGCTCACGACCGGAGGCCTGAACGCCTCCAGTACATCGACCACTTCTGAGCTAAAAGGAACTCGACTGCTCCCCACGGAGACTGCATCGGGATTAATATTATGGGCTTGGTAATAAGGACTCAGCGCCGTTCGCCAGACCATTTCAGCCTTTTGACTCGGATCCGGCATCTCATGACAAAAGAAATTGACGTTATACGGTCGATTCGTTTGTTCTGTTATGGTTCTCAACTCATCACAAAGGGTATCCAGGCTCAACATGGCACAAGGCAATGAACCGAGTCCTCCAGCGTTAGATACGGCGATGGCCAAAGCACTACCCTGCACACCAGCCATCGGGGCCTGAACAATCGGTATTTCTACTCCCAAGATTTCTTTTAAGCTCATAACGTCACCTAATGAAACGCAATCACATGGTTCTTCGAACCACCAAAAAACTAGACCTTCTCCCGTTAGGGTAGTACACCAACTCACTCAGTAATTTTTCTGGAGATGAATCTCGGTAAAATAACTCCGAGTTTTCAATGCATGACGGTGCAATGTCACACGATGGATATCTAGGCCCTCATTCCTAAAAAAACATTTGGCCTTAGAAGGACTTTCGCGGACTATTTTCTAACCCCTTTCAAGGTTAAATGTAGAACTTACACCCGAATATTCAATACCAGATAATCTAGCCAATTTCTCGTCAAAGGTGGCGAGATCTTCAAGACTAAATTCATCAAATCGAGAGTGGCCACAGGCCCTGGCCATCACTTTCATCAATGCAACGGATGACTCAAAGAAAGTTGCCAGTCGCTTCGCCGAAGCGTCCACATCCAGCCTTTTCCGTAATTCGGGGTTTTGCGTAGCTATGCCAGCTGGACAGTTATTGGTATGACAGATTCTTGCGGCAATGCAGCCGATGGACTGCATTGCACTGTTTGCAATCGCAATACCGTCGGCACCCAGCGCCAACGCTTTAATAAAGTCACTAGGTACCCGCAATCCCCCCGTAATAATCAATGTGACCTCGCGACCCACACCCTGCTTGTCGAGGTAGTGTCTGGCCCGGGCCAATGCGGGAATGGTTGGCACGCTAATGTGGTCGCGAAACAGTAGGGGAGACGCGCCTGTACCACCACCGCGCCCATCCAGAATAATGTAGTCGGTGCCAGCCTGAAGGGCGAATTCAATATCTCGCTCAATATGGTTGGCACTGAGTTTAAAACCAACGGGAATGCCACCGGTTATTTCACGCACACGATCGGCAAACCGCTTGAAATCTTTCGGGCTACTTAAATCGGTGAACGCCGGGGGAGAGATCACCTCCTCACCCTCGGGGATACCTCGAACCTGTGAGATTCTCCCCACATTTTTGACGGCGGGCAAATGCCCTCCCGTTCCAGTTTTGGCTGCTTGCCCGCCCTTAAAGTGAAATGCCTGGACCTTTTCCAGCAGTGACTCAGCATAACCAAATTTGGCACTGGCCAGCTCATAAAAATAGCGGCTATTGGCCTGCTGCTCTTCCGGCAACATGCCTCCTTCACCGGAACAGATCCCCGTTCCGGCCAATTCTGCACCAGTGGCCAAGGCTATCTTGGCTTCCTCGGACAACGCACCGAAGCTCATATCTGAAACAAACAAAGGAATCTTTAGCACCAATGGTTTTTTTGCCCTAGGACCAATCACCAACTCTGTCGCCACAGGAACATTGTCCATCAAAGGCCTGCGAGCGAGCTGGGCGACCATAACCTGAATATCGTCCCAACGGGGTAATTGATTTCTTGGCACACCCATGGCACTCACTGGTCCCTGATGACCAACCCCTGCAAGTCCTTCGCGAGCCAGTTGGTGAATCAATTCCACGGTGGGCTCTTCCTCTGTAGCCTGCACAGGAGGAACCAGATCCTCGCTGCCCACAATACCAGGGCCTTCTTTTCCCACCTGATCATCGGAAAACTGCTGATGAGAACCATCACAAAAGGGGGCGTTACGGGTGTGTTTACAGGCGCATAAATAAGCTTCCTGTTCCTCATCAGAGACAATAACCTTAGGCGTAAATGATGTCCCCACATGGGAACCATCACAAAATGGCTGACTTTTTGAGCGCCCACAAGTACAGAAGTGATATTCTTGCCCCTTGGACAAGGTGACCTTAACGGGCTTGTTATCTGCTATTACTGGATTGCTCATACTGACGGTTCCACCCAACATTACGCTCTAACAATTAAAACTTGCGTCTCTGATGCCTATCTCTTGTTACGTTAGTAATCTATTCCTCACCTAACTATCAACGATGTCACCTTTCAGACTCAACACGAAGGCAACCACCTCATCACACTCCTGCTTGGGCACCTGCAACACGCCCATAGTGGCTCCCGCATGCTCAAGAAAAAGAACCCAGTCACTTTCACTGATATTCATGCCCTTGTGAGACACTTTCATATCCCGCCCTGTGTAATACACAGGGCCACCGGCATTGGCGCACAGGTAATCAATCAACAATTGTTTTTCTCTCTTGATGCCATCATCACCCCGGTTCTGCCAAAAACGGCCTAACTGAAGGTCTGCTTGTAACCGGGGTAATAGGTCATCGACAAATGCTGTAATACCATCATAGCCACCAAGGCGGTCGTAGAGTGACTTTTGCTCCATGAGCGTTCTCCGTTCTATTGATAAAAACGTCCAGTTCTTTAATCTAAGTCTCACGCCCTAATTCTTTGTTGGCTTTTAAATATAGGGTGTGATCTGCCATTAAGGCAAACATCGGTCTATTCGTAAACCCTCAGCATCATCCACTCATTTGTTGTTCGCCCATAACAATCATCGATAAGGTCATATCGCACCCACAAAATAACCGCTTCGTTTCGTTAAAAAGTCCAGTATGGCTTACTTATTTTGAGCCAAAAAAAAACCGGAAATACCTCTATTTCCGGTTTTTTGGCGAATAAAAAGATCCTTAACTAGCGCCCGAATGTATTAAGTTTCAGCAAAATTCTATTCAAGTTATCCTCTCCCTTAACAAAATAAGGCTCGAATTTCTCTATTCATATTCAGAGACAGGCACACAGGCACAGATCAAGTTCCGATCTCCGTAGACATTATCGATTCTACCCACTGGGGACCAATACTTGGTTTCCCTGAGCGATTCCAGTGGATACGCGGCCTGCGTTCTCGAATAACTTCTGCTCCAGTCATCTGCGACAACCACATCGGCAGTGTGCGGGGCATGGCAAAGAGGGTTATCGTCCAATGGGAAATCACCGCGCTCAACTGCTGAAATTTCTTCTCGGATTTGCAACATGGCATCGCAGAATCGATCCAGCTCTTCCTTCGATTCACTCTCAGTAGGCTCAATCATCAGCGTCCCCGGCACGGGGAATGACATAGTCGGGGCATGGAAACCAAAGTCGATCAGTCGTTTAGCGACATCGTCTACTGTGACGCCGGAGTCATCTTTAATTCCACGAAGATCGACAATACATTCATGTGCCACCCGGTCATTCGCACCGGTGTAAAGAATGGGGTAGGCACTTTTGAGACGTTCAGCCATGTAATTGGCATTAAGAATAGCTACCTCTGTTGCCTGCTTTAGACCTTGAGCACCCATCATCTTGATATACATCCAGGTAATGGGAAGGATGCTGGCACTGCCCCAAGGGGCAGCAGAAACAGCACCAACGGTAAAGGCTTCACCCAAGCTGCTGTGTCCTGGCAGATAAGGCGCTAAGTGCTCGCGAACGGCCACAGGGCCCACACCGGG
The DNA here is from genome assembly GCA_041581635.1 of Porticoccus sp. Taxonomy (GTDB): domain Bacteria; phylum Pseudomonadota; class Gammaproteobacteria; order Pseudomonadales; family Porticoccaceae; genus Porticoccus. Next base: position 6,723 of record JBFICW010000025.1, on the reverse strand, counting down.
GCCACCCCCACCATGTGGAATGCAGAATGTTTTATGCAAATTCAAGTGAGAAACATCACCGCCAAATTTTCCTGGCTGACACAACCCCACCATAGCATTGAGATTGGCGCCATCGATATACACCTGACCACCATGCTGATGAATAATGTCGCAAATCTCAGTGATACCGGCTTCAAATACACCATGGGTAGAGGGGTAAGTCACCATAATGGCCGCCAGATTTTCACTGTGTAGCTCTGCCTTGGCGCGAAGGTCGTTGATATCCACATTACCCTTCTCATCGCAACTGGTCACCACGACTTTCATGCCACACATTTGAGCGGATGCGGGGTTGGTTCCGTGAGCCGAGCTGGGGATCAGGCAAATATTGCGATGTGATTCACCTCGGCTTTCGTGATAGGCACGAATCGCCAGCAACCCTGCATACTCGCCTTGAGAACCAGCATTAGGCTGTAACGAGACCGAATCATACCCGGTGGCAGCACACAGCATGGCCTCCACTTGCTCAATCATCGCGACATAACCCACTGTTTGCTCCCTCGGTGCAAACGGGTGAATATTGGAAAATTCCGGCCAGGTCACGGGCAACATTTCAGCGGTAGCATTCAGCTTCATGGTACAAGAACCGAGTGGGATCATGGCCCGATCCAAGGCAATATCTTTGTCTGCCAACTTACGCAGATAGCGCAGCATTTCAGTTTCAGAATGGTATCGGTTAAATACCGGATGAGTCAGAGCGGCATCTGTACGCAATAACGCTTCGGGTAACCCACTTTGGGCGGTGGTCTCTACCTCTGAGACAGTCAGAGTCGAACTGCTATCAAAAAGTCTCCACAGCGCTTCAATATCCTCAGTACTCGTAGTTTCATCGAGAGAAATACCGACATGAGCATCATCTATCACTCGCAGGTTTATACCCTGAGCAACGGCCTGGTGATGAACTGCTGACGTCTGCCCACCGGTGGCAATCGTTAATGTATCAAAGAAGCTGTCATTGACTGGGGGGTACCCCAGCTTTTTTAGCCCAGCAGCCAGAATCGCGGTAAGGCAATGTACTTTTTCTGCAATACGCTTAAGACCTTCTGGCCCATGGTAAATGGCATACATACTGGCGATCACCGCCAAAAGCACCTGGGCAGTACAAATATTACTGGTGGCCTTTTCACGGCGAATATGTTGCTCGCGAGTTTGCAACGCCAGCCGGTAAGCAGGCTTACCTCGGCTATCGAGAGAAATGCCCACCAAGCGACCAGGCAAAGAGCGCTTGAATGAATCACGGGTGGCCATATAGGCCGCGTGAGGACCACCGAAACCCAGTGGTACACCAAAACGCTGGGTACAACCGATAGCCACATCGGCACCCAATTCAGCGGGGCTTTTGATTAACAGTAGACTAAGAATATCTGCGGCCATCACCACCAGTGCTTTTTGCTGGTGTGCCATTTCGACAGCACCAGCAACATCACGAATGGCGCCATCGACACCTGGGTACTGCAGCAACACACCAAAGCATTCGTGCTGACCAATCTCAGCTGGGTCGCCAACAACAACCTCCAACCCCATAGGCTCGGCACGGGTTTCCACCACGTCGATAGTTTGGGGCAAACACTGCTGATCCACGAAGAATACCTTGCCCTTGGATTTTGACATACGCTGGCATAGCGTCATCGCTTCAGCCGCTGCAGTACCCTCATCTAACAAAGAAGCACTGGCCAAATCCATACCGGTAAGATCGGTAATCATCGTCTGGAAATTCAGTAGTGCTTCCAGGCGTCCCTGTGAGATTTCTGGCTGATACGGTGTATAGGCCGTGTACCAAGCGGGATTTTCCAACACATTCCGTAAAATAACATTAGGGGTAATACAGTTGTAATAGCCTTGCCCGATGAATGTTTTTAACACTTGGTTTTGACTGGCAAGAGTCCGCAGCTCATCCAATGCCTCACGTTCTGTCGCAGGTGCACCCAGGTCCAGCGTTTGACTAGAGCGAATACTTTTTGGCACAACAGCACCAATAAAAGATGCCATTCCCTCATAACCGATACTTTCAAGCATCGCCTGTTGATCAGCCTCGGAGGGACCGATGTGACGACGGATAAATTCGTGACTGTTGGTGAGTTCTGCCAGTTGCTTCATATTCTATTTATCTCTACCAATTTGTTTCGATTTACATTGTCTGTCAAAGACAGTTTTAACCCGGATACTTAATCCAATCTTTCAGCCCACAACCGTCTTACCCTCGATAGTATCGCTGAGGCACAAACGGCATTTTTTCCACAGTCACAGGTCGCGCCTTACCGCGTACCATGGCATTTAGCTGCGTACCTATGGCTGCGTAGTCTTTTGCCACATAGCCCATGGCCAAAGGGGCCTCAATACTGGGGCCAAAACCACCACTGGTGACCACCCCGACATGCTCACCCTCAGCATTGACCAGCTCGGCACCCTCTCGCACTGGCGCGCGGCCTTCTATTTTCAAACCAACCCGCTTACGTAAAGCACCATTGGCTTGCTCAGCAAAAATGATGTCGGCACCGGGAAAACCACCCGCTTTTTCGCCATCGGCACGCCGGGATTTACTAATACTCCACAGCAATGAAGCCTGAATAGGTGTGGTCTCTGTATCGAGGTCGTGTCCATAAAGGCACAGGCCAGCTTCCAAACGAAGCGAATCACGAGCTCCCAACCCAATCGCATGAACTTGATCGAAGGATAAAAGTTTACGCGCCAAAAATTCTGCAGACCCAGCGGGCACCGATATTTCGAAACCATCTTCGCCGGTATAACCCGAACGAGTAATATAGCAGTCAATTCCCGCAAGTGTGGCCCGGGCACCCGTCATAAATACCAACTCACGCACCTCTGGGGCCAACTGCGCCATCACACTAACAGCAGCGGGACCCTGCAATGCCAATAGACCACGCCCCTCTAAATAGTCAATATCAAACCCAGGCAAGTGGCTTCTCAGATGTTCGAGGTCCTGTTCTTTACAGGCCGCATTGACGACCAGAAAAAAACAGTCTTCGGCCCAACGGACAATCATTAAATCATCCAGAATCCCGCCCTGCGCATTGGTAAACAACGCGTAGGTCTGCTTATTAATTCCCAGCTTTTCAAGCTCCACTGGCACGAGCGCTTCGAGTGCTTTGGCGACCCCATCACCCTTAATAATGACCTGCCCCATATGAGACACATCAAACAGACCAGCCTGCTCACGGGTGAGCAAGTGTTCCGTCTTAATTCCCTCCGGATATTGAACCGGCATTTCGTAGCCGGCAAATGGCACCATCCGCGCACCCAATTCCAAGTGCAAGTCCTTGAGTGGCGTAGCTTTGAGGTCAGCAGTATTTTCAGTAGACATAGGCTTCTTTCTACGTTGTCAAAGGTTAAAAGAGCCACATGTTAGCGGCCATGATTGAATTGGTAAAATTAATAGTTAAAATCATGTCATTAATATTATTAATGACCATAACAAAGTATCAACACCGTGAAAAATTTACCCACAGACTTGCTTCGCGCCTTTGTCACCGTCGTTGAATTAGGTGGATTCACACAGGCTGCCGAATGGCTTGGTCGCTCCCAGCCAGCCATAAGCCTGCAAATCAAACGCCTCGAACAACTGCTCGAACAAACGTTATTAATTCGCAGCGGACAGCAACTGGAGCTCAGCCAGTCCGGGCAGTTACTATTCCGTTATGCCAAACAAATACTGGCAATTAATGATGAAGCCGTGGCTCAGTTCAGTAAAACTTCCGTAAGCGGCAAAATCCACTTTGGTATTCCCAGCGAGTTTGCCACCACACTCCTACCTAAAATTGTCGGTCGATTTGCCCAGGCCTACCCCAATGTCACTCTCGAAGTAAACTGCGCACTGAGCAAACAACTGCTTTCGGAATCCGAGCGTCATCGGTACGATCTGATTCTCGCACTACATGATGACCCATCAATGGCGGGAGACAATCTCGTTAAAGAGGAGGAGTTAGTTTGGGTCACCGGCACCGACCACGATGCCCACTTGCAGTTACCGCTGCCATTAATCGTAGCGCCAAAGGGGTGTATATACCGCAAGCGAGGCACTGAACGCCTCAAGGAAAACCAGCGAGACTGGCGTATTGTCTACACCATCCCAGACCTTACCGGTATTCAGGCCGCCATTGATGAGGGCCTGGGAGTAACCGTGTTGGCAAAAAGCACGGTTCCCGAAAACCTCCGCATCTTGAAACCCTCGGAAAAGCTGCCCAAACTGGGAAAAGTCGGCATTAGCCTAATTCATCAAAATAATGAACCCAGCGAGGCTATCATCCGACTGATGGAATTTGTGAAGGCATCACTTTAACAATGGCTAACTTATCTCTCTAAGGGAGTATTACTCGTGAAAAACAACATTGTGCTTATCGGTATGCCCGGCGCTGGCAAAAGCACCAATGGTTTATTACTCGCCAAAGCACTGGGCATGAATTTTCTGGATACCGATGTGCTTATTCAGGTTCGGAAAGGGAAAACCTTACAACAGATTATGGATGAAGCGAATTACCTGCAATTGCGCGAGATAGAGGAATCGGTACTCACCGGCATTGATGCACAACGTTCCGTCATCGCCACCGGGGGAAGCGCCGTCTATAGCACCGCGGGAATGAAGCACCTGAAAAATAATGGCGTCATTGTCTATCTGGACACGCCCCTAAATACCCTGCATCAACGCATACACGATTACGAAACCCGGGGCATTGCCAAACAGCCTGATCAAAGCTTTGAAGACCTATTCAGAGAACGCTCTCAACTATATAAACACTATGCCGATGTGACGATCAACTGCGACCAGCAGTCTCCTGATCAGGTGGTCAGCGGTATTCTTCAAGCCCTGCAGTCTCAAAATTACTGACGAAAAAAAACCGAGCTACGGCTCGGTTAATCTCCCCCCAGTGCGGATTATTTTTACAGCATTCTTAGTATTGTTTTATCCGCACTGTTTGTTCTTTGTACACCGATTACCTGAGTTAGGCTACCCACATTTTGAATCGCCACAATTCAAACAAGTCATACAACCATCCATCAAAATAGAGGCTTTGGTCATACATTTTCGGCACAACTGAGCCGATTCAGGAAAGGGGTTCCCCTCGCTGACACTTGCCTGGACACTCTCATTAACGGGGTGACTGGCCGCCTCATACTCGGCACGTTTTTCAGCCAAAATCGCTTTTTGATGCTCACCCAACTCAGGGCCTTTCAACATGCCAATTTTGGTCAAATGGTCTTCAATCGCCTCACCAATTTCGGCTACCAATGACGGCATGAATTTACCGCCACGCTTAAAGTAACCACCCTGAGGATCAAATACGGCTTTTAGTTCCTCAGCAAGGAAGGTGCAATCACCCCCTTTACGGAACACTGCAGAGATGACCCGTGTCAATGCCACAACCCACTGGAACTGGTCCATATTCTTTGAGTTGATAAAGATCTCGAACGGGCGACGCTGCTGGTGGTCAGTGCCCTGATTCAATACGATATCGTTAATCGTGATATAGAGGGCATGATCCGACAGCGGGGTTTTAACCTTGTAAGTAGAGCCATGCAGCTCCTCTGGCCGGCTAACATTTTCATGCATTTGCTCAATGGCACGCTCCAGCTCTTTTTCAGATGGCTGAGGGGCAACCTGGCCCTCGGGAATGGACTCATCATTGGAGGGTGAAACCACCTTATAGCCCACGATTTTTTGATCTAGTTTTACAGTCATGTCTATTCTTCCAATCAGAATTTGCCGTAGTAGCCTTCTTTCAAGGCATCGAAAAGGTTCGCAGCAGTATGCATTTCGCCGTCGTACTCCACTTCTTCGTTACCTTTCAGGTCTACGGTTGAACCATCTTCCAGGGTGAACTGATAGGTGGTGTTTTCCAAATCTTTCTCTTTCACCAATACGCCTTGGAAGGCCTCCGGGTTAAAGCGAAAAGTAGTGCAACCTTTAAGGCCATTTTCATAGGCATAGAGGTAAATATCTTTAAACTCTTCAAAGTCACAGTCCGTTGGAACATTGATAGTTTTCGAAATAGAGGAATCAATCCATTTCTGTGCAGCAGCCTGAACATCAACATGCTGCTTTGGCCTAACATCATCACTGGCGACGAAATAGTCCGGCAGCTTTTGAGACTCATTTTCAGCGAAAGGCATGGCCTCAGAGTTAATCAGTTCTCGGTAGGCCAGCATCTCATAAGAGAAGACATCGACTTTCTCTTTCGACTTTTTACCTTCGCGAATCACATTCCGCGAATAGTGGTGTGCAAAACTTGGCTCAATACCATTACTGGCATTGTTGGCCAACGATAATGAAATCGTACCGGTTGGCGCTATAGAAGAGTGGTGGGTAAAGCGGCAACCAAGATTAGCGATGTCTTCGACTAATTTGGGGTCGACCTCTGCTACCTTTTGCATGTATTTGCTGTAGCGTGCATGTAGCACCTTACCCTTAAGTTTGTCGCCTACCACAATACCGTCTTTCGCCATTTCAGGGCGTAAACGCAACATCGCTTCAGTGACCTCAAACTCCTCATCCATAATCGGTGCGGCACCTTTTTCCTTGGCCAGCTCCAATCCAGTCCGCCAGCCAGCTAGGGCCAATTCACGGGAAACTTGCTCAGTTAACTCCAATGATTCTGAGCTACCATAGGGCACTTTCAACATGGTCATCGTCGAACCTAAGCCCAGAAAGCCCATCCCATGGCGACGCTT
>JBFICW010000024.1:0-44121 GCA_041581635.1 Porticoccus sp. | reverse complement strand
TCTCTCGAAGAAATCAAGAATGAATCAAACAATCAGTTAATTCTCCTTAGTCTAGCTAGCAACCCAAATTCTACGGTACGTGAATTTAATTTAAGCTGGTTTATTCCCTCACTAGTAAAATATAGAAAAATGTTTGGTGAGGTAATCATTGCTTCCTTTTTCTTACAGTTATTTGCATTAGTGACTCCACTTTTCTTTCAAGTGGTCATGGACAAGGTGTTGGTACACAAGGGGTTCACCACACTTAATGTGCTGGCTTTTGGGTTTGTGGTGGTCGCAGTATTCGATACATTGTTGGGAGGGCTACGTAACTACCTGTTCAGCCACACTACCAATCGTGTTGATGTGGAGTTGGGTGCAAAACTGTTTCACCACCTGGTGAGCTTACCACTGGCCTGGTTTGAATCCCGTCAGGTAGGCCAGAGCGTGGCTCGAGTGCGGGAGCTGGATACCATCCGAAACTTCATTACCGGGTCTGCACTCACTTTAATCATCGACCTTTTTTTCACTTTTGTATTCTTTGCCGTGCTTTGGTACTACAGCCCGCTGCTCACCTGGATTGTGCTGGGTACATTGCCATTTTATATAGCACTATCCATTTTTATCACGCCTATTTTACGCCACCGGGTTGATGAAAAATTTAAGCATGGAGCGGTTAACCAGTCCTTTCTAACGGAAGCCGTCTCCGGTATTGAAACATTGAAAGCTCAGGCTGTAGAGCCTCAGATGCAACGGCGCTGGGAGGATCAGATATCCAAATATGTCACAGCCTCCTTCAGGGCGCAGAACCTCAATAATGTGGCTAATCAGATCGCGAGTTTCATCAATAAGATGACAACCTTATTAATTATCTGGTGGGGTGCCCATCTTGTGATTGATGGAGAATTGACCGTTGGTCAGCTAGTGGCCTTCAACATGATAGCCGGTCGTGTAACTGGGCCAATCCTGAAGCTGGTGCAATTGTGGCAAGATTTCCAGCAAGCCGGTATTTCATTAAAGCGGTTAGGAGATATTCTAAATACCCCAAAAGAACCAGGTTTTAACCCCAACAGAAGCACCTTGCCGCAACTGAAAGGAAACGTAAATTTCGAAAACGTGAAATTTCGTTACCAGCAGGATGGTCCCGCAGTATTAGATGACCTTAACCTAACCGTCCAGAGTGGCGAAATCATAGGTATCGTCGGCCGGTCTGGTTCTGGAAAAAGTACCTTGACTAAGCTGATCCAGCGGCTTTATGTCGCCGAGTCGGGCAGGGTGCTTGTGGATGGTGTGGACTTGAAAATGGTCGACACCGCCTGGTTACGTCGCAACATTGGCGTTGTACAGCAAGAGAGCTTCCTGTTTAACCGTACCGTGCGAGAAAACATAGCCCTGGCCAGTCCGGGTTTACCCATGGAGCATGTTGTGCAAGCTGCCAAATTAGCGGGAGCCCATGACTTCATTCTCGAACTGCCAGAAGGTTACGATAATCTTGTGGGTGAACATGGCTGTAACTTATCGGGTGGTCAACGACAGCGGCTTGCAATCGCCCGCGCCCTCATCACCAACCCCCAAGTTTTGATTTTTGATGAAGCAACCAGTGCTTTGGATTATGAATCAGAACGCATCGTCCAGGAGAATATGGGGGCAATCTGTAAAGGAAGAACCGTATTTATCATTGCTCATCGCCTCAGCACCGTGCGTCATTGTGATCGTATTGTCGTTGTTGACAAGGGTCGGGTTGTAGAGAGCGGAGACCACGATCAGCTTAAAGAGGCCAATGGCTACTACGCCAAGCTACACAGTTACCAAAGTCATACCCCAGCCATCAGAGCAGTAGAGCCGAATACAACAAATAAAGAAGACGCTCCAGTTATGGAGGGCGCTGACTGATGCAACGGATAACCGAATTATGGCGCATGTTTAAATCTGCCTGGTCGGAGCGTAGCAAGCTTGGCGACAATAAGGTCACACACACCGAGCGGGAGTTTCTTCCCGCCGCACTGGAGATTCAGGAAACCCCACCCTCACCCATTGGTCGAGTGCTGGCCTGGAGCCTGATAGCGCTATTTTCGATTGCCATTATTTGGGCCTGTTTTGGCGAGGTGGATATCGTCTCCGTTGCAGAGGGTAAAATTATCCCCAGTGGCCAGGTAAAACAGGTTCAACCACTCGAAAAGGGCGTAGTGAAAACCCTCTATGTCACCGAAGGGCAGCTGGTGAAAAAGGGTGAGCCACTCATCGAGCTGGATCAAACCCTCACCTTTGCCGACCAACAACAGTTGGGGCAAGAACTGGCATATACAGAAGGCGTTATTCAGCGGCAGGCCCTGTTTGTCAGCTTGTTAAAAACGCCCGATCAACAAATCAGCTTTAGCGATGTTGCTCAAAGAGCAAATGATAGCGGCGACCTAAATACAGAGCAGCTACAACTGCTGTGGCAGGAATGGCAAAGTTTTAAGGCACGCCGCACTGCACTGTTAGAAGAAAAATCTGAACGAACTGCTGAAAAACAAGCCAGTTTAGAGCGTATAACACAGCTGGAACAAACATTGCCATTGATCACAAAAAGAGCTGAGGCAGTTAAAACCCTTCATAAAAAGCATATGGCGGCAGAAACCGTGTGGATGGAACTGGAAGAACAACGCATCTCACAAGTTCAGGCATTGGCGGTAGAGCAGGCGACACAACGACAGCTTGCTTCGGCAATTCGTCGGGTCAGTGAGCAATTGTCTGCATTAGAGGCTGAAGTGACCAGAGAAACACTCGCCAGCATCAACGAATACCATCGGCAACAGCGAAACCTGATTCAGGAACTGGATAAAGCCAAAGACCTGAACAGCCGACAGATTCTTCATGCCCCTATTTCAGGGAAAGTGCAGCAACTGGCTATACACACCATCGGCGGGGTAGTCACACCGGCACAACCCCTCATGTTACTGGTGCCGACCGATGTTGAATTGGAGGTGGAAGCCTGGCTGGAGAATAAAGACATTGGTTTTGTCGAAGTGGGGCAGAGTGCCGAGATCAAAATAAACACCTTTCCCTTTACAAAATACGGAATTATTGATGGCACGGTGGTAGATGTCACTCAGGATGCCGTAGTGGATGAACTGGAGCAATTCCGCTATCGCATGCGATTGGGTATGGCCAAATCAACCATCCAGGTAGAAAAAAAGCAGGTTGACCTAATACCGGGTATGGCAGTTTCTGCAGAAGTGAAAACCGGTAAGCGGCGGTTAATTGAATATGTGATGGCTCCGTTGATACGGTATAAACAGGAAAGCGTCAGAGAGCGGTAGTGGTCAGTGACCACCGATTTGTTGATGAAAAAGAAAGTCGTTTAGGCACACGAGTAGAAAATATGGAAAAGACAGGCCAAGACATGAGAGAAAATAAATGCGTCCCCTTTTTCTTCTGCCGGTACTCTGGTTAATCAGTTTGAAGAGGGTGAGCCCCAGCGGAGGCAAGCCGCATGAATATACACAAAATACAACAGGGTTTTGGGCTTGTAAAAGTGCTGGTTTCAATTCCTATTCTGCTGATTGGTTTGGTGATATTGGCCTTTGCCTACACAGAATTGAATAAGGCCTATTGGGATTATCGGGTAAAAGAATTGTGTGAGAAGGATGGGGGAGTAACGGTTTTTGAAACAGTGGAACTGACAAAAGAAGAGTATGAGAGGTATGGTGGGACAAAAGGTGTAATTCCAGTTCCGAGTGAAACAGCATCATACGCAGATAAATACGCATACCTGTCTAGTTATAAGAAACAATTAATAAGGGAGTCAAACCCAAGTGTTTATCGTTGGGTTGGCAATGTTTATAGGGTGTCCGATAAAAAAATTCTTGGGAAAGTCGTCGGCTATCATAGAGGGGGCGGGGATTTCCCAACGATAATTTCTCATCCCACAGGATTTGATTGTAAAGATATAAATATCAAATTAGATGTAGAGCAACAAATATTTTCAGTTAAGGAGATGTGATAATGGGTACAGCAGGGACGCTATATAATTATGCTGAATTGGCACAAGCAGCATATGCTGACTTAACAGCAGGTCCAACCAATACTCTTAGTAATTTGTCAGAACTAAAAGATCCTGATGATGGAGCGGGAATGACTCAAACCCAGGCTGATGAGTTTGCTGCCCGCTATCCTGAAATCGTCGTGCAATATACAGACCCTGATACAGGTTTTTCTGCCACAGTATTTAAATCATCAACCGGTCAATTAACTTTGGCCATTCGTGGAACAGATGAATTTCCTGGTGCAGATGCTGACGATGATTATGATATTTGGGCTAATGGTCTGGCGAGAGAGCAAATCACCGAAATGTATAACTGGTGGCAAACTGCAAGTGTTAGTGGTGATTTGGCCCTGGCGCTTGCTGACGATGGGGTTATTGATGTTACAGGTCATTCTCTCGGTGGGCATCTGGCAATGGCATTTAGTAGTTTATTCCCTGATCAAACGGAAGAGGTCGCGGTATTTAATGCACCTGGTTTTACTTATAATCTTGAGGATCAACTATTTTTTGATAGTTTAGTCAGTGGAGCAGTTGTTCCAACGGGTGAAAATATAACCAATGTTATTGCAGATGAGTCTGGTGTTGGTGATGTTCCCTGGAATGCTATTGCAGGCCTACATTCCCGGCCAGGTATTGCTGTTGATATTTCCATCGAAAACCAGCTAGACCCTTCTGAGACAGATCGTCCGCCTGCATTAAATCATAGCCAAATGGTTCTGACGGATTCCTTGGCAGTTTATAATTTGTTGGGTCAATTGGATGCAGCTTTAACAGAGTCTGAGTACGATCATATTTTTCAATCCTCTGATAATCAGATATATCAAACCCTTGAAAGCATTGTAGATTCAATCAATAAGCTACTAGGTATCAGCAGCACACCATTGGCAACAGGTAATGACCAGCGGGAAGCACTTTATCAGGCGGTTTATACAATACAGGGCAACACCACGTATCAGGCACTGGTTGCTGGCGATGTTTCCATTGATTCCAATATAAGCGCATCTGACGCGCGTAGTGATTTTGGCGTATTTCTATCACTCGTGAATCTTACTCCCTTGGTGATTCATGCTAATGATGCAGCGGCACAAACAGCACTGATCAATGCAAATAGCGGGTTAGCGGCAGCTTGGCAGGCAGATCAAAGTTTGTCGGATAGTGAACGAACGTATACAGATCAATATCTCGCGGACCGTTCGTTAATGCTGCAATACATTTTGGCACGTAATGCAGCGGATATATCCAGTCCAGAAGCGCTTGGTTCATTCATATTTGAAGATAAACAAAGCTCGCTTTACTTCATCACACAAAATATTGGAGAAGTGGCAACCTTTGCTGACCGTTATATCTTTGGTGATGACGCCAATAACACAAGTGGTATGGATGGCAGTGGCGGTGATGATCATCTTTACGGTATGGGCGGCAATGACATCCTTAGCGGCCAGGCTGGTAATGACTATATTGAGGGTGGCACGGGCGATGACACCATAACGGGTGGAACAGGTTCAGATACCTTAGTTGGCGGTGCGGGAAAAGACACCTTTGTTTTTAATAGTGGTGATGGCAACGATCGCATTCTGGATGCAGATACCGGTGGTGACCGTATTGTGGTCAATGGGGTTGATCTATCAACGCTGACGTTTAATAAACTCTCTGATAGTGCGGATGTGTACGAGGCCGAGGGTGCCGATCTTCGGTTGGTGTTAAGTGCCGTTAGTGCACGGATTCAGGTGCCGGATAGTGCCGACAGCGGTTCCATTACATTAATGACCTTTCAGCCCGGTGATTATGGGATTAGTTTGCCGGGTACTTCTGTGATTGATCCACCAGAGCTACCAATCACTGCCGCTACCATCGACAGCAATTATGAAATCCCTGACCTGGATGGCGACGGTGTGGCCGAGACTGTTTATCCGGAACAGGACACGGCTTTGAATACCCGAAAAGCCATTGTCAATAACACGTCATTGATATTGGATGCCACAACCCTTTCTGATTACCTGCAGGCCCCTGATGGTACACCCTATACAATTTTTGGATTTGAGGGCAGTTATCAAAATGACCGGTTGTCTGGTGGTAGTTTAGTTGATTATTTGTGGGGGGATGAGGGGGATGATGCTCTTTATGGCTTGACCGGCGATGATGACTTGCAGGGCGGCAAGGGTAGCGACTTTATTTTCGGTGGAGACGGAAGTGATGAGTTGTGGGGGGATGCCAATACACCTACAACTGGCTCACCGGATCGTGGGGTGATCGATCCCTACCGGGGTGACACGTTGGATGAGAATGTTGGAGATAGTGATTATCTGGATGGCGGTGTGGGAGATGACAAGCTATCAGCAGGGAGTTATCAGGATACATTGGTAGGTGGTGCCGGAAATGATCTTATGGCTGGTGGCGCGGGTAGCGATACATTGCTTGGTGGCGATGATGATGACCGTGTTCTCGGTGATTCGCGTCTTGTGCAGTGGATCCATTATTTTGATCCGGATAACGGTTATGTCTTTCGGGCACCTGAGTTTGCTGATCAGACAAAAACGGGGCTGACCTATGATGACTTGATTGATGGCGGCGCGGGTAACGACAGCCTTTATGGCGAGATAGGTAACGATCTGGTGAATGGTGGTCTCGGTGATGACCTGATCTTGGGTGACCGGGCTAATCATCAGGATTTCTATGCCTGGACGATATACACCGATTCAACGGTTGACCCGGTTGCCTATGAATCCATCGGTTTGGGGTATCGGGATCTTCCCATTGGTTTACATGGTAACGATGTTTTGTATGGGGATGCAGGTATTGACACCATTCTGGGGAATGGTGGTAATGACTTTATTAACGGTGGGACCGGTGACGATAATTTGTGGGGGGATGACAAGTGGCTGGGTGGTCAGGACCACGGTGATGACACCCTTTATGGTGGCGATGGCAACGATCAACTGGCGGGAAATGGTGGTAGTGATCTGTTGTACGGCGATGCCGGTGATGACCAGTTATGGGGGGATGATGTTGCGGGTATCGGGTTAACCCCAATTGGTGACATATATAACGGCGATGATCAGCTCTATGGTGGTGCGGGGCTGGATCAGCTGGTCGGTGGTGCCGGAAACGATTTGCTGGATGGCGGTACTGAGGATGACCAGTTATTTGGGGAAAAAGGTGACGACCGTCTGCTGGGTGGAGAAGGAAATGATTTTTTAACGGGTGATGAGGGGAATGACAGCCTTCAGGGCGGTGCGGGTGATGATATTTTGCATGGGGGCAGCGGCAATGATGTGTTGGATGGCGGGGCAGGAACGGACTACCTGGCCGGAGACGCAGGCGATGATACCTATATTATCTCTGGCGACGCCCAGGTGGATACCATAGTGGATACCGAGGGCAATAATAGCCTTACCTTGTCAAATAATTCTTCATTTTCCGAAGTTTATCTTGATCAGTCTGTTTCCAATCGAACAGGTATTTACACCAGCTACCATATTGAAACCATCGATGTTAATGGTGAGCCGGTTGATACCAAGGTATGGGATGGCGGTGCCTTTTTGCTCAATGACACCTTTGAACAGGCAACGGCCATTGCTGTGGGTGGGCAAACCTACCAGATGAGTGACTTTGTCAGCTTTTTTGCATCAACCTATGGGGGAAATTTTCTCGGTACCTCTGGCGATGATAATTTGAAAGGTGGCGCTTTCGCGGTCACTTTAGATGGCCGGGGCGGCAATGATGTGATTGTTGGCAGTTCGGCTAATGATGTATTGGATGGTGGGGACGGTGACGACCAAATTTTCGGGGGGGATGGCAATGACCAGCTTTACGCCGGTTCAGGTAACAATGAACTGACGGGCGGAAAGGGTGATGATACGTTGTATGGTGGCAGTGGCAATGACACCCTTTATTTCAATGCGGGAGATGGTGTTGATATGTGGGAGGCAGTATCAGCAAGTACTGCGGACGTAGACAAGTTGGTCATTGGACCTGATTTGACAGATTCGGATTTGGTGGTAAAAACCAACAGCGATGGCGATCTGATTTTGGAAAGCAAGCTGGATTCTTCGGATCGGTTTATTGTCAGTAATTATTTCCCCCTGGTTTCGGCTGCCCCTGCGGCCAACCCCGTATTGGAAGCCATAGAGTTTGTTGATGCCAATGGTCTTGTACTGTCGACCTGGGGACTCAGTGACATTCTGTCCCATGCCAGCCAGGGTACTGATGGTGATGACACGTTAAAAGGTTTTACCTGGAATGATGAGCTATTTGGCGGTTTAGGCAATGACAATATCAATGGTCTGAGTGGTGATGACACGATCTGGGGTGAAGATGGGAATGATCTGTTGTATGGCTGGCATGGCGACGACTATTTATCAGGTGGTTCAGGAAATGACACCCTTTATGGAGGCGATGACGCGGATATTTTGGATGGTGGCTCAGGTGATGACACGCTAATCGGTGGCAGTGGTGATGATATTTACATTCGCGGTCGCCAGGGGGGGCGGGACACAATTCAGGAGCAGGATTCCGATCAGAATATTATTCAGTTTGGAAACGGGATTTCTGAGAGTGAAGTGACTGTTCAATTTGATAATGATGGTGACCTGCTGGTATGGCTGACGGGCGAGGATGCCATTCAACACCAATTGGTTGTTGAGAGTTACTATTCTTTCAGGCTTTCGGAGTTTGTGTTCTTTGATGCCGATGGCAATGAGGCGGCTCACTGGGATGCACAAACCATTATGTCCCAGGCCTATCAAAACCCTTCAGAATTTGGTGTTACCTATGGTTCCAAAGATCATGATCAGATTGCTGGGAGTGATGGTGATGATGATATCAGGTCGAATAATGGGGACGATGTTATCAATAGTGGTTTGGGGGATGACTATATAGAAGCCGGGTATGGCAACGATGATATTACTGGTGACAGAGGTAACGACCGGTTGCGAGGGGGAGCGGGTGATAATATTTATCGTTATTCCCTGGGTGATGGCGCAGATATCATCTTTGCTGATACCTCATCTTCAAATGACCTGATTTATTTTGATGGCTCTGTTGCTGTGGGTGATGTGAGCTTTCAACGTACGAACGATAGTTACTCAACACAATATTATAAATCTCTGACCATTACCTATAGCGGATCCGATTCTATCCAGATTGTGGATTTCTCAAACCTGAACTCTTTTCAAGGGGTGCAGTTTAGTGATGGAACACTGATTTCTGGTTCTGAAATTTCAACACTGCTGAATACACCCACGGCAGGGGATGATGTGTTATTGGCTGGAGTTTCTAGTGTGTTGAATGGGCTGGCTGGTAATGACCTTCTGATTGGCGGTCTTGATACTATTTACGAATTTGGGCGTGGTTATGATCACGACATTATTCGAGATGCCTCATTTTCTGATTTTGATGTGATTAGGTTGATTGGTGGTATAGGGCCAAATGATGTCCAGCTCACACGTTATCAGAATGATTTAATCATTGAGATACTGGATACCAATGAAACCCTGACGGTAGATCGTTTCTACTACGGGCATAATGATCCAAAAACATATATCAGCCAAATCGAATTTTCTGATGCAGCCGCGACGGTCTGGTCCAGCGATTATATTGTCAATCTTTTATCAAGCCCCTCTGAGAATAATGACTACTTATATTTAACCTCCGGTGATGATGTGGTGGATTTGCTGGCAGGGAATGATTACGTCGATGGCGGTAGTGGTAATGATATTTTGCACGGCGGTTCGGGTAACGATGATCTTAATGGCGGAAGTGATACTGATCATTTATACGGTGATGCCGGGGACGACCAACTCGCTGGAGGTAACCATACAGACTACTACTATTGGGGCATTGGAGGCGGCCACGACATAATTAATTCCGGCTCCACCTCACTATTTCAATATGATTCGCAGGGCAACAGGCTGCCCTATGATTATCTGATAATCGAAGGTGCGGGTTTTGACTGGAACGATATTGTGCTTGACCAGTCTGGCGATGATTTGGTCATCAGTTTTGCCGATAATGTTTCGGGCGCCAAAAACGATTCGGCGACGATCATCGATTATTTCATTGATGGTGATAATCAATTCAAACGTATCTATCTTGGGTCTACCGGCGGGTCAAGTTATACCCACGCTGATGTCATGACAAAATTTAACAACCAAACCTATGCAGACATGGTTTCGGAAGGTGACGATGTCATTGCTGTTGCGGACAATGGTTATGGTGTTGAAATTCATGCATTGGGTGGCAATGATTCGATCACTGGCGCCAGTGGTTGGGATACCTTATATGGCGATGCTGGGGGTGATTCCTTATTTGGTGGCGACGGCAATGACAAGCTGTATGGCGGCGATGGCAATGATATTTTAAGTGGTGATGACGGTGGTGATTCACTTTATGGCGAGGCTGGCAACGATCAATTAACAGGTGGGAATAGTAATGACAAACTTTATGGGGGTGATGGTGATGACCTGCTAGATGGTGGGTCTGGATCAGACACCTTAACCGGTGGCAATGGCAGCGATACCTATGTATTTGGTTATGGTGCGGGCTCAGACACGGTGAATAACTTTGACGAAAGTTCTGGCCGATACGATGTGGTTTCATTTGACAATAGTGTTCGCGACAGTGATGTTCAGGTCATTCGTTCAGGAGATAACCTGGTCCTGAAGTTAAATGAATCAGACCAAATAACCATGACCAATCATTTTGTCAGCAAGGGTAAAAATGCTAATGATTGGGTTATGAATGAGGTCCAATTTTCCGATGGTACTAGCTGGGATAAGGATTATATAGATACCCTGATAGATCAGGACTTGTCGGGTAATTATACCTTGGTGGGTGGAACGGGAGATGACCTTCTTGAGGGTTACGGTGGCGCTGACACTCTACAGGGTATGGACGGTTCAGACACGCTGTATGGCGGTGCTGGTGATGATACATTGATCGGTGGTGCTGGAGACGACTTTTTATCAGGTGGTAAAGGCAGTGACCAGTACCAGTACGCCCCTGGTGATGGTAATGACACGATCAGTAATGATGATGCCGATGATACAACCACTGATTCATTGGTCTTTGATGCTTCCGTGTCTGCAGCTACCACTTCCGTGCAACGCATTCAGGATGATCTTCAAATTCAGCTTTTCTCTGGCGAGAATATTCTGCTGCAATCATTTTTTGATACGGCATACACAGTTGACGAGATCCGGTTTTCTGATGGCACGGTTTGGACGCCATCAGATATTGACCTGATGACAACACCCAATGAACTGCCTGTGGCGACTGCTGATAATACGGTAACTAGCGAAGATAGTTCTGTAGATATTTCCTTTGCCAGTCTTTTGGCCAATGACAGTGACCCCGATGGCGATACTTTGAGCATCATTGGGTTCACCAATGTGCTGAATGGAACAGTGGTCGCTGATTATGTGGCTGAAAGTTTTACCTTTACCCCTAATGCCGATTTTAACGGTAGCGCATCATTTGAATACGAACTGTTTGATGGCAAAGAGTCTTCGTTTGGTACGGTCACAGTGGATGTCAACCCGGTAAATGACGCTCCTGAATTGATGAATGATATTCTGGCCACTGAAATTGATCAATCCATCATCGTTCCTGTCTCGGTATTGTTGGCCAATGATGTGGATGTGGATGGCGATACGCTACAGTTTGTGTCGGCTTTCGGAGGTTATAACGGATCAGTATCTTACGATGATGTCTCAGGTATGGTCACTTTTATACCTGGTAGTGGTTTTGAGGGAAACGCTGGCTTTGATTATCAGGTAGCCGATGGGGTAGATACGGTGGTGGCCTCAGTGGTGGTGAATGTTCAACCGGCAAATTCAGACCCTGTTACACTTCCTGATAATGTGGCAACGGTTGATAACCAGCCTGTGATAGTCACTGAGGCAGACCTGTTATCCAATGATTCGGACCCAGATGGTGAGGGATTGTCAGTCTCCAATGTGTGGGGTGCAGTAAATGGCTCGGTGTTGTGGGATCAGGGAACTGGAAGTATTACCTTCACACCATCCCTGGATTATTTGGGAGCGGCACAGTTCAGTTATTCCATTACAGATGGAGCGCAGACAGTTAGTGAAATAGTCACCGTAGATGTGGGTATCGATTCATCGATTGCCCGCACAGAAATAGGAACGGCAATCGGTGAGACCATTACTGGAAGTAGTAATAGCGACAGACTATTTGGATTGGCCGGTGATGATACTTTGGAGGCGGGCAGAGGCGATGACCTGCTTAATGGGGGGACAGGAAATGACCTGCTTGCAGGTGGTGTTGGCAATGATACCTACGTCTTCTCCCTGGGTGGTGGTAGTGACACGATTATCAACGCCAGTTCAAAGAACACGGATACTGATTTGCTAAGATTCGCCGGTGATATCACTTCAGACCTGCTGCTGTTTTCCCAGTCGGGTAATGATTTGCTGATTGGTGTATCGGGTACCACTGACTCGGTTACGGTGCAAAACTGGTATACCGATGAAGTGTCACAGGTAGAAGAAATCCATACTGAAGATGCCATTCTCTATGCCAGTGATGTTGATGCGTTGGTGTCGGCGATGGCGTCATTTTCAGTGCCCACAGGGGCTGGTGATTTAAGTGGTGTTCAATCAGTGCAGGATGAGCAAGCATTTGAAGTCTTAGTTGAGGGAAGCCAAAGAGCGGCGGCTTAGTTTTTTAAATTTTCAACTAATAACCAAAGCAGTACAGGGAGGTACATATGCCACTAATTATTCCGTCGAAATTTCTTTTTGTATCTCGCTGTTTTTCTGGTGGGAATAAATCCATATGAATATGTATAAATTTCAGCAAGGCTTTGGGGTTATAAAAGTGCTGATTTCAATTCCTCTTGTGCTGATTGGTTTGTTGATATTGGCCTTTTCCTACACAGAATTGAATAAGGCTTATTGGGATTATCGGGTAAAAGAATTGTGTGAGAAAGATGGCGGGGTGACAGTTTTTGAAACTGTTTTTATTACAAAGCAGCAATATTTAAAAAATGATGGATATAAAGGAATGATACGGATTTTATCCGAAAGAACTACAAAGCCATACCATGAATTTTATTGGAAAAATAAGGACACAATAATAAACAAATCTAACCCTCAGGTTGTTAGATCAGAATATGTGACATATAGGAAGTTGGATGAGAAGCAGCTAGGTAAATGGGTAACTTATTCAAGGAGAGGGGGTGACTTTCCTACAGGGATATCTCATCCATCAAGTTTTAGTTGTAGAAATATAGCCGGTTTTAAAAGAAGTGCAGCCAAAGAAATATTTTTAATTGAAATGGAGTGAGATTAATTATGATAAATGACATTTTTGATAATTCAGAGCTGGCATTAGCTGCATACGCATTTCTTGATGAAAATGAGGCTACGGGTAGCGACTTTAATATTGCTGCTTTGAAAGAAGCAGGAATGACCCAAACACAAGCTGAGGAATTTGCAGCTCGTTACCCCTATATTGTAGCCCATATACCCAATACAGATTCCGGTTTTTCAGCAACTGTTTTTAAAGATGTTAACGGCGAGTTGACCATTGCTTTTAGAGGAACAGAGGGCTTAGGTATTGATTTATCTGAAGCTGACCTTGGTCAAATTCTTCCGTTTGGTGCAGCCTACAATCAAATTGTCGATATGTATAACTGGTGGCAAAGAATATCAAGTCCTGCTGGTACGCTGGTTAATCAATTTGAGGTGGTTTCTGTTGTTGGTGATCCTCCTGAAGGAGGAATATGGTTGTCTGAAGCGTTCTATTTGGTACCGGAAGAGGAAGTATTTGCTACAGGTGAACTGGCCTCAGAGGCTGATATGGCTTCTCTTGATGTAACCGGCCATTCTTTGGGTGGTCATTTGGCTATGGCATTTAATGCCTTATTTGGAGGTAATGTAGATCAAACAATAACATTTAATGCGCCAGGCTTTATTGACAGCTTTAGGAATCAAAATTTTTTTGAAGCATTGGGCGGACATGTACCGAATGAAACAGATGTGATTAATGTCATAGCAGATGAAGCTAACACAGGTGATGATCCATATACGCCTATTGCTGGTTTACATACAGTGCCAGGCTCCACTATTGAGATTTCTATCGAAAATCAGCTAGACCCCTCTGAGCCAGATAGTGCACCCGCATATAACCATAGCCAAATGATCCTAACGGATTCATTGGCGGTTTACGATTTGTTAGCTCAGTTGGATCCAAATCTAACTGAGTCTGAGTACGATCATATTTTCCAATCTGCTGATCATCAAATATATCAAACCCTAGAAAGTATCGTAGATTCACTAAGCAAACTGTTTGGCATCAGCAGCACACCGTTGCCTACAGGTAATGGTCAGGCCGAGCGGGAAGCATTGTACTCGGCAATATATGAGATAAAGGGAAATGCATTTTACCAATTGCTTTCTGGCGATGCCTCTATCTCTGCTGTTCCATCAAATATCGCATCGTTGGCAGCTGAAAACACCCAGGCTGGCCGAGGCTACCGCTACGCTCTTATTAATATTATGCCTTTTGTTATTACTGGTGATCTTACAGGAACAGTTGCCGATGATGTGGTCTACGATCTATACGATGGCAATGGTGACAGGCAGTACACGGATCAATACTTTAAGGACAGAGCCTACTTCCTAACGAAACTTCTGGATCGAAATTTAAGAAATTCTACGGTTGCTTCTGGCGAAGCGGAGCTTTTTGTAGATGTTGAGTCGGGCACAACTTTTTATACCGCAGACGCTTTTGGAATCGGTGGGTTGACGCAAGAAAACCTTACCCAATATATCTTTGACGGTAGTTCGGGCACGGCAATTACTGGGGGCAATAAAGACGACCATCTCTATGGCCAGGGCGGCAACGACACCCTTAACGGCCAGGCCGGCAATGACTATATCGAGGGCGGTTCGGGTGATGACACCATCACGGGTGGAACGGGTTCAGATTCCCTAATTGGCGGTGCGGGAAAAGACACCTTTATTTTTAATAGTGGTGATGGGTTCGACATTATTAAAGGTGGCGATGTTGGAGGTGACCGCATTCTACTCAATGGCGATGAATTGGGAACATTGGCGATTGATCCAATACCGAGGTTGGGTGCACTTCCCACTTTTAGTGATGAAGAAGCGATGTATCTGGACGAAAAAGGAAATATTTATATACATGATCCCTATGCTGAAACGTTACAAATTATAGCGGCGGATTCGACAAATAATTTTATTTTATTAGAAAACTATGTCCCTTCAGCTACTGGAGTGGCTCCGGAATTAAGAACAGATTACGGAATACAACTTCCTGAAAAAATTAGTATTGAATCCATCCCCGTCGGTGGTTTTACCGATGCCTCCACTGAAGGTGAAAGCAGTGCCTTTTACCCGGTTTTCTATTATGAGTCGGACAGTAGTTCTCCGACACATGACTTTGTGTATGTTTCCGACTTTAGTAATGGTAACCCAGCTGAATGGACAAGCTTCGGTTTGATTTCTACCTTCGGTGGAGATGATTTTATTGCCGTTAGTGCAAACCCGGATGAAAGTAACTACGCTGCCACTGAATTGGTGGGTGGCCGGGGATCTGACACTATTTATGGGGCTGCAGGAAATGATGCGCTGTTTGCCACGGAGGTTGATGTGCCTGAGGGTGAGGCTCTGGATGATCCTGATGAGAAGAATGCCCTTTTTGGTGGTGCTGGGTTTGATATCTTGATAGGTGCAAGTTATAACGATTTGCTAGTGGCAGGAGATGATGAAGATTGGGTGTTTGCAGGAACGGGTAATGACACTATTTATGGCGGCCGGGGATCAGATTATATTCTTGCTGATTCTTTTATGTCAGAAAATACAGAAGGGGTGCTATTTCATCCTAGTTATGTCGCACAGAAATATAATTATGGTCGTCCCGACTTTTCGGTAAATGGAAATTTACTAATTACTGACAACGACGTGATTGATGGTGGTTACGATGCTGATTATATAGAAGGCGGTAGAGGAAATGACATCATTATCGGTGGCCATGGTTATGATGTTCTTTCTGGTGACCGGATGAATACCCCTGAATTTTGGAAAACTTATTTTAATGAAGAGGTGCGATTCCCTACGCAGAATTTTAATTGGTGGTCATCAGCATATATAGAACTGGATGCGACCCTACATGGGGATGATGTAATTGATGGCGGTGATGATGGGTTGGGTTATATTTTTGGCAATGGTGGAAGCGATATCATTACTGGTGCGGGCTATATCCAGGGAGACGATTATTTTATTTCTGGGGAGTTTCATGGCGATGATTTGATTTATTTAATAGATAGATCTTTTGTCGAGGGGAACGGCGGTTCAGATACAATTTATGGTAGCTCTGAATCTGATCATATCTGGGGCGATCAGCCAGATGATGCAGAAGATTCAAGATTGGACGGGGCATGGAATAATAACATGGCCTGGAACGTACATACTGCGCTAGAAAGCCAATTTCACGGTAACGATATTATTTATGGGGGCGATGGCCGGGATTTCATTTATGGCGGAGGTGGTGCTGACAAACTATATGGTGAAGAGGACTCCGATTCCATCTATGGCGGAGCTGGCGATGATTGGTTAGATGGTGGGTCGGGAGAGTATGACAAAGTTTATGGAGAAGCTGGTGACGACACGCTGGTGGTAAATGGTGGCAATGATCAGTTATACGGTGGAAGCGACAATGATACCTATCTTGTTTCTGGTGGAGATATTATTGGTACTACCCACATAGCCGATAACCAAGGGCTTAACTCACTTGTTTTTGCTTCTGTTTTAAAATTCTCCGATATTGACATTTCTGGCACTTCAGACATAAGTATCAAGTTCCCTGCGGGCAGCAGTGTTTCCACGATCAAGATGACTTTGGAAGACTTTGGTGCTATTGACCAGATTTCTATTGGGACTGGTGAGTCGAAGTCGCGCTATGAGTTTTTATCCTTAAATGGTGATGGTGTCGGCAGCGGGATCCTTTCTGGTGATGTGAATGCCAATACTATTTATGGTATGGATAGCCACGATGTAATTTATGGTCGAGAAGGCGACGACCAACTATTTGGTGGTTTGGGAAGTGACGGACTTGTTGGCGGTGTAGGTAATGATGTTCTTGATGGGGGTGCTGGAGGCGATGATCTTTTGGGCGGGGAGGGAAGCGATTATTTGAAAGGGGGTTTTGATCTGGACACCTTGGTCGGGGGGTTGGGAGCGGATACGTATTACTTGGGGTATTGGGAGGCGACCACACTTTCATCTTCGTCATCATCCGAGGCTATATGGGAAGTAGATAATATTCTGGATAACAGCATCGATAACATCAGGTTTGAAAATGGACTGGTCTTCTCTGATGTGGTTTTCGACTTTGACGATAGTTATACCGGTGATTTGAGGATCGGATTAACCGGGTCAGATGATTCATGGCTAATTTATAGGGATGAATATATAAATAGCACTTTCTACGTGTTAGATGATGGTGTTAGATATTCGGAATTCCCTATAGAGCAATTCCAGTTTTATGATGATTTTGGCAATGTATCGGCTATCTATAGTTATCAAGAGTTAAAATCCATTATTCATAATGGCACCTCAAATGCGGACACAATAACCGGTACACCTGACGATGATGTTATTCAGGGTAACGGTGGTGATGATGTGATTTCCCTAGGGGAGGGAGGTGACACTGTTCGCGGTGGTGCCGGTAATGACATTATCTCCGATAACTCTTTTAGTGGTATCAATACAATTTTGTTTGGCTTGGGTGATGGCCATGACCAGATAAAATATGTCACCGGTTCTTTAGCCAGTTCATCTCGAATCGTGTTTGATGCTGGTATTGCCGCATCCGATGTTTCGATTAGACGGGTTAAAGACGAAGATAACAATACTAAAATTCTTGTTGATGTGGCCGGACAGGATTCCATTTTAATTGATGATGATTTTTATAAAACGACCGATGCGATTGCCAGTGTGGAATTTTTCGATGGAACTGTTTGGGATGCTGCGGCCGTTCAAATAATGCTTGAGACACCAACGGACCAGGGGGAGGTTTTATACGGCACCTCTGGTGTTGATACGTTGACACCGGGTAAGGGGGATGATTATTTAGTCTTACCCGATTCTGGTGGGTCAGATGTTATTCACTTTAATATCGGTGATGGTCGTGATGTTATAGATCTCGGTAGTAGCGGTACCAATACTGAATATCCGGGGAAAATTTTGATTTTTGGGCCAAATATTATGTCCTCTGACCTTGTTTTTAGATGGCATGCCGCTAGCAACGGAAAAAATAAATATGAAATAACGATACAGGGAACAGATGATAGTATTTTGGTCGTACATGGGTTTTCGGATGACGACCCCATAAAAGAGATCAGGTTTGACTCTGATCCAACGGTTTATGATGTAACAGCTATTTTTGATCTGTTACTACTACCTTCCGATGGCAATGATTTTATCGAAGGGTCTGTTTCTCCTGACTCGATTACGGGCGGTGCGGGTGAAGACCGGCTCAGAGGTGATTGGGGGGCAGACACCTATGTGTTTAATTTGGGCGATGGCCATGATCGTATTGTAGATAATAAGTATATTGGCAACTCGCCGGAGAAAAATTTAATTGTTATGGGAGAGGGGATATTACCCTCTGATGTGCAGGTTAATTTTTATACTTCAAATATAGGGTTGTTCGATAATGGCGATTACGATGTTTCTGCGCTGTTGCTGTCGATTCGAGGGGCTGATGATTATTTGCGGGTGAGTGAGTTCTTTGATCATTACTTTTATACGGGAAGCTTTGATCCGGTAAAGGTCAATGTGGGACAGATTTCTTTCTCCGATGGCACCGTATGGACCCCCGATTATATTTTTTCTCTGATGACATTGGCAACGGATGCCGATGATTTACTTCTGGGCAGTTCTACAGACGATACACTGGATGGATTGCTGGGGAATGATGTTGTGTATGGGGGTGCGGGGCAGGATTCTCTCTCTGGTGGTGGAGGGGATGATACGCTAAACGGTGGAGATGATAATGATACTCTGGATGGCGGTAGTGGAAATGATACTTACTTATTTTCTGCTGGGCATGGGCAGGATGTTATTAATAGCCAGGATAAAACATCTGGTAGGTTCGATGTAATTTCATTTGACGATACCGTTAAGCCTGAGGATATCTTTCTTAGAAGATCAGGTAATAGTTTGTATGTAGATTTGCCCGAAACCGGCGATTCGATTCGAGTTGTAGATCACTTTGTCACCAAGGGAAAAAATTCCGGCTATCATATTGATGGCATTCAGTTCTCTGATAATACCTTTTTTAGTCAAGACGATATTAACGCATTGTTGAATGAATTTGCTTCCGGTAATACATTATCGGGGACATCAGGCGCTGATCAGCTGCTTGGGTATGGCGCGGATAATGTCATTACAGGTGATAGTGGTGATGACTATCTTCGTGGTGGGGCTGGTAATGATACGCTAACAGGTGGCACGGGTGCTGATACTCTCTCTGGCGGTTATGGCGATGATGTTTATTTGTATTCATTAGGTGATGGACATGATGTTATCAGTAATGATGACAGTGAAAGTACCAATACCGATGTTATCCGATTTTCCGCAGGTATTGATCCAGTACAGGTCTCTCTCGGAAGGTTGAACGACGATCTGGTAATTACTATTTCACCGGATGATTCCATTTCTGTGTCGAACTTTTTTGCCGATGGGTATAACTTGATTAATCATCACCCTTATATGGTCGATAGAATTGAATTTGCGGATGGTTCGTTTTGGGATGTCGACGACATGACTTCCCTGTCGCCGAATCAAGCACCTATTGTGAGTGACAATTATTTTACAACAGATGAAGATGTTGCCATTACCATTCGCTTGATTGAGTTGTTAAAGAATGATCGGGATTTTGATCAAGATACGCTTGCTCTGGAAAGTGTCAGTTACAGTGGGGCAGGAAGTATAGAAGTTGTTGGCAAGGATATTCTCTTCACACCCGCAGCAAACAGTAGTTCTTTAGAAAGCTTTGATTACACCGTGAGCGATGGAAAAGCGAGCAGTACAGCTACAGCATTTATTGATGTGTTGCCCATTAACGATGCCCCGGTGCTTCAGGATGATTCTTTGGGTACAAGCCAAAATACGGCGGTTGATGTTCTGGTGTCGACACTGCTTTCAAACGATAGTGATCTTGAGGGTGATGCATTAGAGTTTGTTGGTGTGGGCAGCTCTGCTTATGGTTCAGCGATTTATGACAGCGTATCCGAAACGATCACCTTTACACCTGTTGTGGACTTTATTGGTGATGCCAATTTTACCTATCAGGTGACAGATGGTCAGGACATATCAACTGCTACGGTCACAGTGGCGGTTGGGCAAGCGAATACGCCACCGTCAGTCAATGATGATGCCATGGTTGCAACTGAAAACCAGGCGATGGTTATACCGGCTACAGATCTATTGGCGAATGACCTGGATGCAGATGGGGACGTGCTGTCAATTACCGGTGTGAGCAATGGGGTAAATGGCACCGTTAGTTGGGATCAGGAAAATGCTACGGTGACCTTTACGCCTTCTTCTGACTTTGTAGGGCCAGCTTCATTCTCCTATAGCGTTAGTGATGGTTTGGCCGCAACGACAGGTAACGTATCCATTGATGTAGCAATAGATACATCAATAACGGGAACAGTAGTTGGTAGCCCCAATGCTGAAACGCTTGTGGGTGGAAGAAAGGCGGATAGACTGTTTGGCCTTGGTGGCGATGATACGTTGATTGGGGCTGAAGGCGACGATTTGTTAAATGGTGGTGAAGGTGGGGATATTCTTGTTGGTGATAAGGGCGACGATACCTATATATTTGCTGCTGGATATGGGCAGGACACAGTAGATAATAGTACCTCGAACAATCGTGATACAGATATTCTTAAGTTCACCGGTGATATCACTTCAGACCTACTGCTGTTTTCCCAGTCGGGTAATGATCTATTGATTGGTGTGTCGGGCACGGCTGATTCGGTCACGGTACAAAACTGGTATACCGATGAAGTGTCACAGGTAGAAGAAATCCATACTGAAGACGCCGTTATCTATGCCGGTGACGTTGATGCGTTGGTGTCGGCGATGGCGTCATTTTCTATGCCTGAGGGTGCTGACCTTTCGGTAATAAACACAGTTGAAGAGGAAAACCCTCAGCTGCTTGTTGCATCCTATTAGCGGGATTTGTTCATTAGGTGAGATTGTGATTGCCAGCCTGGTTGTTTTTTCCGGGTTGGCAATCGTCACTTACGCTATCTGTGCAATAGAGTTGTTACCCTAACAACCATATCACAAGCGTTGCTTAATCTATTCAGGTCCAACAAGTCGGGGTTGCTGGCTTTATTGTTTGTAGATGTTGTTGTAGCTATCCCTCAGAGCCTTTTTCTGCACCTTGCCCATAGTGTTTCTGGGTAGTTCGTCCACAAAGAAAATTTTCTGTGGTTGTTTAAATCGGGCAATTTTGTCTTTAAGGAACGCCATGACCTGTTCTTCTGTCATGTTGGCGGCTCCCTCGGGTACGATGACTGCGGTGACACCTTCCCCAAAGTCAGGGTGGGGAACACCGATAACGGCAGATTCCTTGACCCCTTCCATCTCATCAATCGCGATCTCTACTTCTTTGGGGTAGATATTGTAGCCACCGGAAATAACCAGATCTTTTGCTCGGCCTACAATACTGATGCGACCTTCGCTATCCATGGTTGCCATATCGCCGGTGATAAAATAGCCGTCCTCGCGGAATTCTTCGGCAGTTTTTTCGGGCATGCACCAATAGCCCTGAAACACGTTGGGGCCTTTGATCTCGAGAATACCTACCTCACCTCGTTGCACTTCACTGCCTGTATCATCGGCAACCCGAGCAGATACGCCGGGAAGTGGATAACCCACAGTGCTGGGTACACGATCGCCGTCATAGGGGTTTGAGGTAATCATGCCGGCTTCGGTCATACCGTAGCGTTCAAGTATTTTGTGGCCACTGACGTTCTCAAATTCCTTGAAGGTTTCTGAGAGCAGTGGCGCTGATCCGGCAATAAACAGCCGCATATTTTTGCACATGTCTGTGGAAAATTCCGGGTCTTCCAGCAGGCGAACATAAAAAGTAGGCACGCCCATCATCACCGTGGAGCGAGGGAGGTTTTCCTTGATGGCGGGCAATGTGAATTTTGATAGGAAGATCACTTTGGAGCCATTGAGTAACGCACAATGTAACGCAACAAACAGCCCATGTACGTGAAAGATCGGAAGTGCATGGAGTAGTACATCGCCATCTTCCCAGTGCCAATAGCTGTGAAGCACTTTGGCATTGGATGCCAGGTTGTCGTGAGACAGCATTGCGCCTTTGGGACGCCCAGTAGTGCCTGATGTGTAGAGAATGCAGGCAATATCGTTGTCTTCGCAGTGCTCAATGTCGGTGTTACAGGGGGCGTTACGCTTTGCATCGATCAAACTGCCGGTGCCCTTGCCATCCAGGGTCATCACATGGGGAACCTTTAACTCCTGGGCGCAACCGGTAATCGTGTCAAGATCCTGAGGTCGACAAATGATCAGGTGGGGGTTGGCATCGCCCATAAAGTACTTCACTTCTTGCGCCGTGTAGGCAGTGTTTAGTGGGATAAAAATTGCCCCCACGCGAACACAGGCGAGGTAAACCAAAACCGCTTCTGCAGACTTATCCACCTGAACAATGACGCGATCACCCTTGGCGACACCAATTTGTTTAAGCAGGCCCGCCATTTGTCCCGTTTCTGTTTCAAGTTCCTGGTAAAGTAAATTTCCCCTATCGTGCTCAAGAAAGACCGCTCCTTCATTGGCGGGAAACCTGGATTGGAATAGTTCATAAATATTGCTGTTTTTCATTGTGCGTCTCTCTGTGCATCTCTCTCGAAGAAGAACTTGAGTAGGGGTTAACAGGCCTTAAATCATTGCTGGTGTGATGATAGGGCGTTTTTAAACTTTATCTACATCTCTGTCAGTTTTACAGTGGAAATGCCGGATTGTTCTGTTTTGAGTGTAACCCGCAGCGTCTTACTCACAATATCAGGCATAATACCTGCTTAATCACGTGAGTTTTGTTGATTGCGAATGGAAATCTATGCGCTCTATCTATGTTTAGGTGTCGTAGCCGGGCTGATCAGCGGCCTGTTTGGGCTAAGTGGTGGCGTAGTTATCGTGCCTATTCTTATCTTTACTTTTACGGCGCAGGGGTTTTCTCCAGAGGTGCTCACTCACCTGGCGATAGGTACATCGCTAGCCACCATCTTGATTACTTCCAGCAGTTCCATTTTTGCCCATCATAAACGTGGCGCTGTGTTGTGGCCGGTGGTTATTTGGCTGACACCGGGGATCATTGTCGGCGCCGCGTTCGGCGCGACTTTTGCCGTTGGCATTGATGGTCCACTCTTGCAATTAGGCTTCGGTGTTTTTCTTTGTTTGGTTGCGATGACGATGGCTTTTTCATTACAACCGGAGGGTGCACGTTCCCTGCCGGGAGGTATTGGTAAGAGCATAATGGGGTGGGTGATTGGGTTTGTCTCTAGTATCTTTGGTATTGGCGGGGGGTCCCTGTCCGTACCGGGCCTTTCCTGGTTTAAGGTGCCGATAAAGAACGCTGTGGCTACTTCAGCTGCGTGTGGGTTGCCAATAGCGGTTAGTGGCGCATTGACCTATTTATTGCAGGGTTGGGGAGAGGAAGGACTACCATCAGGGGCTTGGGGGTTTGTGTACCTGCCCGCATTTTTAGGTATTGTGTGTGCCAGTACG
This sequence comes from Porticoccus sp., assembly GCA_041581635.1. Lineage (GTDB taxonomy): Bacteria > Pseudomonadota > Gammaproteobacteria > Pseudomonadales > Porticoccaceae > Porticoccus. The sequence continues at coordinate 20,301 of JBFICW010000024.1, read as the reverse complement.
TTTTCTGCCAAGTGGGGTGCCAAACTTGCACATCAACTACCAGCAGATATTTTACGCATGGGCTTCGCCGTCTTTTTGTTAGGGGTTGGTGCTCATTTTATATGGCGTAATGCAGGATTATTGATAGCGGGCTGATATGAATAAATTGCTACAGATATTGAGTGACGGTGAATTTCACTCCGGCGAGGAGCTGGGTAACCTGCTTGGTATTTCACGTGCTGCCATTTGGAAGCAGATGCAAAAGCTGGATGTGTTGGGCCTGCCACTTGAATCGCAAAAAGGCTGTGGCTATCGTGTGGTCGGCGGCCTTGACTTATTGGTGGAGTCAGAGCTTATAGAGCGCCTGCCTGTAGTTTCGAGAGGCTTGATAGAAAAACTTCAGATTGAATCATCAGTTACATCTACTAATGAAATTGCAAGGTTGCAAGCTGAGGCCGGGGATGCTTCTGGGCTGGTTGTCCTGGCAGAGCAGCAAACAGCCGGGCGGGGAAGGCGTGGAAGGCAATGGGTTAGTCCTTATGGGTGCAACCTCTATCTATCGGTTGTATGGGCATTCGAGGGCGGCATACAAGCTATCGAAGGCTTGAGCTTGGCGATAGGTGTAGCGGCGCGGCGTGCCATGATTCGTTGTGGTGCCGAGGGGCTAAAGCTCAAGTGGCCAAATGACCTGTTGTGGGAAAAAAAGAAAGTCGGTGGTATTTTGTTGGAAATTATTGGCGATCCGACTGGGTATTGTCAGGTCGTGGTCGGTTTGGGTGTTAATTTTGGAATGCCGCAGAGGCATGCTACCGAGATTAACCAGGATTGGGCGGACTTGAGTGAAATTTTACCAGAAGGTGTCGGAAGAAATTTACTTGCTGCTACGCTGCTAGATGAGGTGCTGTCATTGCTAAGTAGCTACCATGAGGTTGGATTTGCTCATTATCGGGATGATTGGCTTAACAGCGATGCCTATGCTAACCAGCCTGTGAGGCTGCTTCTCGTTAAGCAGACTATAGAGGGTGTGGCGAGAGGGGTTGATGGCTCCGGTGCACTAGAGTTGGACGTCAATGGTGAGCGCCATTTATTTAGCGGTGGCGAAATCAGCCTTCGGGGGCTGTGAGTGATTCTGGAACTTGATATTGGAAACACCCGGATGAAGTGGCGATGTCTCCATGAAGGTATCGTTCGAGGTCGGGGTTCTGTTATCAAGGGGAAATCTGCAGAGTGGGTTGCGTTAATTGAGAAAGACTATCGGCCAAGATTGATTCGCTTGGCCTGTGTCGCGAATAAAGAATTATTGGAATGGGTGGGCGAGTTAGCTCATCGCTGGCGTTGTGAGCTTCAGGTAGCGCAGACCGGTATTGCTCTAGGGGATGTGCGTTGTGGTTATGATGATCCTTCCTCTATGGGGGTAGATAGATGGTTGGCGGTCGTTGCCGCTTATTATCAATTTAAGCAGGCTTGTGTTGTGGTCGATGCAGGGAGTGCCATCACAGTTGACTTGGTGCGAGGCGATGGGCAGCACATTGGCGGCTACATTGTGCCCGGATTCGGAATGATGGAGAAGGCCTTATCCTCCGGCACTAGCAAGATAAATGTTGCGCTGGGTAAGTTATCTGGCATTGCTCCCGGGGTCTCGACTCAAGAGGCGGTTTCCCATGGTTGTTTGTTAATGATTAAGGCCATGGTGGATAGCGCGGCCAAGGACTTAGCCTGTATCGAGCCATCGGTTCAAATTGTTGTAACGGGTGGTGATGCCGGTAGTTTGATTGGAGTATTGGGCGGTAAGGTAGAGTTTGTCCCAGAGTTGGTCATGGATGGCCTTAATATTGCTGTGCCATAAGGGAAGAAGATGCGTTGGGTTTTTTTTGTTTTGCTTCTGTTAAACCTCGTGGCGGCATATTGGTTTAGTGTTACTCATAATCATCGCGTCGCCAAAACAGAAAAGAAAGAAACGGTGAGCAGTGAAAAGTTTCCGTCTGCGACAACATTAGTCTTGTTGAGTGAGTATGACGCTGTAGAGCCAGAGCCAGAGCCAGAGCCAGAGCCAGAGCCAGAACCAGAACCAGAACCAGAACCAGAACCAGAACCAGAACCAGAACCAGAACCAGAACCAGAACCAGAACCAGAACCAGAACCAGAACCAGAACACGGTTCAGGGGTTGGATTGGTGCCAGCTGCTGGTACATCTGTTTCTGTGGGTCGTTGTATTTGGCGTGGTCCCTTTTATGATGAAAGTTTTGTGGTTGGGCTTGCTGATCAGTTGCGCCAGAAGGATCTGAAGATCGATCTTCTCGAAAGAGAGTCGGTAATAAATGAGGACTACTGGATTATTATTCCTCCTTTGGATAATGAGGGGCATGCAGAGGGTGTGATGCGTCAGCTGCAGCTGGATAAGGTTGAAAGCTTTATTATTTCAGATGGGGATTATAAGGGTGGAATCACTTTAGGTGTCTTTGGTGATAGAGATAATGCCGTGAGCTACCACGAGAAAATAAATGCCATGGGGTACAAGGCCGAGATTAAACCGCTTTTGCGGAAGGGCGACGAGTATTGGTTGGAGATGTTAGACGAAGACGCAGAAATGCTGCCTAGGGAGTATTGGGACGGTATTATGCGGCGAGATGGAGTTGATCCGATAGTTGAAAAGCAAGGGCGTTGTGGCGAGTTTTTAGTTGAGAATTTTTTGCCTAAAAAAGGCATCTAAAATCAGAATATTTTGCGGTTCGTTGGGATGCAGTTGTGGTGGCTGAAAAAAAAACCCAAAAATAACGTTTCAAACTGTGTCAGTAGTTGATTATGACGCAAAGATTCTCTAGAATCGCGCTCCCGTTTGAGTACGGATTTGGGCTGGCGTAGCTCAGTTGGTAGAGCAGCTGACTTGTAATCAGCCGGTCGGGGGTTCGACTCCTCTCGCCAGCTCCAATTTTTCCTCAGCAAGGCTGTTAAGTGTTTTGATTGACAGTCAGGCTGCAGGCGTGGACAATGTCCGGCCTTTTTCGCAGGGGTTCCCGAGTGGCCAAAGGGATCAGACTGTAAATCTGACGCGAAAGCTTCGGTGGTTCGAATCCACCCCCCTGCACCAGTTTGACATGGGGTACACATAAGAAGTGTACCTTGTGGTAGCGCTTCGATAAGAGGTGTTTGAGAACCATTAAGCATTAGTGCAGTGGCTTGGTGGTGAGTTTTAGGTGAGTCGTCTCTGTCTGTGGCCGATGCTGCGCATTGAACGTTTGCCGAGAAGCGGTGATAAGCGGGTATAGTTCATTGGTAGAACGTCAGCCTTCCAAGCTGAATAGGCGGGTTCGATTCCCGCTACCCGCTCCAGATACTGCCGACAATAAAAGTTAATGCTCATATAGCTCAGTCGGTAGAGCACTTCCTTGGTAAGGAAGAGGTCACCGGTTCAAATCCGGTTATGAGCTCCATTGTTCCTCGAGGTTGATGGCCTCGAGGAATTGTTGTGTTTGGGCGCTAGCCCCTGTTGAGGAAGGCTCGTTATGGCAAAGGAAAAGTTTGAACGTAATAAGCCCCACGTAAACGTGGGCACCATTGGTCACGTTGACCACGGTAAAACGACATTGACAGCTGCTTTGACTCGCGTCTGTGCAGAAGTTTGGGGCGGAACAATGGTTGCCTTTGACGGTATTGATAATGCTCCAGAAGAGCGCGAGCGTGGTATTACCATCGCGACCTCTCACGTTGAGTATGATTCTCCTACTCGTCACTATGCACACGTAGATTGCCCCGGTCACGCCGATTATGTGAAAAACATGATCACGGGTGCTGCTCAAATGGACGGCGCTATTCTGGTTTGTGGTGCGACTGACGGCCCTATGCCTCAGACTCGTGAGCACATCCTGTTGTCTCGTCAGGTTGGTGTACCTTACGTTGTGGTTTTCCTTAACAAAGCAGATCTGCTCGCCGAAGATTGTGGCGGTGTGGGTTCTGAAGAATATAACGAAATGCTCGAGTTGGTAGAAATGGAGCTGCGTGAGCTGCTCGATACCTACGAATTCCCTGGCGACGACACGCCAATCATCGCGGGTTCTGCGCTGATGGCGTTGAATGGCCAAGACGATAATGAGCTGGGCACTACAGCGGTTAAGAAGCTGGTAGAAACTCTGGATGAATATATTCCTGAGCCAGAGCGTGCTATCGATCTGCCCTTCCTGATGCCTATCGAAGATGTATTCTCCATCTCGGGTCGCGGTACTGTTGTAACCGGTCGTGTTGAGCGCGGTATCGTGAATGTTGGTGAAGAAATCGAGATCATCGGCATTAAAGATACAGTTAAAACCACCTGTACCGGTGTTGAGATGTTCCGCAAGCTACTTGACGAAGGTCGCGCTGGTGAGAACGTTGGTGTTCTGTTGCGTGGTACTAAGCGTGAAGATGTAGAGCGTGGTCAAGTTCTGGCCAAGCCTGGTTCTATTACACCTCACACTAAGTTTGAAGCCGAAGTTTACGTATTGTCGAAAGATGAAGGTGGTCGTCACACGCCATTCTTCAAAGGCTATCGTCCACAGTTTTACTTCCGTACTACGGATGTAACCGGTGCTTGTGAGCTGCCTGCAGGTGTTGAAATGGTTATGCCTGGCGACAACATTCAGATGGAAGTGACACTGATTGCTCCTATCGCGATGGAAGACGGTCTGCGATTCGCGATTCGCGAAGGCGGTCGTACTGTCGGTGCTGGTGTTGTAGCCAAGATTATCGAGTAATCGATACTTTTGCTGGATCGATGTTGAATTGAGATGTTTTTTTAAGGGTTAACGACAGGCCAGTAGTTCAATTGGTAGAGCACCGGTCTCCAAAACCGGGTGTTGGGGGTTCGAGTCCCTCCTGGCCTGCCAATCTTAAACCTGAAACCTCGGCAATTTGGCTGGGTTTACTGAGAAGGACGCAATTCAAAAATGAATGCGATGACGGAAGAAAAGCAGTATCGGCTAGATGGCTTGAAGTGGTCAGTCGTAGTGCTGTTAATTGCCGGTGCTGTTTATGGCAACTACTACTTCTCTGTGGAGTCTTTACTCTACCGGGTTGTAGCTATGATCGTTATTGGATTGGTAGCTGCGTTTATCGCTGTAAATACTCGCAAGGGTGAAGGTTTTGTGTCCTTGTTACACGGCGCCTACAATGAGGCGCGTCGTGTGGTGTGGCCAACACGTCAGGAGCGCAATCAAACTACATTGATGGTGGTTGCGGTTGTGTTGGTAATGTCGTTGATTCTTTGGGGCCTCGATTCGCTATTCGGTTGGCTGGCCTCAATGGTCATAAGCTAAGGGATTCAAATGCGCTGGTACGTAGTACACGCCTATTCAGGCTATGAGAAGAAAGTCGCCGCGGCATTGAAAGAGCGTGTTGCACTGTACGGTATGGAAGATCGTTTTGGTGATATTTTGGTGCCCACGGAAGAAGTGGTGGAGATCAAGGGCGGTCAGAAGCGGAAGAGTGAGCGTAAGTTCTTTCCAGGATATGTGCTGGTTCAGATGGATTTGGGCGATGACACTTGGCACTTGGTTAAAGAGACTCCCCGGGTGATGGGTTTTATCGGCGGAAAAGCTGATCAGCCTGCACCGATCACAGATAAAGAAGCCGATGCCATTTTGCAGCGCGTTCAGGATTCTGAAGATAAGCCTAGGCCCAAGACGGTGTTTGAGGCTGGTGAAGTGGTGCGAGTTATTGACGGGCCGTTCAACGATTTCAATGGCGTGGTTGAAGAAGTCAACTACGAGAAAAGCCGTGTTCGAGTCTCTGTGTCAATCTTTGGGCGTTCAACGCCCGTTGAGCTTGAGTTTACCCAGGTCGAAAAAGTATAAGATTTTTGTCGTTGCCCATGGTGGGTGATGGCGGGGAGCCGGTGACGGGTTGTCAACATCCTCGAGGCGTTAATACCCATTAGGAGAAACTAAAATGGCTAAGAAAGTAGAAGCTTATATCAAGCTTCAGGTGGCTGCAGGTCAAGCCAACCCAAGTCCCCCCGTTGGTCCCGCGTTGGGTCAGCACGGCGTTAATATCATGGAGTTTTGTAAAGCATTTAATGCGCAAACTCAGGGTTTGGAAGCTGGTGCTCCAGTTCCTGTTGTGATTAGTGTTTACAGTGATCGCAGCTTCACCTTTACCATGAAGACGCCGCCAGCTTCTTTCTTGTTGAAGAAGGCTGCTGGTGTCAAGAGCGGTAGTGGTCGTCCTAACACTGAGAAGGTGGGCAAGGTGACTCGTGCGCAACTTGAAGAGATAGCTAATGCTAAAACAGCTGATCTTACGGCGGCTGATTTGGATGCGGCAGTTCGCACTATTGCTGGTTCTGCTCGTTCCATGGGCATAGAAGTGGAGGGAGTGTAAGTGGCTAAGCTATCTAAGCGTCTTCGCGCTATTCGAGAAAAAGTTGAAATTGGCAAGCAGTACTCAATTGATGAGGCTGTTGCATTATTGAAAGAGCTGTCATCTGTTAAGTTTACAGAAGCAGTCGATGTTGCTGTTAACCTGGGCATTGATCCTCGTAAATCAGATCAGTCTGTTCGCGGAGCAACCACGCTACCTAACGGTACGGGTAAAGAAGTCCGCGTGGCGGTATTCACTCAGGGCGAATCTGCAGAAGCGGCCAAAGCTGCTGGTGCTGACTTGGTCGGTATGGAGGATCTGGCAGAACAGATTAAAGCTGGAGTTATGGATTTCGATGTTGTTATCGCCGATCCAGCTGCGATGCGTGTTGTTGGTCAGTTGGGTCAGGTGCTCGGTCCTCGTGGCCTGATGCCAAATCCAAAAACTGGCACGGTTACACCAGATGTAGTGACTGCCGTTAAGAATGCTAAAGCCGGTCAGGTGCGTTACCGCGCTGACAAGAATGGCATTATTCACGGTGGTATTGGCAGCTTGGTGTTTGAAGCCGGTGCACTTAAAGAAAATCTGGAAGCACTGATTCTGGATTTGAAGAAGGCTAAACCTGCTTCGGCAAAAGGTATTTATCTCAAGAAGGTAACTCTATCTACTACGATGGGTCCCGGCTTGACTATTGATCAGGCTTCTCTGGAAATCTAGGAGAGGCTAGAGCTTCCTTGCGAAGTTCTAAAACCAAACTTTGGGGTCTGGGTGTGAGTTTGCAGTACGCGCCCGGGCCGTCAAAGACCGTAGGTTCCCTATAGGGGTTTAATGTGACGTTTAGGTCTTGAGACCGTAGTTAAAAAGAACGCCTACGCAGACGGTGTGACCCGTTCAGTATTTTTAAGCTGGATTTGATCACCGAAATGGCATCGGCTTTACCGTCGGTGTTTAACCGATTTGACGCTCGTAATAGAGCTGATAATTAAATCCAGGAGATAATCTCGTGGCATTGAATCTCGAAGACAAAAAGGCGATTGTTGCTGAAGTTAACGAGACTGCTGGCAATGCGTTGTCACTGGTAATCGCTGACGCTCGTGGCGTCAACGTGACGGATATGACAGCCCTTCGTGCTCAGGCGCGCGAACAGAATATCGACCTGCGTGTGATTCGTAATACTCTTGCGAAACGCGCGTTCGAAGGTACTTCGTTCGAGTGTGTGGCAGATGTGCTGACCGGTCCCTCACTATTCGGTTTCTCTATGGAGGATCCGGGTGCTGCGGCTCGCCTATTCAAAGATTTTGCGAAAGCAAATGACAAGTTTGAAGTTAAGGCGCTGTCTGTCAGTGGTCAACTGTTGGAAAAAGAGCAGATCGATAAGCTCGCCAACCTACCGACCTTGGAGCAAGCTCTGGGTCAGTTGGCAGGTCTAATGATTGCTCCAGTTACCAAGTTGGTTCGTACCTTCAACGAAGTGCCTACCAAGGTAACACGTGTTGTAGCAGCGGTTCGCGATCAAAAGCAGGAAGCTGCTTAATTTATCGCATCGTTTATTTTAATTTATTTTTTATCAGGAGATTGAGTCATGGCTCTGTCCAAAGATGACATTTTGAATGCAATTGCTGAAATGAGTGTAATGGAAGTTGTTGAACTCGTTGAAGCAATGGAAGAAAAATTTGGTGTTTCTGCGCAAGCTGCTGTTGCAGTGGCCGCAGCTCCAGCTGCTGGTGGCGATGCTGCTGCAGCTGAAGAAAAGACTGAGTTTGATGTAATGCTGACTTCAGTCGGTGAGAAGAAAGTGAACGTTATTAAAGCTGTTCGCGCAATCACGGGCCTGGGTCTGAAAGAAGCTAAAGAGCTTGTTGATGGTGCTCCTTCTGCAATTAAAGAAGGCGCTTCTAAAGACGACGCTGAAGAAGCTAAGAAGCAATTGGAAGAAGCTGGCGCGAGTGTAGAGCTTAAGTAAGCTCTGCATGCGAAATACGCTGGTTGTCTGATAGTAATCAGACATTGGCTGACGGGTAGTATGCCCGTCGGCCTTTTCCTGTTTCTGGTCAATGTGCTAGAGATGGGGTTAAAGGCCTTTTTTTGATAGTAAATAAGGCGGGCAGCCGAAAGGCTGAGCAATGCTGAAATGGTCTGCTGACCAAGTGAACGTGCTGGGGACTCTGATGGCTTACTCATACACTGAGAAAAAACGTATTCGCAAGGATTTTAGCAAGTTACCGCAGGTAATGGACCTGCCGTTTCTTCTTGCGATTCAGCTCGACTCCTACCGAAATTTTACACAGACTGGTGTGTCTGCTGAAGAGCGGATGAACACTGGTTTGCATGCCGCATTTAAATCTGTCTTCCCGATTGTTAGTTATTCTGGAAATGCAGGCCTTGAATATGTGGATTACACCCTTGGCAAACCCACGTTTGACGAGGAAGAATGTAAGCTCCGCAGCGTAACCTATGCCGTGCCGCTTAGGGTTCGTGTGCGCTTGATGATCTACGATAAAGATTCAGCCAATAAGGCCATCAAGGATATTAAAGAGCAAGAAGTCTACATGGGTGAAATCCCCCTGATGACTGATAACGGCACCTTTATTATTAATGGTACTGAGCGAGTTATTGTTTCTCAGCTCCACCGCTCACCCGGTGTGTTCTTTGACCATGATAAGGGTAAGACGCATTCGTCTGGTAAGCTTTTGTATTCAGCACGAATTATACCTTACCGTGGTTCATGGCTTGATTTTGAGTTCGACCCAAAAGATTTGGTTTATGTGCGTATTGATCGTCGTCGTAAATTACCGGCGACAATTTTATTGCGTGCACTGGGCTTTAGCTCGGAAGAAATGCTTGCTATGTTTTTCGACACAAGCACGTTTAATCTGGGTAAAGACGATACTTATAGCCTTGATTTAGTGCCTTCAAGATTGCGTGGTGATATTGCCGCTTTTGATATCAAAGGAAAGGGCAAGAAGGTTATCGTTGAGGAAGGCCGTCGAGTTACTGCTCGCCATATCCGTCAATTAGAGAAAGACAATGTCGCCAAATTGGATGTTCCCGCTGACTACCTATTTGGCCGTGCGCTAGCAAAAGACTTGGTTAACCCTGAGACGGGAGAACTGTTACTTGAATGTAATACTGAAATCACGCAGGAAGTCATTGAGCAGTTGCGTGAAGCCGGGCTTAAATCCGTAGAAACAATTTATACCAATGATCTGGATTGTGGTCCGTTTATTTCTGACACCCTGCGTGCAGACAGCACTCGTACACAATTAGAGTCGTTGGTCGAAATTTACCGGATGATGCGTCCGGGCGAACCCCCTACCAAAGAGTCTGCTGAAAACCTGTTTAACAATTTATTCTTTAGCCTTGAGCGTTATGACCTCTCCTCCGTTGGCCGGATGAAATTTAATCGTCGTCTCGGTCGTGAAGAAGAGACGGGCGAGGGTACGCTTAGTCGCGAAGATATTGTTGATGCGCTTAAAGTGCTTATCGGTATTCGCGATGGCAAGGGTACTGTCGATGATATCGATCACTTGGGTAACCGTCGTATTCGTTCTGTAGGTGAAATGGCAGAAAACCAGTTCCGTATTGGTCTGGTTCGCGTTGAGCGAGCAGTTAAAGAGCGTTTGTCTGTTGCTGAGTCTGACGGCTTGATGCCGCAGGATTTGGTGAATGCCAAACCCGTAGCTGCTGCGATGAAAGAATTCTTTGGTTCTAGTCAGCTCTCCCAGTTTATGGATCAGAACAACCCTCTATCCGAGGTGACGCATAAGCGTCGTGTCTCTGCTCTTGGGCCGGGTGGTCTAACTCGTGAGCGTGCTGGCTTTGAAGTGCGCGACGTACACCCTACACACTATGGCCGAGTCTGCCCTATTGAGACACCAGAAGGGCCAAACATTGGTCTGATCAACTCTCTGGCAGCTTATGCTCGTACCAATGACTACGGCTTTCTGGAAACGCCTTATCGTAAAGTTGTCGATTGCAAGGTGACAGATGATATTGAGTATTTGTCTGCTATCAATGAAGCGAGCTATGTGATCGCTCAGGCTTCGGCTGAAGTTGATAAAAACGGCAAGCTTTGTGAAGAGCTGGTCAGCGTACGTCACCAAAGTGAATTTACGATCAAACCTCCCTCGGAGGTTCAATATATGGATGTGTCGCCACAACAGGTAGTCTCCGTGGCGGCGTCATTGATCCCATTTCTTGAGCACGATGATGCAAACCGAGCACTGATGGGTTCAAACATGCAGCGTCAGGCTGTGCCAACGTTAAAAGCTGAAAAGCCATTAGTGGGTACAGGTTTTGAACGTTATGTGGCAGGCGACTCAGGCGTCTGTGTTGTGGCTCGTCGTGGCGGTGTTATTGAAAACGTAGATTCAGGCCGTATTGTTGTCCGCGTTAGTGATGCAGAAGTTGAATCGGGTGATGCTGGTGTAGATATCTACAACCTGACGAAATATACCCGTTCAAACCAAAATACCTGTATTAACCAGCGTCCGATTGTTCGGCAGGGCGACACTATTGCCAGAGGTGATATTCTTGCCGATGGTCCCTCGATTGATATGGGTGAATTGGCGCTTGGTCAAAACATGCGTATCGCCTTTATGCCCTGGAATGGTTACAACTTCGAAGATTCGATACTGATCTCAGAGCGCGTAGTTCAGGAAGACCGTTTTACAACGATCCATATTCAGGAGCTGACGTGTACGGCTCGTGATACGAAGTTGGGTTCCGAGGAAATTACTGCAGATATTCCTAATGTTGGTGAGTCTGCCCTATCGCGCCTGGATGAGTCGGGCATTGTCTATATCGGGGCCGAGGTGGCTGCCGGTGACATTCTGGTCGGCAAGGTAACACCTAAGGGTGAAACTCAGCTGACTCCTGAAGAAAAACTACTGCGTGCGATCTTTGGCGAAAAAGCTTCCGACGTTAAAGACACGTCGCTGCGGGTTCCCTCAGGTACCAAAGGCACCGTTATTGATGTGCAGGTGTTTACCCGTGAAGGTTTGGAAAAGGATCAGCGTTCATTGCAGATTGAAACCGCTGCTCTCGATCAGTTCCGTCAGGATTTAAACGACGAATACCGCATTATGCAAAATGCAACCTTCGAGCGTCTTACTGCAGCATTGAGTGGCAGTAAGGTGGTTAAGGCTACGGGCCTCAAGAAGGGTGATGAGCTGACTGCAGAGGCGGTGGCAGATTACACTGGCGACGACTGGTTTAAGGTTCGCATGAGCGATGATGCTTTAAATGAGCAAGTTGCCCGTGCAGAAGAGTTGCTAGAAGAGCGTCGTAAAATACTAGATGAGCGTTTTGCAGATAAGAAAGGCAAACTGCAAAGCGGCGATGACTTGGCGCCTGGTGTCCTGAAAACAGTTAAGGTTTACCTCGCGATTAAGCGTCGCGTTCAGCCTGGTGACAAGATGGCAGGGCGTCATGGTAACAAAGGTGTTATCTCGGTCATTATGCCCGTCGAAGATATGCCGCATGATGAGAACGGTGTTCCCGTCGATGTGGTCTTGAATCCTTTGGGTGTTCCGTCGCGTATGAACGTCGGTCAGATCCTTGAAACCCATATGGGGCTTGCAGCGAAAACCCTGGGTGAAAAAATCGACAAAATGATCGTTGAGCAGAGGAAAACTGCGGAAATTCGCAAGTTCCTTCAAGAGATCTATGATGTTGGCATCGGTACCAAGCCGGTTGGTCTGGACAAGTTCTCAGTCGGTGAAATAGAAGAGCTTGCCGGGAATCTCCGTAAAGGTGTTCCTATGGCGACACCAGTATTTGATGGCGCCAAGGAAGAGGAGATCAAGAGGCTTCTAGAGCTGGCTGATTTACCTGAAAGTGGCCAGATGCATCTCTATGATGGCCGAACCGGAGATCAATTTGAACGCCCGGTGACGGTTGGCTACATGTATATGCTGAAGCTGAACCACTTGGTGGATGACAAAATGCATGCACGTTCCACTGGTTCATACAGCTTGGTTACTCAGCAACCATTGGGTGGTAAAGCCCAGTTTGGTGGTCAGCGTTTCGGGGAGATGGAGGTCTGGGCGTTGGAAGCCTATGGTGCCGCCTATACCCTGCAAGAAATGTTGACGGTCAAGTCCGATGATGTGAACGGTCGAACCAAGATGTATAAAAACATCGTTGATGGTGATCACCGTATGGAGCCCGGCATGCCGGAATCCTTCAACGTGCTGGTGAAAGAAATCCGCTCGTTGGGTATCAACATCGAGTTGGAAAACGAGTAACGATCAAAGTTAAGTTGGGGGCGGGCCTTGTGCCCGCTGCGCAAAAGTAGCACCCACTCTGGAGAAAGGCATTGAAAGACTTACTGAATCTTCTCAAGTCACAGGATCAAACTGGCGAGTTTGATGCCATACGTATCAGCCTGGCTTCACCGGATATGATCCGGTCGTGGTCTTTCGGCGAAGTTAAAAAGCCGGAAACAATTAATTACCGTACCTTCAAGCCCGAGCGAGAAGGCTTGTTCTGTGCCAAACTTTTTGGCCCGGTTAAGGACTATGAGTGTCTCTGCGGCAAATACAAGCGTATGAAACACCGCGGTATTGTTTGTGAAAAATGTGGCGTTGAAGTTACCTTGGCCAAGGTGCGTCGTGAACGTATGGGCCACATTGAACTAGCTTGCCCTGTTGCACATATTTGGTTCCTGAAATCATTACCCTCCCGCATTGGCCTCATGCTGGACATGACGTTGCGCGAAATCGAGCGGGTTCTATATTTCGAGTCATTTGTTGTTACCGATCCCGGTATGACGACCCTTGAGCGTGGGCAGCTTCTCACCGATGAAGAATACTTCCAGTCGATGGAAGAATTTGGTGATGATTTTGAAGCGATGATGGGTGCTGAAGGTATCCAGTCACTTATGAAGGATCTCGATCTTGAGCAAGAAATTGCCACGATCCGTGAAGAAATTCCAAATACTCGCTCAGAAACTAAAATTAAAAAATTCTCCAAGCGTCTCAAGCTACTGGAAGCGTTCCTCGGATCCGGCAATAAGCCTGAGTGGATGATTTTGGAAGCATTGCCGGTATTGCCGCCAGATCTGAGACCGTTGGTACCGTTGGATGGCGGTCGTTTTGCCACCTCCGACCTGAATGATCTCTACCGTCGAGTGATAAACCGGAACAATCGTCTGAAGCGACTGTTGGAGTTGAATGCGCCGGATATTATCGTGCGTAACGAAAAGCGTATGTTGCAGGAATCAGTTGATGCACTGCTGGATAACGGTCGTCGCGGTCGAGCTATTACTGGTTCAAATAAGCGTCCTCTGAAATCGCTTGCCGATATGATTAAAGGTAAGCAGGGTCGCTTCCGTCAGAACTTGCTTGGTAAGCGTGTGGACTACTCAGGCCGGTCGGTCATTGTGGTTGGCCCTAGACTTCGCTTGCATCAGTGTGGACTGCCTAAGCGCATGGCATTGGAGCTGTTCAAGCCCTTTATTTTCTCCAAGCTGGAATTGCGTGGTTTAGCGACCACGATTAAAGCGGCCAAGAAAATGGTTGAGCGGGAAGAGCCGGTGGTCTGGGATATTCTCGACGAAGTGATTCGCGAGCACCCCGTCATGTTGAACCGTGCGCCAACGCTTCACCGTCTTGGTATTCAGGCATTTGAGCCCGTGCTGATTGAGGGTAAAGCTATTCAGTTGCACCCATTGGTATGTGCGGCCTATAACGCTGACTTCGATGGTGACCAGATGGCGGTACACGTGCCGTTGACGCTGGAGGCTCAGCTCGAGGCCCGCGGGCTGATGATGTCCACCAACAACATTCTGTCACCGGCAAACGGTGAGCCCATTATTGTGCCTTCTCAGGACGTTGTGCTGGGCTTGTACTACATGACCCGTGATCGGGTAAATGCGCCAGGTGAAGGTAGAGTCTTTGCTAATCTGCAGGAAGTGTCTCGCGCCTATTACAGCAAGCAGGCACACCTGCAGGCTCGCGTTAAAGTGCGTATTACCCAGGTTACCTTTAATGAAGAGGGTGAGCGTCTAGAAGATACTTCCATTATTGATACCACCGTCGGTCGTGCAATGCTGTGGGATATCGTACCGGAAGGTTTGGGCTTTGACCTTGTTAACCAGGCGATGACGAAAAAGGCTATTTCGAGAATTATTAACCGCTGCTATCGCGACGTCGGTTTGAAGGCGACGGTAATTTTTGCTGATCAGTTGATGTATACCGGCTTTGATTTTTCTACTAAATCAGGTGCATCGATTGGTGTTAATGACTTCACAATTCCCGATGCGAAGGGTGAAATCATCGCTCGTGCGGATGACGAAGTGAAGGAAATCGAAAGTCAGTTTTCCTCCGGCCTGGTCACTCAGGGTGAGAAGTACAACAAAGTGATTGATATATGGTCTCGGGCTAACGACCAAGTGGCAAAAGCCATGATGGAAGTAATTAGTACCGAGCCAGTGATTAATAGTGATGGCGAGGAAGAGAATCAACCCTCATTTAACTCTGTCTTTATCATGGCCGATTCTGGTGCTCGAGGTTCCCCCGCGCAGATTCGTCAGCTAGCCGGTATGCGTGGTCTTATGGCTCGTCCTGATGGTTCCATTATTGAGACGCCAATTACCGCAAACTTCCGTGAAGGCTTGAACGTACTGCAGTACTTCATCTCTACTCACGGTGCTCGTAAAGGTTTGGCTGATACCGCATTGAAAACGGCTAACTCAGGTTATCTGACTCGTCGCTTGGTTGATGTTTCTCAGGATCTGGTGGTTGTAGAAGAGGATTGTGGCGCTACCGAGGGCCTGTTGATGACCCCGGTTATTGAGGGTGGCGATATTATCGAATCCTTGGGTGATCGTATTTTGGGTCGTGTTGTCGCTGTGGATGTGGTCAAGCCAGGCACTAATGATATTGCCGTAGATGCCGGTACAATGATCGACGAGAAATGGGTCGAGCACCTGGAAATATTGGGTATCGACGAGGTGAAAGTTCGCTCACCAATTACCTGTGATACGCGCTACGGTATTTGTTCTGCGTGTTACGGTCGTGATTTGGCTCGTGGCCACATGGTGAACTCCGGTGAAGCAATTGGTGTTATCGCGGCTCAGTCAATCGGTGAGCCGGGTACACAGTTGACTATGCGGACTTTCCACATTGGTGGTGCCGCCTCGCGTGCCTCTGCTGTTGATAGCATCCAAGTTAAGATGGGCGGCACCATACGTCTAATTAACATCAAGGTTGTGGAGCGAGAAAATGGCGAGCTGGTAGCGGTATCTCGCTCCGGTGAGCTGGCCTTGGCAGATGAGAACGGCCGTGAGCGCGAGCGTTATAAGTTGCCCTATGGCGCAATGATCAAGGTTAAAGAAGGTTCTGCTGTGCAGGCTGGCGATGTGGTTGCCAACTGGGATCCCCACACACACCCCATTATTACTGAAGTGGCTGGTACGGCTTCATTCTCTGGAATGGAGGAGGGGCTTAGTATCCTTAGCCAGACCGATGAGATGACAGGGTTGTCTAGCATTGCGATCGTAGATCCCAATGAGCGCCCATCGGCGGGTAAAGACTTGAAGCCAATGGTGACCTTGTTGGGTGACGATGGCAAAGAGCTGACATTTGCCAACTCTACGGTACCCGCACATTACATGTTGCCAGCCAGTGCTATTTTGAGCATTACAGATGGCAGCCATGTGGGTGCTGGTGATGTTGTGGCTCGTATACCGCAGGAAGGCTCCAAAACACGTGATATTACCGGTGGTTTGCCACGCGTAGCTGATTTGTTTGAAGCGCGTAAGCCGAAAGACCCTGCTATCCTGGCTGAAATTACCGGTACGGTAAGCTTTGGTAAGGAGACTAAAGGTAAGCGTCGCTTGGTGATTACGCCTAATGATGGTCAGTTACTTCCCGATGGCAGTACCCATTATGAGGCTCTCATTCCTAAATGGCGTCAGCTGGGTGTCTTTGAAGGTGAGCACGTCTCCAAGGGTGAGATTATCGCTGATGGTCCTGAGAATCCTCATGACATTCTGCGATTGCAGGGTGTGGACTCTCTGGCGAAATATATCGGTAACGAAATCCAGGACGTATACCGTCTTCAGGGCGTAAAGATCAACGATAAACACATCGAGGTTATCTGCCGACAGATGCTCCGTAAGGTGGAAATTACTGAAATGGGTGATTCCTCCTTTGTTAAAGGTGAGCAGGTTGAATTTAACCGTGTTCTGGAAGAAAACGAGAAGCTTGAATTGGATGGGAAGTTCCCTGCCAAGTATGAGCGCCTGTTGCTTGGTATTACCAAGGCATCATTGGCGACGGAGAGCTTTATCTCTGCGGCATCCTTCCAGGAAACCACTCGTGTTCTAACCGAGGCCTCTGTTACGGGTAAATCAGATCCGCTGCGTGGCCTAAAAGAGAACGTTGTTGTGGGTCGATTGATACCTGCTGGGACTGGTTTGACCTATCACGCACAGCGTCGTAAAGATCGCGAATCTGCGAGTGAAACCACCGTTAGTGCTCTCGATATCGAAGCGGCATTGAGTGAAGCTCTGAGCTCCGGCGACGAGTAACAAAATGAGTAGTGCGATCCCTCTGTGGTCGCTTGACTCTAGGAGCCGGTATCTTTAGAATGCCGCCTCCCTGAATAGGGGTCCGTTTTTGCGGGTCTGTTTATTAAAGCCTTCATAGTGAAGGCGTATTGTTTGGAGTTATTAAATGGCAACGATCAACCAGTTGGTTCGTAAGCCGAGAAAACGCAAAGTCGCTAAAAGCGATGTGCCAGCACTGCAGGCTTGCCCGCAGCGCCGTGGTGTGTGCACCCGTGTATACACAACAACACCTAAGAAGCCGAACTCAGCACTGCGTAAAGTATGTCGTGTTCGTCTTACCAATGGCTACGAAGTAACTTCGTATATTGGTGGTGAGGGGCATAACCTACAAGAACACAGCGTTGTATTAATTCGCGGTGGTCGTGTTAAGGATCTACCTGGTGTGCGTTATCACACTGTTCGAGGTAGCCTTGATACTGCTGGTGTGAATAACCGTAAGCAGCGTCGTTCTAAGTACGGTACTAAACGTCCTAAGTAAGGGGCGTTACTTTGCGTCGGTAAGAACCGAGTAAGGCCGGGTGTGCAAGAGCACATGTTTATCCCGGAAAACCCTGAAGAGAAGAGCTAGATTATGCCTAGAAGAAGAGTAGTCGCTAAGCGTGAAATTCTGCCTGACCCTAAGTTCGGCAATGTCACCTTGGCTAAGTTTATGAACCACGTGATGGTTAGCGGTAAAAAAGCAGTAGCTGAGCGTATCATCTACGGTGCTTTGGATTTGGTAGAAAGCCGCCTTAAAGAAGATCCTGTTGCCATTTTTGAATCTGCACTCGACAACATTTCACCTCTTGTCGAGGTTAAGTCTCGCCGTGTTGGTGGTGCTACTTATCAGGTGCCAATTGAGGTTCGCCCCGCCCGTCGCGTAGCTTTGGCAATGCGCTGGTTGGTTGACTACGCTCGCTCTCGTGGTGAGAAGTCCATGTCACAGCGTTTGGCCGGTGAAATTATTGATGCACACCAAAATAAAGGTGGTGCAGTTAAGAAGCGTGAAGACGTCCATCGTATGGCAGAAGCCAACAAGGCGTTCTCTCACTTCCGATTCTGACCGTTGTATCGGTAAGTTGATGTTTCACAAAAGGGTAGCTGTTGTCAGCTACCTTTTGTGGTTTATAAGATTAATTGTTTTAGATTAGCTATTTAAATTAATCGCATTAAGGAAAGACTGTGGCTCGAAAGACTCCCATAGCTCGTTATCGTAATATTGGCATCTGTGCACACGTCGATGCCGGTAAGACCACCACCACTGAGAGAGTGCTGTTCTACACGGGCCTATCTCATAAAATTGGTGAAGTACACGATGGCGCCGCTACCATGGATTGGATGGAGCAAGAGCAGGAGCGAGGTATTACCATCACCTCGGCAGCTACCACCTGTTTTTGGTCAGGAATGCAGCAGCAGTTTCCACAGCACAGAATTAATATCATTGATACTCCGGGGCACGTCGACTTTACCATTGAGGTAGAGCGTTCACTTCGTGTTTTGGATGGTGCTGTTGTGGTGCTTTGTGGCTCATCTGGTGTGCAGCCACAAACTGAGACAGTCTGGCGTCAGGCTAATAAATATGAAGTGCCTCGCATGGTGTTTGTCAATAAGATGGACCGTGCCGGCGCCGATTTCATGATGGTGGTTAAGCAGCTCAAAGCGCGCCTGGGAGCCAACGCAGTGCCGCTACAAATGACGATTGGTGCTGAAGAGGAATTCAAAGGTATTGTCGATCTCATCAAGATGAAGGCGATTCTTTGGAATGAAGCTGATCAGGGCATGACATTTGACTATGCAGATATCCCCGATGAGATGCTTGCTCAGTGTGAAGAGATGCGCGAATACCTTATTGAGTCTGCTGCAGAAGCAAACGATGAGCTAATGGAAAAGTATCTTGAGGGTGGCGAGCTTTCAGAGGAAGAGGTTGTCGCGGCTATTCGTCAGCGCACCTTAGCCAATGAAATTGTCCCCGTACTTGGTGGCTCGGCCTTTAAGAATAAAGGCGTGCAGGCAATGCTGGATGCGGTTATTCAATATTTGCCATCGCCGACAGAAGTTAAGGCGATTGAGGGCACACTGGAAGATGGTGAGACTGTCGCGACGCGAGAAGCCGATGATAGCGCACCTTTTTCGGCCTTAGCATTTAAAATCGCGACGGATCCGTTTGTTGGTACGCTGACTTTTTTCCGCGTTTATTCAGGAACGTTGCAAAGTGGTACAGCCGTTTACAATTCAGTGAAGCACAAAAAAGAACGTGTTGGACGCATGGTTCAAATGCATTCAAATAGTCGAGAAGATATTAAAGAGGTCTTGGCTGGAGACATTGCTGCAGCCATTGGATTGAAGGATGTTACCACGGGTGACACGCTTTGCTCTGAGACCAACAAAATCGTTCTTGAACGGATGGAGTTTCCCGAACCCGTTATCTCGGTAGCAGTAGAGCCAAGATCGAAGGCTGACCAGGAGAAAATGGGTGTTGCGTTGGGCAAGCTTGCTCAGGAAGACCCGTCGTTTCGAGTAAAGACTGACGAAGAGTCCGGTCAGACAATTATTTCAGGTATGGGCGAGCTCCATCTCGATATTCTTGTAGATAGAATGCGCCGAGAATTTAGTGTTGAAGCCAATATCGGTAAGCCGCAGGTGGCCTATCGTGAGGCAATAAAAAATACCTGTGACGTCGAAGGTAAGTTCGTTCGCCAGTCGGGCGGCCGGGGTCAATATGGTCATGTCTGGATTAAATTCGAGCCAGCAGAAGACACGAATGCCGAAGGTTTGGAGTTCGTTAATGAAATTGTCGGTGGGGCTGTGCCCAGAGAATACATTCCTGCCGTTGAGAAGGGCATCTCCGAGCAGATGCAAAATGGTGTCCTCGCGGGTTATCCATTGCTGGGGTTGAAAGCAACTCTGTTCGATGGTTCTTTCCACGATGTTGACTCCAATGAAATGGCGTTTAAAATTGCCGGCTCTCTGGCCACTAAGAGGCTAGCCTCTGAGGGTGGCGCAGTACTGCTTGAGCCGATGATGAAGGTCGAGGTGGTAACACCAGAAGAAAACATGGGTGATGTGGTCGGTGATTTGAACCGGCGTCGCGGTGTAATTTTGGGTATGGGCGATAGCGCTATGGGCAAAATCGTCGAATCCGAGGTGCCATTGGCGGAAATGTTCGGTTATGCAACCGATCTTCGTTCTGCAACACAAGGGCGCGCGACCTTCACCATGGAGTTTGATAAATACTCAGAAGCACCAAGAAATGTTGCTGATGAAGTAATGGCAAAGAATCAAGTTTAATTTTTAAATATTAAAGCTTATCTCCGGGAGGATGTAACAATGGCTAAAGAGAAGTTTGAACGTAATAAGCCCCACGTAAACGTGGGCACCATTGGTCACGTTGACCACGGTAAAACGACATTGACAGCTGCTTTGACTCGCGTCTGTGC
>JBFICW010000023.1:0-45492 GCA_041581635.1 Porticoccus sp. | reverse complement strand
TCTAACCCTTCTGGGCTACAGAGTGCCATTTCTTCCGCTGATTTCTTCCTTTCAGAATACGGTAATATAGACCCGATTAGTGAGCTTAAGGAAACAATAAAGGGTATTTTTCAAGAACATGACCTAGATAAAGATTCTCACCCACAATGTAGGTTTCGCGCTAGATATTTATGGTTGAATGAAGTCCTTGATTTTGATCGATTATCCACACCTAAGGCTAAATGTGAAGCCTATGATAAATGGGCTATGGGAGGCGATGTAAACTCTATTAGTCTACTTTATGCTACCGGTTATCTGGGTAACCCGGCATCGTACTATGGTCACACACTACTTAAATTTAATAGCAGTCATAAGTTTCTATCAAAGTTGCTTGATGTGAGTGTAAATTATGGAGCGATAGTTCCTTCAAATGAAAATCCTATTTCTTATATCTTTAAAGGGATGTTAGGGGGCTACGATGGTGGCTTTAGTCACATAGAATTTTATTTTCATAACCATAACTATGGAGAGCTTGAGTTAAGAGACATCTGGGAATATGAGTTAGAACTCTCTAATGCAGAGGTTCAACTAATGGTTGCACATCTATGGGAGTTGATGGGGAAAAAAAATACCTATTATTTTTTTAGAAAAAACTGCGCTTATCGTATAGCAGAAATTTTAGAATTAGCGGACAACCTAAAAATTATACCGGAGGATCGGCCATGGGTATTTCCACAGACAATTGCGACTAAACTAAATGAGCATGTGCATAATGAATCAGCTTTAGTTAAGGCTATTAAGTACCACCCATCCAGGCAGTCTCGACTATATACGAAATATGACAAACTGAATGATCAGGAAAAAACAGTGGTGGAGGCAGCGGCCCATGGCATTAATGCCTTAAATACGAGTGAATATGATCAACTGAATACCAGATCAAAGCTAGATGTGTTGGAAGTGCTAGAGGATTACTTTCAGTTTGCTGATGGTTCAAAGGATAGCTTGAGTGGTACAAAGAAGACAAGATATGCGAAGGTGCTTGCTAAACATTTTGAACTACCAGGAATGCCTTACCCCCCCTCTTCGTATGAATCTATAGCTCCTCACAAGGGCCGTTCGCCAGGGATGTTGAGAATAGGCTATGTGAGCAATCAGTCATTGAATGAAGGGGCTTCAATCGTCATTAGGCCTTCTTATTATGATGTGCTGGATGGAGGGGATGGTCATGTGGCCAATTCCGCTTTAACCATGTTCGATACAAAATTGGTGTATCAGGGTGATGGGTTTTACCTGAGACATCTAGATGTTGTCAGCATTGAGAGTGTGAATAGTGGAAAAACAGGGTTGCCAAAAGATACAGGGCTATCATGGAAAATTAAGCTCGGTGCGGAGCAGCAGAGTTTAAAGTGTGATGACTGCCTAGTGGCACGATTTCAGGGCGACATTGGTTATGCAAAAGATATTAGTATGAATAGTGTTATTGGTACATACATTGGCACCGGGTTTCAGAATAACCGGAATGGATATGGGGCTATGTATGGCAAATCAACATGGTTTTCAAATATTAGGATTTCGGAGAAGTTAAAAGCAAGAGTTCAGTCTGAGCATCGTGTTCATTTTGACAGTAAAGAAAATAATGAAGATATTTATTGGTTAGAGGTGAGATATCAACTGGACAAAAATTGGGATTTAAGATTTCAATTTGAAAAAAATAAAGCCGAAGAATATACCCTATCCATTGGCTATTATTGGTGAATATAGAGCTAAACAATTTCAATGTTCACGGGCACAGCTTTAAACGCGGGTGTTTTACTTCTTGGGTCGTTTTCACTGCCAATTAAAATGTTGGCCTCGGGGAAGTAGGCCATCAAATTGTTGTCGGGTAAATCAAAGGGGTGGACTCGGACGAGATCCATTCGGCCATAATTAGATACCAGGTTAACGACATTATTTTGAATGCCCAGCTTCTCGATGGTGCGGGGATTCATCAAGACTGACCAGCGGTCTTGAGTGTTGCGATAACTGTCTCTTTCTTCGTAAATAATGGTATTGAACTGACCTTCACTGCGTACGGTTGTCAGTGTAAAGGGGTAGTCCTGATTTTGGCTGGTCGGTGGAATAGGGCGAACCTTAAACTGCGCCAGACCTTTCGGCATGTTAAATTCAGGTTGGTGTTTTAACCGATCTTGTATATGAAACTCTTGCTTGGCGATATCAATATCGGCCAGTTTTTTCATGCCGGGAATAATTTTCGCGATGGTTTCACGAATAGTTTTGTGTTGTTTAAATTGACTGAAATCTACCGGGCAATCTTTTAATAATTGTTGGGCAAGGTCACTTAATACGGCAACTTCGGTGCGGGTATTTTCGTGACGCTTGATACCACCGTCGCTTAGCCGCACATAATTGAACATCGATTCCTGTGTGGTCGGTTGCCACTCCTCGTCTCTGGCCGTTACGGGAAGAATCAGATGTTCACTGCTGTCGCACCCATGAATATGACCCTGGTTTAACGTGGTGGTTAGAAATAGCTTAAAGCCAATATGGCTCAGAGCTTCCGCTGCCCAGGTTGAATTTGGGGTGGCACCATAGAGATTGCCTCCCATAATCAGGGCTGCATCTATTTGATGGTTATGGGCGGCATTGATACAGGCCAGCGTATCCATCCCCTCAGCGGTCGGCAGTTTCGCGCCGAGTTCAGATTCGAGTGTGTGGAAGACCTCCTCCGTCAACACGGGTTTGACACCGATGGTGCCGATACCCTGAACATTACTGTGGCCACGCAGAGGCAGGAGTCCCGCTCCGGGTTTGCCTATCATGCCCCGCAGCAAGGCCAGGTTGGAGATATATTCGATATTTTCAACGCCGTGTTGGTGATGGGTCATGCCCATGCCCCAGGCAAAAATAGCATTTTTTGATGCAAGATATTGATCGGCCACCTGCTGAATTTTTTCAACAGAAACGCCCGTGATATTTTCAATCATTTCCCATGGGGTGTTTTTTATATCTTGCTTGAAGGCGTCAAAATTTTGAGTAAATTGCTCAATAAAATGGAGGTCTTCTCCCTGTTTTTCCAGTACCGATTTGGCGATGCCTTTTAGCAGCGCAATGTCACTGCCGATAACAGGCTGCAGGTATTCACTGGCAATCCAAGTGCCACCGGTAATCATCGATTTGGCACTTTTGGGCACGGCAAATCGCACCAGCCCCGGTTCTTTGGCAGGGTTAATAATGACGACCTTGCCGCCGCGATCGCGGATGCCTTTTAGTTGGTGAATAAAACGGGGGTGATTGGATGCCGGGTTAGCCCCGATCACAAAGGCCATATCACAGCGGGATAAATCCTCCAATTCTACGGTGGCAGTTCCTGTTCCGATGGTTTCACCCAGTGCAACACTGGTGGCCTGATGGCAGTAATAAGAGCAGTTATTGACGTTGTTGGTGCCATAAAGGCGGGCCAGTAATTGCAACACAAAACCGGCCTCGTTGGAGGAGCGCCCTGACGAATAGAAAAAAGTACGAGTTGGCTCGATGGCAGCAAACTTTTCTGCCGCATAGTTCAGGGCCCAATCCCAACTGACCTCCTGAAATTGATTGGTGTCCTTTGCTTTGAAAATGGGGTTGCCGAGTCTGCCAAGGTGTTCGAGTTCATAACTGCTTAACTCCCTTAATTCTGCCAGCGAGTGCTGAAAAATTTCAGAGGGAATGGCGGGCTGAATATCGGTGGACTGCGCTTGAATACTTTTATTGCAGACAGCGGGGAATTCGCCCAGCTCATTCGTCATCCCTCCCTGCTGGCCGCCCATGCCCAACCCGCAGGCCTTGCAGGTATTTTTTGACGTGAGCGCTTTGGAGGAATTTTTAAGGCCAATTTTTTGAACGGTTTTGAGCGTGTAGAGAACTTTTTTGGTGCCGCCGCCAATAATATTTTCTGAAGAAGATAAGCCGCGATTATCACTCATTTATTTTTTCTCATTAGTACGTGGCGCTACAAATATTTCGCATGAAACTTTATATGCTCGCCGATAAATGAAGCAATAAAATAATAGCTGTGGTCGTAGCCCGGCTGCCTGCGAATCGTCATGGGGTAGTTTTCAGTACGGCAAGCGGCTTCCAATAATTCGGTTTTCAGCTGTTCCTGTAGAAAATTATCCCGATCGCCTTGGTCGATTAAAATCGGTAGCGGTTGCCCGTCAGAAAGAGCATGTTGTTTAACCAGTTCTACCGTGTCGTATGGCTTCCAGGTCATTTGGTCATCACCGAGATACTGGCTTAATGCCTTGTGGCCCCAAGGGCAATTCATCGGCGAACAAATAGGTGCAAAGGCTGAGACGGATTGGTATTGATCGGGGTGTTTCAGGGCAATGGTCAATGCGCCGTGGCCACCCATGGAGTGGCCGGAAAGTCCCACTCTTGTGCCGTCGATGGGGAAGTGTCGATTAACCAATGCCGGTAATTCGCTCACCACGTAATCGTACATCTGATAATGCTGGCTCCAGGGTGATTGCGTGGCGTTGACATAAAAGCCTGCGCCTAATCCAAAATCATAAGCGCCTTCGGGATCGTCGGGTACCCCATCGCCACGGGGACTGGTGTCCGGAGCAATAAGCGCCATGCCATATTTCGCTGCATACGCCTGAGCACCGGCCTTGGTCATAAAGTTTTCATCGGTACAGGTGAGCCCCGACAACCAGTAAAGGGCGGGGACAGGCCCTTGCTCGGCTTGTGACGGCAGGTAGATGGAAAAGGTCATGTCACAGTTGAGCACCCCGGACTGATGGCGGTAACGCAGCTGCTGCCCGCCAAAGGATTTATGTGCGTCAATTTGTTCCATGGCTACCTGTTACCTTGTTATCAAGCGGTTATCTAGTGAAGCAATTGGTTAATACAGCTTAATACAACACAACGGAACGGATGCTTTTACCCGCATGCATCAGGTCGAAGGCTTTGTTGATGTCATCCAGCGGCATGGTATGGGTGATCAAATCGTCGATATTAATTTTTCCATCCATATACCAGTCGACAATTTTCGGTACATCCGTTCGGCCTCTGGCACCGCCGAAGGCCGTACCTCGCCACGACCGGCCGGTGACTAACTGGAACGGCCGCGTAGAAATTTCCTGGCCGGCACCCGCAACGCCGACAATGCAGCTTTGCCCCCAGCCCTTGTGGCAGCATTCCAGTGCCTGACGCATCACCTGTACATTGCCAATGCATTCAAAACTGTAGTCCACTCCGCCGCCGGTCATATCAACAATATGGTCCACCACGTTCTCGACCTCATTGGGATTGACAAAGTCGGTCATGCCAAACTGCTTTGCCAGGTGGGCTCGATTCGGGTTTGTATCGACACCGATAATCCGAGTGGCGCCGACCATTTTGGCACCCTGAACAACATTCAAGCCAATGCCGCCCAAACCAAACACTGCCACCGTTGAACCGGCTTCCACTTTCATGGTGAACGCCACCGCACCAATACCGGTGGTGACGCCGCAACCGATATAGCAAATCTTGTCAAAGGGAGCATCTTCACGCACTTTGGCCAGCGCGATTTCTGGCAGTACCGTGTAATTAGAGAATGTCGAACAACCCATGTAGTGCAGAATGGGCTGACCATCCAGAGAAAAGCGACTGGTGCCATCGGGCATTAAGCCTTGCCCCTGGGTGGCGCGAATGGATTGGCATAAATTGGTTTTGGGGTTCAGACAAAAATTACACTCCCGGCATTCCGGGGTATACAGAGGGATTACGTGGTCGCCGGGTTTCAGGCTCTTAACATCCGGGCCGACATCCACCACCACACCGGCACCTTCGTGGCCCAGAATCGCGGGGAAGGCACCCTCCGGGTCATCGCCCGACAGCGTGAACGCATCGGTATGGCATACGCCGGTAGCTTTGATCTCAACCAAAACCTCACCCGCTTTCGGGCCTGCCAAATCAACGTCCACCACCTCGAGAGGTGCACCTGCTTTAAAGGCAACCGCTGCACGTGTTTTCATTCCGAATTTTCTCCCCGTCAGTATTGTGACTCAGTCGATGACTATAATCAGTTGGCCCGTAGTCTGTAAACAAGCAGCTCGGCAAGCTGCCGAGTGTGCTGACAAAAGGCAATAAAAATCCAAAGAAGGGCACTAAGTGGGGAGTCACCACTAATGGCCAATTTAAAGGGCCTGCCGCCATGAACCGCGGACAGAGTCTTTATAATTAGCTGTTAGGCAATAGAACGTTGAAAACACGGAGGTTTTAAATGTGGATAAATTTGATACTAGGTTGCTGGCGCAGAGCACATCCATACGCTGGTATTTGAGTCGCGAACTATTAGCTCAGTCTTAATACATATTTTGTATCTGGCTCTCACCGGTTATTTGCTATGGCCTTTTTCGTATGTTGCAATAAAAGGGAAGTCCCCAAAGTATTGGCATCCTTATAGATAGTAATGCCTAACAAGTTGCTCAAGTGCACTCCGGGCCTTCAGCCCTCCGCGGGACAGCCAAACCGTTGGTTTGTCTGCCCCTTACAAGGCGTTAGGCAACATTCTAAAAGGGTAACCTCTCATGATTTCTTGTGATCAACATGATTATGTAGAAATAGCTTGTATGTTTAACTATTTAATTAAGCTAACTTTAAATTCTGGTTATGAATTACAGGGCGTAGCACTTGATGTTAAACGTAATGAAAGTCGAGAAGAATGTATAAAAATTAAGGTTGATAATACAGAGGAACTAGTTGTTTTGGATTCAGTTTTAAAAATGGAAGTTCTTGTAGATAACCCACATTTTAAGGTTGTAACCTTTAAATAAATCGCTGTGACTTGTTGCCTAACAAGTCACTCAAGCAGGACAAATAACAGTTGGTTTTTGCTCCTTCGCCGCTTATTTTAACCAACTATATATTTGCCTCTTAGTGAGGCGTTAGCCTCCAGAGGAACATCTCGTGGAAATAGAGTTTTGGTTTGATTTTGCCAGTACTTACTCCTACCCGGCTGCAATGCGTATTGAATCGCTGGCCGCTCGAGAAAATGTAGATGTTGTTTGGCGGCCGTTTTTGTTAGGAGCCATCTTCAACGGGCAGGGTATGAACGATTCCCCGTTCAATATTTACCCTGCAAAAGGGGAGTATATGTGGAAAGATTTGGCCAGAGTCTGCAGTGACTTGCAGCTTCCGTTTACACGCCCCGCTGTTTTTCCACAAAATGGGTTGCTGGCTGCGCGTGTTGCAAGAAGGTTTTGTGATTCTCCTTGGGTTTCGACATTTGTCAGGGCTGTCTATTCTGCTAACTTTGAACGCAGTGAAGATATAGCATCACCAGAAGTCATCGAAAATTGCCTTGCCTCAATAGGTGTGGATGCCGCATCGATTATGAAAGAAGCGGTTTCTCAAGAATCAAAAGCAATGTTACGTGAACAAACTGAAGAAGCAGGCGAGCGAGGTATTTTCGGCGCGCCTTCTTTTTATGTCGGTAGTGAGCTTTTTTGGGGCAATGATCGGTTGGAAAGAGCAATTAAATGGGCTGCAGAGGCTAACGCCTAGCAGGGAAAGCCACGGAATGCTGCGTACCCTGCCTTGGGCATTGTGTGTCTTTTACAAGCTGTACTGTCTGTCTGAGAGGTCGACAAACAAAATCTAATAGCGTTAATAGGCTATCGGGAAGAAACTTGATTTTTGATTGTATTTCCCCCCCACGGTTTATTTATTTTGGGGGTTTTAAGCCATGGTATAGAATGTCGCGGTCTTCGCTCTCCTAGTTTGGCCCTTCATGAAAAAACAACTGCACAAATTGCCCGTATGCCCGGTTTTTTGTTTTCACCGTGACAGCGGCTTATGACGACGTCTTCTGATCTGGTGTTAGCGGTGAATCGACGGCAGCTGGTCAAAACTGCGAATCTGGCGTTTATTGCACTTACCGCTTTTCTGGCCATTCTGAAAATGATCGTGGTGGGGGCAAACCCGCCACCCACGCCTGCGTTTATTCTGTTGACAGGGCTTATTGCCAATGCCATTTACTTGTCGCGAAGCGGTTCGCCTGCAAGAGCGGCGGTTGTGTTGGTAGGCCTATTAATACTGGGTTTGATTCTGGGCAGTTTGAATACCGGTAGTTTTAGTGGCCCAGTGGTATTGTTGTCACCACTGGTTCCCCTGTCGGCCATGCTACTCATCAGCAACCGTGCTGCCTGGCTATCCTTGTGGTTGATAGGTGTTGTGCTCGCAGGATTGTACCTGGTCGATATTTATCAGTTAATTCCTGAAAATCCGCACAACCCGACCCTGCTGAAGTTTGCCCGATTTGTCAGTGTCGCTTCGCTATGCCTGATAGCCACGGGGATGATGTGGTGGTTTTCCCGTGAGTTCAAGGAGTCGCTTGCCAAGGTAAAGGGGGAATCCAACACCGACTATCTCACAGGAATTTACAATCGTCGCGCTATTGAGAATATTCTTTTGCATGAGGTGAACAGAACCCGCCGTGATGGCGACTGGTTGTCATTCGTTATTGGCGACATTGATCACTTCAAGTTATACAACGATAGCAATGGCCATCAGGAAGGTGATCGGTGTCTTATTATCGTGGCAGAGACTATCCGCACCTGTAGCCGACGAGCGACCGACGTTGTGGGGCGGTTTGGTGGTGAGGAATTCGTCATAATTCTTCCGGGTACGGATCCGGACGGGGCCTGTAAGGTTGTTGAGGATTGCCGCGAAGCCATACAGGGCCTCAATATTCACTACGGGCCAGACAACCCTCGCCCCGTCACCCTGACGCTGGGATGTGTCAGTATCCAAGGAAACAGGATTGAAAATATTGAGCAGATCATAAAGCTGGCAGATGACGCATTATATCGCGGCAAAGATCAGGGCCGGAATCGTGCGGTCTGTTCGGTGATCGAGGAGGAGGTTGTAGTTCTCAAAACCGGTGAGGTAAATACCTGCTGAGATTGAGGTTTCAATGCCAAATTTAACTGGCTGCAGCCAGGTCGCCGATGGCCTTGACCAGTGCTTGATTGGAGACCAGTATTTCCCGATTGATATTGAGCAGTGATGAGAGCTGGATGCCCATATCGTCATTGCTTTTATAGCGGGTAATTAATTGATGCAGTTGGTCGTGGGACTGGTTGATTTCCGAGGTCAGCTGCTGCAGTTTTTCTTCGACTAATAGCGGGTCTGTTTTTTCCAGCAGGTTGAGCAGGTGTCGGTAAATGACCCGGGCGTCGTAGTGCAGGGTTTCTATCAATTCTTCATCGTCGGATTGCAGGCGCAGTTCCACCAGGTTCTGTCGAACATCTTTCAGGCTCTTGGCGCTGTAGACGATGTCGCGTGCGGCATGGAGCAGGTGTGAAATATTTTGGGTTTCCTCTTCGCCGGACTTTTCCTGCAATACTTTGTTGGCGTATTGAATAATCTGTTGTTCCGTATGTTTGATATTTGAATACTGTTCGTCGTGGGTGGGTTTTTGTTGGCGAATCTGTTGGTAAACCTCAAACGCCTGATGGCCCTGGAGTAATTCTTCCGGGCGAATTTTCAGGGTTTTCAGGTTGAGAATAATTACCTTTTGAAACAGCTGTAGAATTTCTTGTCGAATGGCCGATTCCGCCGCATCGCTAACGGTGTGGGGTACCTTGGTAATGTATTGGCAGCCATTGGCCTGATCACCGACAAAGCGTGTTTGTAGCCATCGGGAAAATGGAGGGATAACGGGTAGAAATAAGGCGATGCCCATGAGGTTCATCAGCGAGTGGAACATCACCAGCGCAAACATCGGATCCTGTATGGCAAAGACATCGGTGATGAGGTGCAAGATGGGTATCAATAGCGGGAAGGCGATGACGACAATCACCAGATTAAAAATAAAATGTGACAGCGCCACTCTGCGGGTATCTGCCGATCCTTTCAGGCTGCCGATTAATATCGTACCCGTGGTGCCGAGGTCGGCACCGATGATAATGGCGACGGCTGCGGTCAGTGGTAAAAAGTCGGCATGGAGCGCGCTGAGAACAATCATCATGGTGGCAGAGCTGGACTGGATGAGCGCAGTGAACATCAGGCCACCCAGTAAGAAGAGGGTCAGGGGATAGTCCTTCAATAGTTCCTCGGAGACCTGTTCACTGAGGAAGCCCATGCTGGTTTTCATGAAATCCAGCCCCATCAGTAGTAAGCCAATTCCCAGCAGTAATCGCGTGTGAGAATGAAGTCGTTTCTCGCTGTGGATAAAGACGATACCCAGAGAACCCAAAGCGACGAGCGGTAGAGCATATTCGGTCAGGCTGAATTTAAAGCCGATGGTGGCGACGATCCAGCCAGTTAAGGTGGTGCCAAGATTAGCCCCAAAAATAATACCCAGGGCGTTGGCCATTTTCAGGATACCGGCACCGACGAAGGCCAGCACAATGAGTCCAACCATGGAGCTGCTCTGTAGGCAGGCGGTACTGATGATCCCCATCAACACACCACGGAGGGGAGTGTGGGTTTGTTCCCTTAGCAGGTGGCGGAAAGAGCGAGTGCCCAGTGCTCGGAGTGCTTGTTCAAGATTCATCATCCCAAACAAAAAAAGGCCAAGACCCGCGGCTAATTCCCAAGGTTGAAACTGCATGGTGAAACTCTCGGCACCCTCTCTGAATTAAGGTGTTGATAAAGAGTTTAGAGGAAAGGCTGGGCGAGAGACAGGGCTAAAGCGCTGGAAGGCAAATGAGAGGAGGAACACATCTGGTTGGGCTAGGTTACCGGGGCCTTAGATAGGCCCCGGTATAGCCGTTGTGCGGTGATTATTTTCCTAACGGTTTGAAGATCAGGATTAACTTGGGCAGTAGTGTCATAGAGCCCAGTAGTGCGGCCAGCATCGCGAGTGATGTCAGCAGCCCAAAATAAACCGAAGGAATAAAGTTGGACAGCGCCAGGATGGAGAAGCCCGCAATAATGGTGATTGCCGTATAGAACAGTGCCCGCCCAATGCTGGCGTGTGCCCGGTGCATGGATGCAATGTAATCGTGGTCGACTTCAAACTCCCGTTTGAACCGGGTGATGTAGTGGATTGCGTGGTCGACACCGATACCGACAGTAATGGCCGCAATGGTAATGGTCATCATGTCGAGCGGAATACCGGCAATGCCCATACCGCCCAGTACTACACCTGCGGCCAAGAAGTTGGGCAGGATAGCGATCAGGGAGATGGAGGCAGAGCGGAACAGCACCAGGAACATGGCCATAATGCCAAGGAACACCGTGCCGAGGGTCAGGATCTGTGAGCGGAATAGGCTCTGCAACATGTTGTTATACAGCACCAGTAATCCCGTGAAGTGCACCTGCTCTTCTTTAAAGCCCGCTTCATCAATGGCAAACCGATGAATTTTATCCAACAACTCTTTACGGTTCAGGTTGCCCTTGGTTTCGTTGATGCGCAGGGTAATGCGTGCCTGGTTATTCTTCTCGTCAATGTAAGGATCGAGAAGCAGGGCGGCATTTTCTGGTGATAGCATCAGCGACATAAAGGCCAGCTCAAGGTCATTGAGTTTATGTCCCGACAGATCAGAGGCGACATCGGTGACGGTGACCAGTGAGCTAACCTTGCCTACTTCTGGTAGAGACTCCAGATAGGTGTGGAGTTTTCTCAGGTCTTCGACACCGGCACTGGTTAACCAGTAGCTGTCTTCGACCACTTCCACTTCGTCTGATTCACCGGCAAAGTCGTCCTCAAAATCATCACCGGCAAAGGGGTCACCATAGGGGTCGTCTACTGCTTCGGGTTCAGCGGCTTCTTCACCGCTGTCGGCGTACATACCGGCAAAGGGGTCGCCATAGGGGTCAGCCACTTCTTCAGATGTGTCTTCAGTTTCAACGACATCTTCAGCACTGTCTGCATAGGCCCCGGCAAAGGGGTCTCCGTAGGGGTCGTCGACGGGGGCAGAGTCTGCTTCATCTGCTTCCAGCAAGTCGTCAAAACTGACCGTGCCATTGTCTAGAGCTGGCGGGGCATCCAGGATAATATCCAGTGGTGTGGTGCCACCTAACTTGGCATCAATAACCGACAGTCCCTGATAGATTTCAGTATTGGAGCGGAAGTAGTCGATAAAGCGGTTTTCAACTTGTAGTTGGCTGACCCCCCAGGCGCTGATAATCGCAGCAAGCAGGGCAAAGCCAAGTACCAGTCCACCATGTTTTTCGGTGAAGCGGGAAAAGTACAGTGTGTAGATGGCAGAATTGTCACCTTTGTCGGTGTTTTCTCCCTTGCCCCAGATGATCATGCCGGCAGGAATGATAATAAACGCCAGCACCAGTGCCAGAATGATGCCGATGGTCATCATCCAGCCAAAGTCGATCACCGGCCTGATATCACTGACCACCAGAGACACGAAGGCCACAATGGTGGTCAATACGGTGTAAAGGCAGGGGCGGGCCATGTAATTGACGGTATCTCGTACCAGGTCTAATTGATCTTTGTCTGGGAATTCGCGGTGTAATTCTCGGTAACGAACAATCAGGTGAATGGTCAGAGCCAGGGTGATAATCAGTAACAGTGACACGAAGTTGGAGGAGATCACGGTCAGACGCCAATCGATCCAGCTCAGGTATCCGAGAATGATTTCTACGGACAAAATACAGGTGGCCAATGGCAGTAAAACCCAGCGGAACTGACGGAAAATAATAGCCAGTGTAATAATGATGAACAGCACGATACCGGCGCCAAATACATTCAGGTCACTTTTAATAAAGTCGACCATGTCGGCGGTGATCATGCTCGGGCCGCCGAGGAACACTTCGGCTCGATCCTTAAATTTGGACATCTTTTCCCGTATTTCCGCTACGCGTGCATGCTCTTCGGCAGCTCGGATCGTGCGGTAGTCGAGAAACGCCTGACTGGCTTTCTCCAGTTCGATGGTTTCCTCGGCCGACAGCCCTTCGGTGTCTCGCTTGATTCGCAGAGTGTCGCGCTCTTTAACCAGTTTGAGGTATTGGCTATCTAGCTTCATGACGGCCAGCAAGGCTGTAGTTTGTCCGTCTTTGCTGAGAATCAGGTCGCGATAGATAGGGCTTTCAAGAAATTCTGTTTTGGCCATGCTTCGGTCGGTGTCTTCCTGAAGCAGAGTGCGAGGATCTTCTTTAAGTTTGGAGACGGAAACCTTGGGGCTATAGAGGAGCGGCACATCGAGCATTGAGGTAACGGTTTCAACGCCCTTGATCGCTTTTAATTCGTCGCGCATTTTGGCGAGGGTTTGTAAGTTCTCGTCGTCAAACAGATTACCTTCATAAGGTGTGTAAGTGACGACCAAAAAGTCACTGCTTCCGTAGCGTTGTAGTGATTCCCTAAAGTAGGCCAGTGAGCTGTCATTTTCTAAAGTAAGAGAGTCAGCAGAAGCATCCAGCTTAAAATTGGGCAGGCCAAAGGCCATGGCTATAGCAACAACGATGACCGCCAGAATGGAGGCCACGGGGTGACGCAAAATCAGTTTTTCATAGATCCCCAACAACCGTTCAGACATCTAGTTAACCCTCTAATTTTTTATTATGAAGTCGCGCATTATGACAGAAGAGAAGAGGCCAGCACCATACCGATGAATGGACTGTGTTCTTTGAGTAATTTAACGGTCAATATGGCCTAAGGTTCGGTCGGGGTCTATGCAATCTCGTACGCGTTGTTTTAGTACTTTTGCTTCGGGGAAGCCGCCGTCCTGCTTGCGTTCCCAGATGACCTGGTCGTCCAGTTTGATGACAAAGGTGCCACTGGTTTCTGCCGGCTTCAGTGCGACCTCACCCAGATCGTCGGCAAAGGTGGTGAGTAACTCCTGTGCCAGCCAGGCAGAGCGCAACAGCCAATGACAGCGTGGGCAATAGTGGATGGCGATTCGGGGTTTTGAAGACATGGGGTACACTTCTTAGTTGTGGTTTTGAAGAAACAATGTTTAACCAAATAATTCTGGGCTTAACGGCCTCCAAGATAGCTTCCGGGAAAAAAATATGAAAGGCGTAATTCTCGATGCGGATAGTCTGGGTTCCGATGGTATCAATCTTGGGCCCATTACAGGATTGCCAATAGAGTGGTGTATTTATGGTAGTTGTCGGCCAGAGCAGGTTGCTGGGCGAATAGCCGATGCCGAAATAGTACTGACCAATAAAGCACCCATTGGTCAAAATGAATTGGCAGCAGCGCCCGCGCTTCGTTATATCGGTGTGTTGGCGACGGGAACCAATGTTATCGATCTTGATGCTGCCCGTGCGGGTAATGTGGTCGTGAGTAATGTTGTGGGTTACGGGTCGGCATCGGTAGTGCAGCATACGTGGGCACTGATTCTGGCCTTGGCGACGAGGTTGCCGGATTACAATGTGGCGGCACTCGATGGACGTTGGGCCGGAAGCCCTTTTTTCTGTCTGCAGGATTTTCCGGTTCGGGAGCTGGCTGGGAAGAACTTGGGTATTGTGGGATACGGCCAATTGGGTCGCGGTGTCGCCGAAGTTGGTCGGGCATTGGGCATGGCGGTGCAAGTGGCTTCTCTCCCCTGGCGTCATAGCGATAATGTTGACCGAGTACCTTTTGATCGCATGCTGAGAGAGGCTGATGTCATCAGTTTGCACTGTCCTCTCACCGAAGAAACCCGTAACCTTTTTGCACGCCGCGAGTTGGCCATGATGAAAAAGACTGCGTTGCTGGTGAACTGCGCCCGAGGCGGTATTGTCGATGAGCAGGCCTTGGCCGATGCTCTGGAAGATGGCGTCATTGGTGGTGCCGGGGTCGACGTGTTGTCAGAGGAGCCCCCGGTAAACGGGAGCCCCTTGTTGAACCCTGAAATACCGAATTTGATTGTTACACCTCACAGTGCCTGGGTTGCCAGAGAGTCCCGTGAACGACTGATTCGTCAAGTGGCCGAGAATATAGAGGCTTTTTTGGTGGGGAAGCCCCGTAATAGAGTAGGAGTTTAATACCGAGATGTTAGGTTTGATTCAGCGTGTTGGTCATGCAAAAGTCGACGTGGATGGGAAGACGATTGGTGCAATCGATCGGGGTATTCTGCTGTTACTTGGGGTGCAGAAAACGGATGCTGAATGTTCCGCGGATAAACTCTTACACAAAGTGCTTCATTACCGGATATTCCCTGACAGTGAGGGGAAAATGAACCTCAATGTACGGCAGGCCGGTGGTGGCTTGTTGATCATTCCCCAATTTACCTTGGCTGCCGACACGAAGAAGGGATTGAGGCCAAGTTTTACCACCTCTGCGCCTCCGGTGCTGGCAGAAAATTTATACGACTACTTTGTCGCTCAGGCCAAACAGACATTTCCCTCTGTGGCTACGGGCAGTTTTGGTGCCGATATGCAGGTGACCCTGTGTAATGACGGGCCGGTGACTTTTATGCTTGAGGGATAAAGGCTCTGCTGGTGGTCAAGAGAACCTTCCAGAGAACTCTCCAGATTTAAACACGCCTATGAATGCTTAAATCTGGAAGGGAGGATGTAAGATTTAAACGTCAAAGGGGGTGTTTAGTTTTTTCTCTACGGGTATTTTGGCCAGTTCAATATACTGAGGGATGCCATTTTTGTAGGGAGGGTAATCCTCACCCTGAATCAACGGTGCCAAGTAGTCTCGCGCTTTCTGCGTAATGCCGTAGCCATCCCGGGTAATAAAACTCCGAGGCATCATTTTTTCTTTGTTGGCGACTTTTTCCAACGGTGCTTCACCGAGACTCCAGGCGTAGTTTTTTGTATCTTTCCGGTCAATGGTAACCATCACTGAGTTTTTTCCATCGAGGGCATATTCAACCGCAGCACGCCCCACAGCATAGGCTTGCTCTACATCGGTAGCCGAAGCGATATGACGAGCAGAACGTTGCAGGTAGTCTGCTAATGCCCAATGGTACTTATAGCCAAGCGCATGTTTTACCATGCTGGCCAAGGTGGGTGCTACGCCACCGAGTTGATGGTGACCAAAGGCATCTTTATTCATGGAGCCGGAGATTAGTGCACCATCGGGGTATTGAGCACCCTCAGAGGCGACAACGACACAGTAACCATGCTGTTCAACCACCTTCTCGACCCGGGAAATAAAATCTTCCCGTATAAAGGGTATTTCAGGGAACAGGATGATGTGAGGTGGGTCCCCTGCTTTTCCTGCAGCCAGTGCACTGGCTGCCGCAATCCAGCCGGCGTGGCGACCCATGACCTCGAGAATAAATACCTTGGTGGATGATTCACACATGGAGGCGATATCGAGACTGGCTTCCTTGGTCGACACAGCGACGTATTTGGCCACCGAGCCAAAGCCTGGGCAGTTGTCGGTATAAGGTAAATCATTATCGACGGTTTTGGGGATATGGATAGCCTGGATGGGATAGCCCATCTGTTTTGATAGCTGAGAAACTTTCAGGCATGTGTCAGCAGAATCACCACCACCGTTATAGAAGAAATAGCCAATATTGTGTGCCTTGAAAACATCGATCAGACGTTCGTATTCTTCATTGTTTTCTTCGAAACTTTTCAGTTTGTAGCGACATGATCCGAAGGCTCCAGAGGGGGTATGACGAAGGGCGGAAATAGCACTGGCTGATTCTTTGCTAGTGTCGATCAAATCTTCTCGCAGCGCACCGATAATGCCGTTGCGACCGGCGTAGACTTTGCCAATTTTGTCTTTGTGCTCGCGCGCTGTTTCTATTACGCCACAGGCGCTGGCATTAATAACGGCAGTTACGCCACCGGACTGGGCATAAAAAGCATTCTTTTTTGGCTCTGTGTTGCTAGGCATAGTGATTCCTGACTTACCGCCCTTTTTTAAGAGCGCGAATCATACTGGAAAGTGTTGTAGATTTCATTTTTATGTCATTTCTGCGTACCGGGCTGAACCATTTTAAAAACCAAAGGTTGCATGGTGGTGAAATTAGGCTATGTTATTCCCGGCGCGTCCCTCTGTCTGGCGGAGCGGTGTGGGTGGTACGATTCTGGATTATTAAAGGAAGAGATCGAACAGGGCATTAATGACAATATGCATATTCATATTTTAGGTATTTGCGGCACTTTCATGGGGTCGTTGGCTCAACTGGCCAAGGCTTCAGGGCATCGGGTGTCGGGCAGTGATACTAATGTTTACCCACCCATGAGTACGCAGCTGGAAAAAGCCGGCATTGAATTGACCGAGGGCTATGACCCGTCACAATTCAACCCGATGCCCGACTTGGTTGTTATTGGTAATGCGCTGTCTCGCGGCAACCCCGCAGTGGAATATGTATTGAATAATCGTATTCCCTATACCTCTGGCCCCCAGTGGTTGGGGGACTATTTTCTGAGAGAAAGGTGGGTGCTGGCGGTAGCGGGCACCCATGGCAAAACAACGACCTCGAGTATGTTGGCCTGGATTCTTGATTATGCTGGCATGAAACCGGGTTTTCTGATTGGCGGTGTGCCGAGTAACTTTGATGTGTCAGCCCGTTTGGGTGACTCACCATTTTTTGTGGTGGAAGCCGATGAGTATGACAGTGCTTTTTTCGATAAGCGCTCCAAGTTTGTTCACTACCGTCCTAGCACGGCTATTCTTAATAATCTGGAATTTGATCACGCTGATATTTTTGCCGACCTCAATGCAATTCAAACGCAGTTTCATCACTTCGTGCGAACTATTCCTGGGCGCGGGATGATTGTGGCGCCAGCTGGCGATGCCAATCTTCAGCAGGTTCTGGATCGAGGCTGTTGGTCAGAGCTACAGTCACTGGGTGATCAAGGCGATTGGGCAATGACCCTCATTGAAGAGGATGGCTCTGCTTTCGCTGTGAGTTTTCAGGGCGAACGACAGGGCACTGTGCGCTGGGGGCAAACCGGGGTGCACAATGCAGCGAATGGCTTGGCGGCTATTGCGGCCGCTCGGCATGTGGGGGTGAAACCGGTGGTGGCCTGTGAAGCGCTTTGCCAATTCCTTGGGGTGAAACGTCGCATGGAAAAACTGGCGGCGATTAATGGTGTCTCTGTTTACGATGATTTTGCCCATCACCCAACGGCTATTGCGACAACGCTGGAAGGTTTGCGTAATAAAGTGGGGTCCGAGAAAATTATTGCGGTCATTGAGCCGCGCTCTAATACTATGAAATTGGGTATTCACAAAGATCAACTTGCTGCATCCACTCAACTAGCCGATCAGGTGTTGTGGTTTCAGCCCGATAATATCGATTGGTCATTATCCGAGGTGGTGAGCGTAGGCTCAGTTCCCGCCGAGGTGTTGGATGATATTGATACGTTGCTGAATCGCACGTTGGAACACGCTGGAAATCAGGCGCATATCGTCATTATGAGTAACGGCGGGTTTTCCGGTTTTCATGGCAAGCTGGTAAAAGCGTTGGAGGCGCGAGCCAATGGCTAATTTTGATCGCAGGATAACACTGGCGATGACGGGTGCCTCCGGTGCTCAATATGGCCTAAGACTGCTCGATTGTCTGGTACAGACCAACTGTCAGATTCAGTTTTTGATCTCAGAAGCAGCTCGGGTGGTCGTCGATACAGAAACCGAGCTGGAATTGCCAGAGGATGACGAGCTCGAAGAGTTTCTTCTGCTGAATTTTGATGCCGAACCAGGGCAGATAGAGGTCAATGGCTCCCGGGACTGGTTTTCCTCAGTAGCTTCCGGTTCGGGCTGTCCCGGTTCGATGGTCATATGTCCTGCCAGTGGCGGCACGCTTTCGGCGATTGCTTGTGGTGCTAGCAACAACCTGATTGAGCGCGCTGCCGATGTGGCCATTAAGGAAAAGGGTCAGCTGATCGTGGTTCCTCGAGAAACACCATTATCAGAAATCCACCTCGAAAATATGTTGAAGCTGGCTCGGCTGGGCGTCACGGTCTTGCCGGCTATGCCAGGGTTTTATCAAGCCCCTCAGACTATTGATGATCTGGTGGATTTTGTTGTGGCACGGATTCTCGATCATCTGGGCATTGAGCAAAGCCTATTGCCGCGCTGGGGAAGCTAGCCAGTTTCTACACCTATTTATTCATGGAATGTTTGGCCTCGGGAGTCATGAGTGGCAAATAACAAAGAACTTGTGGTACTGCTGATAGCGTTGGTGGCCGTGATGGTTTGGTCGTGGGTTGAGCCATACGACCGGGCAACTTGGTGGTTGGAAGCGCTCCCCGTCATTATTGCCCTGCCTGTTCTTTGGTATACCCGAACCAGTTTTCCTTTAACTCGGTTGAGTTATTATTTGGTGTTTGTTCACGCCATTATTTTGGTGGTGGGTGCACACTATAGCTATGCGAGAGTGCCTCTTGGGCTTTGGATGCAGGATTGGTTTGAGTTTTCTCGCAATAATTACGACCGGATTGGTCATCTTGCTCAGGGGTTTATTCCCGCTATTTTGGCCCGTGAGATTTTGTGGCGTAAGCAGGTTTTGAACATAGCCTATGACGACCCATTGTCAGATCGACGGGCTAGTGGTTGGTTGTTTTTTCTGGCCACCTGTTTTTGCCTGGCTTTTAGTGCTTTCTATGAGCTGCTGGAGTGGTGGGCTGCGGTCATTGGCGGTGACGGGACTCTGGACTTTTTAGGCACACAGGGCGATGTCTGGGACGCCCAGTGGGACATGATGCTGGCATTAATCGGGGCGGTTTCAGCCCAGTTACTTTTGGGTAAATGGCACTATCGTCAAATGCTGGCCGTGGGCTGATTTGTCAGTATTTTCTTAATTTACCATCAATCGTTGTTTCGAGCTGGGCATTAACATTGTTGATACCAGTTAACACCCTGCGCATCTTTTTTTACCGTTAGCATTTGGCGTGAGATCAAACAGTTCAGGTGTGCATAGCTTTCGCCTGTGGCAAGAACCAGATTGGCATGGGTGATCTTTGATTTAAAAATCAGTGGAAAAATGTCGACCACGCGTTTTGGTGTATCACATTGGCTGTAAATCACCTCAAGATCTTTTTCGTGATCCTTTACCAGCTTTTCCAATCGGTGCTTTGCGCCCAAAAAAGGCAGTCCATGGGAGGGTAGTACCAGCGTGCTATCGGGCACCATTGTTTTCAGTTTATTGCAACTGTTAATCCAGGCGCTCAGGGGGTTGGCAGATGGCTCGATAGGCCAGACACTGACGTTGGAAGAGATCGTTGGCAGCAACTGGTCTCCCGAGATAAACACATCGAGTTCAGGGCAAAACAGGCATGCATGTTCCGGAGAGTGCCCCTCGCCCATAGTGATCTGCCATTGTTGGTTGTTTATGGTGAATGTCTCTCCATCCTGAAGGCGGTAATAACTGTTCGGCATACCACGAATCATACTGCCGAACGCGCCAAATTTTGACCGGTAATAATTCAGCTGCTCTTCGTTAAATCCCGCGCTTTGATAAAATGCGACAGCGGCATCCGGTGCTTCTCTGTTGCTGTCTTCTATCAGAATTCGGCAGTACATGTATTCGGTGCGAGACATCCATAGTGCCGCACCACTTCGACGGCAAAGCCAGGCAGCCAGTCCGATATGGTCGGGATGCATGTGCGTGCCAATGATACGCTTGATGGGTTTTTCATCGGTTAGCTGGCGATAGAGTATTTCCCAGATGTCGGTGGTGGCCTCCGTCGCTAAACCGGTATCGACGATGGTCCAGCCATCGTCTTCTTCGAGTAGCCAAAGATTGATGTGGTTCAGTTTGAACGGCAGGGGCATTCTCAACCAGTAAACGCCTGGTTTAACCTCTAGTAATTCTCCTGATCCAGGTGGTTGAGAATAGGGATATTGTGGCTTGGTCATTGGCTTGCTTTATCGACGAATGGATTGCCATCAATGATAGCAGAGTGATTGTGCCTTAATTTTAGCCCCGTACTCTTAACCTAAAATAGCCTGAAGCCAGGTTGAAATTGCTTCAATTTCCTCCATGCAGACTGCATGCTCCATTGGGAATGTTTGATAGCCGGGTTTGAAGCCCATGGTCGTTAGGTGTTTAACGCTATTCTGGCCGAGAGATTCAGGTACTACGGCATCTCGGGTACCGTGAAATATCTGGATCGGTAAATGCTGATTTTCTGGGTGCACCTCTATGGAAGTGGCTGTAGCGAAATAGGTCGATAGGGCCAATAGGCCCGCCAGGGGTTTGGGGTAGGTCAATGCGGCATGAAACCCTACTGCACCACCCTGTGAGAATCCCGCGATGATAATGTGCTGGCTATCAATACCTCGATCAATTTCACGATTGATGAGAGCGTGGATGGCCTCTGCAGATTGGCGCAATTGCGTTTCATCCACAGTGCGATCAATCTCCATTTCCAGAATGTCGTACCAGGCCGGCATGATATAGCCGCCATTGATGGTGACCGGTATTTCCGGGGCGTTGGGGAATACAAACCGGATGGCTAACTCTTTGGGAAGGTGCAGCTCAGGGACGATAGGTTCGAAATCATGGCCGTTGGCTCCCAGACCATGTAACCAAATGATGGTGGCTTTGGCGGGCAGTTCAGGCTCAATTTCTATGCAGGACAACAGGTTCATGGGGACAATTTTATCTCGAATTTTGTGAACACATTATATAGGCTCTTTGCCAAATAGGCTCTCGACTAAACGACCTCTCATGAGAGGATAAAGGGCCCGGATACATCATCAACCTGGAATCAGTTTCTAATACTATGCTGCCAATACTCTATTCTTTTAGTCGTTGTCCCTATGCCATCCGTAGTCGCATGGCGCTGAGTTATGCGGGAGTGCAGGTTGAATTGCGGGAGATTCTGTTAAGGGATAAGCCAGATGCCATGTTGGCGGCTTCGGCGAAGGGTACCGTGCCGGTATTGGTTTTGCCAGATGGGGCAGTACTGGATGAAAGTTATGAGGTGATGCGCTGGGCGCTGAAAAATAATGATCCGGACCATTGGTGGGACCCGGCGCTATCCTCTGATATCGATGCGTTGATTGAGCAAAATGATTTTTCATTCAAAGTTCATTTGGATCATTACAAATATGCGGACCGCTACCCTGAGCAGGCTATGGAATATTACCGTTCTCAAGCCGAGGGTTTTTTGCAGAACCTGGAAGACCGGTTGAGCACCTCCAGATTTTTGATAGGAGAGACGCTCGGCTTTGCCGATGTGGGGATTTTCCCGTTTATTCGCCAGTTCGCTTTTGTGGATAAAGCCTGGTTTGATCAGGCACCTTATCCACAATTACAGCGATGGCTGGAGTATTTTTTGGGTTCTCGTTTATTTCTTTCCGTGATGGAAAAGCACCCGGTTTGGAAGGCGAGTGATGTTAAATCTGAAACTTGAAAAATTGTGCTGGCTGGAAAGTGCTGCTTTCGCTATTTAAAGCCGTGTTCCAGTTCTGGGAAAGTGCCGGCCCGCACTTCGCTGGCATACGCGCTAAGTGCCTTTTCCACACTTCCCGTTTCTGCCAGAAAGTTTTTCGTGAATTTGGGAATCCGGGGAGAGATTCCTAGCATGTCATAAATGACCAGCACTTGGGCATCGGTATCTGGACCAGCGCCAATACCGATAACGGGTATCTTCAGTTCGTCGGTGATTTGCTTGGCAAGGGTCGAGGGGATGCACTCGAG
This sequence comes from Porticoccus sp., assembly GCA_041581635.1. Classification (GTDB taxonomy): domain Bacteria; phylum Pseudomonadota; class Gammaproteobacteria; order Pseudomonadales; family Porticoccaceae; genus Porticoccus. The sequence continues at coordinate 23,035 of JBFICW010000023.1, read as the reverse complement.
AACCAGCAAGTCGATACCGGCTTCTTCGAGTAGGTGGGCGTCACTAATCATTTGATCAGCGGCTTCATCATCTTTACCCTGAACTTTATAGCCGCCCAGTTTATTGACGGATTGGGGCGTCAGTCCCAGGTGACCACAGACGGGTATTCCTCTTTCGGCAAGCATTAAAATCGTTTCTTCCAGCCAGGCTCCACCTTCGAGTTTTACCATATGTGCTCCCGCCTGCATTAACTGCGCAGCATTTGCCATGGTTTGCTCTTCGGTGGCGTAGGCCATAAAGGGAAGGTCGGCAATAATCAGCGACTTACTGTTGCCCCGTTTCACGGCCTGGGTATGGTAAATCATGTCATCCATCGTTACTGGAACGGTACTGCTATGGCCTTGAATGACATTTCCAAGTGAGTCGCCCACTAACATCACGTCGATGCCAGCATGTTCGATGAGTCTTGAAAAAGAGGCGTCATAAGCCGTGATTACCGGGAATTTTTCACCCTGAATCTTCAGTGTTTTCAGTGTATTGATGGTAACTGCTTTCATGGGCCGCGTTCCTGTCAGAGATGGGGGCGGGGGTTGTAGTAGTGACGACCAGATTTGATGTTGAGCATGGAGTCGACCAGATCTCGGTAATCATGTTCGCTGTTAACCAGATCTATGTCGCTGGCATTAACAATCAATAGTGGTGCTTCATCGTAATAGTAGAAGAACCGCGTATAGGCATCGTTGAGTTGGCTGAGGTAGTCGGCATCTATGGCTTTTTCTGCTTGAATACCCCTGCGCTGGACTCTTTCTAGCAATACGTCTGTGGATGCTTGTAGATAGATCACTAAATCTGGTCGTGGCGCATCAATGGTCAATTGTTGGTATACCGTTTGATAGAGCTTTAGTTCTTCATCGTCCAGCGTGACCTGGGCAAACAGTTGATCCTTCTCGATCAAAAAATCGGAAACCCGAACTTGCTTAAACATATCACCTTGACGAATTGCCTGAATTTGCCGGGTACGCTGGAATAAAAAATACAACTGGGTAGGGAGTGCTCCACCCCGACGGTCCTGATAGAAGCGTTCCAGGAATGGGTTTTCGTCGGCCTGTTCCAGCAATGTTTCGTAGTTGAAACTATTGGCCAGACGTTTTGCAAGCGTAGTTTTTCCCACACCTATCGGGCCTTCAACCGCAATAAAGTTGGGTAGTTGGTGATCCTTTAGCGTCAAAGTAAGGTCGTTAGCCAGTTGTTCCACGGATGTCTCCTGATGAGAGGCGAACGATACCCTCTGAGGGACAAATTTCCAAGAGTTCTGCCAACTGAATTCCAGTTGGCAAGACAAGTTGGGGGGCAATATCTGCCAGGGGTAGCAGTACGAAATTCCGTTCGGCCATTCCTGGGTGGGGCACTTGTAGATCGGGGTGTTCGATAGTCAGGTTTCCGTAGAGCAATATATCGAGATCGAGGGTTCTTGGCCCCCAGTGCTCCTTTCTGACACGATGGTGTGATGTTTCTATTTGCTGAAGAGCTTTCAACAATAAGTGCGGACTCAGTGCCGTGGTCAGTTTTGCCACGCCATTGATATAGTCAGGCTGATTTGACGGCCCCATTGGGGTACTGCGATACCAAGGGGAGACGGCGATAATAGCGGTTTCTGGTAGCGCCCCCAGTGCCGTTATTGCACTTAGTACCTGCTGTTGTGGGTCGTTAAGGTTACTGCCCAGTGCAATATAAGCCGTTTCATTCATTGGCGGGCTTTTTGGGCGTCGTTTTTTTACGCCTGCGGCGGCGTTTTTTTGGGGCTTGCTGAACGGCGTTGGCCATACTTTCCCGCTTTGATTCATCGGCGTCTTGGAAGTCGGTCCACCAGTCTCCCAGACCTGGTTGAATTTCTCCGGCGTCTTCTCTCAATAGCAGAAAGTCATAGCCGGCTCGGAAACGCTTGTTTTCCAATAGTCGGAAAGCCTGGCTACCGGCCCGTCGGGGCAAACGGAGCTGAAGTTCCCAAATCTCTTTCATGGGCAGTGTGAAACGACGAGGGATGGCTACTCTCTGACACTGTCGGGCTGTTACCTCTCCGGCCGCCTGTTGGAGGGTGTAGATGGGCGATCCGCCACTCTGGCCGAATTGTTTTTCCTGTTCTTTCAAGGCTGGCCAGAGCAGTGCAGCAAAAAGAAAGGCTGGCGTGACTCGCTTGCCGCTTCGGATGCGTTTGTCAGTATTGATGAGCGCTTTTTCGACAAATGCCTGGTAATACCCTGAATCGTTAGTCAGAGCCTCTTCTGTGGCAGGAAAAAGAATGCCAAACAATTGGTATTCGCGTAGCAGATTAAACGTGACTAGGGCTTGCCCGTGCATCAGTAGTTTGAGTACTTCATCAAAGAGGCGTGCTGGCGGAATGTCAGCCAGAAGCTTGTGAGACTTGGAAACAGCCGTCGCGGTGTCAGCTTCTATCTGAAAACCCAGTTTAGCCGCAAAGCGAATGGCTCTTAGCATTCTGACGGGATCTTCACGGTAACGTTCGGACGGATTGCCAATAATATGTATTAACCGTTGTTCTATATCGGCCAGACCATTCGCGTAATCGTAAACACTATTATCCTGCGGATGGTAATAGAGGGCGTTCATAGTGAAGTCGCGGCGGCTGGCATCTTCGTTGATGGAGCCAAAAATATTGTCGCGCAGAAGCATCCCTTTGGCAGACTGGCGTGAGTCGTTATGGTTTTTCTTTTCGTCGGTATGGTGAGCTCGAAAGGTTGTGACTTCAATAATTTCCGATCCCATTCTCACATGGACGATCTGGAAGCGACGCCCAACAATACGTGATCGCCTGAAGAGCTGGTTGATTTGCTCGGGTGTGGCATCGGTTGCGACATCAAAATCTTTAGGTTTTAACCCAAGCATTAGGTCTCGTACGCAGCCGCCAACCAAATAGGCCTCATAGCCATCGCTGCTCAGCTGCTCGACCACCTTTCTGGCGCCATTGCTGATTTGCTTGGGAGAAAGGGGGTGCTGCCCAGAGCTAATGATATGGGGTTCGTCGGCTGCAGGGGGATTGTTTCTCCTGAAAATTTTAGAGAGTTTTTTTAGCATGTTGTTGCTGCATATGCCCGGAAAGAGGCGATTCTAGCATAGGGAAGTTGAAAAGACTTTCCGGGTTAGAGAGATGGCTGCGTGTTGGGTGCAGGTCTTTTTCGGAGGCTATACCAGTGTTGGATCACAATTGGCGGGCATTAAAAAAGGAAGCCCTTAGGCTTCCTTTGTATCCCATACGCCATCGAGTCGTGAGGTCTGTTTCCCCATGCCAACCAGATAAGCAATCCATCCAACATTATTTTTATTATTTATTTTTATTAGTTTTAGCTGTTGTTGCTGTTCTTTTATGCTGCAGTAACTATGCCAAAAAAATAAAATCAATATAAAACAAAGGGCTAGGTGGATTGGTTGGTTGCTATGTAAATATGCTTGAGGGTAGTGTTACCTATTTACACGATTCACAGGAAAAAAAGTAACGCCGTGGTTGGTTGTAACCCCTCAATAGGTATTGCTATTGGGTTTTACTGCGGGGAATGCCGAGTTTTTGGCGTCTTTCCCAAAGGCATTTTCGGCTGATGCCCAGTTTCTGAGCCAGTTCAGTCTCACTCATGGCCTCTTGGTGCTCGAGGACGAATCGAGTGAAATAGTCTTCAAGAGATAATCCGGCAGGTGGGTCGGTGACTGTTTGCCTGATATTGTGTGGTTTGAGTGCCGTGGCGGTTTGGTTGGGTTCATGGCTCACTTCATCACCAAGGTCTACCAGAGAGAGGTCTATACCCAGTAGGTCATGAGTAATTTGCTCGTTGTCGTCACAGAGGATGGCTGCTCGCTCCAACGAGTTTTCAAGTTCTCGAATGTTGCCGGGCCATCCATAGGAGGTGATGGCTTGGATGGCATCGGGTGCAAACTGGAGGTGATGTTTGCTCAATTGCCGACATTGTTTATCCAGCAGGGTTTCCGCGATTTCAAGGATGTCTTCGCCCCTTTCTCGGAGTGGTGGCAAGTCGAGGTTGACCACATTGATTCTGTAAAATAGATCTTCGCGAAATTGTCCCGTTTCACAGAGTTTCTTCAAGTTTCTATGGGTTGCGGCAACTAAGCGAACATCTACTTTGCGTGATTTTACTGAGCCAATTGGGCGAACTTCTTTTTCCTGTAAAACCCTGAGAAGTCTTGCTTGTGCCTCCAGCGGTAATTCTCCCACCTCATCCAGAAACAATGTGCCATTATCAGCAGCGGCAACTAACCCTTTGCGGGCTTCCGTTGCACCGGTAAATGCCCCTTTTTCATGGCCAAAGAGTTCGGCCTCAATCAGGTTTTCGGGAATGGCGGCACAGTTAACGCACACCAGAGGTTGCGAGCTCCGTCGACTTTCGTTGTGAATGGCGCTGGCGGCTAACTCCTTCCCCGTGCCGGTTTCGCCGTGTATGAGAACGGTAGCGTCGGTTTTAGACACTTTGTGCAGAATTTTAAACACTTGTTTCATTGCCGGGCTGGAGCCAATCATTCCCCGGGACGTGGGCACTGATCGATGAAAGCTGATTTGTGACTTCTGTGTCTTGAGGATTCGGTTGACCCCGGCGAGTAGTTCATTGGGAGAAAAAGGTTTGGGAAGGTAGTCCACAGCCCCCATTCGCATGGTTTCAACGGCCGACTTGAGGCTTGCAAAACTGGTCATGATTAATACTGGAACACCGCCTGCCAGTTTGATTAGGTCTGTGCCTGGCGCATCGGGTAGTCGCAGGGCACTGATAATCAATGCAAAGTCTGGAAGCTTGAATTGATCAAGCGCATCCTGAATATTACTTGCCTCACAGGTTTCATAATTATTGCTGTTGAGCAGGATATGAAGCGAAGCTCGAATGCTGTCGTCATCTTCGACAATCAGGATTTTATTCATAGGAGACCTGTCGTTAGCATTTACACTGTGTTCGGTTGTGCCCGAGTGATACCAGGTTCTTAAGCTCTAGTGTCACCTTGATATCAATCGGATGCAACCCTCTCCATCTCTGGAGGTACAAGTTTTCGCTGCCAATTGCTCACCGCCCAAGCGAGTAGCTCGTCACAGCTTGTGCTACTGACAATCTTGGCGTCTTTCATTACAGGTAGGCCCAGCCAGTTCATGGCTCTCGCCAGATTATGTGCCGCAGTTTCATGATTAATTGGCGGGGTTAAATTTTGTTTGCTGAGCTTTTGGCCGGCAAGGTTCGTTGCAACGGGAATATGGCCATATTGAGGCGAGGTACAGTTAAGTCGTTGCTGCAGGTAGATTTGGCCGGGGGTGGTTTCCAATAAATCACTGCCGCGAATGATATGGGTAATTTGTTGGAAAGCATCGTCAACGACAACGGCAAGTTGGTAGGCAAATAGACCATCTTTGCGCCGCAAAACCAAGTCGCCGACCTGTTGTTTGACATCCTGTGTTTGCTGCCCCTGAAAGAGATCGTTGAATTGAATATTGCATTGATCGGGTAAGGCCAGTCTGAGGGCTGCCGGTTCAGCTGGGTTTTCTAACTGGCAGCGATAGCTATGAATGCCCCCTCTTTTTTTGATTTGTTGACGGGTGCAGTGGCAGTGGTAGGTCAGGCCTCGATCTTGAAGTTGTTGAAGTGCTGATAAATAGGCATCGCTGCGCTGGCTTTGATAGAGGACGTGTCCATCCCAGTGCAGGCCGTGGTGTTGCAGTTGTTGCAGAATGTAGTCAGCGGCACCGGGCATTTCTCTGGGCGGGTCGATGTCTTCCATGCGAACCAGCCAAATTCCGTTATGGGATTTGGCATCGAGATAGCTGGCAAGGGCGCTGACCAGTGAGCCAAAATGCAGGGGGCCTGTGGGCGACGGGGCAAAGCGCCCAATGTAAGGACTGTCGTATGCAGAAATGGCCATGGCAGACGGGGGGACAGAGTGTTCTATCCCCATCATCTATTAGCCGCCAGTGAGCTGCCGTTCCTTGATTTCATCGAGAGTCTTACAGTCGACACAAAGGTTAGCTGTAGGTCTGGCTTCAAGGCGGCGAATGCCGATGTCGACACCGCATTGATCGCAGAAACCGTAATCGTCATTTTCGATACGCTCAATGGTGCTATCAATCTTCTTGATCAGCTTGCGTTCACGGTCACGTGTGCGAAGCTCAAGACTGAATTCTTCTTCCTGCGTAGCTCGGTCAGCGGGGTCTGGAAAATTGGAGGCTTCATCCTTCATGTGGGATACAGTGCGATCCACTTCTTCCATTAATTCACGTTTCCAGGCCTGCAGAATTTTTTTGAAGTGCTCTTGTTGCACATCGTTCATGTACTCCTCGCTTTTCTTCTCCTTGTAAGGGGTGAAGCCGTGTAGTGAGGCGACGGTGGCAGTTTCTGCTTTCTTTGGCATGTGTTCCAGCGCTCGGTGGTTTACGAGACCCGGGTTTATAGTGCCAGCAGAGAATTTTTTCAAGTAAAAAAATGAGGTTTTTCTGTAATTGGGTGGATTAATCCCCCATGAGGCCGTTTTTGGTCACTTATCAGGCGACATCCGAGCTATAAATTTATTTTGTTAGTAACCGGGCAGTTGGTTGGCTGCCTTGGTATATATGTTCGAGCTAATAGCTTGCAGCCTATTTGATTGCAAAATTAATAACGCCATAATGCTCAGCACTTATTTTTAGCTTCAGATATAACGTGAGGAGTAATGCAAAGTGCGGTTAGCTGATCGAACGCGCAATTTGACATCGTTTAAAGTAGTGGATTACCTCCAGGCTGCTATGGAGCTTCAGGCTCAGGGGCGAGATATTGTGCGTATGGCTATTGGTGAGCCGGGATTTGTCACTGCACAGCCTATTGTCGAATCGGCGAAACAAGCGCTCTCTGACGGCAAGACATCCTATACCCCTCCATGTGGTATTCCTGAATTACGGCAGGCTATCGCTGATTATTATCGGCGCGGTTATGGCTTGAGCATTGATCCACAGCGGATCATTGTGACAACGGGTAGCAGCGCTGCACTGGGTATGATTTGTGATTTGTTGTTAAACCCTGGCGATGGCTTGCTGATGTCAGACCCCGGATATCCTTGTAATCCTAATTTTGTACGTCGTCTCGACGCCGAACCACAGTTTGTTCCGGTTGACTCGGAAGAGAACTACCAGCTTACGGCGGCGCTGGTGGCATCTCACTGGCGGGATAACACGGTTGGTGTGATGGTGGCATCACCCAGTAATCCCACGGGTGAAATTATTAGCCGTGATAATTTGGCTGCACTGTACCGCGAAGTTGCCGACAGGGGAGGGAATCTTGTGGTGGATGAAATCTATCACGGTCTGACCTATGGCGATGAGCCCATAGCATCGATTCTTGAGATCACAGAGAAGGCTTTTGTGGTTAACAGTTTTTCTAAGTATTTTGGTATGACGGGCTGGCGACTGGGGTGGATGGTCGTCCCGGAAGGGCTCTCCGAGATCATCAATGTGATGATTCAAAATTTCTATATCTCCAGTCCCAGTGTTGCCCAATATGCCGCACTGGAGGCATTTAAGCCAGAAGCAATGGGTGTTCTTGAGTCGCGCCGGAGTGAGTTTAAAAAGCGCAGGGATTTTTTGGTGCCGGCATTGCGAGAGCTTGGTTTTGGGATTCGTCATGTACCCGATGGAGCCTTTTATGTGTACGCAGATGTGCAAGCTTTTACCGATGATAGTGAATCGTTTTGTTGGCAGTTGCTTCATGAGCATGGGGTCGCTTGTACCCCGGGAACGGACTTTGGTTATCATCGGGCGAACCACCACGTGAGGTTCGCCTATACCGAACCTATGGACCGCCTGAAGTTAGGTGTCGAGCGTCTGAGAAATGCGTTGAGATGAATATTTCACCACCCTTGGAAAAAGCGACGTTGCTTAAACGATATAAGCGATTTCTGGCAGATATTAGACTCGATAGTGGCGAGCTGCTCACGATTCACTGCCCAAATACTGGGTCGATGAAAAACTGTTGGGCTCCCGAAACGCCCTGCTGGTTCTCTCATTCGAATGATCCAAAACGCAAGTTGCCTGGTACGTTGGAGATTACCACAACACCAGATGGTTATTTGACCGGGGTTAATACCCATCGTCCTAACAAGCTGGTTCGCGAAGCCATTGAAAATGGAATGATCGCCGAGTTACAAGGCTATGAGACTCTTCGCCCTGAGGTTAAGTATGGCGAAGAAAATAGTCGTATTGATTTACTCCTAACTCAAGGCGAGCAGCGATGTTATGTGGAGGTGAAGAACACGACTCTGGGGGTGGGCAATGGCCGGGTTTTATTTCCCGATGCGGTGACAACCCGGGGTACCAAGCACCTTCGCGAATTGATGGGCATGGTTCAGCTGGGACATCGGGCTGTGTTGGTGTTTTGCGTGCAGCATACCGGGGCCGAAATCATTGGCCCTGCCGATGAGATTGATCCTGTCTATGGTGCGACACTGCGTGAAGCCATAGCAGCGGGTGTCGAAGTGTTGGCATATGGTTGCCAGCTGACACCCGGACAAATTGTGATTGACCGCAAACTGCCATTTAACCCCGTCTTAGCGGCTTGAATACTTGTAGCGTGGCGAGGTAGTGATCAGGCGAATAACCCTTTTAGCGCATCCAGTGATTTTTGCCCCTTATCCTTGGCCACTTCTGGGTTGCTATTGCCAAATCCTTCCCGTTCAATATCATCCGGCGGTAATTCATCCAGAAAGCGGCTGGGTGTGGAGTCTATAATTTCACCAAACAGTTTACGCTTGCTGGTTAGGGTCATGGTCAGGCTTTGCCTGGCCCGGGTAATGCCCACGTAAGCAAGTCTTCGTTCCTCCTCTATATTTCCCTCGTCGATACTATTGCGGTGTGGAAGGATACCTTCTTCCATGCCAATCAAAAATACGTGGGGGAATTCCAGTCCTTTTGCCGCGTGAAGGGTCATCAGCTGAACCTTGTCGTCAGCTGACTCCTCCTCTTGGCGGTCCAGTAAGTCTCGCAGTATCAGCTTTGCTATAGCGTCTTCCACATGGGTTTCGTTTGGACTGTCATTTGAGTCGTCGCCACCGGCTATCGCCATGTCGTCTTTTTCCAGTAGCTTTTTTATCTGGTCTAGCAAGAAGTTGACGTTGCCTATTCGCCTTTCAGCGACTGCGCCACTACTGGCATTTTGGTGAAGCCACCCCTCGTAATCGATATCAGCCACCATCTCTCGAATTGCCTCGATGGCATCCCCGTTAATACAGTTGTGCTCAACATTTTGTAGCCACCGCTTAAAGCGCTGTAATCGCTCCAAGTTCTGCACAGGGATTTGTGATTGAAGCCCGATTTCATCGATCGCATCCATCAGTGAAACTTGTCGATCATTGGCGTAGTGGCCAAGCTTCTCTAGTGTGCTGGTGCCAATTTGGCGACGGGGTGTATTAATGATCCTCAAGAAGGCGTTGTCGTCATCCGAGTTCACCACGAGCCGCAGGTAGGCCATGATGTCTTTAATTTCAGCGCGGGCGTAAAAAGAGGTGCCACCACTGAGATGGTAGGGCACACCCTGCGTTTGCAGTTTCATTTCAAGTAGTTTGGCTTGGTGGTTGCCTCGGTAGAGCACGGCAAAATCCCGGAAGTGACAATGTTTGCGCAGCTTCATATCCAGAATTTCATTTACCACCCGTTCCGTTTCGACTTCTTCATTGGCGGTGCGAATCAACCGAATATGTTCGCCTGGCCCGAGCTCGCTCCAAAGCGATTTACTAAAGACGTGGGGATTGTTGTCTATCAGCTGGTTCGCGGCCTTAAGAATACGGCCTGTGGAGCGGTAGTTCTGCTCCAGCTTGATAACGTTGAGTTCGGGAAAGTCTTCATTTAATTGAGCCAGGTTTTCTGGTCTGGCACCTCGCCAGGCATAGATTGATTGATCGTCATCACCTACAACCGTCAGGGCGCGGCGGGAACCCACCAGCAATTTAACCAATTGATACTGGGCATGGTTGGTGTCCTGGTATTCATCTACCAGTAAATAGCGGATACGGTTTTGCCATTTTTCCAGTGTTTCTGGTTGGTCGCGGAACAGGCATGCGGGAATTAAAATAAGGTCATCAAAATCAACGGCATTGTAGGCACGCAAGGCCTGACTATAGCGTTGGTAGACAATGGCGATAGCTTGTTCCCCACTGTTCTCTGCTTGCGATAGAGCTTGAGCGGGGGCAAGCAGATTATTTTTCCAGCGAGAAATTTGATTTTGAACGAGGTCTAGGTGGTCAGCATCCAAGTCTGAATCCCTGAGCATCAATTCCTTAAGTAAATTCTTTGCATCATCGGCATCAAAAATTGAAAAGCCACGCTTGAACCCCAGTTGTTTGCTCTCCCGCCGAATGATAGTGAGCCCGAGGTTATGAAAGGTGGAAACTGTTAAGCCGCTGGCCTTACGGCCGCTCACCAGCTTGCCCGACCGAGCCTTCATTTCCCTGGCGGCCTTGTTGGTAAAGGTAACGGCAGCAATATTCCGAGCACTGATGCCGCAATGGTTGATTAGATAAGCAATCTTCTGTGTGATGACGCTGGTTTTACCACTACCGGCACCCGCCAGCACTAGTAGGGGGCCGTCAATATATTTAACCGCAGCTTTTTGTTGGGGATTAAGATTTTTCAAGAGAGCAACGTTGCCATGATTAAAAAAGGCGGCGGATTGTAACAGGGTGATGAGGTGCCGTCAGTGCCTGTAATGGTTCAATGTCTAACAGCATTTACCGGACAACCAGATCACTCGATAACGGTAGCGTTTAATGGGAAACAGGGGGGCGCGGGTCAAGAGGTTATTGACCAAAAACATACTCGCCAGGTGCTTCGCGAATGACTTTATAACCTTTTTTGCTTGCACCTATGGTGCGCTTTGGCACCTCGCCAATACTGTGTTCATTCAACCAGTAATTCCAGGCGGGCCACCATGAGCCCTGCTGTGTTTCATTTGTTTCTGCCCAGGTTTCTGGTGAAATGTATTTGTCCATGGGGTCGTAGGTAGCCAGTTGAAACTTGCGCCTTGGGTGCTCTTCACCACAGACAATACCTGCATTATGGCCGCCATTTGTCAGTAGGAAAGTTACCTCTGAGCGCACAAAATTGTGAATTTTGTAGACGGACTTCCAGGGGGCTACATGGTCTGTCGTCGTTCCTATGACGAAAAATGGTGTGCGAATATCCTGTAATGCGATGGGTTTTCCATCCACCAGGTACTTGCATGAAGCAAGCTGATTTTCCATGAACAACTGCTGGAGGTAGCGGCTGTGCATCTTGGCTGGCATGCGGGTGCCATCGGCGTTCCATGCCATTAATGCATTGGGCTTGGTTTCTCTGCCCAAATAATAGCGTTCGATGGCAGGGTTAAGAATCATATCCTCGGCACGCAGAGCTTTAAACGCCTCCCCCATGCTGGCGGCTTCCAGATAACCATCGGTCCACATGAGGCTGTCGAGAAACGTCATCTGACTTGCACCCAGAAAGCGCTTGATTTCACCTGGCTCGGTAAAATCTACCTGAGCTGCCAGCAAGGTAATGCTGTTGAGGATGTCGTCGTCTTCTCGAGCCAATGTCGCAGCACCAATTGAAAGTAACGTACCACCAATACAGTAACCAACAGCATTAATTTTTGTGTTTGGAGCAATGACTTTGACGGCGTCGAGGGCGGTAAAGAAGCCCGATTTTAGGTAATCATCCAGACAGAGCTCTCTGTCTTCTTTTTCCGGGTTTTTCCAGGAAATCATAAAAACAGTTTTCCCCTGATCTACCAGATATTTCACCAGTGACTTTTCGGGAGTAAGGTCAAGAATGTAATATTTCATGATCCAGGCGGGTACGATGAGCACCGGTTCCTGTGCTACCGAACTCGTTGTAGCTTTGTACTGGATGAGCTCCATTAGATCATTTTGAAAAATCACTTTTCCAGGGGTGGTTGCCAGGTTTTCTCCCACGGTAAAGTCGCCCATGTCCGGGGTGTTTTTCTTCAGTAACGTTTTCTGAATATCCCTTTGTAAGTTGCTGATCCCTTTCAGCAGATTGCGGCCTCGTTCATCTTTGGTCGCCTGTAGAACTTCGGGGTTGGTAAGCGGAAAGTTTGATGGCGCAAGCAGCTGGAAGATTTGTTCATTGATAAAATTCACTAATTCGGCATTGGATGAATCCATGCCGGAAATATCTGTCCCAAGCTCCTTTAACCAGCTCATAGTGGCCTGGTGGCTGCGAGCCAAAATATTAAACGGCCCTTTTTTCCATAGCTCATGTTTGAATAGCGGGGATGTAAGAGGAGGGGGTTCATCCGTCTTTTCGCTGAATGTTTTTACTGCGGCTGAAGATACTTCCTTAATTTTTCCTGCAAGACTTTGTAGCAGTTGAAGCCGCCGAGCGGGGGCGATGGCCAGGTGCCCGAGCCAGTCTGAGTAAGCCAAAACTAATTGCATGGGAGACATGCCGCTAGTCAGCTTGGCTATTTTTGCACGCAGTTTTGAATCAATGTTTTCAACGGCCTCATCATTGAACTGGGGGATTTTTGCCGCAAGACTGTTCAGTGTAGAAATAAAACCTGAATAAGTATTATCCTGAGTGTCTGTGGTGGAGTCAGTGCTGTCGGTCATTTAATCATCCTCATTGTTAGCAGACTATACCACTGGAGCTTTTACAATTTCATGGCGAGTGACAAAATATTTGTTCTGGGTGACCAAGTTATTCACCTTGGCTTAGCGGGAGAGTGTTATCCGGTATCCGAGTGCCTCTGTTAGATGATCAATGCTTAGCTCTGGGCTGTTATCGAGGTCGGCAATGGTGCGTGTCACCTTAAGGATTCTTTGAAATGCTCTGGCAGAGAGCCCAAGTTGCCGAACAGCTCGACGTATGAGCGCTTTTTGTGGTTCGTTAAGTGGGCAGTGCTTGAGCACTTCCTGATTTGACATGTGGGCATTAACCTTTCCCGCTCTGCATAGTTGGTGTTGCCTGGCATTTTTTACTCGTTGGTAAACACTATGACTGGCTTCGCCATCGGGTTTTCTTTCTACCAGTTTGTCGCTGGGCAAGTTGGGCACCTCTACTTGTAGATCGATGCGATCTAATAATGGGCCAGAAATTTTATCCTGATAGCGACGAATTTGATCGGGGGTGCAACGACAGCGTTCGCTACCTCGATAGCCACAAGGGCAGGGGTTCATCGCTGCGATAAGCTGGAAGCATGCAGGGTATTTTATTTGAGCATTGACTCGGGAAATCATGATTTCCCGAGATTCCAGGGGTTCTCTTAAGACTTCTAATACTTTACGGGGAAACTCGGGTAGTTCGTCCAGAAAAAGTATGCCGTGGTGGGCGAGGGAGATTTCACCGGGACGTGGAATACTTCCGCCACCCACCAGGGCTACCGCTGACGCGGTATGATGGGGTGCTCTAAAGGGTGGGTGTTGGCTATGACGTCTTAGTCCCAATCCCGAGACAGAATAAATTGCGGCAACCTCAAGCATTTCCTGGGATTGTAATGGCGGTAAGATACTGGGAAGACGGCTGGCCAGCATAGTTTTACCTGTGCCAGGCGGGCCACTCAGTAGCAGGTTGTGGCCTCCTGCTGCAGCAATTTCAAGTGCACGTTTGGCTTGATGCTGGCCGACGATATCGTTGAGGTCGCCATCGTATGACGGCTGCTCAGTTGTTGTGGCACGCAGATGCTGTTTGATCGGTTGGTTGCCATTCAGGTGCGCACAAACGGCTAATAGGTGGCTGGCGGGATAAACGCCTAAATTATCAACGAGGGATGCCTCATCAGCGTTGCCTTGCGGAAGAATAAGGTGGCGATTAGCCTGAGCGCAGGCGAGCGATGTGGGTAGTACGCCATCGACTGTGCGTAATTCGCCAGAAAGGGCTAGCTCGCCGACGATTTCGTAGTTGTTCAGTTGTTCTGAGGGTATCTGGTTTGATGCGGCTAGAATTCCCAGGGCAATAGCCAAATCAAATCGTCCGCCCTCTTTGGGCAGGTCTGCAGGGGCCAGGTTTATGGTGATTCGTCGGGCTGGAAATTCAAAGTGGGCATTTAATAGGGCACTTCGAACCCGGTCTTTGCTTTCTTTTACGGCTGTTTCCGGAAGGCCTACAATCGATAGGCTGGGCAGTCCGTTGGATAAATGCACCTCTACGGTGACGAGTGGCGCTTCAATACCAGATTTGGCTCGCGTGTAAACAATGGCTAGCGCCATGATACCCTCCGTGGTTTTAGGCTAATTGAGCATTTCTATGCTGACCTATGTTGTGCTGATGGCTCTGCACTAGTGGGGTGCATTCCTGTGCACCAACGTTGTTTCAGTCTGTAATTTGTTCCATTTCTATCTTAACTCAGCATTGCTGTTGGCCTCATTTTTCAGTCAAACGCAATTCAAGTTCTGCCACTTGTTTTTCGACCGCTTCCAATTTTTCTCTTGTGCGTCCTAAGACAGCACGCTGGGCGTCAAACTCATCTCGGGTGACTAAGTCTAGTTTTTCAAACGCTGCTTGTGCGGCAGAGCGAATCTTTTGTTGAAGCTCACTGCTGAGTATTTCAGCGCCAGGGGTAATGACGGTATTCAGTTGATGCAAAAATTGGTTGATTAAGTCATCAGGTTTCATTGTCGATCAGCTTTCGTAAAAAAGGTAGGCCATTCTAGCAAAGCGAATAATTTCCGCACACCGATAATACGTATGATCTCTAGGCATTACTTTTTATCAAAAAAGCACTGTTTTGGTGCAGAGTGAGTATTTTTTGGGATTTTGTTGCACTAATGGTGGTCATCTTTCTTTTGTAAGTTGCTCCTGCGCCTATCAATAATAGGGTTTCAGATTATTGGCACGCCAAATGCATTAACTACTTTGAAATTATTAATTTAGTTGTCTTTTTCACTTTTGTTTTGGGAGAAACATATGAGCACTTTTAAGAAAACCCTGGCTGTCACGTCGCTGGTGTTGACGCTACCTTTAGCTGCTTCATTTGCACAGGCTGCTGAAGTATCAGGCAATGTGTCATTAACCACAGACTATAAGTTCCGCGGTATTTCACAGAACGATACTAGCCCGGCAATCCAGGGTGGTTTTGATGTTGCCTTTGAAAATGGCATCTATGTAGGTACTTGGGCGTCGATGGTTGATTTCCAGGATCCAGACAGCTCAGATGCTGATATGGAACTTGATTACTATGTGGGTTACGGCGGCAATATCACTGAAGATGTGACTTTTGACGTAGGTTACTTGTACTACGATTACCCTTCCTCTGATGAGACAGAATTCACTCTGACCGGTAAACGGGATCTCGATTATCAGGAGTTGTACGCGAGTGTTTCTTTTGCCGATGCGACTCTTGGCTTTGCCTACTCAGACGATTACTGGTTAGAAACGGGTGAGTTTTTCTATGTGTATGCTGACTATAGCTTCAGCTTGCCACAGGAATTTTCTCTCGACCTCCACTACGGTCTTAACTCATTTGAGTTCGACTCTGACGACAGCGATCCTAAAGATGCTGAACAAGCATTTCTGGGTGATGGAGAAGATAGCTACTCTGACTACTCTATTACGCTGAATAAATCCTGGTCAGGCTTGGACTTCTCTCTGAGCTGGATCGATACCGATCTGGATAGTGACGAGTGCTGGGGCACTGACTGGTGTGATAGCTCTGTTGTCTTCGCCATAAGTAAATCTCTGTAATTAAAAAATAGGTGGTGCTCTCGTCTGACGGGGGCACTTTAATTCCTAAGGAGCATACGATGAAATTGATCACAGCAGTTGTAAAGCCCTTCAAACTGGATGACGTGCGAGAAGCTCTCGCCGCTATCGGTGTTCAGGGTGTTACGGTAACGGAAGTTAAAGGCTTTGGACGACAAAAAGGCCACACAGAACTCTACCGCGGTGCCGAGTATGTGGTGGATTTTCTACCTAAAGTAAAGCTTGAGTTGGCACTTGCAGATGACATGGTAGACGGAGCTCTCGAGGCAATTACCTCGGCTGCGCATACTGGAAAAATTGGTGACGGTAAGATCTTTATTTCCGATCTGCAGGAAGTCATTAGAATTCGTACCGGTGAAACTGGTGTGGAAGCGGTTTAAAACACGGGAGATTTGAACAATGAGTCCTGAAATTATTGAAGTAAAATACGCGTTGGACACGTTTTATTTTCTCGTGTGTGGTGCGCTTGTTATGTGGATGGCTGCCGGCTTCACGATGTTGGAAGCAGGCTTGGTTCGCGCCAAAAATACCACTGAAATCCTAACAAAAAATGTGGCGTTATTTGCTGTTGCCTGCACCATGTACCTGCTGATGGGTTACACCATTATGTACGGTGGTAGTGAAGGCGGCATTCTGCCTGATATGTGGTTTGGTAATGGCATTGCCAATGCGACGGCTGAAGAAGTACTGGCCAGCGGTGGTGAGACATACTATTCCGGTGCTTCAGACTTCTTTTTCCAGGTTGTGTTTGTTGCAACGGCCATGTCCATTGTGTCTGGTGCAGTAGCAGAGCGGATGAAGCTTTGGGCATTTTTAGTATTTGCCGTCGCGATGACCGGCGTTATCTATCCTATGCAGGGTATGTGGAAGTGGGGCGGTGGTTTCCTTGATGCTTTGGGTTTCCAGGATTTTGCAGGCTCCGGGGTTGTCCACTTGTGTGGTGCGGCAGCAGCATTGGCTGGTGTCCTGTTGCTGGGAGCACGTAAAGGCAAGTACACAAAAGATGGCCATATTAATGCTATTCCCGGTGCCAATATGCCGCTAGCAGCAATTGGTATGTTTATTCTTTGGATGGGCTGGTTTGGCTTTAACGGTGGTTCAGAGCTGAAAGTATCTGATATTGGTGAAGCTAACGCAGTTGCAGATGTGTTCGTTAATACCAATGCCGCAGCGTGTGGTGGTTTGATCGCGGCCTTGATCCTCGCACATATTATGTTTGGCAAAGCCGACCTTACCATGGCGGTGAATGGCGCCTTGGCTGGTCTGGTTGCTATTACTGCCGAGCCACTAAACTGGGGTGGTATTGGCGCAACACTGATTGGTGCCGTGGGTGGTATCCTGGTTGTCTTCTCTGTGAGGACGATGGATAAGCTGAAAATCGATGATCCTGTTGGTGCGATTTCTGTTCATGGGGTAGTCGGTATTTGGGGACTGTTGGCGGTATGCCTTTCAGGCAACGAAGATGCTACCTTGATGGGACAGCTTACCGGCATTGGCGTTATCTTCGCTTGGACCTTTGTGGCCAGCTTGATTGTTTGGGCTATTCTGAAAGCCACCATTGGTATTCGAGTGGGTGAGCAGGAAGAGTACGAAGGCGTCGATGCTTCTGAGTGTGGTATTGAAGCCTACCCAGAGTTCGCTAGCGGCAAGTAATCTCTCTTCACATTTTTTTCTTCCTTTGGGGAGGCTGATCATCCAGATCAGCCTCTTTTTTTTGGCTCGAGGATTATGGAAAAATGTAAATCTGGGTGCAATTCAATGGCAGAACGTGTATCTTTTCATGCGTTTATTGCAATACTGAAAAGGTAAAAGGTAGTCATATGAAGCTTATTACTGCGGTGGTAAAGCCCTTCAAACTGGATGATGTTCGTGAGGCGCTTGCTGAAATTGGGGTGCAAGGCATCACTGTTTCTGAGGTGAAAGGTTTTGGTCGTCAGAAGGGGCATACTGAGCTCTATCGAGGTGCCGAGTATGTGGTGGATTTTCTGCCCAAGGTGAAACTAGAGATTGCTGCCGACGACAGTCAGGTCGATACGGTTGTAGAGGCGATTACCAAGTCAGCTCACACGGGAAAAATTGGCGATGGGAAAATCTTTATTACCACGCTTGAAGAGGTTATTCGTATCCGTACCGGAGAGACGGGGAGTGATGCGGTATAACACACCTTTGAGTGTATATCCGATACTTCCCCTAGTCATAACTAACAGTTAGCGTTCATTTAATAAATAACACTGCTCTAAAAATTCTTTGCATTTTTGAATATCATTGAGACTACTTTCCTCCACAATCACTATGTTGGGGTGGGTGGTCTTTAGGGCTTCCACAAATAAGCCGTCACCACTCTCAGTAGATAAATCTCTTATGTCGTGCCTTGGGGTCGAGCCGGAACCACAGCTGGGCGAGCGCGATTTTACGATATAAGCACATAAATTCTGGCATTGGGTTGTGCTCAATTTTTGTGCTGTAGTTGTTAATACTTCGGTGACATCAAGACTGCTGTTCTCTTCGCCCAGGGCACGGGTTTTGCCTTGGTCTTCCACCAGCTTTATGGGTGGACGTGGTGTGCCCAGCCCGGCTTCAACCTCTGGACAAATAACCTGTAGGTCGAGCCAAGGTGATAATTCTTCGTTTATTAGCTGGTGATATTTATCGCCGCCATCATAGCGTACAGGCTCCCCCACTAGGCAGGCACTGATTCCAACTTTTGGTTGCAGGTCACGTTGACTGGTTAGGTGGACAGCAGAAAGATCGCTCATCTTAATCCCTTTTTTTTGTTTGAGGTTTAAGGGTTAATAATTAAGTCAAATTGAACTTGAATGTTATCGCTATAAGTAATTTGATCCGGTAGATATGTGCCGGGGCGCGATGGGGCGGCCTGCATCATTTGTACTCTTTCCATAGAATCACTTTGCATTTTTCCTCGGTAGACGGGAGTATTTCTGTGATAGTCAATGCGTACAATGGGCCCCAATTCAGCACCATAGGCTTTAGCCAGTGCTGCGGCTTTCATCTTCGAATCTGAGATTGCCTGTAAATGAGCAGCCTGAATATGCTGCTCCATTTGGCTGTTGTCATATTGAATATTGTCGATGCCCTCCAGGCGGTGTTTGAGAGCCTGGTCCATGACTCCGGTCAAAAGCTCCATTTTGTGCAGTGTGACGGAGAGCGTTCGCATCGCTTCATAACCAGTAAAAAGACGTGTGCCGCTGTGGTGTTCATATCGAGGGCTAAGCCTGATGGACGAGGCAATGGTGTCTTCTGGTTTGACCTTCATGTTTTTAAGCGAATCAAGAAAGTTGTTAACCCTGTCGTCAACATCCTTCTTGGCATCCTGGCCTGACTTGTGAGTGGCTCGTACGCTGAGGTTGATGATAGCAATGTCGGGTTTCACTTTTATTTCACCGTAGCCATTAGTGGAAATCAGCCGTCTACTGGAGTCATCGTGTGCTTGGCAGGCCAGTGAGAGAAACAGCAGGGGAAGAATCAATAATTTGCGCACAGCAAAACTCCATATATCGATAACGGTGACGAGGTTAGAGCCCTGAGTAGTAAAAAAGTTTAGTTTGTTTGAGATAAATGGTGAAAAATTTTTCGTATGAAGAAAAATATAGTGGCCCTGCGGTTGTTCGCTAATCGTCCTTCTTTTTCTGGGCTCGAGGATGAGCTTTGTCATACACTTTGGCGAGGTGTTGAAAATCCAGGTGGGTGTAGATCTGAGTAGTAGAGATGTTTGCATGCCCCAGCAGTTCCTGAACTGCTCTGAGATCGCCGCTGGATTCAAGTAGATGGCTGGCAAAAGAGTGGCGCAGCATGTGAGGGTGCACCTTCCCAGGCATGCCTTGTTTAATGCTTAGCTGCTCAAGGCGACCCTGAATAGAGCGTGGCGATAAACGATTTCCTCGCTGGCTTAAAAACAGTGCAGTTTGAGCCGTGCCAGCAACTTCTCGTCGGGATTTTAACCAGGTTTTGATAGCAGCAATGGCCTGTTTTCCCACGGGCAATTGCCTTGTTTTGTTGCCTTTTCCGGTAACTGTGATGATCGCTTCTCTCAGATCAATATCTGTGAGGTTTAATCCTGCCAGCTCCGATAGTCTTAGCCCTGAAGAGTATAAGAGTTCAACGATGGCATGATCTCGACACTCAATCCAGCTGTCACCAGAGAGCGATACAAATTGATTAACTTGGTCGACATCCAGGGTTTTGGGTAGTTTTTTGGGTGATTTTGGTGCGGAAATACCATTGGCCGGGTTAGCTTTTACCCAGCGGTGTTTTAGACCATAGTTGAAAAAAGTACGTAGTGATGACAGCCAACGCTGAAGACTTCGCCCCCCCAGCCCTGTTCGGTGGAGAGTGGCCATGCATTGGCGAATATGTTGGCTGTCAAGTTGATCAGGGTGATCGATTTTTTGTTGTTCGCACCAACCAATGAGTTTGTTGAGGTCGCGGTAGTAACTCTGAACCGTGTGGCTAGAGAGTCTTCGCTCGGTTCGAAGGTGTTGTTCAAACTCTCCCAGTCGTTCAATGAGCGAGTTGCTCATGTCTCTTTACCTCTTCAGGAGGTTTGGCGTCACTCGATTTAATACTTCTGCGATATAGCTGAGAAACAGCGTGCCCATACTGCTGCGGTAATAGTTTGGATCGGAGTTGCCAATGGCAAGGATGCCAAAGGTGGAGCCGTAGGAGAGTGGCACTGCGGCAACAGAGCCCACATCGGCAGATTGTTCGCCGAACAGGAAACTTAATTCCGTACTTCCTAGAACGCCGCAGGTCACTCTGTTGGTTCGTAGCAGAGTGCCAATCTGTTTATTCGCTTGATCCAGTGCCACCACTTTGGCATTGCAGTCGGGTGTTGATTGTTGGTTTCCGAATAGAATAAAGCTGTGAAACTCCACTTGGAAATCATTACCCAGACTTTCAGACAGTGTATTAACGATGGTTGGGAGGTCTTTGGTTTCAATCAGTGTAAGAACCAGGCGTTTGGTCTTTTCGAACAGCTTGTCATTGGTTTTGGCCGCCTCCAGCATGCCGCTGATGCGCTGCCGCATCTCCAGATTGCGGTCTCTTAGCACAGACACTTGACGCTCGATCAAGGATACGGCTGCGCCGCTTTCATGAGGCAGGCTGATGAGTTCCAATAGGTCTGGATGGTCTTCAAAGAAATCTGGATGATTTTGGAGGTAGGATTTGATTTGCTCTGCTGACAAATCGGAATTGGTCTTTTCGCTAAGAGTATCGACAAGGGTATTGTTATCTGTGGTCATATTTTTATTCGCCCATGGAACACTGTTGTCGCAGGCCCGGTCATGATGACCGATTGTCCTTCTCCAGGCCAATCGATTGTCAGGCTCCCACCGGGGAGGTTAACGGTCACGGGAGAGTCTAACAGGTCTTGTAATCTACCGGCTACTACCGCTGCGCAGGCACCTGTGCCGCAGGCTAATGTTTCTCCAGCACCACGTTCGTATACTCGCAAATTAATTTCATTGGTGTTGACCACCTGCATAAACCCGACGTTGACTCGTTGGGGAAAGTTAGGGTGGCTTTCCAGCTCAGGCCCAAGCGTGTTGACTGGGGCTGAGTCGATGTTGTCAACTTGTAATACGGCGTGTGGGTTGCCCATGGAAATGGCACCAATAGTCAACGGTTCGCCGTTGACATCAATCGGGTAGGTCTTTTCTCTTGTATGAGCTGTAAAGGGTATTTGTGCTGGCTCAAGTACCGGTACGCCCATATCCACTTCTATTTGGTTGTTGCGTCGAACTCTCAGCTCAATAATGCCGCTAGCCGTTTCAACCCGAATGTTACTTTTACCGGTAAGGCGGCGGTCGCAGACAAATTTGGCAAAACATCGAGCACCATTACCGCACTGTTCTACTTCACTGCCATCCTGATTGAAGATCCGGTAACGGAAATCAACCTCTGGTCGGCCGGGAGGCTCTACGACTAAAATTTGATCACAGCCCACGCCGAAACGCCGGTCGGCCAATTTTCTGGCCTGTTCCGGTGTGATTCGGACATCTTGGGTGACGGCATCGATAACGACAAAGTCGTTGCCAAGACCGTGCATTTTAGTAAATCGTATTAGCATTGTTTGCTTGTCATTTGTCGCTTTTAGGCAGAATTATTACTGAGTGTTATCACCGTAATGGCTGTAAACGCTCAAGTCTTATTTACTTCGGTAAAACAGTTTCACCGCGCATTAAATCTTCAACGGTTTCTCTGCGGCGTACTTCGTGAACGGTGTCGCCGTCAACCATGATCTCTGCGGCCCGGCCTCTGCTGTTGTAGTTGGAACTCATGGTAAATCCATAAGCTCCCGATGACCCAATGCAAAGCAGGTCACCCTGTGCGATGACGAGCTCCCTTTCTTTGCCTAAAAAGTCACCCGTTTCACAGACTGGGCCTACAATATCCCATACTGAGGATACCCCTGTCCTTGGCGTGACCGGGTCAATGCTTAACCAAGCCTGATACAGTGCCGGACGAATCATGTCGTTCATGGCGACATCCACAATAGCAAAGTTTTTCTCTCGCCCCGGCTTCAGATATTGAACACGGGTGAGTAAAACGCCGGCATTGGCTGCGATCGATCGCCCTGGTTCCAACACCAATGTTAAGTCGCGACCGTTAAGGTGTTGGCGAAGCTCTGCAATATAATCGGCTATTTGAGGTGGTTGTTCATCTTTGTAACAAACGCCAAGCCCGCCGCCCAGATCCAGGTGATTTAGCGTAATGCCGTCTTCAGCCAGCTGGTCCACCAAAGCCAAGACTCTTTCTAGAGCATCAATAAAGGGTGCTGTCTCTGTCAGTTGTGAGCCAATATGGCAATCTACGCCAACAATATTGAGGTGATCCATTTGCTTGGCACGGAGGTAAACCTCTCTTGCCTGATGGATGTCGATACCAAATTTATTGTCGCGTAACCCTGTTGATATATAGGGGTGGGTTTTTGCATCTACATCGGGGTTAACACGCAGGGAGATATCAGCTGTTTTTCCACAAGCTCCAGCTACGCGGTTAAGTAGATCGAGTTCGGCTTCAGATTCTACATTAAAACAATGGATGCCCACCTCGAGCGCTCTTTCCATTTCGGTCGGTTGTTTGCCCACTCCGGAGAAGATAATTTTTTTAGGGCTACCACCGGCCGCGAGTACTCGTTCCAGTTCGCCCACTGAGACGATGTCAAAACCGGCACCTAGTTGTGCGAGCACATTAAGTACGGCAATGTTCGAGTTGGCTTTTACTGCGTAACAAACGAGGTGGGAGTAGTCGGCCAGTGCATTCTGGTAGGCGAGGAAGTGCTCAGTCAATGCTGCGCGACTATACACGTAGGTTGGCGT
>JBFICW010000022.1:0-45993 GCA_041581635.1 Porticoccus sp. | reverse complement strand
CATAGTTTGGTTGTTGAGGTCAAAGGTGGTTTTCTCAACCACTTCACATAGGTGGGAGGCAAACAGCAAGCCTGCATCTGCCCCCGTGTTGGGCAGTATCATGACAAAACTATCTTCTTTGAATCGTTTTAGCGTGTAGCTTTCTTTACCTTCTGCCTTGATTTTCTCAACCAGTTGCCAGACTAATTCTTCGGTTGCTTGTAAGCCCAGTTCTTTTTGAGTGTTCAAATAGCTGTCGATGGTAATGTAGAAAAGTACGGAGGTGTTGTGCTTTTGAGCAGCCTGGCGAATGGTGTTGTTGATTATTTCAAAGACTTTGTCCCGCTGGATATCCACAGAACTTGTGTTCAAGTCCTCTGCAGTATTATCGAAACCATTGCATTGATTTTCGAGAAATTTCTTGGTGATAAGAAATTCCAGTGCAGGCTCGCTCTGATAGTCAACCTGAGCAATGTGCATTTCGATGGGGATGGGGATGTCCCCATTGGTGACACCAGTAAAACGAATGGTTTCAGATGCTATATTGGTCTCGGCATCAATAGGTTTAAGGAATTTCTTCATCTTTGGCTGGTCTTCGGTAGAAATATTGTCGATAACCGGTAAGCAGACAATACTTTCATCATTCAGGTAGCCAAACAGCTGGGAATAACTGTCATTTGCAAATAAATAAGTCCCTTCTTGTACGATAGCAATAGCGTCTTCAGAGCTGCCGAGCAATCTGTCACAGCGGGTTTCTGCATCAGCGTAGCGGCGACGACAGAGACGCAAGCGCCGCCGCTGTTCCAGGTCGTAAAGTATGCGCGATATTGCCAGAAGCAGGTGTTGGTCTTCATCCATTGGAATTATGTCGGCAGCACCGAGCCTAAGACCCTCGACAATTTCTGATGGGTCGTATTCATCTGAAATGAGCACCGCGGGGGTGTCAAGATTGAACTTCCTGATGTTTGAAAAGATAGTTTTTATAGGAACGTCATTTCCACTGAATTGAGCAATGACCAAGTCCCAATGCTTGTCTTGAAGCAGTTTGGTTAAGATATCGGTACTGGTGACATGTTTTGATTCAGATCGGTAGTTGGCATTTCGCAGCAGGCTGACAATTCGATTTGCGATCTCTAAATCGTCGTGAACCAAGAGAAGTTTCAGTGTGTTATCTGCTGTCATTTTGCTCGAGTTTCCCTAGATTCCTGTAACGCAGTGTACCTGAACCACATGCAATTTGTTTTCGATGGAAAACATTATAATCGAATGCGGGACAAGGGCTACTGTATGTAAATCAATCATGTGAGCTGCGTTCTATCTAATAGGTTTGTTCTAGGGTTCTGGCTGACTAAAGCAGTGGCACTTTATTTTGTGCATCGGGAATTTCCCGAACCAGTTTGGGCACCAAATAACCGGGTAGTGTTGCCATAAGTTCAGAGGCGAGCTGCCGGGCTTTTATATCTGATACTTCAAAGTGGGCTGCGCCATGTATTCGGTCCAATTGATGCAGGTAATAGGGTAATACGCCGACATCAAAGAGTCGTTCACTCAGTTGTTGAAGTACCGATAATTCATCATTCACGCCAGCTAACAGCACAGCTTGGTTGAGCAGGGTCACGCCCGCGTTCTTTAGTCGGGCCAGTGCGCTAGCAACCTCGGTATCCAGCTCATTGGCATGATTGCTGTGAATGACCATGGAGGTTTTCAGCCTGGTTTCGGTGAGCCATTGTAGGCAGCTGTCCGTCGTTCTGCTGGGAATGACGATAGGTAATCTGGTGTGAATCCTAAGTCGCTTCACATGGTTTATGTGGGCCACCTGTTGGGTTAGCCATCGCAGTTGTTTGTCACTGGCTGCCAGTGGATCTCCTCCGCTGTAGATAACTTCGGAGATGGAATTGTCGCTGGCTATATACTCCAGCGCAGCTTGCCATTCGTTGCGGCTGGGTTTGTTGTCTTGGTAGGGGAAGTGTCGGCGGAAACAATATCGGCAATTGATGGCGCAATTAGGGCTGACAATAAGTAATACCCGACCGTGATATTTGTGGATAAGTCCGGCAATTGGGTTGGAGCTTTGTTCTTTCAGTGGGTCTTCGCTGTAACCGGGTGCTGCCAGTAGTTCGTCGCCCAGTGGCAGTACCTGCCGCAACAAGGGGTCGTTAGGGTCGCCTATGGCAATACGTTGAAGATAAGAATGAGGGACGCGAAGGGGAAAGTCCCCGTGTGCGTTGAGTGCTCCATTTAACAATGAATGGCTTAAATCGAGCATGTCTAATAGTTGTTTGGGATCGCGAATGCTACTGGCTAGTTGTTCCTGCCAAGTTAGGCTATCCACAGTTACCGCAGAACGGGTTATCATAGGCGGCTCTTATACTTAGAAACGTTTTATCGAATATTGAGGCAATAATGGCTAACTATTCTACCAATGAATTTCGCTCCGGTCTGAAAGTAATGCTGGATGGCGATCCATGTTCCATCGTGGAAAATGAATTTGTAAAACCAGGCAAGGGTCAGGCATTTAACCGTGTGCGTCTGCGCAACCTGAAAACAGGCCGTGTGTGGGAGCGAACCTTTAAGTCTGGTGAATCTCTTGAAGGTGCCGATGTCATGGATTGTGATATGCAGTACCTCTATACCGATGGCGAGCATTGGCACTTTATGGAGCCAGATACGTTTGAACAGCATCAGGCGGATGAGAAGGTCGTGGGTGAGACGGCCAAATGGCTGAGAGAACAGGATACGGTGGTTGTCACATTGTATAACGGGGCACCGTTAGCTGTTGCCGCGCCTAATCATGTGGAACTGGAGATTGTAGATACTGATCCAGGTTTGAAGGGTGATACAGCGCAGGGTGGAACCAAGCCCGCGACCCTAAGCACGGGCGCTGTGGTGAAAGTGCCATTGTTTTTGAATATAGGCGAAGTGATTAAAGTTGATACTCGAACCGGTGAGTACTTAAGCCGCGCTTAATGTTGGTGTTAGATCATACCGTTGATTATCAACAGCAGAAGGGTGGCGTGGGCCACCCTTCTTTATGCCCCATGTTTTGTAACAACAGAATAGATTGATATGTCCAATTGGCAGCCGACAGCAACAATCGACACGCTACGCATTCGGGCAAAGCTGCATGCTAGTATTCGCCAGTTTTTTGAGGCGCGTGATTTGCTGGAGGTGGACGTGCCGGTGTTGTCGGATACCGGTGTGACAGACCTCCATATTGATTGTCTTCAGACCTTGGTTAACGATGAACCACGATACCTTCAAAGTTCGCCAGAATATTTCATGAAGCGTCTGTTGGCATCGGGTAGTGGTCCCATCTATTACCTGGGAAGGGCCTTTCGTAATGGCGAGAGTGGATGCCGCCACAACCCAGAGTTCACCATACTTGAGTGGTATCAAACGGGCTGGGATGAGCATCAGCTGATGAATGAGGTGGCGGCACTGTTGAATGAGTTGGGGGTGGGTGCCAAATCTCAGAAGCTGGCCTATGGAGATCTGTTTGAACGGGTGACCGGTCTAAACCCCCACACTATCGGTCTCGCTGATCTTCAGACGATGGCTTCAAGCCTTTCGGGTAATAATTTTTCAAATGAGGGTCGCAGCACCTGTCTGGATTTGATTTTTAGTCTTTCAGTAGAGCCTTGCTTATCAGATGGCCTGGTGTTTGTTTATGACTACCCGGCTTGCCAGGCCGCATTAGCGCGTTTGGATAAAGATCAGCGTGGTCATTTGATTGCCCGACGTTTTGAGGTTTTTCTAAACCGGGTTGAGTTGGCAAATGGCTATTACGAGTTGGTTGATCCCGTTGAACAACAGTCCCGTTTTGATGCGGATCTTGCACTTAGGCATGCTACTGGAAAGCCCTCGGTACCAATCGACAAAAATTTACTGGCGGCTATGGATGTTGGATTGCCAGCTTGTAGTGGCGTAGCACTGGGAGTCGATCGTCTGTTAATGCAGTTGTTGGGCGCTAATGATATCGCTGCGGTGATGCCGTTTGGGTCGATTGGTGTCTCTTGTGGATAAAGACTTGCCCTTTGCCATTTTTTTAATGGGGCCAACAGCTACAGGTAAAACCGACATAGCTATAGCACTTCGGGAGCACTATCCGGTAGAGCTGATTAGTGTTGATTCCGCGCTGGTTTACCGGGATATGAATATCGGATCGGCAAAGCCTGATCCTGAACTGTTGGCTCGCGTACCCCATCGGTTGATTGATATTCGAGATCCATCTGAGCCTTATTCGGCGGCAGACTTTGCTCGTGACGCGCGTGGTGCCATGGATGAGATTTCCGCTGAGGGTCGCATACCGCTTTTGGTCGGTGGCACGATGCTTTATTTCAAGGCGCTGATAGATGGTTTGGCTGATATACCACCCTCTAACCCCCAGATAAGAGAGGCTATTGAGCGCGAGGCGGCGATCAATGGTTGGCCTTTTTTGCATGCCCAGTTGTCTGAGGTAGATCCTGAATCAGCGGCGCTACTGCACCCGAACCATTCCCAGCGTATTCAGAGAGCGCTGGAAGTGTTCAGGGTTTCAGGAAAGAAACTTTCCGATCTGAAGCGCGAGCAGGCTGAAAAGGGAAGTGCTCTAGCACCTGTTGGTGATGAGTACCAATTGATTCAGATGGCTTTGTTGCCTGAAAGTAGGGGGGCGCTCCACCAAAGAATTGAGCAGCGTTTCAACGCTATTTTGACACATGGCTTTGAATCAGAAGTTCGGCAATTATATCAGCGTGGAGATCTACATCCCGATCTGCCCTCTATGAGAGCCGTGGGCTATCGTCAAATGTGGCAATACCTGGCTGGGCAAGTGGATTATGATGAAATGGTTGAGCGTGGAATCATAGCCACTCGGCAATTGGCCAAGCGCCAGCTTACGTGGCTGCGCAAATGGCCAAATTTGCAAGAGATTTACATTGACTATGCGGCTGGACAGGAAGAAATTTTCGAAAATAGTCTAGCCAATTGCTTGAAAATATTGAGAAATGCACCCATATACAAGGATAAGGGCCGGTAGTATGATTAGCCGTCTTTTAAGTGTATGTACGTTTCGCTGGGGTTTTTCATCTAATTTATTGTTTTCTCGGCGGTTTATTTTGTTCCTTAGTTTAGGAGAATCATGATGTCAAAAGGGCATAATCTACAAGACCCTTTTTTAAATGTCTTGCGCAAAGAGCACATTCCCGTCTCTATTTTTTTGGTCAATGGTATTAAGCTTCAGGGACAGATCGAGTCCTTTGACCAGTTTGTCGTGTTACTAAAGAATACTGTCAGTCAGATGGTATACAAGCACGCTATTTCCACCGTAGTACCCTCTCGTCCTGTTCGTTTGCCTATGGCTGTTCCTGGTGCCCCTGGTGAATCTTCGGAAGGCGAGGAGTAAGGAGCGCTGATTGTTTTTTGAACGCCCTGATTCCGGCGAGCTTGCCGTACTGGTTCATCTTGATTTAGCCAGTGAAAACGAACCGGAGGATCCCAGGGAGTTTGAAGAGTTAGTCCTCTCTGCAGGTGGTGATCCGGTCTCTTTAATAACCGGCTGTCGGAACGCTCCCCATCCCAAATACTTTGTTGGCACGGGCAAGGTAGATGAGCTATGTCAGGCGGTAAAAGATAATTCCGCTGGACTGGTCATCTTTAATCATAATTTATCGCCAAGCCAAGAACGTAATCTTGAGCATGAGCTTAAATGTAGAGTGCTCGATAGAACAGGTCTGATCCTGGATATCTTTGCACAGAGGGCTCGTACCCACGAAGGTAAGTTGCAAGTGGAGCTGGCTCAGCTGCAGCATATGTCCACAAGGCTTGTGCGCGGTTGGACACACCTGGAGCGACAAAAAGGTGGTATCGGTCTTCGAGGTCCGGGTGAAACACAGTTAGAAACAGATCGGCGGTTATTGCGCGGACGCATCAAATCCATTCTCAAGCGATTAGAAAAAGTACGTCGCCAGCGAGATCAGGGGCGTCGTTCCCGGCAGCGGGCTGAAATTCCAACGGTATCGCTGGTCGGCTACACCAATGCCGGTAAATCTACTTTATTTAACCGAATCACGGACGCTGATGTGTACGCAGCTGACCAGCTTTTTGCGACCTTGGATCCAACTATGCGTCGAATTGAATTGGACGACGTCGGTACCACCATTTTGGCAGATACCGTTGGGTTTATCAGTCACCTTCCCCATAAATTGGTCGAGGCTTTTCACGCAACGCTGGAAGAAGCGGCAAGTGCCTCGTTGCTCTTGCACGTTGTCGATGCCCAAAGCGAGGAGCGACATACCAACATTCAACGTGTTAATGAGGTACTGGAAGAAATCGGTGCGCTTGAATTGCCCACTTTAACGGTATTTAACAAAATTGATCTGTTAAGTGATTCTGCCCCACGAATTGATCGCGATGCGCGGGATAAGCCAGTGGCTGTGTGGCTGTCTGCCCAAACTGGTGAGGGGTGCAATTTGTTATGTCAGGCAATTTCTGAATTATTGGCAGATGATATTGTGTCGGGTTGCTATCTGGTTCCGCCTGCTATGGCCAAGTTGAGAGCCATGTTTTACCAGAGCAATGCTGTGGTCTCTGAATCTTCCGAGGAAAATGGAGATTTACATTTAGAGATACGTATCCCAAGACCAGACTTTTTAAGGATCTTGAAAGCTGAAAATTTAACCCAAGATCAACTGCAGGTAGTCAAAAAGTCTGGTGGCGATAAATTTGCATCTGAACAAAAAATTGCATAGCGATTCGACAGCTCGGAACAGCGCTTGCCCGTTGAATTATTGGCTGTCGTTATAGAAGAAGTTATTGCGATCGAAACAATAGTATTTCACTGATGGCTTGATACAATCACCATCCATTGAATAACGCAAAAGAATGTGGAGAATAGTATGGCCTGGAATGAACCTGGCGGCGGCAAAGATCCTTGGGGTGGTAAAAATGGTGGCGATGGGCCACCAGATCTTGATGAGGCTTTACAAAAACTCCGTTCACGCATCGACAAAATATTTGGCGGCTCGGGAGGCAAACGAGGTGGTTCAAGTGGCCCGAGCAGCAGTTTAGTTAGTGTTGTGCTGGTTCTGCTTGCTCTGGGGTGGGCAATGATGGGCCTCTATCAGGTAGATGAGAAGGAACAGGCGGTCGTGTTGCGTTTGGGTAAATACCTGGACACAGTTGGGGCTGGTCTTCATTGGAATCCCCCATTGGTAGATAAGGTGACTACAGTGAGGGTCACCGAAGAGCGACAGTATTCTAGCCGTGGCCAAATGCTGACAGAAGATGAAAATATTGTTGAGTTGCCATTAACCGTTCAGTACAACATTCGCAACGTGAAAGATTTTGTCCTCAATGTAAAAACCCCGGAAGTTAGCTTGCGTCAGGCAACGGATAGCGCGTTGCGGCATGTGGTGGGTAGTAGTAAGTTGGATGAAGTGGTTTCTACTGGCCGTTTAAAAATTGGTGATGAGGTCAAGCTGCGGCTGCAGACCTATCTCGATAATTACGGCACGGGTATTCATGTTCGAAAAATCAATATTCAGGAAGCTAAGCCTCCTACTCAAGTTAAAGCGGCCTACGATGATGTGATTAAGGCAAGGGAAGATCAGGAGCGCTTGATCAATGAGGCTCAGGCCTATTCAAATGGCATTATCCCGGAGGCTCGAGGTACGGCTCAACGTATGATTGAGGAGTCAAATGCTTACCGTGAAAAAGTAGTTGCAGAGGCAGAAGGTGAATCGCAACGCTTTGAATCATTATTGACGGAATATCAAAAAGCACCGGGAGTGACGCGTCAGCGCCTTTATCTGGATGCTATTCAAGAGGTGATGAGCAACAGTTCAAAGGTCTTGGTGGATGTGGAAGGGGGCAATAATATGTTGTATCTGCCGCTGGATAAACTTGTTCAGCCAAACGTCGCTAAGAGCCAATCATCTGCGAGTCGCGAAGTCGATGTGAATAAAATAGTCGATGAAGTTATCAATAAGCTGCGTAATGAGAACACAGCCACGGCCAGATCACGGGGGATTCGCTAATGACCAACCGTTCTACAGGATCATTGGTTTTAATAGCTATCGTTTTAATGCTAGCCAGCAGTTCACTTTATGTGATTCAGGAAACTGAAAAGGCGGTTAAATTGCGGTTTGGTCGCCTTGTCGAAACGAACATAGAGCCGGGTCTGCATTTTAAAATTCCCCTGGCTGAAAAAGTTCGAAAATTTGAAGCTCGGGTGCTTACCTTGGATGCGGAGCCTGCCAGTTTCTTCACGATAGAGAAAAAGCGACTGATTGTTGATGCCTTTTCCAAGTGGCGAATTGCCGATGTGGATACCTATTATCGTGCTACTGGTGGTAATGAGGCCGTAGCCCATGATCGATTAGCGAGTCGAGTTAATGATGGGTTGCGTAACCAGTTTGGTGCAAGAACACTTCATGAAGTGGTTTCTGGTGAGCGAGACCAATTGATGAAGCATCTTACTGAAAACCTCAATACGACCGTGCGTGACTCGCTAGGTATCGAGGTCGTGGACGTGCGGGTTAAAGGGATTGATCTTCCTCCTGAGGTGAGCGAACAGGTTTACCGTCGAATGAAAGCCGAGCGGGAAAAAGAAGCGCGCGAGCTTCGCTCCAAGGGCGCTGAACAGGCAGAAAAGATTCGTGCAGATGCAGATCGGCAGAGAACAATTCTTGTGGCTAATGCCTATCGAGATGCAGAACAAACGCGCGGTTTGGGCGATGCTCAGGCAACGGCTACCTATGCCAGTGCTTATCAGAAAGATGCAGAGTTCTATGCCTTTGTACGCAGTTTGAATGCCTATAAGAAAGCCTTCGCTAATAAGGGCGACATGATGTTAGTGGATCCTGAAAGTGATTTCTTCCGCTACTTGGGTAGTCAAGAAGGTAAGTAGATTGAACCTGTGTGGTTGTTGCATAAAATTGCAGCAACTACACAGAGACGGTGATAGAATTCCGAAACCGGGGCAACCCGGTTTTTTTATGACCGTCAATAGCGTGTCGATAAGGGGAAAAAGCAGCTTATGTGGCTAGATTTGGCTCGGGCATTTTGTTTGATGTTAGTGCTGGAAGGTGTTATGCCGTTTCTTGCCCCGAGTCGTTGGCGGAATATGGCATCATTGTTAGCTCAAGTTGATGATCGCAGCATGCGTATTATGGGTTTGCTTAGTATGTTGCTCGGTGCCGGTGCTCTGTACTTTATTAATGGGTAGATTTGGATCTATAGGTAAATGTGATGACTGTCGCTGATCGCTGGCTGCTGCCAGATGGTGTCGAGGAAGTTTTGCCCAATCAGGCATTGAAAGTAGAACACCTGCGCCGCCAGATTTTGGATCTTTATCACAATTGGGGTTACGATTTCGTGATTCCCCCATTGGTAGAATTTACCGACTCACTACTGAGCGGTACGGGTTCGGATCTCGATTTGATGACCTTTAAGGTGACGGATCAGATTAGTGGCAGAATGATGGGCATTCGCGCAGATATGACGCCTCAAACCAGTCGGATGGATGCCCATAGTTTAAGAAGACGTGGTCCTAGCCGTCTTTGTTATGCTGGTACCGTTCTCTACACTAAGCCGCGCCACCCGCTTGCCAGTCGCTCGCCTATTCAAATAGGTGTTGAGCTATACGGTGAGGCTGGGCTGTCTGCCGATATTGAAGTAATCAGCTTGATGGTAGAAACTCTGAGATTAGCTGGACTTGAAAAACCCCAGCTCGATCTGGGGCACGTGGGAGTTTATGGAAACTTACTTGAGGAAGCTGGATTAACAGTCGATCAGGAAGCCGTATTATTCGATTTGCTTCAGCGTAAGTCCGTACCCGAGCTCGACGTTTGGGTAACAGAAAATATTGAGGATGGTGCAACTGCATCGATGATTCGTGCCTTGGTAGAGCTGGCT
Organism: Porticoccus sp.; assembly: GCA_041581635.1. Classification (GTDB taxonomy): domain Bacteria; phylum Pseudomonadota; class Gammaproteobacteria; order Pseudomonadales; family Porticoccaceae; genus Porticoccus. The sequence continues at coordinate 36,120 of JBFICW010000022.1, read as the reverse complement.
GGTGATGCCTCGGTTCTTGACCGCGCTCGTAAGATTTTTGCCGAGGCACCGGCAGAAGTGGAGCTTGCATTAGATGAATTGCAGGCGGTTGTTGATGCACTTAAAGTTAGTCGTCCAGAAGCCGAGTTGTACTTGGATTTGAGTGAGCTTCGCGGGTATCACTACCATACGGGTGTGGTGTTTGCTGCGTATGCTCCAGGCGTTGGACAGGCTATTGGTAATGGTGGTCGATACGACCATGTGGGTGAAGCGTTTGGCCGCTCTCGCCCTGCGACAGGTTTTAATATGAACCTGCAGGCTTTGGTTCAGTTAACCAGTGATGGCAATCAAGTCTTTTCTGGTATTTTTTCGCCAGCCCTTGAGGAAGAAAATCCGACTCAACAAGAAAGAATTGCTGAGTTGAGAAAAAGTGGTGAACGCGTGGTTTGTGGATTTCCAGGCCAGCAGCCCAATTATGAGGAGCTACACTGTGATCGTCAGTTGTTACTGGTCGATGGTGAGTTTCAGGTTAAAGCAGTTTAAATCGTTTCAGGTTAGAGAAAGCAGATGGGTAAGAATGTCGTAGTGCTTGGCACCCAATGGGGTGACGAAGGCAAGGGTAAAATTGTTGACTTGCTGACAGATCAGGCATCGGTTGTGGCTAGATTTCAAGGTGGTCACAATGCCGGTCATACACTGGTTATTGATGGGAAGAAAACAGTATTACATCTAATTCCCTCTGGTGTTCTTCGAGACAATGTTACCTGTCTTATTGGTAATGGTGTTGTGCTATCACCAGAAGCTTTGTTGAAAGAGATGGAAGAACTTCAGGAGCAGGGCGTTCCAGTACGTGAGAGACTGCGAATTTCTCCGGCTTGCCCATTGATTTTGCCCATTCATGTTGCCCTGGATCAGGCCCGTGAACGCGCTCGTGGCCAGGACAAAATTGGCACGACTGGACGGGGCATTGGTCCAGCCTATGAAGATAAAGTGGCTCGAAGAGGTCTACGCCTCGGTGATATGTTTAATCGTGAGAAGTTTGCGGTCAAACTCAAAGAGCTGATGGAATACCATAATTTCATGCTGACATCTTTCTATAAAGAAGAGGCCGTGGATTATGATGATACCTTGAATAAGGCAATGGTCTGGGCAGACCAAATAGAGCCAATGGTTGAAGACGTGACAAGTTTGCTCCATAGCACTCGTGAAAAAGGTGACAACATCATGTTCGAGGGAGCCCAGGGCTCACTGCTGGATATTGATCACGGTACTTACCCTTTTGTCACTTCGTCTAATACGACGGCTGGTGGTACTGCTACTGGCAGTGGATTTGGACCCTTGTATCTCGACTATGTGCTGGGTATTACCAAGGCTTACACTACGCGCGTGGGTTCCGGCCCATTCCCTACGGAATTATTTTGTGCCGTTGGACAACATCTCGGTGAAAAAGGCCACGAGTTTGGTGCGACCACTGGTCGAGAAAGGCGTTGTGGCTGGTTTGATGCTGTGGCACTTAAACAGGCCATCCGCATTAACTCTGTTTCTGGTATTTGTTTGACCAAGCTGGATGTGCTCGATGGTCTGGATGTTATTAAACTCTGCATTGCTTATACTGATGAAGCGGGCAACGACGCGGGTATTCCCTGTCATGCCGATGACTACGAAGGCTTGGTGCCCGTTTATGAAGAGATGCCGGGCTGGAACGAGTCTACGGTAGGTGCAAAATCTTTGGACGAGTTACCTGATAATGCCCGTGCCTATATTTCACGTATAGAAGAGATTTTAAAAACACCTGTGGATATCGTTTCAACGGGACCTGATCGAGTTGAAACTATTGTGCTACGCCACCCATTTACCTGATCGCTGAAAAGTCAGAAGTGCTGGAGTTACTAGACTCTGGCACTTCTGAGCATGCCTTCCCCTGATAACGCTTTCCTGATGTTGCCTGTTTTATCTCCCTCGCATTTTACTTGGGGGAGATACCGTACGGGTAATATTTATTATTTAGAAAACATAACTCCCTGTATAAAAAAAGCACTCGTTATAACAAAGGGCTATGAAGTTTTTGTGCAAAAAGTTAATGGCCTATGAGTAGCCTGAAACTGCCTCGATTGAAATAAAAACAGTCTCAGAGTTTGCGTTTTTGTTATATCACTTCTAAAGTTTTTAACGTTCACCTTTGTTAAATAATTATAAAAGTCAGGCCGAAGTACTCGTTTTATTGGACAGTATGGCCGAGCGAGTGGCCTCCGAAGTGTCGGAGTTCGAATGCCAAGACTGGGTAGGGGTAAAGTACTATTTGTCGGTCAGGCGGGCGAGACCAAACCGTTGTCTCTACCATCTGATCGATACAGACCACTTCTTCGAATATTGAGTTCAGCGTTACCGCACATGAATTTTAGGTTCCTTTGTGTGGGTTCTCTGGCGGGTGTCGTCCATGAATGAAGTGGCTGGCGTGACACAGGCTGGAGAGCTCTGGCCTCTCGTCGTTTATTTCTGCATGGTCGTTGCCCTGGTGTTGACGATGCTGGGTCTTTCCTGGCTGCTTGGGCAGCGTCGCATGGATCACGCTACCGGTGAGACCTTTGAATCGGGTATTGTCCCTGTTGGCAGTTCTCAGGTTCGTATCTCCGTAGAGTTTTATCTAATCGCTATTTTCTTTGTCATCTTTGATCTTGAAACCGTATTTATTTTTGCTTGGGCCATCGCTTTCTTTGAACTGGGTTGGTCGGGTTATTTGGCCATTATGGTGTTTGTGCTGATCTTGGCGATAGCGCTGGTTTACGAGTGGCGCTCGGGAGCCCTGGATTGGGGCATAAAAACCCGTGTTGGTCTCGAGGAGGCAAGCAAATGAAGTGGAGCCTGACTCGGCCCGATGAGGTTATTGCCAGCACGGCTAATAATAGTTTGAACAATGGTGGCGAGGTTATTAGTAACGATCCCATAGAAGAACATGTTCGTCGAAATGTCTGTTTTGCCAAACTGGAAGACTTAATTGCCTGGGGGCGTGGCCATTCTCTATGGCCATTTAATTTTGGGTTGTCCTGCTGTTATGTGGAAATGGCAACCTCATTTACCAGTCGGCATGACATTGCCCGGTTTGGCTCAGAGGTTATTCGTGCAACGCCCAGGCAGGCTGACTTGATGGTCATATCCGGTACATGTTTTCTAAAAATGGCCCCGGTTGTTCAGCGCCTCTATGAACAGTTGTTGGAGCCTCGCTGGATTATTTCCATGGGCTCCTGTGCCAACTCCGGTGGGATGTACGATATCTATTCAGTGGTTCAGGGGGTGGATAAATTTATTCCTGTGGATGTATACGTGCCCGGTTGTCCCCCACGACCAGAGGCCTTGATGCAAGGCTTGGTAATGCTGCAAGAGGCCGTCGGTAAAGAGCGTCGGCCTTTAAGTTGGACTGTGGGTGATCAGACAGTGGTAAAACCAGCACCCATTAGTCAGCGGGATTTATTAACAGAAGAGCGAATGAAAACAACTGAGTTGCGAGATCCCAAAGACATTTAGAGGGATTGTCGAAAGAAACAAAAAATAACTGGGGAATATTCATGCAAGCTACTGAAACCCTGAAAGCAACAGGTATTATCGCCGAGCTCTATGAGCGGTTCGGTGAGAGTTGCTTTAAGGTTCAGTGTTGTGCAGATGGCATTGCCACGCTTTGGGTGGATAAAACCAAACTTCAGTATGTTCTCCGATACTTAAAACCTAAATACCCCATGCTCCATGACCTGTTTGGCATCGATGAGCGATTGAGGGTAAATCGTAGCGATCAGCCTTTATCCGATTTCACGGTGGTCTACCATCTGTTGTCGTTTGCTCGCAACGAAGATGTTCGAATCAAAGTTGCTTTGGTTGAGCCAGATATTCAGGTGCCGACCATTGTTGATATTTGGCCCAATGCCAATTGGTATGAACGTGAAGTATGGGACATGTTTGGTATCGACTTCAGTGGTCATCCCAACTTGTATCGAATACTGATGCCGCCTACCTGGGAGGGACATCCACTACGTAAAGATCACCCTGCCAGGGCTACAGAAATGGAGCCTTTCAGCCTTGATCAACATAAACAGGATGTTGAGCAGGAAGCGTTAAGGTTTCGTCCTGAGCAGTGGGGTATGGCGCGTAAAACAGATGACACTGAGTTTATGTTCCTTAACTTGGGCCCTAACCATCCCAGTGTACACGGGGTGTTTCGAATAGCGTTGCAGCTGGATGGTGAAATTGTTGTAGATGCTGTTCCCGATATTGGTTATCACCATCGTGGCGCAGAAAAAATGGGAGAGCGCCAGACTTGGCATAGTTACATCCCCTATACCGATCGTATCGATTATCTGGGCGGGGTGATGAACAACCTCGCCTATGTGATGTCCGTCGAAAAATTGGCAGATATTCAGGTGCCAGATCGCGCCAAAGTGATCCGAATCATGATGGCCGAATTGTTCCGTATCTCGAGTCATCTGGTGTTTTACGGAACCTTTGTTCAAGACGTTGGCCAGATGTCGCCAGTGTTTTATATGTTTGCCGATAGAGAACGACTGTTTGGTATTGTTGAAGCGGTCACCGGTGGTCGGATGCACCCCGCCTGGTTCAGGATTGGCGGCGTGGCTCAGGATCTGCCCATTGGTTGGGAGAAAATGGTTAGAGACTTTATCGATGCCATGCCTGCTCGGCTGGATCACTACGACAAAATGGCGATGCAGAACAAAATTCTGCATAAGCGTGCCAAGGGAATTGGTCGTTATACCCAGCAAGAAGCTATTGATTGGGGTATTACCGGGCCGGGACTCAGAGCTACAGGAATGGATTGGGATCTGCGTAGAGATCGCCCTTACGGTGGCTATGACCAGTTTGATTTTGAAGTTCCTGTGGGTAACAACGGTGATTGTTATGATCGTGCAGCAGTGCGAATTGAAGAGATTCGTCAAAGCCTACGGATCATACGGCAGTGCCTGGATAACATGCCCGAAGGCCCCTATAAAAGCGACCACCGCTTAACCACCCCTCCGCCCAAAGAGCGGACCATGCAAGATATTGAGACACTGATTCATCATTTTCTCAATGTCAGTTGGGGTCCCGTAGTGCCTGCGGGCGAGGCGACTCAATTAATCGAGGCGACAAAAGGCCACAACAGTTATCACTTGGTGAGTGATGGCGGCACCATGTCTTACAGAACAAGAATCAGAACGCCTTCGTTCCCTCACTTACAGCAAATACCGCTGATTAGCCGTGGTCTGATGATCGCTGATTTGATTGCAATTGTTGCCAGTATTGATTTTGTTATGGCGGATGTAGACCGATGAGCGAACGGCAGCTAATTCAGTCTGATATAGCGCTATCTGAGGAAGAAACCCGGCAGATAGATGCAGAGCTGACACATATGCCACAAAAGTCGGGTGCTGCCATTGATGCCTTGAAAATTGTTCAGCGTCATAGAGGGTGGATTTCTGACGAGTCGTTGATAGCGATTGCTCGTTATTTGGAAATGTCCCCTGAAACCCTTGAGGGTGTCGCGACTTTCTACAACCTAATATATCGGAAGCCCGTGGGTAAAAAAGTGGTGCTGTTTTGCGACAGCGTGAGTTGCTGGATTTGTGGTTGTGATGGGGTAAAACAAAAAATTACCGAAAAACTCGGTGTGGATTACGGCGAAACGACGGCGGATAACCAATACACCTTAATACCCGTACCCTGTCTGGGGGCCTGTGATAAGGCACCCGTGATGATGGTAGGCGATGATCTATATACACATCTGGATAATGAAAAAATTGATCAGATCTTCACGGGTAAATCGAGTGATGGGGAGGACTCTTAATGGAAAATTCACTAAGGGAAAAAGTGCTCACTCGGAATATTGGCCCAGATCTAATTCCAACAGATATGGTGGGTTATGAAGCCAATGGGGGGTATAAAGCCCTTCATAAAGTTATGTCAGGAATGTCACCCAACGACTGTTTAGAGGTGATTAAAGCATCAAACCTTCGTGGTCGAGGAGGTGCAGGATTTCCTACCGGGATGAAGTGGAGCTTTGTTCCGATGGGTGAAAAATGTAGTCCCGGGCACAAATACCTGGTGTGCAATGCCGATGAAATGGAGCCGGGAACGTTTAAAGACAGGTTGTTGATGGAGTGTGATCCTCATCAGCTGATCGAAGGCATGATACTGGCGGCTTACACCATTCAGGCTGATCGATCTTATATCTTTATTCGTGGTGAATATCTGGCGGCCATTGAGCGCCTCGAGCAGGCCTTGGCCGATTGTTATAAAAAAGGCTATTTGGGTAACAATATTTTAGGCAGTGGTTACAACCTCGAAATGCATGTGCATACCAGTGCCGGACGATATATCTGCGGTGAGGAAACCGCACTGATTAATGCATTAGAAGGGAAGCGTGCCAACCCGAGAGCCAAACCGCCTTTTCCCCAGGTGAGTGGGTTGTGGGGCCGGCCTACCATCGTCAATAACGTCGAAACCCTCTGCAATATCTCACATATCATCGACAAAGGGTCCGAGTGGTTTCAATCATTGGGTCTTGGTGAAGACAGCGGTACCAAAATGTTTGGTGCCAGTGGTCATGTGAAAAACCCCGGGTGTTGGGAATTGCCAATGGGTACACCAATTCGAGAAATTCTTGAAAAGCATGCTGGAGGTATGGCCGACGGTAGAAAGCTCAAAGGGTTTTTGCCTGGTGGTGGTTCGACAGATTTTTTGGTGGAAGAGCACCTGGATTTACCCATGGACTACGGATCAATCGGTGCAGCAGGTAGTCGTATGGGCACTGGGACCATGATTATCCTGGATGATAAAACCTGCCCTGTGGGTATGGTGCTAAACCTGCTTCGCTTCTTCGCCCATGAATCCTGTGGTTTCTGTACCCCTTGTCGAGAGGGTCTTCCCTGGACACGGCAAGTTCTGGAAGACATTGAAGCCGGTCGTGGACGCAAAGAAGATTTAGAAACCCTGGTGCGCCAGATCAAATACATTGGTGCTATAGGAAACACCCACTGTGCCTTGGCGCCGGGTGCAATGGAACCACTACAGAGTGCACTTAAATATTTTCAGAGTGACTTTGAAGCGCATGTCGAGCAAGGGTGTTGCCCCTATGCCCAAGGGGAGCGAGTTTAATGCCCACTATCTATATTGATGGACAAGCCTACGACGTGGAGGAAGGTAAAAACCTTTTAGAGGCCTGTCTCAACCTGGGTCTGGATTTACCCTATTTCTGCTGGCACCCATCCATGGGGTCTATTGGCTCCTGTCGTCAATGTGCCATGGTGCAGTATCAAAATGAAGAGGATACCCGTGGTCGTATTGTGATGGGCTGCATGACTCCAGTAACCGATGGTGCAAGGTTATCACTCAAGGGGGATGCCGCCAGCGAATTCAGAGAGTCGGTGATTGAATCATTGATGTTGAATCATCCTCACGATTGCCCCGTTTGTGCAGAAGGTGGCGAGTGTCACTTGCAGGATATGACGGTAATGGTCGGGCACCGCGATCGTCATTATCGTGGCTTAAAGAATACCCATCGCAACCAATACTTAGGCCCGCTGATTAATCACGAAATGAACCGCTGTATTAGCTGTTATCGCTGTGTGCGTTTTTATCGGGATTATGCCGGTGGTACGGATTTGGCAGCACTGGCATCCCACGACCACGTTTATTTTGGTCGTCATCAGGACGGGGTACTGAAAAGTGAGTTTGCCGGAAATTTAGTCGAGGTTTGCCCCACCGGTGTGTTTACCGATAAGCCTCTGGTCAACGATTACAGTCGCAAGTGGGATCTTCAATCAGCGCCCTCTATCTGTGCTGGCTGTGCCGTTGGTTGTAATACCTCCCCGGGTGAGCGTTATGGTAGGTTAAAGCGCATTCAAAATCGCTATAACCAACAGGTAAATGGCTATTTTTTATGTGATCGTGGACGCTTTGGTGCTGCTTTCGTCAATAGTGAATCTCGGCTTAATTTTGCCGGGGTTCGACAGGATGATGGCAGTTATCAGGCTATTAAGGCGGACGAAGCGTTGAGCCAAGTGGCGAGCCTGTGCCAAAAGGGCGCCGTTGCCGGGATTGGTTCTCCCCGCGCATCGGTGGAGGCCAATTACCTGTTACGTCGCTTTGTTGGAGATAGTCACTTTTGTTCCGGCATGAGTAATGTGGAGCAGACTTTGGTTCAACAGGTTGCCGAGTCCCTATCTACAACACGTGCAGTCAGTCCTTCTATCCATCAAATCGAATCGGCTGATGCTGTACTGATACTCGGTGAAGATGTAAGCAATACAGCTCCCCGTTTGGCATTAGCCCTGCGTCAGTCTGCCCGAAATAAAGCGAAGCAGATGGCAGAGGATATGCGGCTGGAACCTTGGATGGATGCCGCAATTAGAAATTTGGCTCAGAATCAATATAGCCCAGTGTTTATTGCCGGTGTCCATGAAAGCCGACTTGCGGATATTACGGCGGCAAGTGTGTCTCTGGCCCCGGATGATATTGCGAGGCTGGGTTTTGCTGTTGCAGCAGAAATATCCGGCAGTCATCTATCTGGTTTAGGTCATCTGGCCACTTTGGCTGAGACTATTGCTTCGGCATTAAAAGCCGCAAAAAACCCGTTAATTGTTTCTGGTACCAGCCTTATGAACTCAGCGGTTATTGAGAGCGCTGTGGCTGTAGCCGAAGCACTGTTGTCTGAAGAAAAAAATACCCTGTTGAGTTTGAGCGTCCCCGAGTGCAACAGCATGGGTGTCACCCTGTTGGATGACGGAAAGGGTTTGGGCTTTAACGTGCTGGCAGAGAGTGCCGCTCAGGGTGATATTGATACTCTTATCGTTTTGGAAAATGATCTTTATCGACGTGCACCAGCTGAAGATGTTGACCGGCTACTAGGAAATATCAAGCAACTGGTGGTGCTCGACTCTCTGGATAATGCCACGTTGTCAGCATCATACCTGGCAATGCCCGCCGCAACGTTTGCCGAATCAGAAGGAACCTTTGTTAGCAGTGAAGGGCGAGCACAGCGTTACTACCCAGTATTTGTGGCAGAAGACGATCGGCTGGCCAGCTGGCAGTGGTTGTCTGAACTCGGGCAGGTACTTGGATTGTCCGGGTTTGATCAATTGGCACATTTTGATCAGGTGGAGCAGGCCTGTGCGGAGGAAATTCCTGCATTGTCTGGTATCACCGCTGCAGCACCGAGTCACCAGTTCCGTAATCATGGACTGAAAATACCGCGACAACCCGCACGTTATAGTGGTCGCACGGCCATTCGTGCCGATGTGTCTGTTCATGAACCCAAGCAACCGGTGGATGATGAGAGTCCCTTGTCGTTCAGTATGGAGGGGCTAGGTGTGGGGCAGCCGAGTTCATTGATGTCTTATAGTTGGTCTCCAGGTTGGAATTCCAATCAGTCCATACAGAAATTTCAAGATGAGGCCGGTGGCGAGATTAGGGGTGGGTCATCGGGTATACGATTAATTAATCCCGGCGAGGGGGCCAAAATAGAAGCCCTCTCAGTGCCTGATGCCTTCCACCCTTCTTCAAATACCGATTTATTACTGGTGCCTGTGTACCGGGTATTTGGTAGTGATGAATTGAGCAGTCAGGCTCCGGCAATTGCTGAACTGTCAGGAGATGCACAACTGGTCGTACGTTCAGAAGATGCAAGCAATCTTCAGGTAACGGATGGCGACGGCATCGTTGTGGTGATTGGTGCGAATGAAGCTGTTTTGGAAGTCCTAATTGACGATTCGATGGCCGAGGGCTGTGTAGGTTTTACTATGGGAATGCCGGGAACCGAGTCTTTGGTTAGCGGTATCGGTTCCACGGTATCGCTACGGAAAGCTGAAAACTGGCAGCGTCACAAGCCTCAGCTAATCGCCACGGATAATCCAAATGCTCCCCGTCCTGATACTCGAGGAGAAAGTGGGGTGTCTTATGTCTGATGGCATGATCATTCTGTTCGCTTTGATGGTACTGCTAGGTGCGGTGGGCGGTGCAGCAGTGATGACCTGGTGGGAGCGTCGCTTACTGGGTGTCTGGCAGGATCGTTATGGGCCTAACCGATTGGGACCCTTTGGTATCTTGCAGGTGGCGGCCGATATGTTGAAGCTGCTGACCAAGGATGATTGGGTGCCCCCTTTTGCGGACAAAGTTGTGTTTATCTTCGCGCCCACAGCCATTGTGATGGCGATGATGCTGGGCTTTGCGGTGGTGCCATTTGGTCCAGGGCTGCAAATTATCGATATGAACATCGGCTTGCTGTTCTTTCTTGGTATGACGTCACTGGCGGTATACAGCGTTTTACTCGGAGGACTGGCTTCCAATAATAAATATGCCTTGTTAGGCGGGCTGCGTTCAGCCGCCCAAATGGTCAGCTACGAAGTGTTTATGGGGTTGGCGCTGATGGGAGTAGTTATGCTCTCTGGTAGCTTTAATCTTCGAGTAATTGTTGAATCTCAGTCTGATGGTTGGTACTGCATTTCACAGTTTTTAGGGCTGTTTGTTTTCACCATTGCTGGTATCGCGGAAAGTCATCGCTTGCCCTTTGATTTGCCGGAAGCTGAACACGAACTCACAGCGGGTTTTCATACTGAATATGGTGGCATGAAGTTCGCCATGTTCATGCTGGGCGAATATCTGGGATTGATCTTAATTTCCAGCATGATCGTGACGCTGTTCTTTGGCGGCTGGCTCGGGCCCTGGCTTCCACCGATTGTGTGGTTTGCCTTGAAAACCTTTGTTGTGATTTGCTTCTTTGTGCTGTTGCGCGCTGCCATCCCCAGGCCTCGATATGACCAACTCATGTCTTTGGGTTGGAAGGTCATGCTGCCGCTGACGCTGGTTAATTTGGTCTTTACTGGTGCCGTTGCACTTTGGCTGACTGGCGGAGGTGCAGCATGATTAGCCAGCTACGCACCATGTGGCGAGTGTTGAAGCACACCTTTACCAAAGCTGAAACGGTGCAATACCCTGAAGAAAAACCCTATCTGGCCCCTCGTTATAGAGGCCGAATAGTGCTTACCCGTGATCCCGATGGTGAAGAGCGCTGTGTGGCATGTAATCTGTGTGCAGTGGCCTGTCCGGTAGATTGCATCGCGTTACAAAAGGGTAATCGTGATGATGGCAGTTGGTATCCGGAGTTTTTCCGTATTAATTTTTCGCGCTGCATTATGTGTGGAATGTGCGAAGAAGCCTGTCCGACTTACGCCATTCAGCTAACACCAGATTTTGAGATGTGTGAATACGATCGCCAAAACATGGTGTATGAAAAGGAACATTTATTAATTAGTGGTACGGGTAAATACCACGGCTATAACTTTTACCGTGTATCCGGCATGCAGACGGACTGGAAAGACAAAGGTGAGGCAGAGAACGAGGCAGAGCCTATCGATGTCAGGAGCCTGTTGCCATGAGGTCTATCTTTTTCGGGAGGGCGAGATGTTAGAACTGGTCCTGTTTTACATGGCATCGACCATTGCGTTGGTATCAACTATTTTGGCGCTAACCCGTGCCAATGCTACCCATGCATTGATCTATCTGATTCTGTCTCTGTTGGCTGTCGCCGTGATTTTCTATCTGATAGGTGCTCCATTTGCTGCTGCCCTGGAAGTAGTGATTTATGCAGGAGCCATTATGGTGTTGTTCATCTTCGTCATCATGATGCTAAATCTCGGTGAGAAGGGAGACCGCCGCGAGAAGCAGTTACTAAAGCCTCAGGTCTGGATAGTTCCTGTTATTTTTGCGCTGGTGTTGTTGGTTGAACTCGTTTTGGTGCTTTCGCAAAGTGAGCCTGCAACTACACAGGGACTAGTTACTGCTAAACAAGTCGGCCTGACGCTGTTTGGACCCTATGTTCTCGCCGTTGAAATTGCCTCTATGTTGCTTTTGTCTGGGTTGGTGGGTGCTTACCACCTTGGTCGTCGATACCTTGAAGAAGGTAGAGAAAGTAAAGCGAGTGGGGACAAAGGAAACCAGGTCAGCCAAGGAGGGGTGCTGTAATGGATGGCGTCAGTATTCCGCTCGACCATGTTCTGTTGTTGTCTGCACTGTTGTTTATTTGCGGATTATTAGGGTTGATGATGCGACGGAATATCATTTTTATCCTTGTCTCTCTCGAGGTCATGCTTAATTCGTCCGCCGTGGCATTTGTGGCTGCCGGTGCTCGCTGGGGACAAGCCGATGGCCAAATCGTCTTTATGTTGATTCTTGCTGTAGCGGCGGCCGAAGTGGCTGTTGGTTTGGGTTTGGTGCTTCAGATCCAGCGTCGTTTTAAAAGCCTGGATATGGACGATGCCAACAGGATGAGAGGATGATCCCATGTTGAAACTGCTTCCTCTCATCCCTTTGTTCCCTTTGGCAAGCTCAATTTTATTAATGGTGACCTTAGGCAAAATGCCCAGACGAGTTGTAGCGATTCTTGGTGCAGGCTCAGTAGGGTTGGCTGCAGTGGTCACCGTATTCGTCGGGTTAACTTTTATGGAATCAGGCCAACCGCATCACCAAGTTCTGTGGACCTGGATGCGAGTTGGAGACTTTTCTCCCGATGTCGCTTTTTACCTGGATGGGCTGACATTGGTCATGATGTCCGTAATTACCGGCGTTGGTTTTTTGATTCATTTGTTTTCCACCGAGTTTATGGAAGATGACGTCAGTTTTAGTCGTTACTTCGCTTACCTGAACATGTTTGTATTTGCCATGCTGATATTGGTGATGGCGGATAACCTGTTGCTGTTGTATCTCGGCTGGGAAGGTGTGGGTGCCTGTAGCTATTTGTTGATTGGATTCTGGTATCAAGATCCGGCAAATGGTGCGGCAGCCAGAAAAGCATTTGTAGTAACCCGCATCGGTGATGCCGCAATGGCTGTGGGGCTGTTTTTACTACTTACTGAATTGGGAACACTGGATATACAACCCCTGACAGAGGCTGCGAAAAGTCAGTGGCAGGTAGGTGATACGCTCCCCCTTATTGCCTGCTTATTGTTGCTCGGAGGTGCCGTGGGCAAATCCGCCCAGTTGCCATTACATACTTGGCTTCCAGATGCCATGGCCGGCCCCACGCCGGTCAGTGCCTTGATTCATGCCGCGACAATGGTCACAGCGGGTGTGTATCTGATTGCGCGAACCCATGAATTGTTTTTGCTTGCCCCCTTGGCGATGTTGGTGGTGGCTTTTGTTGGGTTGATTACGTCTTTAATGGCAGCCTTCACAGCGCTAAATCAACATGACATCAAAAGGATTCTGGCGTATTCCACGATAAGTCAGATTGGCTATATGTTTTTGGCGTTGGGCGTGGGAGCCTGGGCCGCGGGGGTTTTCCATTTAGTGACACATGCCTTTTTCAAAGCCTTGTTGTTCCTGGCCGCGGGCGCAGTAATTCACTGTCTGCATCATGAGCATAATATCTTCAATATGGGTGGTTTGCGTACTCGCTTGCCGGTGGTGTTCTGGAGTTTCCTCATTGGCTCTGCAGCATTGGCCGCACTTCCATTTACCTCGGGATTTTTCAGTAAGGACATGATCCTGTTGCGGGCTTACGAGCTGCCTGGTGCTGGGCCCTGGTTGTGGGCAGGAGGCCTGCTTGGAGCTCTGCTAACAGCAATTTATAGTTTTAGATTGGTGTTTGTCGTGTTCTTTGGTGAAGCAAAAATGGAACCGAATAAGTTGCCCGGAGTTCGTATGGCGCTGCCGCTGTCGGTGCTTTGTGCGCTGTCTATTGTTGGCGGTTGGTTTGCTCTTCCTCTGTCATCTGTATTTCCGGCAACAGGTGATCATCATCCCAGTCATCTTGTCGAAGGCATATCCATTGCCATTCCCCTTGTCGGCCTGGCTATCGCCTACCTCATCTTCTTGGGTGGACAGTTAAATGTTGAGGGATTGGTGAACTCATCGGGGGGGCAATGGCTGAAAAAATTCTGGTTCAGTGGTTGGGCCATAGACTGGCTCTACGATAAGTTATGGGTGCGCCCCTATAAATTCCTGGCTTTAATTTTGAAGCGGGAATGTGTGGATGACATCTACAACACCATTGTTAGTTTTACCCAGTTTTTATTCATGGCGCTTAGCCATACACAAACGGGTCGGTTGCGCTGGTATGCCACCAGTATGGTGTTTGGTCTGATATTGGTCATTGCCTTGTTGCAGGGGGTGATCAAATGATCTTGGTCAATCTCATCTTGATATTACTGCTCGGCGGTGTCATTGCCTGGTTGTCTGAACGACAACACGCGGGGTTACCACGCTGGGTTGCCTTGCTCATCATCCTTTTTGATCTGGGCTATTTGATCGTTGCTACTGATTTCTCCTGGGACAAAATTACGGTTGTGCCGAATCCATCTGAGGCAACTACTTGGCTGCTTCATTACAAAGCGGAGTGGATTCCACGTTTTGGCATTAGTTTTGAGCTGGCCATGGACGGATTGAGTTTACTGATGGTTATCCTAACTCTGGTGTTGGGTGCCATCTCGGTAAGCGCTTCCTGGACCGACATTAAACAGCGTATGGGGTTTTTTGAAGCCAATTTACTCTGGACATTGGCCGGCGTGCTTGGGGTGTTTTTGGCTCTGGATCTTTTTCTATTCTTCCTGTTCTGGGAAGTGATGCTGATTCCCATGTATCTGATTATCGCCATTTGGGGGCATGAAGGTCGTAGCTATGCATCCATGAAGTTCTTCATTTTCACCCAAGTTAGCGGGCTGATGATGTTGTTCGCCATCTTGGCATTAGTGCTGCTGAATCAACGTAGCACCGGTGAGTATACGTTCAGCTATTTTGAGCTGCTGGGTCACGGGGTCAGTGGCGACATGGCATACATATTGATGCTGGGCTTCTTCGTTGCTTTTCTGGTCAAGTTGCCTGGCTTTCCCGTGCATACTTGGCTGCCTGATGCTCACACCCAGGCACCCACTGCAGGTAGCGTTATTCTTGCCGGTATTTTGCTGAAAACAGGTGCCTACGGGCTCATCCGTTTTGTCGTGCCATTGTTTCCCCAAGAGGCCATGGCTTTTTCTCCAATAGCTTTAGCTCTGGGAGCAGTAGGTGTTATTTATGGTGCTGTCCTAGCCTTTGGCCAGGATGATTTCAAACGCTTGGTAGCCTATAGCAGTGTCAGTCATATGGGGTTTGTATTGTTGGGGGTGTTTGCCTGGAATGCCTTGGCGTTACAAGGTGCTGTTATGCAGATGGTGGCTCATGGTTTGAGCACGGCGGCACTGTTTATGATTGCCGGATCTTTGCAGGAGCGTCTTCACACACGAGACATGTCAAAAATGGGTGGGCTCTGGCAAAACATGCCTCGCATGGGTGCTATGGCCATGTTTTTCATGTTGGCTTCTGTTGGATTGCCCGGGCTGGGTAATTTTGTTGCAGAATTTATGGTGTTGGCGGGGCTGTTTAAGGTGGCCCCCTGGGTCGCAGCGGTGTCGACTTTGGGTTTAATTGTTGCGGCGATTTATTCGCTGATCATGATGCAGCGTGCCTTTCAGGGTAGGCCCAATGAAGTCCTACGGTTACCAGATTATGGTGTCCGGGAAATGCTGACTATGGCGGTGATGATTGTTGGTCTGGTGTGGTTAGGCCTCTATCCTCAGCCTGTGCTTGATACGGCTCAACCTGCGTTGGACAGTTTGACGGCATTTGTGGGTTCAGTTGTTGAGGTCTCTGGAAACTCGGGTAATACGCAGGTTGTGGGGGACATTCAATGAGTACCGCCATTAGCCTGATCGAGTTGCAATCGATATTGCCGTTAATTGTACTGACATTGGTCATCGTTTTTTTGATGCTGGTGCTTGCGTTCAAACGGTCCCATGGATTAACGGCTGGGCTGACCGTGGCAGGGTTACTGTTGACGCTATTGTCCATACCCTTGGCAACGGCTGTGGGTGAGCAAACTATGTCGCTTTTAAGCGTCGACCGCTACGGTATGTTTTTCACGGTCTTGCTATTGGGTGTTTCACTGGCGAGCACCTTGTTATCGTGGGAATATTTGCGCTATCGCAGTGGGAGAAATGAAGAGTTTTACCTGTTGCTATTATTAGCCACACTGGGTGCTTTGGTGTTGTCCTTTGCTAATCATGTGGTGTCGTTACTGCTGGGTATGGAGCTGCTGGGCGTTTCGCTTTACGCGATGATCTCTTACCCTGACAAAGGTAAATTACCGTTAGAGGCAGCCATTAAATATCTGGTGTTATCCGGTTGTGCTTCCGCCGTGTTGCTGTTTGGTTTTGCCTTGCTCTATGCAGCCCTTGGCAGTCTTTCATTCGTAGGAATAGGTGAGAGTCTAGTTGCTGTGCCGGATAACCAAGTACTGGTTCTTGCGGGCACTGCGTTGGTGCTGACTGGTGTTGGTTTCAAGTTGTCGGTGGTGCCATTCCATATGTGGACTCCAGACGTCTATCAAGGTGCTCCGTTGCCTGTAACAGGATTTTTGGCAACAGTATCCAAGGGCGCCATTTTTGCTGCGCTGCTGCGTTTATTTCTGGAGGCTCAATTACATCAGTTCAATACGCTTCTTATTGCCTTGAGTGTCTTGGCGGTGGCTTCGATGCTGGTGGGCAATCTACTTGCTTTGCAGCAACAGAATGTAAAAAGACTGCTGTCTTATTCTTCCATTGCTCACTTTGGTTATCTTCTGATAACACTGGTGGCTGGCGGGGTATTGGGTGGCAGCGATTTTGCTGTTGAGGCCGCAAGTTATTATGTGGTGGCGTATGTGGTGACGACGCTGGCAGCCTTTGCTGTGATTAGTGTGTTGTCTAGCGATGGAGAAGATGAACGGCAATGGGTATCAGACCTGACTGGGTTGTTTTGGCGTCGTCCCTTACTGGCTGCGCTGTTAACGCTGGCATTGCTGTCATTGGCCGGAATTCCGCTAACGGCAGGTTTTATCGGGAAGTTATATGTATTTGCTTCGGGTATCGAGGGTGCGCTCTGGATATTATTAGGGGCATTAGTGGTAGGGAGTGCCATCGGTATCTACTACTACCTACGAGTAATTTATGTGATGACGCTACAGGAAGATAATGCAACGAGAGTGGAGGTTATACCCTGGTTGGGTGAGACCGTAGCTTTATCGCTGGTCATACTGGTTGTCTGGCTGGGGGTTTTACCTCAGTCGTTGATGGCGTATATCGGTGAACTTTTCTAACTATTTTTGCTTGCGGATATTTCAAAGTTTTGTATTCTGGAAGCAAGTAAAAAATAAAAAGGCCTAATTATGTTGCAGTCAGTAGAGCTCAAAGATTACATGCTCAAAAATCCAGTTAAGGTAAAGGCTGATGCGGATCTTTTTGATGCCATTAAATCGATTCTGGAGTACAAAATTTCGGGTGTCTGCGTGGTGGATGATGAAAACCACCTGTTGGGCGTTCTATCCGAGATGGATTGTCTAAAGGCTATTCTAACGGCCATGTACAATGAAGAGACCAGTGTAGGTCCAGCCAAAGCGTTTATGAGTACCGATGTTTTCGCTGTGTCACCAAGTGCCGATATTGTGGACGTGGCTCAGGATATGCTGAAGCGAGGTTATCGTCGCTGTCCGGTAGTTCAGGATGGGAAGTTAGTAGGGCAGATTACGTGTCGTCAGCTACTCAGAGCCGTGGAAGAGTTTTCAGGCAGTTAAATAGTTCCTTAACGAGCGGCCTCATTCGAGGCCGTGTTCGTAATATGGCTTTCAGTGCAGATTAACGACCGGTATAAGGTTCTCGTTGCGAGCCTGCCTCTTACCAAATTCCATAAGTAGTAAATACCCTACCAACATAATAAATAACATCAGGCCAGACCAAATCATGGATTGCTGTGGATGTGCGGGCAGCGTGCCGAGTTGGTAAACGATGACGGCTACGGCATAGGCTAGCAATGTATTCCAGGTGGCAGAAAAGAATGCCCACGCTCCCCCCGCTTCTTTGTATATGGCACCGAGAGTCGCGACACAGGGCATGTAGAGCAAAATAAACAAAATGTAGCAGAAAGCCCCTAGCTGCCCATCAAATAGTTGCTGCATCAGGGTGATGGTCGAAAGTTTTACTTCCTGTGTATCGGCGGATGCTTGCTGGTTAGTCAAGTCTCCAACACCGAGTCCTAGGGGATCGCCCCACATATTGTTAACTTCAGCAAGATTTTCAGGAATTGTGCTCACTGCTTCAGAGAGCATTGCGAGGATAGAGACCGGTTCAGCAGCTGATAGTTTAGTGGCACTGCGTGCCATATCTGAATAGAGCGCATCCAGTGTACCAACCACGACCTCTTTAGCAAAAATACCGCTGAAAATGCCCACTGTGGCAGGCCAGTTGTCCTCTTTGACTCCCAGTGGTTCTAATAGGGGGGTAATGGTTTTGCCAATGGCAGAGAGCAGTGATTTTTCGGTATTTTGATTATTAAAGCTGCCGTCGGTGCCGATAGAATTAACAAAGTTCAACGCTATTACAACGATGACGATAGCTTTCCCTGCCCTTAGTAAGAAGCCGCGTAGTCGCTGCCAGCTATGGATTATCAGGCCTTTGGCAGTAGGAACGTGGTAATTGGGTAGCTCCATAATAAATGGCGTGATGTCGCGGCTTAGCATTTTTCGGCGAACCAGAACACCAGTTAAAACGGCGAGCGCAATTCCAATAACATACAGGCCAAATACTACATTCTGGCCATTTTGGGTGAAGAAGGCGCTGGCAAATAGGATGTAGACCGTTAGCCTTGCACCGCAAGACATAAACGGTGCCATCAAGGTCGTCAGCAGACGATCTTGATGGGTGTCTAGTGCTCGGCTGGCCATCACCGAGGGGACATTGCAGCCAAAACCCACCACCAGTGGCACGAAAGATTTACCGGGTAGGCCAATGCTACGCATTAAACGGTCGAGAATGAATGCCGCACGAGCCATGTAGCCCGAGTCTTCCAGGAAGGTTTGAAAGAGAAACAGCGTGCCTATTACAGGTAAGAAACTTGCTACCAGTTGGATGCCACCTCCGGCACCATCTGCAACCAAAGCTACTAGCCATTCGGGCAGGTGGAGAGCTGTCAGAAATTGTCGTGGCAGTTCTACAAATATTGCCCCCGCAGCAATATCGAAGAAGTCGATAAAAGCACCACCAAAATTGATGGTTACCATGAACATGAGGTACATCACACCGAGAAATGCGGGGAATGCCAAAACCCGGTTTAATAGAATGGCATCGAGGTAGTCAGAAATTGACCGTTTTGTTTGGGTGTCATAGTGGACAGCACCAGCTGTGATTTTGTTAATCCACTGGTATCGGTCTGTAATGAGTGTATCTGCTGCACTACTTGATAACTGCTCTTCTAGTGTGTCGACTTCGGCCAGCATTTGGCGCTGCAGGTTATCTGGAAATTGGCTAAGTATCGCGGCATCTCTTTCCAGTATTGCTGTTGCCTCCAGCCTGGAAGGGTCGGCATCGTTCTGTGCCATTAACGAAAGGAGTGTTTTGGCGGTTTTTTCTAGGGGTTCAGAAACGGTAACTGGATGTGGTTTGAAGTTTTGTTTGTGAAGGTAATTGCTGGCCACATCTATCAGGGTGCCAATGCCTTCACTGCGGCTAGCTACCAGTGATATTACCGGAAAGCCAATTTTCTCTGAAAGCTCATAGGGGTCAATGTGAATGCCGTTTTGATCGGCTACATCCATCATGTTAAGTGCTACGACAAGTGGCACGCCCGCATCCATCAACTGTGTAGTGAGGTAAAGACCACGCTCCAGACTAGAGGCGTCAATAATGTTAATAATTAGGTCGGCAGAGTCTTCCAGTACAAACCGTTGAGCGATCTGTTGGTCGAGTGAATCATCTTCACAGGAAACATGTAAGGAGTAGGTGCCAGGCAGGTCTACTACCTGAAAAGTGGCATCAGCATGCTTGAATTGTCCTGTTTTTTGCTCAACAGTGACGCCAGACCAGTTGCCCACTTTTTGGTGGGTACCTGTTAGTGCGTTGAATAGTGTGGTTTTTCCACAGTTAGGGTTGCCAACCAGAGCAATGGTGAATTCTTGGTTCATAGACGATCCACCAACATTCCCTTGGCCTCATGGCTTCTTAAGCTCAGGCGGAACCCTCTAACAAGAATGGCTACGGGATCACCCAATGGGGCACGATGCTGTACCAGAAAAGTTGTTCCCGGTGTTAATCCTAGGCTCATGAGTCTGTTCCGGTATGATTCAGGAACATCCTTAAATCCGCTGACCCGGGCATGATCCCCTGTTTGTAGTTGATTAAAAAACACGTCCATAATCCATAGGATGATACAAATGATAATGATTATCAATTATATCGGAGGGGGAAGCAATAAATAAGTGCTCAGGTTTGTGCGAATGCTTGAAATTACCATTGGATTGATCTAGGACAAAAAATTTCTGTCGTGGGGTTAGTCGTGGTAGCGATAAATCCTGAGTGGTCGAAATCGCAGCTGGCGAGGAGGTTGCTGTTAACGGGTGCATAGTCTTTCTCCCTACCCATTATTTGCTGTCTCCTCTGCATAAGTTAGTTATCCAGTCCTAAAATAAAGATCCAGAGTTAGGTTTGTCGTAGTAATAGGAGTCGTTATGCATAAGTTGGTTTTCTTTGTTCCCGTGAGTCATGTAGATGTGGTTAAGCAAGCGGTATTTGATGCCGGTGCAGGGCGTATAGGCAACTACGAGCATTGTTCGTGGCAGGTGCTGGGTGAGGGGCAGTTTCGGCCAATGGACGGAAGCTCACCTTTTGTCGGGTGTCTGGGAGAGATGGCGCAGGTTGAAGAGTATCGGGTCGAAATGGTGTGTGCAGATGAACTGCTTCAGGAGGCGATAAGGGCTTTGCTTGTCTCCCACCCCTACGAAGAGCCCGCCTACGATGTTTGGCAGCTTGCAGATGTGCTTGTTTAACCGGTCAAGGGGTTGATGGGGTGCTGTTGTCAGGCCACTACTGATTTGGGTTGAGGTTCGTCACTATCTTGGGCTTTTCCAGGGGCGCTCTATGGTGCCTGTTCGGACTGTGTTGATCTGCCTCTTAAGGTCTTCAAAATGATAATGTAAGGCGAGCTCAATAACGGGAAAAGCTAACTTATGCCAGGGAATGTTTTGTTCGCTAAATAAGTCAACCTCCAGAGATTCTATGCCTGGGCTGAAGTTTAAATCACTCATGGTTCCGCGATAAAAGATATAAACCTGATTGATGTAGGGGATGTCATAGATGCCGGATAGTATTGGGCTGTCAATTTGGGCATTGGCTTCTTCCGCACATTCGCGAAGAGCGCCCTGAAGCGCCGTTTCTCCGTTTTCCATAAATCCAGCTGGTAGCGTCCAAAGGCCATATCGAGGCTCGATAGCACGTCTACACAGTAGTACCCGGTTATCTATAATAGGAATACAGCCAGCTATAATGCGGGGGTTTTGGTAGTGGATCACGTTGCAGTGATCGCAAACATGTCGTTCGCGATTATCGCCTTCTGGAATTTTAAGACTGATGGGTTTTCCACATTGACTGCAAAAGTTCATAAAACATCACTAGAGTAGAAAAAAGGTTTAATTCGGTAACCAGTATATATAAATGTGGGGTATCTCTAAAATGGCTAAGATATGTTGAGTTTAATTACACAGCGGCTTCAACCTCTCCCCGTTGAACGTTTAATACCCATGGATGATGAGTTGGGTGAGGCGGCTATTTTGCTTGCAGTCACCAACGAGCCTGATGACCCGAAAATAATTCTGACCAAGCGTGCAGAGCATTTGGCGTCCCATGCAGGTGAGGTGGCCTTTCCTGGTGGTAAGTGGGAGCAAGGTGATGCTGACCTGCTGGAGACAGCACTTCGAGAAACACAGGAAGAAATTGATTTGTCGCCAGATCAGATTGACGTGATCGCCAGTATGCCCGCCAACCAAACGAGACATAGCATGCGGGTTAGGCCCTACGTGGGGTTGGTTTCAGCAGAATCAGTGCTCACCGCAAACCCAGATGAGCTAGATGCGGTATTTCATGTACCACTTCGGTATTTTCTAGATCAAACAAACCTCACGGTTGAACGATTTGTCGGGCCTGACTACAGCCTGCGTATGCCGTGTTATATTTATCGGGGCTACCGTATTTGGGGTTTTTCGCTGGTGGTGTTGGTAGAGTTTCTTAATCTGACTCTGGATGCAGGCATTCAGCTTCGGTATCCAGATAAAATTAGTCTAAGACCACGGGTCGATTGAGTTGCAACCTGAGGTGAATTGCGCAGATAATTTACACTACGTTTAAATTTTACAGGAATAATCATGCCCGGAACTATTACCTCACCCTGTGTTTCCATCTGCTCTATGGACAGTAAAGATGTTTGCATCGGCTGTTATCGAACAGCCAAGGAGATTCGCGAATGGCTTTTAATGGAAGATGATGAGCGCCTTGAGGTGATTGTAAAAGCTGCAGAGCGTGGGAGAGAGAACAACCCCTTTGCCTGAGTTTTAGTCCGCACCGAGGTGGTTGGAATTCTTAACGTTTGGTGTTAACTAGTCTTCGTCCTCCTCGTCGGTATCATCAGATGAGTTGTTAATTAACAGGCTTCGAACCCTTATCTTCTTGACCCTCTTGTTTTTGAGCTCGAGGGTTTCAAAACGGTAGTGCCCAATGGTAAAGGTGACATTGCCGTCTGGAATGTTTTCCAAGTGCTCAAGAACCAGCCCATTAATGGTTTTTGGGCCGTCGGTAGGTAAATCCCAGTTATTTGCCTTGTTGATGTCCCGGATTGTTGCAGTGCCATCAATTTCAAAGTTCCGGTTTTTCAGCTCAACTATTTCTTCTTGCTCATCTTCTGCTTTGTTGGTGGTAAAGTCGCCCACAATTTCTTCAAGTATGTCTTCCATGGTGACGAGCCCTTCTACTTCACCATACTCATCGACCACAAGCCCAATTCGTCGGCGAACCTGCCGGAAATTCAGCAGCTGTTTGTTGAGCGGGGTGTTCTCTGGGACAAAATAGGGTTCCCGTGAAAATCGCTTTATGGCTTCCTTGGTCAAACCTTCTCCGCCACTACGCAGCAAGCGGGTGACATTTTTCATGTGGAGAAAGCCTTCGATATTATTTATGTCGCCATGGAAAACCGGTAGGCGGGTATAGCCACAGTTAATAATGGTGGTAAGCAAGGATTCAATGTCGTCTTCCAGGTTTAGCCCCACGATCTCTTTCCGGGGAACCATGATGTCATTCACCGACACGGTTTCCAGATCTAGAATATTGATGAGCATGCCCTGGTGTTCGGGTATTTTTTGGCTGGAGACATCAACTACAGTGCGGATTTCATCTTTGCTTAGGCCAAAATCCTGGCGGTTTTTTGTGTTGATACCAAAAACCCGAAGTAATCCGTTGGATACGTGGTTGACTATCCATACGGCGGGGTAGAAAAGGATTAAAAGAGGTTTAAGTATATGGCTCGCGGTAAATGCAATGCCCTCGGGGTGCAGTGCCGCAACCGTTTTGGGGGTGACCTCGGAAAATATAAGCACAGCAAGTGTGAGCAAAATGGTGGCAACAAAAATACCAGTATCGCCATACAGGCGCAGAGCAATGACAGTGGCAATGGCTGAGGCCAGAATGTTAACCAGGTTGTTGCCGATTAAAATAATCCCGATCAGCCGATCAGGACGTTTTAGCAGCTTGTAAGCCTTGCGGGCACCCCGATATTTCTTGCGCAGATGTTTCAACCGATAACGGTTGAGGGCCATCATGGCCGTTTCAGAGCTGGAAAAAAAAGCCGATAGTATCAGTAGGCTGCCGAGTATGCTGAAAAGCAGCCACAGAGGGGCGTCGTCCAAAGGAGGAAAAACCTCATATTCTTATTGGGCTCGACATGGTGAAGAAGTTTGTGGCGATTGGCAAGTATTCTGTAGCCTGCCTGAGCACTGGCTTAAAGCTTTGATTAATTGCTGAGAATGACTTCAATTACGAACTTGCTTCCCCAGTAGGCCAGCACCATTGCGCTAAAGCCAACCAGTGTCCAGCGAATGGCTGTGTTGCCCCGCCAGCCTTTTACGTGTCTTCCCCACAACAAAATTCCATAGAACAGCCACGCACATAGAGAGAAAACGGTCTTATGGACCAGGTGCTGGGCAAAAAAGTCTTCAAAGAACAAAAAGCCGGTGAGCAGGGAGAGGGTAAGTAGCCCGAAGCCAGTCCAGAGTACTTCAAACAGCAGAGACTCCATGGTTTGTAGCGGCGGGATAGCCTGTAGGAAGCTGCCCAGATGCTTGTGCCGAAGACGCCAATTTTGAAGCGCCAATAACAACGCCTGAAATGCAGCAATGGTCATTAAGCTGTAGGAGAGAATCGAAATAAATATATGGGCACCGATGGGCGCTGATACAGATTCCCAAAAGACCCCTTTGCTGCCAATAACCATCGTGACGGCAATAGTTAGCGCGGCGATTGGAAAGAGAATCAAAAATAGGTTGTGAATAGGTTTGCGTAAGCTGCTGATAAGCACGATTAGATTAATCGTAAATAAGATGGTTGTGCTCATTGGAAGCAACCCGAAGTCCAGCCCCCGTTCAGTGAATACCCATTGAATACTTGTATAGCCGTGAAAAATTATGGCTACGGCTGCGACGAGTTGCAGAGGTGCAACTCGCAAGGCTGGGTGTTTGCGCAATTGCAGTACCTGGTAAAGGGTTGCGCAAAGGTATAGGGCAATGGAAGCTGTAGCGCTTAGCATAAGTACGTTATTCATTGTTTGGGGGCAAAGTGTGTCATAGATATTCCTAGGCGAAAAGAGGTCATGCCAAACCGGTGTTAGTTTCGGGTATACTCTTGCTTCCTTTAGCTGACAATATGACGACAAAATACCCATGGCGATGTTTGAAAATCTGAGCGACCGCTTATCTCACTCCCTAAAAAAGATTTCCGGTAAGGCCAGTTTAACCGAAGAAAATATTCAGGAAACTCTCCGCGAAGTACGAATGGCGATGCTGGAAGCCGATGTGGCATTGCCAGTAGTTAAAACCTTTGTGGAGGGCGTGAAGCAGCGTGCTTTGGGTAAAGAGGTTGGCCAAAGTCTTAACCCGGGTCAACAGTTTCTAAAAATTGTTCAGGCAGAGCTTGAGCATGTGATGGGTGATAGTAACGAGGAGCTTAATCTTGCTGCTCAACCCCCTGCAGTAGTATTGATGGCCGGTTTGCAGGGTGCAGGTAAAACCACTTCAGTAGCCAAGTTGGCCAAATATCTCACCGAGCGTCAGAAGAAAAAAGTCATGGTGGTGAGTGTGGATGTGTACCGTCCCGCCGCTATCAAGCAGTTAGAAACATTGGCGGGTGAAGTGGGGGTTGAATACTTTCACAGCTCCTCAGATCAAAAGCCCGTTGATATCGCTCGCAATGCCGTGCAATCCGCTAAAACAAAATTTATGGATGTGTTGCTGGTTGATACGGCCGGCCGTCTCCATGTAGACGAAGAGCTGATGGTGGAGATTCAGCAGCTTCACAAGGCTGTTAACCCGGTAGAAACGCTGTTTGTTATCGATGCCATGATCGGTCAGGATGCCGTGGTTACGGCTAAAGCCTTTAATGAGGCCCTTCCATTGACTGGCGTGATACTGACCAAGGTTGATGGCGATGCCCGCGGTGGTGCAGCTGTGTCGGTTCGCCAAGTGACCGGGAAGCCAATCAAGTTCCTAGGCGTAGGCGAGAAGACTGATGCATTAGAGCCATTTTACCCCGAGCGGATAGCCTCGAGAATTCTTGGCATGGGCGACGTGATGTCGCTGATCGAAGAAGTTGAACAGAAGGTCGATCGCAAGAAAGCTGAGAGATTGGCTCAAAAAGTCGCTAAGGGTAAGAAATTTGATCTGAATGATCTACGTGACCAGCTTCAACAAATGAATAACATGGGTGGCTTTTCCAATATGCTTGAAAAGCTGCCAGGTATGGGCAATATGTCCCAGATGGTGGAGCAGGCGAATATGGGTAAGCAGTTTGCTCGTATGGAGTCGATTATCAATTCCATGACACCTGCTGAGCGAAGTAATCCGGATATTCTAAATGGTTCCCGTAAACGGCGGATTACTCAGGGTTCTGGTACAACCCTTCAGGATCTTAATCGCTTGCTCAAGCAGCATAAGCAAATGGGCAAGATGATGAAGAAAATGAAGGGGAAAGGAATGCAGCGAATGATGCAGGGGATGGCCGGAGGAATGTCCGGTGGTGGTGGCATGCCCGGTGGTGGAATGCCTCCGGGGGGATTTCCTCCTGGTGGCGGAAAGTTCCCATTCTAAGTCTTCATTGAAGGGCGTTTTAATCCTCTTTATAGCTAGGTTTCAAGCTATACACACCGTTATGTTTTCGATATAATCCCGCGCCTTTGCAGATGCCCGGTTTTAGCCGGGCATTGTGCTGTGCACTCAGAGTGGGTGTGGCGGCTGATAATTTTGATACCGTTAATACAGAAGAGAAGCTTCATGGTAACTATTCGTTTGGCTCGTGGTGGCTCTAAAAAGCGCCCTTTTTATCACATCAATGTCACTGATAGCCGTAAGGCTCGTGATGGACGTTACATTGAGCGTATTGGTTTCTTCAACCCGGTTGCCCGTGGTCAGGAAGAACGCCTGCGTGTTGATGTTGACCGTGTTCAACACTGGGTAGGACAAGGTGCAGGTTTATCTGACCGTGTTTCTCAGTTGGTGAAAGAAGCTGCCGCACAAGCCTAATTTAGGTAATGGATGGCAAGCAGCGCCCGATTAAAATGAAACCGGCAGAACCTGTCTTGGTTGATCCTGTTGTAGTTGGGCGTATTACTACCGTTCATGGCATTAAGGGGTGGGTAAAGGTTCACTCATACACCGAACATGCTGAGGATTTCTTTCAGTACCCACCTTGGTGGCTAAAGACTCCGGACGGATGGCGAGAGATTGAAATTGATCAATGTCGAGCTACTAGCAAGGGATTGTTGGTCCATATTGTCGGTGTCGACGATCGGGACGTTGCCAGACAATATTGTCAGTTAGATATTGTTGTAGAAAAATCGCGGTTTCCCGAGTTGGAGCAAGGTGAATACTACTGGCACCAGCTTGAGGGCCTCACTGTCATGACATGTCAGGGTGATATTCGCCTTGGTGTCGTCGACAGTTTGATGGAAACCGGTGCAAATGATGTGCTGGTGGTTAAAGGCGATAAAGATAGCCCGGATCGCGAGGAGCGATTGATCCCGTACACGGAGCAATTTGTACTGGGAGTTGATCTTGACGCGGGCAGGATTGATGTTGACTGGGATCCTGAGTTCTAGCTTCACTCAACCAGTTTCGGCATCGTAATAAAGACCAAGCATAAATAGCGGAGCAATGTGACAATGAAGGTAGCCCTGGTCACGCTGTTTCCAGAAATGTTCGCCGCATTGACCGACTATGGTATCAGTGGGCGGGCAATTAAACAGGGCTTGCTGGATGTGGCGCTTTTTAATCCAAGAGCACACACCAGTGATCGTCATCAGACAGTAGACCATCGGCCCTATGGCGGTGGCCCCGGAATGGTGATGATGATTGAGCCTCTACGTGAGGCTATCGCTGAGGCCAAAAACTGGATTGGTGAGGCTGCAGAAGGAACTGACGAGCCGGTGACAGTTGTCTATTTGTCGCCTCAGGGCAGGGTGTTTGATCAAAGCGGGGTAAAAACCCTTGCTACCCGAAAAAACCTGGTATTGGTCACGGGGCGTTACGAAGGTGTTGATGAACGCCTTATCCAGCTTGAAGTGGATGAGGAATGGTCTATCGGTGATTACGTTCTCAGCGGTGGTGAGCTGCCAGCAATGGTGATGCTCGATGCGATTATCCGGCAGTTGCCCGGTGCGTTGGGCCACGAAGATTCAGCAGACCAAGACTCCTTTGCTGAAGGACTGCTGGATTGTCCTCACTACACCCGGCCAGAGCAGTACGAGAATTTGGTAGTACCTGAAGTGTTACTTTCAGGTAATCATGAAAAAATACGTCAATGGCGGCTGATGCAGTCATTGAAACGAACCTGGGAAAGACGCCCGGATTTATTAGACAAGCTGGAGCTCAGTGACGAGCAACGGAAAATACTCGACAAGGTCGTCAAAGAGTCGGCTGATGAAAGCGAATAGGATATAAATAGTCCCGTTGTTTTCCTCTCAGTACGACGCTACTCAAAAAGGTGGCATGCCACCAACAGATAAAAGCTGAGGAGCAAACCATGAGCAGTAAAAACCCAATTATCGCCGCGATTGAAGCGGAGCAGATGTCCAAAGAATTACCGCCATTTTCACCCGGTGACACTGTTGTTGTTCAGGTGAAAGTAAAGGAAGGTACTCGTGAGCGTCTGCAGGCCTTTGAAGGCGTTGTTATCGGCAAGCGTAACCGCGGCCTGAACTCTGCGTTCACTGTACGTAAAATCTCCAACGGCGTTGGTGTTGAGCGTACTTTCCAAACATACAGTCCATTGGTTGACAGTGTTGCCGTGAAGCGTCGCGGTGATGTTCGTCAGGCCAAATTGTACTACTTGCGCGAACTGTCTGGTCGTGCAGCACGTATCAAGGAAAAACTCGGCTGAGTTCTTTCCTGAAATTAAAAAAGGCACCATTTATTGGTGCCTTTTTTTTGTTTGTTTTTTTGCATGTGTTGTTGGCGGTCTGTCAGCTCATTCATTCTTGTTGGTTCCAGCTTGCCCGGTTAAAGTAACCTATGACTATTAGCTCGGCAGACCAGCAGCTTATCGACACCTATCTTGATGTTAGCTGGATGGAAAAAGGTCTGGGTGTACATACATTGGATGCCTATCGGCGCGATTTGCATGCATTTTCCGGCTGGCTTGAGAAGCAAGGGCAATCGTTAATTTTGGCTGTGGGGGCAGATGTTCAGCGTTATCTGGCACACCGATTTGAAGTGGGGGTGGCTTCCCGGTCAATGGCTAGACAGCTCTCCTGTTTGCGGGGCTTTTATCGATATCTGTTACGTGAAAACCTTATTCAGGAAGACCCTACCGCTCTGGTGGATAACCCGAAGCTGGGTAGGCCGTTACCAAAGAGCCTAACCGAATCTGATGTTGAGGCACTTTTGGCGGCGCCTGATACCGATACCCCATTAGGGTTGCGAGATCGCACCATGCTGGAAGTCCTTTATGCCACGGGTTTGAGAGTGTCTGAATTGGTGGGGCTCAGGCTTCATCAAGTGAATACTCGCCAGGGCGTGGTTCGGGTGTTTGGCAAGGGCAGTAAAGAGCGCATGGTTCCCTTGGGGGATGAAGCGTTAAGCTGGCTTGATAGGTATGTAAAGCATTCGCGACCAGTGTTGCTAAATGCTATCCAGAGTGACGTGATGTTTCCCAGTTCCCGCGCGAGAGAAATGACGCGTCAGACCTTTTGGCATAGACTGAAACAGCATGTTCAACAGGCTGGTATTGATAAGCCATTATCTCCGCATACATTGCGGCATGCCTTTGCGACCCATCTGTTAAATCATGGGGCTGACTTGAGGGTCGTTCAATTGTTGCTGGGTCACAGCGACCTTTCTACCACTCAAATTTATACTCATATTGCCAGTAGTCGAATGAAATCGTTACACGAAGAGCACCATCCAAGAGGTTGAGTTGAACCTCACTTGTCCAATAGACTCCAATAAGCACCAGCTGATCTGGAAACCTATGTACCGACAATTCGGCAGCTTAAAGAAAAGAGATAAGAATTTATGATTAAGAAAGTAATTAGCTTTATGGTTGCGGGACTAATGTTGGCATCAGTTCAGGCTGAGCCTGCTTCAGACGCGGTGACAAAAACTATTCTGGATACGCTGCGAGCAGCTCGCCCCGATTTAAATTATGGAGCAGTAGAAGCTAGCCCGATCAATGGTTTATATATCGTGCGTATTGATGGTACTCAGTTTGTTTATGCGAGCGAATCTGGCGAATACATCATTACCGGAGACATGTATAAAGCCCGCCCAGGACTTTTTGTGCCAGTTAAAGACCTCGCTGCAGCTCGTATCCGCAAGAGCATGATGGATGGCGTGGCCAAGGAAGACAGCATCGTTTTCCCGGCTGTCGATGAAACCCGGGCGGTGTTGTATGTGTTTACCGATGTGGACTGTGGCTACTGTCAGAAACTGCATAAAGAGGCTGTGCCGGACTTAACTATAAACGGCGTAGAGGTTCGTTACCTGGCATTTCCCCGAGCAGGTATCGGTTCTTCATCCTACCGAAAAGTTGCTTCAGCCTGGTGCGCAGAAAATAAACAGGAGGCGCTCACAGCGCTAAAAAACCGAAAGTCTATACCGGAGAATGTTTGCAAGGATAACCCTGTTGCAGATCAATATGCTCTTGGGCAGAAAATAGGTGTCACGGGAACGCCCGCATTAATCATGGAAGATGGCACGCTGTTGCCCGGTTACCGTCCAGCCCCTGAATTACTGAAGATGATGGGCTTGAATTAGTGATTTTTTCAGGGGTTATGGCGATGGGGTTAAGTTGTAACCCATCCGGTTGCCCCCATGGTTAGTAGCTTTCCTGAAAAAACATGAGTCGCTCCCTCATTGACACTGCCCTTGTCGGATATTAAGGTTGCGATCCTTTTGTCGAGCTATTATTGGTGGCCATTATGAGCCGTCTCATCTGTTGATAGTTTCACATTGAATAAAATTACAAATGCTTCTTGGTAAGTGCTATCGGGAGCAATCAACTTGGTATAACTACCCGTTTTAACGTTAAGGCGAAAACTTTGAATTCTGTAAAAATTGGCATATGTGGTTTGGGAACAGTGGGTAGTGGTGCAGTAAATGTGCTGAACCGTAATGCTGACGAGATTAACGCCCGTGCAGGTTGCCAGATTGTGATTGGTCAAGTTGGCGCAAGGCGCGATAACCCTGCCTGTGAGTTGGGTGATATCAATGTCACCAGAGATATTTTTGAGGTTGCCGACAATCCCGAAATAGATATTTTAGTTGAGCTGATAGGTGGCACTACTGTCGCTAAAGATCTGGTGTTTAGAGCCATTGAAAATGGTAAACACGTGGTCACCGCCAACAAGGCATTGATTGCTGAATTCGGCAATGAGATTTTTGAGGCAGCCAAAGCCAAGGGTGTTACCGTTGCCTTTGAGGCCGCAGTAGCCGGTGGTATTCCTATCATCAAAGCTATTCGTGAAGGGCTGTCGGCCAATCACATCAAATGGCTGGCCGGTATTATTAATGGCACTGGCAACTTTATTCTGACCGAAATGCGCGATAAGGGTCGTGATTTTTCCGATGTGCTAAAGGAGGCTCAGGAGTTGGGCTATGCAGAGGCCGACCCCACTTTTGATGTGGAGGGTATTGATGCTGCCCACAAGCTGGTCATTTTGGCTTCTCTGGCATTTGGTATTCCGCTGGAATTTGACAAAGTATTTACCGAGGGCATTAGTAAAATCGAGCCTCAAGATGTCACCTATGCGCAACAATTAGGCTATCGCATCAAACACCTGGGCGTTGCCAGAAGAAATAATGGCAGCGTTGAGCTGAGAGTACACCCGACACTCATTCCGGAAAAACGCCTGATCGCTAACGTCGACGGTGTTATGAATGCGGTGTTGGTGAATGGCGATGCTGTTGGTTCAACACTTTATTACGGTCCCGGTGCAGGTGCAGAGCCAACGGCATCATCTGTTATTGCCGATATTGTAGATTTGGCCCGGACCCTCACAGCAGACCCCGAGCACCGTGTCCCTCATCTGGGGTTCCAGCTAGATCAACTGAACGACATCAATGTGCTGCCAATCAGTGAAGTTGAAACCGCCTATTATCTGCGAATAACTGCATTGGATGTGCCCGGCGTATTGGCCAAAATCACCCAGATATTGAGTGATGCCAATATCAGTGCAGAAGCCGTCATTCAGAAAGAGCCAGAATTAGGCAAAGACCATGTTCAGTTGATTCTTCTCACCAATCGTACGGTCGAGAAATATATGAATGAAGCGGTGGAGAAAATTCAAACATTGGCGTCCACTGCCGGTGATGTGATTAGAATCCGAGTTGAATCATTAGGCTAGGGCTTCTATTTTTAGAGTCTTAAGTCGGCAGCTAGTAACCAGAATGATATTGAGAGAGCTATTGTGAAATATATCAGTACCCGTGGGCAGGCCCCAACATTGTCCTTTGAAGATGCGATTCTGGCTGGTCTGGCCAGTGACGGCGGTCTCTATGTGCCAGAAACCCTGCCACAGTTCTCTGCGGAAGAAATTGCATCCTGGGCTGGGCTGTCCTATCAGGAGCTGGCCTTCAAAATCATGTCACCCTTTGTGGCCGGTGAAGTACCCGATGATGATTTACGCGAACTGATCGAGAAAACCTACAGTACCTTTCGTCACGATGCGATCGCGCCGCTAGTACAAACGGCACACAATGAATTTATTCTTGAATTGTTTCAGGGGCCAACCTTGGCATTCAAAGATTTTGCACTGCAATTTCTGGGTAACCTGCTGGACTATGTGTTGAAGAAACGCGACCAGCGCGTGGTAATTATGGGGGCAACTTCTGGTGATACTGGTTCCGCTGCCATTGAAGGTTGCCGACACAGCGATAATGTCGACATCTTTATTCTGCACCCACACAACCGGGTGTCCGAGGTGCAGCGCCGCCAGATGACCACTGTACTGGAAAAGAACGTTTTCAATATTGCCATCGAAGGTAATTTTGACGATTGCCAGAACATGGTCAAAAACAGTTTTGGCGACCAATCCTTTCTGCCGGAAGATCGCCAGCTGGTGGCTGTAAATTCGATTAACTGGGCGAGAATTATGGCCCAGATCGTCTACTATTTTTATGCTGGCCTGGCACTGGGCGCACCACATCGCCCGGTGGCTTTCTCAGTCCCCACCGGGAACTTTGGCGATATCTTTGCCGGCTACCTGGCCAAGCGCATGGGGCTGCCGATTGACCAGCTGGTGGTGGCGACCAACGCCAATGATATTCTGCACCGTTGTATCAGCAACAATGACCATAGCCTTCACGAGCTGGTTCACAGTTTGTCGCCCTCTATGGATATCATGGTATCCAGTAACTTCGAGCGTATGCTGTTTGACCTCTATGATCGCGATGGCGACGCCATTAACGAATTGATGACCAACTTTAAAGAGACGGGAAAATTGGTATTAAGCGAGCCTGCTCTGGCAAAAGCCAGAGAACTCTTCACCAGTTGCCGATTGGATGATGATGCCATGATTCAAGTAATTTCCGATGTGTGGGAAAACACTGAGTACCTGTTGGATCCACATACTGCCATTGGTGTGGAAGCGGCACGCAAAACCCGTCATCGTCAGGATATTCCCATGGTTTGTTTGGCCACCGCGCACCCGGCCAAATTCCCAGAAGCCGTTCGCAAAGCGGGGTATTCCCAAGATCCGGCATTGCCGCATCATATGGCCGACCTGTTTGAGCGGGAAGAGCGCTATTCGGTTCAGCCTAATGACCTGAGCACAGTACATCAATTTATTGCCGATAATATGCGTTGATGGCTTTTTCATTCAGGGCGACATTCATCGCCCTGAGGCAAGAATGATCTATCGAGTAATAGCGTTACTTTTCCAATATCGCTGCCACACCCATACCCCCAGCCGTACAGATCGAGATCAACCCGCGGCCGCTGCCTGCATCATGTAATTGTTTTGCCAATGTGCCCGCAATTCTCGCACCGGTGGCGGCAAAGGGGTGGCCTAGGGCCAGACTGCTGCCCACCTGATTCATTTTGTTTCGGTCGATGCGGCCCAGTGCATGTTGCATTCCCAATCTATTCTGGCAGTACTCTTCAGATTCCCAGGCCTTGAGGGTGCAGAGCACTTGTGCGGCAAAGGCTTCGTGAATCTCGTAGTGGGAGAAGCTTTGCAGGGTTAATTCTGCCTTACAAAGCATGTTGGCGACTGCAACGGTGGGTGCCATCAGTAGCCCCTCGCCGGCCACATAGTCCACAGCGGCAGTTTCCATATGGGTCAGCCGGGCCAATACGGGCAGATTGTTTGCTTCTGCCCATTCTTCGCTAGCTAACATAATGGCGGCGGCACCATCGGTGAGAGGGGTGCTGTTGCCTGCGGTTAGGGTGCCGGCCTCTGTGCGGTCGAAGGCGGGCTTTAGTCGTTCCAATCTTTCAGCGGTAAGGTCATAGCGTAAATTATTGTCTCGCAGCACGCCCGCGCAGGGAGTGAGCAGATCATCGTAAAAACACTGGTTGTAGGCTGCTTCAGCCCGGTTGTGGCTAGCCTGTGCCAGAATGTCTTGCTCTTCCCTGCTGATAGCCCATTGCTTTGCCATGAGCTCGCAGTGTTCACCCATGCTTAAACCGGTGCGGGGTTCGGTGATAGCCGGTGCTACGGGTGTTAACTCTCCAAGGCTGAAGTTTTTGAATATGGCTGCTTTTTGTTTCAGGGTTTTTGCTTTGGAGAGCTGTATTAATCGTTGTGCAAAGCGGCGGGAAAACACAATCGGTGCATCACTGGCACTATCACTGCCTGCAGCAATACCACATTCAATTTGTCCGCAGGCAATTTTTGCGGCAATACCAAAGGCTGCCTGCAGACTTGTGCCGCATGCCTGCTGTAGGGTGATACCCGGTGTCAGTGGCGAGAGGTCAGTACTGAGTACCGCTTCACGGGCAAGATTAAAGTCCTTGGCATGGGTGGTCACGGCGCCGGCAACCACCTCATCAATCAGTTTCCCCTGAAGTTGGCACTGATTAACCAGACCCTGTAGCGCCGTTGAAAGCATATCGAGGTTAGTGAGGTCGGCGTAAGCAGTCCCAGCCCGACAGAACGGAATACGGTTTGCTGCAACGATGGCAACGGGGCGGAGTGCGTGTAAATTATTCATGACCCGATACCTCCTCAGTTGAAGTGGCGGGGTTGTCGCTGGCAGTTTGGATGAATGATTGCTCACGCGAGTGCTCTAGTGTTCTTTCTAAGTAGTGCAGTGGACCACCCCGGAATGGCGCAAAGCCCGTACCAAAAATGACACCGGCATCGAGTAGTTCGGCATTATCAACAATACCTTCCTCAAGGCAGCGCTGACATTCATCAATGAGCGGGTTAATCAGTCTTTCGCCCAGAATATCCAGTGCCACCGTATCGCTGGGCTTTTCTTTCACGGGTTTGCCTTTTTTCCAAAGATAAAAACCTGTGCCATTTTTCTTGCCCAGTTTGCCTTCATCGATGAGTGCCTGAAGTTGTTGGATGGCAGCTGTGTTATCGGGAGCCAGTTTTTTTGCAACACTAATGGCCACATCGAGACCAACGGTGTCAGTGATTTCGACGGGACCCATCGGCATACCGAACAATTCGGCGGCGGCATCAATGGTGGCAATACTGTGACCTTCTTTTACCAGGTTTAGGGCTTCAAGCATAAACGGCGCCAAAACACGATTGACCAAAAACCCCGGGGCACTTTTAACCGGAAGGGGATACTTGCCAATTATATTGGCAAAAATGCAGCCTTTTTTTACGGAGCTGTTGGTTAATGCGGGTTCCTGTGAGTCGTCGCGCACCACTTCAACCAGCGGCATTTTTGCCACAGGGTTAAAGAAATGCAGCCCGATCAAGCGGCTGGGCTGTTCTAAGCCCATAGCGATTTCTGCCAGCGGAATGGCCGACGTGTTGGTCGCTAAAATTGCAGTTGTCCGGGCCTTGCGTTCAAGCTCGACAAATAGTTGTTGCTTGGCTTCCAGATTTTCGAAAATAGCTTCGATAATCACATCGGCTCGAGCAATGCCATCACCCGCAACATCGGCAATTAGTCTACTTTTGGCGGCAGTGATACTGGCTTTTGTTTTCAGTTTATTTTTAAACAGTGATTCTGCACGTTTCAGCGCGGGTTCAAGATATTCGTATTCGCGATCCTGAAGGGTCACCTCAAGGCCGCGCAGGGCACACCAGGCGGCGATATCACCACCCATAACACCAGCACCGACCACGTGAACCCGACGGGGTTTCCAGTCGGCAGTGGCGTTATCAGGCTTGCCGAGTTCTTTTAATTGCTCTTGCAGGTGGAATACCCGACGCAGATTGCGGGATGTCTCACTCATGAGTAGTTCGCTGACCAGGTCTGCCTCGCCATCCAGCAGGGCATTAAAATCATCGCCGACCTCTCGCCATAGGTTTATCAGCACATAGGGAGCGGGGTAATGCTCTCGGCGGGCTTTTTTGGCGACCTCGCGTTCCATCACTTTCGCCAGGCTATGACGT
>JBFICW010000021.1:0-46434 GCA_041581635.1 Porticoccus sp. | reverse complement strand
CCATCACTATTCGCATTCGAGAGAACGGATCGTTTCCATCCGGATCCGCCACTCTTAATCCAGATTTTGTTCCAGTTATGACGACGCTTCGTGATGCCCTAAAAGAGATTGAGGGGGAAATTGCCGTTGAGGGACACACCGACAATATTCCCATTGCCAGTATGAAGTTTAGTTCCAACTGGGGGTTGTCTTCGGCCAGAGCGCTATCCGTCACTCACGAACTGATCAAAGACCACTCGATAGATGACACGCGCTTTATGGTTGTTGGGCATGCAGATACAAAGCCCTACAAACCCAACACCTCCATTCAAAACAGAGCGGAGAATAGACGCGTTGAAATCGTTATCCGCCAAGGTATGGACGATGGTACTACTACCAGCATCAAGAATATCAAGAGTCCGGATTTCGATGTTATAGAGACACCATACCTCAATGATAAAAGCCTTTCTGATAATCAGAATCAATAATGGAAACCAACGTGGATCACAATACTGAACGAAGGAATTATTACCGAATCAATGACATTGTTGGACTAACCTATAAAGTGCTAGGTAGAGATGACAATACACAACCACCATTTTCTGATTCGCTTGGACTATCCGTAACCAGCCTGTTCGCAGAGATTGACCATGAATTTAATCAGGTCACCAATACGCTATGGCATGAGAATCCAACCATTGCCAAGGCCCTGGGGCTACTCAATAAAAAGTTGTCCATTGTTGCAGCTCACAGCCTACAGGATAGCGGTTTTAGCATTGATTCCTACGAAGAAATGATGGTCAACCTCAGTGGCTGCGGTATAGCCTTTGAATGTACAGAGAACCTTTCACCTGGCACACAGTTACAGCTTACCCTGGTGCTACAACCATCCAACACGCAATTAAAGCTGACGGGAAAGGTTATCGCCTGCGACCACAAGCCTATCAATGTCGACAAGCCATTCTCAGTAAGGATCAATTTTGACGAACATAGCAATCATCAGGAACAATTGATTCAGCATATTGTACAAAAGCAGTGTGCCCAGATTGGTTCAAAAGTCCCCATGCTTTCCCCAGAAGAATGACTTAAAAGGAATGTAGGAAGCCTGGCCACATAAACTTTAACACTATCGATAAACTAGAGAATTTCCTCGGTGAATGGCTTCCCCCCAAGCTCCAGGGTTATCTCTTTCTTGCAGGTAATGATAGCAATCTCATTTTCACCAGACCAATCCATGCTGACCAAATCATCCATTAGTTCATCATCGAGAGCATCACTTTGATTTTTCTCTGAATAGGTAACAATATCGGGGAAAATAATACGTAATGATGGCTCCGAATCTGAGGGATTTTGAAGGCATTCAATGAACAGTAGTCGAACATCAATATCATAAACCAGGTTGTAAATATACGGAGAACAATCTCCTAAAAGCTTGGCGGTTAATGTCATAAATTACTCTGAAAATTGGGATGATATTAGAATTTCTTAACCATGTGCTACTGAGCCGGTCGCTCTTCTTTAGGCTTAAATCGTGCCGCATCAATAATTGACCAAAGATGCACAATCCAGCCCAGCATAATGATCCATAACCCAGCTGCAAATACGAAGTGAATAACGGCCATTAACAATCTACCCTGTAATAGCTGGCCTAATCCAGGAATAAAAAAACTACATAGGGCGGCAAGTACATTGCCACCAGAACCTTGTCCTCCAGACATTCTCGATACCTATTGTTGAATTGATTAACGTAAACTTTCGTTTATTGCTTCTAATGATTTACTGCCAGGACAAAGTACCGACTCAGTCAGATCTCGCAAGGGTTTTTCAACGGAACCAATGATCTCATGTAAATCCTGACAATCCGGGTCAAGGTACAACAAGCCGGTTAGAATCTCACCTTTTTCTTTGCATTTATGAATGCCCTGAATGGCACTTAGCCGATTGTGAAGATCAAGATCCTCATCATTTTTATAGAGGTGTATCACTGAGCCATCGTGAAGCGTCACTTCTTGGGAAAATCCAGGCTTGTAATCAGCCATGATTTCCTGGCGCACAGGAATGAAATCTGTCTTACCCGTGGCTTCAATATGCTCTCTAACAAATTCATAACTTTTGGTAGAGGCTGCCGTGTTATTAAACGTCACACACGGTGAAACCACGTCTATGAGGGCAAAACCACTATGACTAATTGCAGCCTTAATTAGGGGTACCAACTGATCCTTATCGCCCGAAAAGCTTCGGGCTACAAACGTTGCCCCCAACTCAAGTGCCAAGGTACAAAGATCGATAGGCTCAAATGGATTAGGGCTACCCTTTTTACCCATGGAACCGATATCAGCTGTTGCAGAATCCTGCCCCTTGGTCAAACCATAACAGCCATTATTTTCCACTAGGTACAACATATTCAGGTTGCGCCTGACCACATGTGCAAACTGCCCCATACCAATGGAAGCAGAATCACCGTCACCAGAAACACCTATATAGGTTAACTCCCGGTTGGCCAGATTGGCTCCTGTAGCTACCGACGGCATCCGACCGTGCACCGAGTTAAAACCATGGGAATTCTGTAAAAAATAGGTGGGCGTTTTAGAGGAGCAACCAATCCCGGATATTTTAGCTACTTTATGGGGTTCAAGAGATAACTCAAAACAGGCCTGAATAATGGCTGCACTGATAGAATCATGGCCACACCCGGCACAAAGTGTAGAGATTGCGCCCTCATATTCTTTTCTGGTGTACCCCAAGTCATTCGTGGGAAGCTCGGGGTGTCGAAACTCCGGACGATGATATGTCATACCGTCACCTTCTTGTTTTTAGTCAGAGGCACTACGTTATCGCCCTTTTCCCCAGAGGTAATGGCGTTAACGAGCCAGCGTGCTGTAACCGGCAGCCCGTCGTAGCATAATAGCGGTTTCAATTTACTTGGGTTAATCTCACATTCATTAATCAGCAATGTTCTTAACTGACCATCTCTATTTTGCTCGACGACAAAGACACGATCGTGTTTTGCAACGAATGCTTCCACATCCGCATTGAAAGGAAATCCTCGTACTCGCAGCGCATCCAGATGTACACCCTGCCCCCGCAATATATCCAAAGCTTCTTCGGCCGAAGCGGTAGTCGTCCCAAAATAAATAATTCCTTCTCTGGTTGACTGTTCCGCTGGCACAATTTCAGGCTCGGGGACATAGTTTTTTGCCGTCTCCCACTTCACCAGAAGTCGCTCCATATTATCGACATATTCTTCGCTACTTTCTGTGTATTTAGCGTACCGATCCCGGGATGAACCCCGGGTAAAAAATGCACCTTTGGTTGGATGGGTTCCGGGATAGGTGCGATAGCAAATACCATCGTCATCGACATCCAAATAACGCCCATAACGATCAGACATTGCCTCCAACTCAGCCTTAGACAATACCTTTCCACGGTCATAACATCTCGAGTCATCCCACTCTAATGGCTCAGAGAAATGCTCATTCATTCCCAGATCCAAATCATTCATCACAATCACCGGGGTTTGAAGCCGGTCAGCTATATCAAAACTGGCCGCTCCCATTTCAAAGCATTCTTTAGGCGTAGCGGGAAACATCAGCACGTGCTTGGTATCACCATGTGATGCATAGGCTGCCAACAATAAATCTGATTGCTGAGAGCGTGTTGGCATTCCCGTAGAAGGGCCAGAGCGTTGCACATCA
This sequence comes from Porticoccus sp., assembly GCA_041581635.1. Classification (GTDB taxonomy): domain Bacteria; phylum Pseudomonadota; class Gammaproteobacteria; order Pseudomonadales; family Porticoccaceae; genus Porticoccus. The sequence goes on along the minus strand of JBFICW010000021.1, from coordinate 42,760 downwards.
AACAGGACAGTTGGCACCTCGGCAAAGTATGCCAGTCCCAAAAACTCATTCATCAGCGAAACACCAGGCCCGGACGTAGCGGTAAACGCTCGCGCACCATTCCAGGATGCACCTACCACCATGCCAATCGCCGACAGCTCATCTTCAGCCTGAACAATCGCGTAATTACATTTCCCGGAACCCGGATCAATTCGCAACCGTTTGGCATATTTCTCAAATTGCTCAACGACAGATGTCGATGGTGTAATGGGATACCAGGCCGCCACCGAAGCACCACCGTAGACCGCTCCAAGTGCAAGTGCCGCATTTCCTTCCATCAAGATATGCTTGTCCACCATATCCCGGCGTTCGATACGAATCCCTATCGGGCAGTCAAAATTTTCCTGAGAATACTGGTAGCCCAGTTCAAGCGCGTGAATATTTGGCGCTATAAGCTTTTCCTTACCTTTGAATTGATCGTGCACAAGGTTTTTCAAAACATCGAACTCAATATCGAGCATGGCCGATAGCGCGCCGATATAGATGACATTTTTAAACAACTGGCGCTGACGTGGGTCAGAATATTCTCGACGAGAAATGTCAGTCAGAGGGATACCAAAGAACGTAACATCATTACGATAAAAACTCTTATCCAGCGGCTTTGTGTTGTCATAAACAAAATAGCCGCCGGGTTCTACAGCTTTAATATCTTGAGCCATACTCTGTGGGTTTACCGCCACCATGATATCTACACCGCCACGACGGCCGACATAACCCTTATCATTTACCCGCACTTCATACCAAGTGGGCAAACCCTGAATATTGGAAGGAAATACATTTTTAGGACTAACCGGAATACCCATTCGAAAAACTGTTTTGGCAAATAGGTTGTTGGCACTGGCCGAACCCGTACCATTGGTATTAGCAAAACGTATAACGAAATCGTTGACCGACTTTATTTGCTGCATATTCACTTGCCGCCTATTTATGTGCTGCCCACTTACTTGACCAATAGTGGAGCCGCTTTGGTCACCTGATAATAAAATTGCTGCATATCCCAAGCCGCTGTCGGACAGCGCTCTGCACAGAGGCCACAGTGAAGGCATACGTTTTCATCTTTTACCATCACCCGACCCGTATTGAGATCGCCAGAGACATAAAGATCCTGATCTTCATTAGCCGCCTTGATTCTGAGCTGCTGGCGCAACTCGGGCTCCTCATTGTTGGCAGTAAAGTTGATACAATCCATCGGACAAATGTCCACGCAGGCATCGCACTCGATACACTTGTCATCCGTAAATACTGTCTGAACATCACAGTTCAGGCACCGCTCGGCTTCAGCAAATGCGGCATCTACATCAAAACCCAGTTCAACTTCCAGCCGACGGTTTTGCAATGCACTGGTGAGTTCCACCAATGGCACTATTTCTCTCTCGTCCGTCGTAACGTCGTTATCGTAACTCCACTCGTGGATACCCATTTTTTGGCTAATCAAACTTGAGCCTGGCGGCGGCCTTTGATCCACCGGCCGACCCTCGCAAAACAAATCAATGGAAACTGCCGCCTGGTGGCCTTGAGCCACGGCAGTAATAATGTTTTCTGGACCAAATGCGGCGTCGCCACCAAAGAACACTTTGGCACAGGACGATTGGAAGGTTTGCGAATTCAGCAATGGCATTCCCCATTCATCGAATTCAACACCGGCGTCGGCTTCGATCCAGGGAAACGCATTTTGCTGGCCAATCGCGACGAGCACCTCATCACATGGGTAGAGGACAGGCTCGTCCCCTGTGGGAACTAACGAACGCGTCCCAGACTCATCGTAAACGGCATTAACTTTTTCAAAGCGCATGCCCACCAGCTTGCCATCTTCATGCACAAATTCCAGTGGCACATGGTTTTCGATAATAGGAATGCCCTCATGGATGGCATCCTCCTTTTCCCAAGCGGAGGCTTTCATCTCCTCGAAGGGGCTGCGCACAATCACTTTCACATCGTCACCACCGAGTCGGCGAGCGGTACGACAACAATCCATTGCAGTATTACCACCACCCAGCACAATGACTCGTTTACCAATTTTCTCGATGTGCTCAAACGCCACGCTGGCTAACCAATCGATTCCCACATGGATAGACTTGCCACCTTCCTTGCGCCCTGGCAATTTTGGCAAGTCACGCCCACGAGGAGCACCAGATCCCACAAAGATAGCATCGTAATCCTGACTCAACAGCCCCTTGAGACTGTCCACATAGTGATTAAAGTGGCTGACTAACCCCATATTCAGGATATAGCCTACCTCTTCATCCAACACGGTTTCAGGCAATCTAAATGAGGGAATCTGGCTTCGCATGAACCCCCCCGCCTTTGGCTGCTCATCGTATATATCGATGACATACCCAAGCGGCGCCAGATCACGAGCCACCGTTAACGAAGCCGGCCCAGCTCCAACCAAGGCAATTTTTTTGCCATTTTTCTTGGTGGGAATGTCAGGCAGGCGAGACTGAATATCGTCCTTATTATCGGCAGCCACTCGCTTCAAGCGACAGATTGCAACAGGTTCTGATTCCACGCGCCCCCGACGACATGCTGGCTCACAGGGACGATCACAGGTTCGCCCCAGAACACCGGGAAACACATTGGATTCCCAGTTAATCATGTAAGCATCTGTATATCGCTGCTGTGCAATCAGCCGAATATATTCAGGAACGGGGGTATGCGCTGGACAGGCATACTGACAATCCACAACCTTATGGAAGTACTCTTGATCTTTGATATCTGTAGGCTTCAAAAGAAATCCTCATGTAACACCAAATCAATTTTTCAACAATACTGTTAGTTTCCCAACCCTGCAACTATATGGAACGACATTCTTTTAAAATTATTCACCTGTTTTCGTCGAAATTTTTCCTTACTCGTCGCTAGTTACACCGACACTACTGGATTGGGGAGAATAATTGAGAAAATTTAATCAACAATCGAAACAGCAAACTTCGTTCCGCCAGTTCATCGCCAGACAGAGGAGTACAATGATTAAAATCTTCTCTAAGCATGTCCTCGACCTCTGAAGCAAACGGCTTGTCTTTGACCATCACGGTGACTTCAAAATTTAAATGAAATGAGCGATTATCAAAATTAGCGGTTCCCACATAAGCACGATCACTGTCCACCAGAACAACTTTTTGGTGTAAAAATCCCGACTGATACTGAAAAGCTTGGATACCCGTATTTCTCAACTCTAATAACACCGCATAAGATGACAATTTCACCATCTGATTATCGGTTGGTCCGGGCAACATTAACCTGACATCTACGCCTCTGAGGGCCGCTAGCTTTAAGGCATTGATAACTGACTCATCCGGCACAAAATAGGGACCTACTATCCATAGTCTCGTGGTCGCACTATTTATCGCATGAAGAAACATCAGCTGGCATGTATCGACTCTATCGGCGGGCCCCGTAGGCACCACCAAGACACGTTGTTCGCTACAAAGATCTTCCGGATGCCAGTTCATCAAGGGCAATTCGCCCGTTGCCCAATACCAGTCTTCAAGAAATGATAGCTGGCTACCCTGAACCGAAGGCCCTTTCATATGAACGTGTGTATCTCGCCAAGGGCTTAAACGAATATTACGTCCGAGGTATTCATCACCGATATTTGCACCACCAACAAATGCCGAACGGCCATCGACAACAACGAGTTTTCGATGATTGCGAAAATTAATTTGAAATCGCCGACGTTTTCCCCAGCGCCAGGTTCTGAACGGCTCAATATTGATACCGGCTTGCCGGTATTTATTCACATAGCGACGGGGTAAATTAAAACTACCTATAGCGTCGTACAGAAAATAAATTTTTACGCCCTGTTGGGTCTTTTTAATTAGGCGCGACTGAAGCTCTCGACCTAACCTGTCGTCACGCAAAATGTAAAATTGAAGCAGTATGTAACTACTGGCATGGTCAATTTCTTCGAAGATACGTTCAAACGTTTTTTCACCATTGATTAGCAAGCGAACCTGGTTACCACGAGTCATTGGCATTAGCGCAAGCTTTTCCAGCAAGTGCACACCCTGGGAACTATCTTCTTCTGGGCTGAAAAGCTCCGCCATTTCCGTCATCAACGCTTTGGCTATTCGCTGAATTTCAAGATCGCCCCGTCGACGGGCCTCCACATAACCGTAGAACTTACGCTGACCAAATATTAAATAAATGGGAACAACTATAGGCGAGAGAAAAACCAATCCCAACGCCCAGGCTATCGCCCCCTGTGAAGTGCGCGATTTGAAAATGGACTCAATGGCCAGCAATACAGCAAAAACTTCAATGACCACATAAAGCGGCAGCCAAAACTCGGCTAATAGCCGACCACCTTGCAACAAGGTATTGAGGATCAGTGGCAACCACTGATCCATGATTTAGGACTCCGACTCTATCGACTGGCTTTCTTTCATGTCACCCAAACTTGCACCACACCACTTGCAGTGAGCGGCATCCATATCGTGTCCGGCCTTGACACAATTGGGGCAGGGATAGACTGATTTTACCCGCTGCATTTCATTGGCGAGTTCTGCAGTAATAATCCCGGTGGGAATAGCAATAATAGAGTAACCGGTTAACATCGCCAGCGTTGAAATCAGCTGCCCCAGGACAGTGTGCGGAGTGATATCGCCATAACCGACTGTCGTTATGGTTACGATGGTCCAATAGATACTTTTAGGAATACTACTAAATCCATTCCCTGGGCCTTCCACTACATACATAAGGCAACCAAACAACGTACTCAAAACCAGGACAATAGAGAAGAACACAAACACCTTACGCCGTGACTGTACGATTGAACGCATCAATACATCGGCTTCAGATAAATAACGAACCAGCTTCAGTACACGGAAAATACGCAATACTCGAACCAAGCGAATAATGAGCAGGTATTGGGCGCCTGTTACGATCAACCCCAAGTAGGATGGAATAATGGAGACCAAGTCCACAAAACCATAGAAACTGAACAGATATTTCCGTCTATTAGGTGAACAAAAAATTCTCACCAGATACTCCACGGTAAACATTCCGGTAAAAAGCCATTCAATAATAAAGAAAATACTTGAGAATTCATGGCTCAGAGAATCCACCGTATCGAGAATAACCGCCAAAATACTAATCAAAATGGCATAGATTAAAAACATATCGAAACGCTGACCGGCTTTCGTATCTGTGCCGAAAATAATTCGATATAACTCTTGTCGCAATTGTTGTTTGTTCATCATTTGGTCATTCAGCCCAACTTGGTCAGACCCATTATAGGCATATGTTCCGCACTCCACATCTAACTGATGTTTAGAAATTTACGAGTTCTTTTGTTTTGATCACCATGAATTCATCGGTACCTATTTTTTTATGTATGGCTGTTGCCTGAAATTACCTGAAAATTTAATGAAGCGATATACTCACACCATGCAGGAAAAACGCCAGCTACTCAGGTCATTATCTCTCACTGAAATTAGTTTCTATGGGGTTGGCACTATAGTCGGTGCCGGTATTTATGTCTTACTGGGAAAGGTGGCCAGCGAAAGCGGGATGTATACTCCCGCTGCATTTTTTTTATCCGTGGTTATCGTCAGCTTTAGTGCCTATTCCTACGCAAGGATGGCAAGTCGTTTTCCAAAAAGTTCTGGCGAGGCGGTGTACGTTATGGAAGGCCTCCAATCCAGGCAGCTATCCGCGCTGACGGGGTATGCCATCTCGTTAAGCGGCGTCGTATCCGCTGCCACCATTGCCAGAGGATTCACTGGTTATTTTGATTTTTTTGCAGACTACCCACCCTGGTCACTTATTATCCTTCTGGTTGCCACACTAACAGCCGTTGCTTGCTGGGGGGTTAAGCAATCTATCACGATGGCGGTGTTAACCACCCTGCTGGAAATCGGGGGATTACTGTTGGTACTCATAGTAAGTAGTGATGAAATAACCATTCGGAAAATCCCCTGGCAAGAGTTTATCCCCACGTTTGATTCACATCACCTCGCCCCTGTTGCAAGTGGAGCCTTCCTCGCATTTTTTGCGTTTATTGGCTTTGAGGATATGGTTAACATGGCAGAAGAGGTGAAAAACCCAGAACGTAACTTACCAATGGGTATAGTCATTGCGCTAGTGACCACGGGTCTACTTTATACGGCCGTGGCGATAGCTGCACTGGTGACATTGCCATTAGACGAATTAAGCAATTCTGAAGCGCCACTGGCATTGCTGCTTGAACGCAACAGCACTATTCCCGTAGAAATCATGGCCCTGATCAGCATAATCGCCATCACTAATGGCGCATTAATTCAGATTATTATGGTTTCGCGAGTACTCTACGGTATGGCAAATCATCATATAGCACCCAGTTTTCTGGGTTCAGTTAACCCTAAAACTAGAACCCCGATGAAGGCCACCTTGATTACCGGCTCTCTGGTCGTTACCTTTGCTCTCTGGTTGCCCATAACCACACTGGCAAAAGCTACCAGCTCACTCATTCTCGTCGTCTTTACTCTGGTCAACCTGTCTCTACTGGTATTGAACTACCGCGAAAGAAACTGGAGTATCGTTGGGCTACTCGCACCCACTATGGGTGCATTACTATGTATAAGCTTTCTTGGACTTCAGATCTGGAGCCACACATAAATATGTCGTTACCAACGCACATGCGCTGCATTGAAATCGCCGGATCAGCCTCATCAAATACTCTGGTTGTTGCACAAAGGCCTGTACCCCAACCCGGTAAAAATGAAGTATTGATTAAAGTCGCTGCCGCCGGAATCAATCGCCCTGATATTTTTCAACGCGAAGGGTTATATCCACCCCCCGAAGGGGCATCAGACATTTTGGGGCTTGAGGTCGCAGGAGAAATTATTGCTGTTGGGAAAAACCAGACATCATGGCGAGTGGGGCAGCAAGTCTGCGCGCTTCTGGCGGGAGGAGGCTACAGTGAATACGCTGTTGCTGATCCACGTTTATGTTTGCCAGTTCCCCCATCATTAAATTTGATACAAGCTGCTGCACTCCCTGAGACTTTTTTCACGGTGTGGCAAACCGTTTTTCAACGAGCCGCTATACAACCAGGAGAAACACTTTTGGTACATGGCGGCACCAGCGGTATAGGGACTACAGCCATTCAGTTGGCTAAAGCCTTGGGGCATCGTGTGTTCACCACGGCAAGTAGTGAGAAGAAGTGTAGACAATGTTTAAAATTAGGTGCCGATACCGCCATCAATTATCAAAAGCAGGACTTTGTAGCAGTCATTAAAAATCAAACCGCCGGCTACGGTGTTGATGTTATTCTGGACATGGTGGGAGGCGATTATCTACAAAAAAATATTCGCTCTGCGGCTTTTAGAGGGCGCATCATATCCATCGCATTTCTCCGTGGTTCAAAAGCAGAAATAGATATGATGCCGGTCATGTTGAAACAACTCGTATTGACCGGTTCTACTCTCCGCAGCAGACCAGCTGAGGAAAAATCCTCTATCGCAAAAACTTTGTTGGCTAAGGTATGGCCACTATTGGAAAATGGCACCATCAAGCCAGTCATCGACACCACATTCCCATTGGAAGAGGCGGACAAAGCTCATAGACTAATGGCGAGCAATAAACATATTGGCAAAATTGTATTAACCCTATGACCACAACACTAAATCAAGGAATTTTTCCGCCCCATGAGTAAAGAAACCCAACTGGTTTATTCGACGGAAACTGGCCGCATCAAACCAACCGAAGAATCTCAAAAGCAATTTAGTGGTGATGGCATTGTTCGTATCCGCAGAGAAGTCAGTGGCCGCAAGGGCAAAGGTGTCACCACCATCAACGGCCTGGACTTACCAGACAAAGAACTCAAACAATTAGCCAAAAACCTCAAACAGCTCTGTGGTACCGGTGGCTCAGTGAAAAATGGCGTTATAGAAATTCAGGGCGATCACCGCGAAAAACTTCAGTTGGCACTCGAACAGCAAGGTTATACCGTTAAGTTGGCGGGGGGCTGACCAATGCCGACTATTGCACCTTATGGCAGCTGGCCCTCCCCCATTGACCCCGATCTACTGGCTTCATCCACGCCTGCATTTTCGCACCCCTCTCGTGACGGAGAAAATCTGTATTGGCTAGAATCCCGCCCCTGGGAAAACGGCCGCTCAGTGGTGGTACAAAAAAATTCCGAGGGAATCGTTAAAGATGTGCTGCCCGCACCATTAAATACAAGAAGTAAAGTCCATGAATACGGAGGAAAACCCTACATCGTAGTCGATGGCATACTCTATTTCTGCCTATATGATGATCAAAGGGTGTACCGACTAGACCTTCAAAACAGCAACGCACTCCCCATACCCATTATACCAGAAGGTGATTACCGCTTTGCAGACTTTTGCTACGACAGTTCTCGCCAACAATTAATTGGTGTGGCAGAGCATCACAGCGGTCAAACCGAACCAGAAAATATAATCGTAGCGATCCCATTAGATGGCTCAATGTCGATCGTGATTCTTTGCCAAGGTGAAGATTTTTACGCCTACCCTCGTTTGGATAATACCGGGGACAGGCTCTGCTGGATTAGCTGGAATCACCCCGATATGCCTTGGGACAACACGACATTGTGGCTGTCCTCCATTGATCAAACAGGGCAACTCAGTGAACCGGTTGTCGTTGCGGGAAATGGCCACGAGGCTATTTTCCAGCCCCAGTGGTCACCGGATAATCAGTTGCACTTCGTTTCTGATCGAGATAACTGGTGGAATATCTATCAGTGGCACCCTGACTCAGGCATCGCGCCCATACACCCCATAAAAGCAGAGTTTGCCACACCTCTCTGGGTTCTCGGCATGTCAACTTATGGATTTACTGCTGATGGCACATTAGTTTGCTGTTATTCCTGCGAGGGAAAGTGGCAGCTCGCGGCCCAAAAACCGGATAATCCCTGCCTGGAGGTTATAGAAACACCGTTTAGTCATATATCGGATATCTATTGCGATGGAAAATACAGCTGGTTTATAGCTGCATCACCGACTCATGATGGCCAACTCGTGAGCCTGGATACTGAAAGTTATAGTCTGAAAACAGTTCAACAGGGAAGACCTCTGGCTATATCATCGAGCTATATCTCCAAACCGACACTCATTGACTTCAATACAACTGATAACGCAATTGCCCATGCTTTTTACTATCAACCCACCAACCCTGACTATTGCGGTTGCGAGGGAACGCTCCCGCCCTTGATTGTCATTTGCCATGGCGGTCCTACCGGAGCTACTTCCACCGCCATGAACCTCAAAATTCAATACTGGACCAGCCGCGGCTTTGCCATATTGGATGTCAATTACCGAGGCAGCACAGGCTATGGGCGAGAGTACAGAGAACAACTGCATCGTAAATGGGGTGTTGCCGATGTAGCGGATGTCGTTGCCGGAGCACAGTATCTTATTGAACAACAGCTGGTCGACCCAAACAAAATTGCCATTCGTGGCGGCAGTGCTGGAGGATATACCGTTTTAGCTGCACTCTGCTTCCATCAATTATTCAAGGCCGGTGCCTGCCTCTATGGCATAGGCGACCTGGAAACATTAGCTCGGGATACACATAAATTCGAATCTCGATATTTGGATAAACTTATCGGTCCCTACCCTGCAGAAAAATCTGTTTATATTGAAAGATCACCGATTCATCATATTGATCAATTACACTGCCCAGTCATTTTTTTTCAGGGACTGGATGACAAAGTTGTACCACCCGAGCAAGCCCTAAGTATGACCACTGCGCTTCGGAACAAGCACCTACCCGTGGCCTACCTGCCATTTTCCGGTGAAGGTCATGGTTTTCGTAAAGCGGAAACGATAAAAATCTCCCTCGAAGCAGAGCTATATTTCTACGGACAGATTTTTCATTTTCAGCCTCATGGTAACTTGCCAGAGATTCATATAGACAACCTCCAAACAGATAAATAAGCAATGGGAAGATACAGAGCACCGCTACCAAAAAGTGCACCCTATATTACCCCTGAGGGAGCTAAAGCGCTGGAACAAGAGCTAAAACAGCTGTGGAAAATAGAGCGACCCACTGTGACTGCTGCCATACATGAAGCGGCCAAAAATGGCGATCGATCAGAAAATGGTGATTACATTTATGGCAAAAAACGACTTCGAGAAATTGACCGTAGGGTTCGATATCTCAGCAAACGATTGGATGAAGTGACGATTGTAGATCGTATTCCCCGCGACAAAGATAAAGTTTTCTTTGGCGCTTGGGTCACCATTGAAGATAGCGAGGGTAACGAGCAACGCTATCGAATTGTTGGTGCTGACGAGATCGACCCAAACGGCAATAAAATCAGCGTGGATTCACCCATGGCAAAAAGTCTGCTTGGTAAAGTTATGGATGATGAAATCAAAGTAAACAACCAAGTTTTCACCATCACAAAAATTTACTACTCACCCATAAAATAGAATCAAGATAATCAACGAGTTAGCCATTAAGCAATACCATTTAGTTCAGAAGAATCTTCTGCAGAAGAAAACAATGTTGTAACCGTAAAGTCCTTAAGATCAACGCCAAAGTCACCGTTCTTCAATACCTTCTGAATCAAATATTCTTTTGACTCGCCCGCTTTATCAAGGGCTAACAAATCAACTATCTCTGCTTGTTGAGGTTTTTTCTCACTATCCAGAACAACGCTCAACTGGGGAAGCTGTCGATATTTGGGGTCGCTCTTCAACACAATACCAACACAACCATTTTTCAGCTCGACAATAGAGCCTGGCGGATAAGGGCCAATGGCATGAATAAATTCAAGTGCAAACTCTTCATCAAATTGCTTGCCGCGATTGCGATAAATTTGTTGCAAGGCCTGTAACGGCGATTTCCCCTCCGCATAAACTCTTGGGCTGATCATGGCATCATAGGCATCGATAATACTGATAATTCTTGAAGTTTGAGGTAGGGTTTTAGCCGCCAACCCTCTAGGATAACCTTTACTATCAAAACGTTCGTGGTGATTGATGACCGAATCAGAAGCATATCTGCCCCCATCCTTGCTATTCATCAACAAATCTCGTCCCAGCATCGGATGTTTTTGCATCAGCTCACTTTCTTCGTCTGTCAGAGTCCCCTGCTTATACAAAATTTCAAGAGGAACCTTGATCATACCCAGGTCAGACAATAGCCCCTGTAACCCTAAGCGCATCATGTCCTTTTCTTCCAAGCGCAACACCCGACCGAAATTGATCGCATGAATTGAAACGTGCAGACAGTGCTCCAAAAGGTATTGCTTAGGTTCTTTAATTTTGGTCATCCACAACAGCGCATCCGGGTGTCTCAATATGCTATGAACAAAACCCGCCACGAGTTTTTGGGCTAACTGAACATCAATTTGATTATCTAAACGCGCCTGCTTCAACAGACTGGCCATCATTTTTCGTGCATCTGAGTAGGTTTTACGGGCAAACTTGTGTTCTTCAATGAGAGTAGACGTCGGCTCATGAGCCTTGCGCTCACCAATAGTTAATGCCAATGATTGTTTTTGATTACTCTTCTGCGAAAAAATCCCTGTTTCAAGACTCTGCTGCTTAAAGGGTGTGGCGGTATTCAGACGTTCTGCGTCTCTGGAAAAAGGATCCTTTTTCCCCGCCCACAAACGGCCCTGTTTTTCCACATAAACATGGTTACATAACTCTCGTAATTTCTTTATTTCCGATAATCCTGAAACCACAAAGCCCTGCGTTAAAAACGGCGTGCCCAGCCAAGAGCGATCCAACTCGGCCACAAACATTCCAATTTTCACCTCAGAGACAGGCACACGAACGTAGCCAGACTTGTCGAGAAATTTATTGTCCATCAGCCGCGACTCCTTGTGTACAGCTTTTTCACGGTAAAAGTTACGCGGCCTTAAGTCATATAACGACTAAACGCGAAACAACGCATAAGATCTAGCACTGCCCATTTATTCAGCATCTTCAACCGGAATCATGCCCGCCAGAGCGCTCCTTACCGGGTACTCCTCGAGATAGATGCCATGATCACCGTCTTTTAGGACCTTTCTGATCAACCAATCTCTGGGTAACGAACCTCGCTGTACATCAATTAAATCCACAACTTGCTCTTCCATTGATTGCTTGTTCTCATCAAGAATCAATCTCACTTGCGGTAAATGCCGCTTCTTTTCCTGTGAAGACAAGACAATGCCTACGGCACCATTATTCAACTCAACAATGGTTCCCGGAGGATAAGGGCCCATCAGCTGAATGAATTCCAGAGCCAACTCTTCATCAAATTGCTTACCGCGCTCACGGTATATCTCCTTGAGTGCATCCAGGGTTGAACGAGCTGCATCGTAACAACGGTCACTGGTCATCGCGTCGAAGGCATCGACAATGGCAATAATTCGGGAATACTGAGACAACTCTTTGGCAAACAATCCTCTCGGGTAGCCCTTGCCATCCATTTGCTCGTGATGATTTAAAGCCACATCCACAGCGTAACTCATGGAACCCTGGGATTTCATCAGCAGGCTTCGTCCAATCTCTGGGTGCCTTCTCATCTCGGCAAACTCTTCTTCGGAGAGCTTGGCTGGCTTATTGATTATTTCTGATGGAATCTGCATTTTCCCAACATCGTGAAGCATCCCCCCGGTACCCAGCTTTACCAGTTCCTCCTCGTCCAAGCGCAGATGCCTGCCAAATGCTATCGCCAGAATACACACGTTGAGACAGTGCTCCATGGTGTACTCGTCAACATGCTTGATCTTTGCCATCCACATCAATGCACTGGGGTTGCGTAACAGGCTGTCGACACAGCTACTTACCACGTCCTTAGCGGCTTGAGTATCCAAAGCATTGCCCAACCTCGCATCCTCCAGGATGCCCAAAACAGTATGGTGAGCGGCCTTATATGCCGCCCGTGCAGCAGGGTGCTCCTCCTCTGTGCTAGTCAGCATCTTATGCTCTGACCGGGTATACATTGCGTCAATTGCCGACTCTTTTTTGCTCGCACTTCGTGCTCTTTTCTGTAACCCACTATCGCCCGACCCATCCGCATTTCTCTTGGGCATACCAAAACCTGTCCTAAAGGGGTCCTTTTTGTCGCCCCAAAGACGTCCTTCTTTGTCGACAAACACATAGTCACAGTATTCCTTGAGTTTGCGAATTTCTGAAAGAGAGCGAATCGTAAACCCCTGCATGAGAAATGGCGTTTCCAGCCAGGGTCTATCCAGCTCGGCAACAAACATACCCAGCTTTAAACCCGATGCAGGAACACGAATATAATTCGATCTGTCGAGAAACTTATTACTCATCTTGCATCCTTAATATCGTCCAACAACGCAACTCTTGGTTTTTCACATCCATCCATATTTTCAGCCAATCTTACGTTAGTTAAGTCGTGTTGCAATCTGTTGCCTCAAAAATGGAACAACTTCGCTCTCAAACCATGGATTATTTCTCAACCAGCGCTGATTACGCGGTGACGGATGAACCATGGGTAGATAGGTCGGCCAGTAGTCCCGCCAATGCCGAACCCGCTCAGTCAGCGTTTTATGACCACCGTGCAGATAATACAACTGCGCATACTGACCAACCAGCAAGGTAATCTCTAAATTGGGTAGTTGATCAAGAATTTGTTTATGCCATTTTGGCGCACAGGCCGACCTGGGAGGAAGATCTCCAGATTTACCCCGACCCGGATAGCAAAACCCCATAGGCATGATGGCTATGCGAGCATCATTATAAAACTCTTCTCTACTAAGCCCCATCCACGACCTCAAACGATCCCCACTGGGATCATCCCAGGGAATACCACTAGCATGCACCCTTGTACCAGGCGCTTGACCGATGATCAGTATTCGCGCTGACGCTTCTGCCATAACCACGGGCCTTGGCCCCAATGGAAGGTCAGCACAATGGCTGCATGCCCGAACTTCGGCAAGTAAGTCATGAAGAGGGATATCAGGATAGCTCTTCATCAAAATGCCCTCTAAACCTTAGACTCAAAAACATTCGTCAACAACTGAGTATTACTTTTCATCACCAAGTGATGCCCAATAGGTATTCAGCAAAAACCCACCAAGTATTCCCAAAACGAACCAGATTGGCCAACCCCGCTCTGAAACAGTCAATAACACCCAGGCCACACCAATCATGACCAATAGAGAGACCTTCGGTAGGTGCACCTTGGTATTCATTGATGCGTCATCATCATAGATCCAGAATTTATTAAGTAATGGCGCCAATGCAGCGACGAATACCCCTAGCCAAGCTATATCAAAGCCATGTTCAAGATCCGTTTCAACGTCAGTAAACCCAGCATTCATAAGGGCTGCGAGCAATGCAACACAAAGTGCCACTATCAGCCAACTATAGAAGGCTATCGAAAATAATTTTTTCATACTCTAGATTTCACCTAACCGGCAACCTCTGCTTGAAAAGCCCCGTATAACACTTGGTTATTTACTTGGTGCAAAAGGTAATCCCCGCAACACCGCAGTTAATAGTAATCGAGGGTATACCTTAATGAAAATTCAACAAATATTCTCCCGACACCTAAGATGATTTTTAATTATCAACTACTGCTAAAGTAAACGAGATGCGCTATCTTGAAACTCTACTCGCTCACCATGCCCTAAGATTCAGGTAACCAAGAACGTATTAAGCAGGCACATTGAAAAAACTCAAATTCAACAATAGCTTTGCCCGACTCGGAGATCTATTTTTCACTCGGGTAGAACCCAGCGGCTTACCAAATCCTAAATTGGTCAGCATCAATCACCAAGCTGTCAAATTGCTGGGTATAGAACCGGCAGATCTTTCAAAAAACTGGTTTTTACAGTGGGCAAGTGGCAATCAGACATTACCAGACAGCGACCCCCTGGCAATGGTTTACAGCGGTCATCAATTCGGTGGCTACTCACCCCAGCTAGGCGATGGCCGAGGGTTATTGCTCGGTGAGGTAGAAGGGTATCTGGGCAAATGGGATCTACACCTCAAAGGCGCAGGAAAAACACCTTATTCCCGATTTGGCGATGGCAGAGCGGTATTGCGCTCTACTATTCGGGAATACCTTTGTAGTGAAGCCATGCATGGACTGGGCATCACCTCGACACGTGCACTCTGTATTGCAGTGGGGGACGAACCCGTTTATCGAGAAACGGTTGAGCCTGCTGCCATGTTAATTCGACTGGCACGCAGCCATATCCGTTTTGGCTCTTTTGAATATTTTCACCACAGCCGAAAACGTGATTGCGTCAAGCGACTGGCAGACCATGTAATAGAACAACATTTGCCAGAACTGTTAAGTGAAACCGCGAACAAAGGCAATTGCTATCTGGAAATGTTTCGACACTCGGTACACAGCACCGCTCGGCTGATTGCTCACTGGCAATCCGTAGGCTTTGCCCACGGCGTCATGAATACTGACAATATGTCGATGATAGGTGAAACCATGGACTACGGCCCTTTTGGGTTTCTGGATGCCTACGACCCGGACTTTATTTGTAACCACTCAGATACGGGGGGCCGCTATGCCTTTAAACGACAACCCATGATTGGCCTGTGGAACTGCAACGCTCTGGCCAACGCACTGACCAGCCTATTATCAGTGGAGCAGCTAACCGTGGTATTAGAGGAGTATGAGCCCCTGTTTTTTACCACACTGCTGAACCTGCAGAGACAGAAATTGGGGCTGTTAGAGCAACACCCAAAAGATCAGACTCTGATGGATGAACTACTGGCATTAATGGCTAAGAACCAGGTTGACCATACTATCTTCTTTCGAAAGCTCTGCACTTTTGATGAAAACCAAGACAATCCAGATCTACGGGACCTCTTTCTCCATCGCGAGGCATTTGATCTTTGGGCACAAAAATATCGAGACCGTCTGGCAATGGAACAACGCAATGCCGCTGATCGACAGTCGAGCATGCTGAAAACCAATCCCAAATATGTATTTCGTAATTACATGGCAGAAATTGCCATTCGCAACGCGGAAGATAAACAAGATTATAGCGAGATCGACCGTATGCTAACGCTATTACAGTCTCCCTTTGACGAGCACCCCGACTGTGAAGAGTACGCCAAACACCCCCCGGCATGGAGCCAACAACTCAGTGTCAGTTGTTCATCATAAAGTAACGATTTCATCGCTCTATTATACAAGGCGATGAAATCGTCTGATCCTCCATCAGTAAAACTGCCGAACAACCTGCCTCTAGCCTAACCCTTCAACATAAAGGTAATCATATCCTAGCCAAATAAATAGCGTACATAGCACCAATGTTAGCAGCATCGCGGGGGTTCCCTTACGGAACCACAAAGCAGGTGTAATGGCTAATGCAGGATTACCTGTTTGTTTCGCTAGCCGTTCCGAAATGGTCACAATATAAACGTTGGCCGTTGAGCCAATATGAGAGCCGTTACCACCCATCCCCACACCCATAGCCAGCGCCCACCACATCACACTGACATTGATACCCTGTTGCTGTAACCCAACTAATACGGGAATCATCGCCGCAGTAAAAGGTATGTTATCAATCAGTGCCGAAAGAATTGCTGCAACCCACAATAACAACAACGCGGCCCCGAGTGGATGCTCGATAATTACCGGTTTGAACTGCTCACCAATGACCTCGAGGAGACCGCTATGCTCTACGCCGCCAATTAAGATAAACAATGCAATAAAAAACATCAGTAAAGGCGTCTCCAGGTGATTCGTCACCTTATCCAAATCCACCTTGCGAGATAGAAACACCAATATAGTTAATGCAATCGCAGCTACCATCCAGGGTTCCCACCCCAGCTGCCGGTGATAAATGAACAGGACAACCATCAAGGCCATGACGACCAAAGATTTTTGCCACAGTCGCTTGTTTTTGTAGCTTGCTGATGATTCAAATTTGTTGGTGTGCCGGTTGGATAATTCAGTGGAAAATAAATACTTCATTGCCACCAATATACCGAACCATGCGACAGCAACTGGCGGGCCCATATGAATGAAAAAAGTATTAAAATCAATGCCTGCCGCTGAACCGATCATTAGATTCGGCGGGTCACCAACGAGCGTCGCCACGCCTCCCGTATCTGACAATAATGCCGCCGCCAACAGGTAGGGAATGGGCGAGATCTTCATTGCTTGGCAAATTAATATGATCAGTGGCCCAAAAATAATCACCGTGGTTACGTTATCCAACAACAGGGAAATAACCGTAACGGCAGTCCCCAAAAAGACTAATAACCGAATGGGCGACCCGGCACTTTTTTTCGCCATATATTGGGCCATGTACTCAAATCCACCCGTACTAATCATGATGGACACAACGATCATCATAATCGCCAATAAAAACACTACGTTCCAGTCGATGGCCTGTAACGCTTGCTCAGGAGAATAAAAGCCATAAATTTGACCGGCAATGATCACTGCTCCGGCACCCGCCATGGCAAATTTAGCACGGTTATAACCGTGTAAGTGTTCAGTAAAAATCCCAAGAAAAGTCAGCACTAAGATTGCACCCGAAACAATCATTGGGTTTGTTAATTCAAACATTGGAATATCTCTAAAATTAGGATTGGATAAAGCCATAAAACTCACACCGAACAACGTCTTTTGTCCGGTGTGAGAAGTACCCTCAGGGTTTCACTACTCGGAAAATCTCTGAAAATGTCGCTGGCCGAGTAATTTCTATGGGCATATGCAGTCTGCGAGAAATATCACCCGTAGAAATTAGCCCGCGAATCTGGTGCTTTTCAACATCTACGACCAGACACTGCTGCTCACCTTGCTTCCGAATTACAGCAATAATATCGGCGATACTGGCATGCGCTAACGCCTGAAATTCTAGTGCCTTCACTTGGGCACGAGGCACCATCAGCTCACTCACCAATATTTCATCTCTTGCACTACCCTTTGAAATAAAAGGCACAAGTGACTGATCGTTTAGTTTCTGGATATCGATAGTTCCTACAAACTCACCGGCACTATCAACAACAAGAGCCAGTTGAAGGTGAGACTTTTGCATTAGAAGCTCAGCCTCGACAGCGGGAGTGGAACTTTCAATAATTGAAGGGTGGTATTTTTTGAAGTCCGTAAAGATTGTCAACGCGGAAGAATCGAGATCGACATCATTAAATTCCTCTGGTTGCACCAAATGATTGATGGCATCAGTATCCATCAGTTTTAAAGTTGCCATGAGTTTCACCTCATTTCGCTTAGCTGACTATAAGCCTTTCAGAAAAAGTCAGCCAAAAGCTTAATTAATCAAACATACACAACACCAGCCACTTAAGCAGGAATGTGAATCGATAAACAATTAATTAAGAATCAGACTGGAGGTGCCCTTATGTTATAGGTAAGGGTATAACTGCTGGGTTTATTGATAATATTCGAAAAAATATCAACAAAGGAGAGGGTGACCAAGGCCAGTTTGGTTCGTGGTAGTAGTATAAAAGGATCATCACCATCTTCGACTTCCACCCTTTCTATTCCATATTCAGAACATTGGATGGTCGGCAGGGAAGACAGGTTTGCAGTACTAACCAAGAATAGGTTGGTGGTCAGCAAAAACAAGACAAGTAATTTATTCAATCACAACATCCCGCAAGAAAAGGTGTACACATTAAACAACATCACGATTCTTTGATAAAAACGAACTAAAACAGGCTAATTATAGACGGGAATCGAAAGAAATACTGTAACCATATTATGGCGTTTGCTTATATAGACCGCTCAATTTATTTTACCCGGGCCAGGGTCAGTCCATCGGCAATGGGCACCATACTGATATCCACTCGTTTATCGGACAATAACTGCTGATTGAAGGCGCGAATAGCACAGGTATCCACATCCTGCTTCTGCGGATCGATGACGGCTCCGTCCCAAAGAACGTTGTCGACAGCAATCAACCCACCAGGGCGCAATAATTCAACACACAGCTCAAAATACTCAGCATAACTTTCTTTATCTGCATCGATAAATGCAAAATCAAACGTCGAACTTCGGCCGGTATCTATCGCCCCTTTTAAAGTTTCAATAGCTGGCGCCAAACGCAAATCAACTTTTTCTGACACCCCCGCCAACGCCCAATACCGGCGGGCAATTGATGTATATTCCTCACTGATATCACAGGCCAAAATTTGCCCATCTTCTGGCAAAGCCATTGCTACGGCCAAGGCACTGTAACCCGTGTAGACACCAATTTCGATGGTGTTTCTGGCTCCTGTCAACTGCACTAACAGTGCCATAAACTGCCCCTGCTCAGGAGCAATCTGCATGTTTGCCGATGGAAGGTTCGCCGTTTCCTCCCGAAGCGATTTTAGGATATCTGACTCGCGGAGAGACACACTTAACAGATATTGTTGGAGTTGCTCTGTCAGATTGAGTGTTTTATTCGACATATCAGCTCACGCGTTCCTTTAGTCTCTAGTTAAACTCAGTCAGGCACGACCACTTCGGTTGGTCGAGGAGCCTCACCTGCACCCAACATCACGCCTATCCAGCGAGTATCTTCATCATTTTCCAAGGCAATTTTGACCATAATGGTCAGAGGTATTGAGAGCAACATGCCCACGGGCCCTAAAATCCACCCCCAGAAAACCAATGATAAAAACACCACTAAGGGAGACAGGTTGAGACCTTTACCCATTAAACGAGGCTCTAATAGATTACCTACAACGACATTAACAACTAAATACCCGATAGCCACGAGTCCTGCCGATAAAGGGCCCAACTGAATCAGGGCCAACAAAATAGCTGGAACGGCAGCAATAATGGAGCCCACTGTTGGAATAAAATTAAGCAAGAACGCGATCACCCCCCACATCACAGGGTAGTCCACACCAAGTATCCACAACCAGACAATGACCAAAACGCCAGTCAACAGGCTCAACAGTGATTTGATCCCTAGATAGCTGTGCACACTATCTGCAAAGCGAGCCAACCCTTCGTTGGAGCCACCAGTTGCACCATGATTTCTGGCTGATTGTAATTTTTCGCTAAATCCCACCTCTTCTGCCAGAATAAAAACGACCGTCAACAAAATCATAAAGGCATTGGTCATCACATTGCCAAAGGATGCCAAGGTATTGCCAGCCAACTGCATCACAGCGCTCGGATCAAAACTTTGCTTCATTTGGTTCATATCAAAGGTCAAACCACGATCGCTCAACCAATGTAACAACCCACCGCTCATCTCCTGTAACCGTGCCTGATACTCTGGCAGGTTCTGTCTAAAGTCATTAATTGATGAGCCGACCAGCATGCCAATCAACCAACCTACCAGAATAACTAAAGAGATGATTAAACAAATAGACAGACCATTAGGCACCTTTTGTTTTTTTAACCAGGCCAACAATGGTGAAAAAATCAATGCGATAAACACGGAAAGTAAAAATGGCACCAGCAAGGTTTCAGCTGTTTTAATACCTGCTGCCACCACCACAAAGGCTGCTGCAACCATTAAGCTCCGGGCCATAGGCGAATAGTCCATACTCATTCATCGTCTCCTGTCAATTCTTTCAATAGCTGTTTGAGTTCTTCTATGCCAGCCTCTGTCAACAAACAACCACTACCACCGATATATTCTCGTTCGTTTATCTCATGGCAGCGTTGGCGGAAACCTTCCAACTGATCATTATGTCTGATTGGCATACCCAGAAATACCTGCCAGTCATTCTCAGTTGCTTGCCCCTCTATCATTAGCGTCAGTAAAACAATAAGATTTTTCTTCTCAAGCCTGTAAACGGGGGTGCCAACCCGCATAAATACCAGCAAGATGAGCAGTACAAAGATAAAGGTAAAGAATAGGGTTAACAAAAAATTCATAGCACGATCAGCCAACTAATCGGGAACTCAACTAAGAGCCTAAATCTCCCACACTGTAATTACATTTTATCAGCGATTGATCCGACAAGATGGAAAACCTCAATCTTTTATTTGATTATCAAAGTGTTACCCCATGAAAAATAGTGCTTACTGAGTATTGATGAGTGAGAGTTTCTTGTTTAACTGTGCCATAAGCACCTCTCGTTGTTTGCTATCGTGATCTTCCAGCTGCTCTAAACCCATTACGATTTTCTTGACATCATGTAAACGCTCTTGAAGTTCTTCAATACAGTTATTTATCGTGACCACCTCATCCTGAAATACATCCTTTTTCCGTAATCTGACCCTTGCAGTCATATCGCCATCGGCAAGTTTTTCCATCTGTTTAACAATCACAAAGAATGGGCCTGCAATTTTGTGGCTGGCTATCAAGCTACCCCACCAGACACCGCCAATTAATATCAATTCGATAAAAGCGAGAAGAAGTGACTGCGCGGTAGTGAGGGAGAATCCCATTGAATCAGGGACAAAGGCATTGATAATCACAAATAAATTAACCAATACCACCGTGAGCAATACTGCAACCAAGGAATATTGGTACTGAAATTTACTATTGATAACAACCCTGCTTCGGCGGTTATTCACGGTCTTTTCCTCACAGATTACTTTGTAGTTTAGTGACGCCCACATTTAAAATAATGATCAAATAACTCAAGAGATCGGGCTTAGAGCAACCCGTTAAAACAGCCAAGTGCGCAACACCCTGCGACATAACACATTAAATTTTAAGTATTTAATGCCCGTCAGACTATTACAACCCCTTCTATCGGGCAATGATTATTCCCGCGAGTAGTTATCTCGAATACCGAGTCCAAGTGGCTGACCATAACTGAACTCGACATAATTTCCGTTCGGATCCCTAAGGCCGCAATAATAGCCCACAGGATAAGGCTCATCACGTGGTGGCCACACCAGATCACCTCGAATTTTGGCACGATGTGCAATGTCATCCACCAGAGACTTACTCGCCATTGCAAAACCAAAATGCCGATAGTCATCCTCGGAAAGGGTCAGGTTACATCCTCCACTCATGATGACGAAAACAAATTCAGTTTCTCTACCAGGCTCGCTCATCCAGACAATACGCTGCTGGCCAGAACTTCGTTCATGGCTAATATTCAAGTGGCAATAGTATTGGTAAAACTCGATACAGGCATCAATATCAGCAACGTGGAGGGCCAAATGGGTCAGTCTAGGGTGTTCCAAGGCATGAACTCATCCAAATTTCTACAGGAAAGTATAGTCGAGCTGAGTTGATGTATCAGGTGGTGATGGGGGCCCCAGAAGACATCACCCCATCGCCAACCTTTGGTGTAATGTAAATCAGAGCTCCTTTGTCGCCCTGAATTCAATCTCTGGATATCGCTCCTCTGTCAGCGACAAGTTGACCCTCGTGGAAGCCAGATAGGTTAAATGACCACCGCCATCCACAGCAACGCCATCGGGCACCTTGCGTTTGAGTTCTTCAACTTTCTTATGATCGTCTGACTCAATCCACCTTGCGGTATAAACATTAATAGGTTCATAAATGGCTTCGACGCTATATTCATCTTTGAGTCGATAGGTCACTACGTCAAACTGTAGCTGCCCTACTGCGCCAACAATAATGTCGTTATTGTTGAGGGGGAAAAAGACTTGCGTACTTCCCTCTTCAGAAAGCTGCTGGATGCCCTTCTGCAACTGTTTCATTTTCATCGGGTCTCGCAACCGAATTCGCCTAAACATTTCCGGTGCAAAATGGGGAATACCGGTAAACTTCAAGGCTTCACCACTTGTAAACGTATCGCCAATTTGAATCGTACCGTGGTTGTGCAATCCAATGATATCGCCAGCAATGGCCTCCTCTACGGTGACCCGCTCACCGGCCTTGAACCCCACCGCATCGGCAACTCTTATATCCTTACCCTGACGCACATGGTGCATTTTCATGCCCTTGGTATATTTACCAGAACAAACGCGTAGAAAAGCGATACGATCCCGATGTTTAGGATCCATATTAGCCTGAATTTTGAACACAAAGCCGGAAAACTGCTCTTCTGTCGCCAGTACCTCACGTCCTGCAGAAGGCCTTGGCTGTGGCTCTGGCGCCCACTCGACAAAATGATCCAGCATCTCTCGTATGCCAAAGTTGGACAGTGCCGTACCAAAAAAGACCGGGGTCAACTGACCGGCAAGAAACATTTCCATATCAAACTCATTCGTTGCCCCACGAACCAGTTCAATTTCTTCCCTGATATCCTCAGCGTAGTAACCCAGGAGCTCTGTTGCTTCATCAGAGTCCAACCCCTTGATTTGAATATCTTCAGGAATAGTGTGCCCTTTACCCGGCTGAAACACATGAATAGTATCGGTATAGAGGTTGTACACCCCCTTGAATTCCTTACCCATACCCAAGGGCCAGTTAATGGGTGCACCAGCAATTTTCAGCACCGCCTCAACTTCATCCAGTAGCTCTATAGGATCGCGGATATCCCGATCCATTTTGTTAACAAATGTCAGGATGGGCGTATCCCTCAATCGACACACGTCCATTAATTTAACGGTCCGTGCTTCTACCCCCTTCGCACCATCAATCACCATCAGCGCTGAATCCACCGCGGTTAAAGTACGGTAAGTGTCTTCAGAAAAATCCTCGTGCCCGGGAGTGTCTAGTAGATTAACCATGCGATCTTTATAGGGAAATTGCATCACCGATGAGGTGACCGAAATACCCCGTTCCTTCTCCATCTGCATCCAGTCAGAGGTCGCATGGCGGTCACTTTTTTTCCCTTTTACCGTTCCCGCCACCTGGATCAGGTTGCCGAACAACAACAGTTTTTCGGTAATTGTGGTTTTACCGGCATCCGGGTGGGAGATAATGGCAAACGTACGCCGCTTATTGACTTCATTGATAAAATTGGCATCAGCCATTGCTTCTGGTTCCTGATATCTAACGCTATTTATGCTGGCCAAGTGTACCGGCCAGAGACGATTTCCCATAAATGCATGGCAAAAAGGACGTCATTATACAGTCAGGTATCGATCTATTTCAGCAGACTTGGTATTGACCAGTAGATAGTGGCCGATAGGACCGTCAATAATCCTATAAAAACACTATCCCATAGATTATTTGTGGAGATCAGCAGTTAAAAATATAAATGCTAAGGCATCAGAAGCTTCATAGAATTTAAGGACGTACCATCAAGCCCCAACTGCACCTTCAAGCTCAGACCTGAAATCCGGATGTGCGATGGCGATCAACCGCTCTCGTCGCTCAGCGAGACTTAAACCATGCAGATATGCCACGCCATATTCTGTCACCACATAATCGACCTGCGCCCGGGATGTGACCACACCAGCACCCGGTGATAAATAAGGAACTATTCGTGACTGTTGACCCGACAACGCTGTCGACGGAAGCGCAATAATGGAACGGCCACCTTCTGAGAGCTGCGAGCCGGTGACAAAGTCCACCTGCCCACCAAAGCCAGAATAAACCTTATCACCAATGGAGTCCGCACAGACTTGTCCGGAAAGATCAATTTGAATTGCACTGTTAATAGAAACTGCCTGTGGGTTCTTACGAATCACTGCGGGGTTGTTCACGTATTCAATATCGAGAAATACCACTTCAGAATTATCATCCACAAACTGATAGAGCCCCTTTGATCCCATAACAAAACCGGTAACAATTTTACCCTGATGAATTACTTTCCGGCTGTTGTCGATGACGCCAGCCTCGATCAGAGGTAGCACACCACTGGAAAACATCTCGGTGTGAATGCCGAGGTGCTGGTGCCCTGTCAGGTTCATAAGAACAGCATCGGGAATACTCCCAATACCCATTTGCAAACAATCTCCATCCCGGATCAATTCAGCTACATGACGGCCTATATCGCTATAGGTTCCCGAGGGTTCAACAAGCTCGAAGCTGGGTATTTCGCTGTCAATTTCAACCGCGTAATCTATCAGTTTTAAAGGAATACCTGCATCGCCGTGGGTCCTGGGCATATTCGGGTTAATTTGAGCAATAATCATTTTAGCCACACTACATGCAGCCAATGTTGCCTCCACAGAAACACCCAGTGAACAGTTGCCATGCTGATCGGGCGGCGATACCTGAATCAACGCGACATCGATAGGCTGCCTGCCGCTGCGAAATAGTTTGGGTATTTCGGAGAGAAAAATAGGCACGTAGTCCGCCTTGCCTTCATTAACCAACTTCCGGGTGCTGTGGCTAACAAAATAACAACGATTACGAAGGTGTCCTTCCAGCAAAGGGTGACAAACAGACTCGGCATGCTCAAGATGGAGCTGTAAAAGCTCAACATTTTCTAGCTCGATAGCATGCTCAGCCAATACTTCCAGCATTCGATAAGGTGTCGCAGCCATAGAGTGACACCAAATTCGATCACCGGATTTAATATGCGCAACGACCTCTTGAGCCGTCGAGTAAACTACTGTCATAACCGTGCCTCAACCATTTCCGTATGAATTGTATATGCTGACTATTTTGAGTGCGCGATATTAAATTTTTGTGAAGCCTTGTGGTTTGATCTAAAACAGGAAACTGTGCTCCCTGTCCATTAAAACCAATAAAGGATTCTTGTTGCCCTCCACTGCCAAGGTATTCTCACCCCTAGAGCAAACGAGCCGTGTTCACTCGGTAACACGGATCATTAATGAGCATTGGGGATAACGCCGACTTGTGGCATTTCTGCCAAGCCAATATCCCGTGCATGCTGCTCGAAACCTTTGTTCTTCCAGAAGAATGCACCGGGCATTGTGGTGGGAATCACCAATACGTAAAACAACGCTCGACCGACGATACTAGTCGCCACCAACAGAACCCCGGCAACTGACCAGCCAATCAGGGACAACGGTCCGTCACCCGCAAACACCAACAACCCGATCATCAACGACAGATTCAGGCCCAGCAACACATTACGACAATAGTAGGTTTTACCAAAGGTCGTGCACTGAACAAAATGCGAGGCCGCACCTTCGTGGGTTGCACTATTCATGGCTCGAGAATGGGCGATCAAACCAACAATCTCAGCGGCCACACCAAGTAACATCAGCAAGCCCGACAGCGTCAGAGCAGAGCCGTAATCTGCTTTCACCAGTCCCAGTGTAGCAACCATCACGACACCACTAACCAGTGCGCCCAGACTCAGCATATTGCCAAAGAAGCTGGTGACCACTTGCCAATGATTCCAAAATGGACGCGCCTTGATCCGGTAACAGCGATTCATGTAATACAGCCCGGTCAACGCCGAGGGCAAGGCTAACCAGCCGAAGAGGTTAGCAACACCCGCCATCAAGCTGGGTGAGAGTTGCTCATCAATAGTCCCCCCTAACAACGCCGCATCCAGCGATTGAAACAGGCTGTTTGCTGGTAGGGAAAATAGTACATGCAGACCCAGCGTACCCATAAAGGCGGCGATACCCAATCCTTCTCGACAAACGGGAGAATGCCTCCAGTTATTAAAGCCGCGATAAAAACGCTTGGGCTTGCCCAAGTGCATACTGGACATAAACAACCCAAACCCCACCATTAGGAAACTTAAAATGGCCAACGGAACATAGGCCACGGTAGCGCGAAATGCGGTTAAGCTCTCCACTCCGAATTGGCTGCCGATAAACGGCAATGCGAACGCCCCAATGGATGCCTGAGCCAATAATGTAAACAGTACCAATGGATTTTCTCGCGAACTCAATCGACCGAGGTTCCAATAACGAGTGCGCCCTTTTTTCTGATCGACTACCGTCTTATAACTGCCCTTCTCATCCTTCTGATATTTTACCGGCATAGAATCTGTGCGCCTCATCTCCTCCGGCATTTCGGTAATTTGCTGGAAACGAATATTGGGATGAGTAATTTCTGGATCGGGAAAACCCGGAATTGAGGTTTTTGCCTGGTCTCGATTTTCCGGGATATTCTCAATCACCCCGAAATCAAGCGCGTTACCCACACAGGCTGACACACAGGCTGGTTTTAAGCCCACTTCCAGCCGGTCCACACACATATTACATTTAGACACCTGCCCCTGAACCGGGTCCAATTGTGGCGCATTGTAGGGGCAGACCCAGGTGCAATAACCACAGCCAAAACAAGTATCTGGATCTTGTAACACAGCACCAAACTCTGCGTGCTTGGTATAGGCAGCGGTAGGACACCCCTTCAAGCAGACGGGATCATCACAGTGATTACAGGCCATGGAAATGTTCATGCGCTTGTAATCTGGATAACTACCGCCCTCCACATAACCCACCGAGCGAAATGCAATATGGGCAGGGTTTTCATTCTTTTCACTGCAAGCGGCTTCACAGGCATGACAGCCAATACAATTGTCCGCAGTAAAAAAGAATCCGTGTTGTTTATTGCGGTTGGGGTTACAGCCGACTTCGGGATTTTCATTAATATACAGGGGCCGGTTCTCCGGCAACCCGGTTAAATCCAGCAAATCAATTTTCTGTCCGTAACGGTTTTCATCATCAACCTTTTTGTCGGACAGAAATGCATAGGGTTGCTCTTCTGTGCGAATTTCCCACAGAGTGCTGCCATCTTCACGCGGTGTTTCAACAGCCTTTTTATTATGATCTCGTAGATCAGATAATTCATTCATAATTGTCTCACCAGTCGCTGTTCACTAAAAAGCGCGTCGCTGCACATTCAGTACAGCAGCTTCTTGCTGATCCACGGGTTCAATGCGAACAGAACACTGTTTAAAGGCCGGCTGCCTGGAATAAGGATCCAACAACCCCAGGGTTAGTCGATTGACACAATCGTGGTAGTGGAATGGAATAAACACCATGTTTCGCGGGACGCGATGGGTGAGCTGTACCATCACCACCGCATCACTGCGGCGTGACACCAATCTCACATATTGTTGATGTTCAATACCCTGATCAGCGGCGGCGTCCGGGTTCATCTCCATATAGGGTGTAGGGCTGAACTTATTACAGTTCCCCACTTTTCCCGTGCGAGTTCGGGTATGAAAATGCTCAACCACTCGGCCACTGTTTAACCAAAAGGGGAAATCCTGACAGGGCTGTTCATTGTTGTTGATAAAATCAACACTGATCAAATTAGCTCTGCCATCGGCAGTCTGAAATTGACCATCGGTATACAATCTGGGGGCTCCTTTCGGTTTTCCACCATCGATATCATGCGCGTCATCCCGAAGCGCATCAGCCTGTGTGTAAGGCCACTGAATTCCTCTAGCCTGCTCAATTTTGTCGTAACTCATGCCAGAGATATCCAGAGTGCGCCCCGCCCCTGCAGACAACACCTTCATCTCCTCAAAAACATCCTCTGCTGATTCAGGAAATTTGATGACACGACCATTATCAAAGCGTTTTGAAAGTTGGTTGAAGATCCATAAATCGGATTTTGAGTTAGCGTAACCTGGCAGTGCCTTGCGAGTCAGATTGACACGGCGCTCCGTATTCGTGTGGCAGCCTTCCTTCTCGGCCCATACACCGGCGGGCAGAAAAACATGGGCATATTCATTGGTCTCGACATCTTCATAGCAATCCTGAACCACCAAAAACTCAAGTTTTTCCATCATCTTTCTAATACGTGCAGTATCGGCCATAGACGTCATAGGGTTGGTGGCCACCAGCCACAACCCTTTGATCTCACCGGTCTCAATCGCTGGAAAAATATCGGTTTCAGACAAGCCACGCTGTTTGGGAAAAAACTCGGGATCGATCCCCCAAAAATCTGCGATATCTTTACGGTCTTTTTCATTTTCAAGATAACGATAACCGGGCAACCCAGAACAGGATGACCACTCTCGAGTGCCCATAGCATTACATTGCCCGGTAATGGAAAGACTGGTTCCTCCAGGCTTTCCAATATTGCCCGTCACTAAATTAAGATTATTAATATTGGAGACGCCATCTGACCCGTGAGTACTCTGATTAATACCCATTGTCCAGATCGACATGGCACTCCCCGCTCGGGCATACAACCTCGCCACGGTGCGAATTCGGTCTTCATCAATACCACAAACATGCTGTGCCACTACTGGGTCGTAGGTTTCTGATAAAACCAACTTAATCAGTTCTTCTGACCCATTAGTATGGGCATCTATATATTCCTGATCCTGCAGACCTTCAGAAAAAATGACATGCAGCATTGAGTTAATCAGAACACAATCTGTACCGGGAGTAATCGGTAGATGAATATCTGCAAATTGCGCCAGCATAGTCACCCGAGGATCGACGACGATAAGAGGAAACTTCCTCTTCTCTAGTGCCTCTTTCAGACGCCAGTAAATGATGGGGTGTTGCTCTGGGAGATTGGAGCCAAAGGCCATGAAGCACTCGGTATGCTCAAAGTCATCGTAACAACCCGGTGGCCCATCAGAACCGAAAGAGCGCTTGTAACCTGATACCGCCGAGGCCATACAAAGTGTGGTATTGCCATCGTAATTATTGGTGCCGATGCAACCTCGGGCTAGTTTCCCCAGGGTATAAAACTCTTCCGTCATCAACTGGCCGGTAGAGACTATGGCAAATGAATCACGGCCATATTTGTTTTGAATGTCTTTAATTCTTTGTGCAGTGACATCTAGCGCCTGATCCCAGCTGGCCACCTCAAAATCTTCATAGGGCTTGCTTCGAACCAGAGGTTCAGTACCTCGTCCTGCCGAATCAAATAGATCGTGCTCGAGCAAGCCCTTAATGCAGAGTTTACCTCGGTTCACGTCGGCACCGGCATGACCACGACTGGTTATCACCTTGCCACGATCGTTCAAGCCAAGCTCAATGGAGCAACCCGTAGAGCAATAGTTACAAGTGGAATATTTCCACTCAACAACCTCTTTTTTAGGAATAGCGATCGGTTTTCGCTTTTTTCTACCAAATAACATCAGACTAACTCATACCCAATTTTTCATGTTTTAAAAAAACTTCAAAAACAATGACGAATATCAAGATATGAGCAAAAACCAAGCCATATTTATAATTTTATCCAAAAATAAAGTTTTTATTTATAAAAAACATATGGTTAATCATCAAAAATCGTTCTTTCTATTTTTACAAACCTTCGATTAGCAAGAATGTCTGCACCAACTTAACCACTTATGCACTTTTTTCGGGCGCACTGTTTTGGGGCTTGCTCTCAAATAGTGCTTTAAATCATTGCTCAGGATAGACAACAACCTCTGAACAATCGCTTAACCCTATGTATTACAAGGTTAATTTTTGTGTAAAAAAAACTGGCACCATATTTGCTTAATACCCTTACAACAGAGACACGAATCACACTGCACCCCCTACCTATCAAGTGAATGGCTATGACAGTAAAGCAACTAACCAACCACCCCAAGGCACCAAAACCCGGACGTGTAGCACTGGTCGGTGCCGGGCCGGGAGATCCTGAGTTGTTAACTATTAAGGCGTTAAAAATTATTCAAAATTCAGATTTCATTCTCTACGACCGTCTTGTCAGCAAAGAAATATTGGCATTATTTCCCACAAAAACACCAACGATGTATGTGGGAAAAGAAAAAAACTATCACAGTATTCCTCAAGATAAATTAAATGATTTATTAGTCACCAAGGCCAAACAAGGATTGAACATCTGCCGTTTGAAAGGTGGTGATTCATTTATTTTTGGACGCGGCGGGGAAGAAATGCTGAAACTGAAAAGTGCCGGCATTGACGTGGAAATCGTGCCCGGCATCACCGCGGCCTCGGGCTGCACGAGCTATGCAGGAATTCCACTTACCCACCGTGGTATTTCACAGGGTTGCACCATGGTCACAGCACATGGAGAAAAGGAGCTAAACCTAAACTGGGAACACCTTGCAAAAGTCGATCACACACTCGTTTTTTATATGGGCCTGAGCAAAGCTCAGCTCATCAACGCCCAGCTTCAACACCATGGTATGTCACCCAGCACGCCCGTGGCTCTTATTGAAAATGGCTGCTGCCCGAATCAACGCGTCATTCGGGGGCTTCTTCATGAATTACCCCTGTTGGCCGAACGGGAAAGCGTCCAGTCACCCGCGCTGATCATTGTCGGGGAGGTCGTCAACCTGGCTGACCAATTGGCTTGGCTGGCCGACGCAAAACACAACGAAATTCAAAAATTATCCGCCTGAGCAGATAGAACGCATAGAGGTATTAATTGTATGAGTAAACAGCGCATTATTGTTGTAGGTAACGGAATGGTTGGCCACAGGTTTATTGAAAACCTGATGGACTCTCCCTCCGCAGACAATCTGGAAGTCATCACATTTTCCGAAGAACCCAGGCTTGCCTACGATAGAGTTCAGTTAAGTGCCTATTTCTCAGGTTCTACTGCTGAAGATTTGTCATTGACCAGCGAAGGCTACTATCAGGAACGCGGTGTAAACTTTGTTCTTAATGACAAGGTCGTCAGCATAAACAAAGCCGAAAAATACGTGGTCACCGCCAGTGGTCGTGAAGAGTCATACGATAAGTTGATTCTGGCAACCGGTTCCTATCCGTTTGTACCGCCGGTTCCCGGAAAAGATCAAGACCACTGTCTGGTTTACCGCACCATTGAAGACTTGGAAGCCATTACTGACTCGGCCAAAACCAGTAAAGTGGGCGTTGTTGTCGGTGGTGGACTGTTGGGACTTGAGGCTGCCAGTGCCTTGAAAAACCTAGGCATGAAAACCCATGTGGTCGAATTTGCTCCCCGATTAATGGCGGTTCAACTGGATGAAGGTGGCGGTAAACTGTTGCGACGCAAGATCGAAGATCTTGACGTCACTGTGCATACCGAGAAAAACACCCAGGAAATTGTTCCCGGAGAAACCTGTCGCTATCGCATGAATTTTGCCGATGGCTCCTTTTTGGAAACAGACATGGTGTTGTTCTCCGCAGGAATTCGCCCACAGGATGAGCTGGCTAGAGAGTTCAACCTGGAAATGGGTGAGCGCGGCGGCATTGTCATTAACAATCAGTGCCAAACCTCTGACGAAGATATCTATGCCATCGGCGAATGTGCTCTCTGGGAGGGACGAATTTTCGGCCTGGTCGCACCGGGCTACACCATGGCCAAGGTAGCGGTTTCACATATCACTGGTGGCACTGAAGAATTCACCGGTGCCGACATGAGTACCAAGCTGAAGCTACTGGGTGTCGACGTAGCCAGTATCGGTGATGCCCATGGCAACACGCCTGGCGCACTCAGCTATGTGTACAACGATGAAGTCAATGAAATCTACAAACGACTGGTGGTTTCCGAAGACAACACCCGGTTACTCGGTGCCGTTCTGGTGGGCGATGTCGAAGCTTATGGCAATTTATTGCAACTCAAGCTCAACGATATGGCCCTGCCGGAAAGTCCTGAAACACTGATTGCTCCCGCTATTGGCGATGCGCCGGCTATGGGTGTTGATGCTCTGCCAGACACGGCCCAGATCTGCTCCTGTTTCGACGTATCCAAAGGTGCCATTTGCGGTGCCGTTCAAAATGGTTGCACTGATATGGGTGCGATCAAATCAGAGACCCTTGCCAGTACAGGCTGTGGCGGCTGTGCCGCCATGGTTAAACAGGTGATGGACAGTGAACTGGCAAATCTCGGCGTTGAAGTTTGCAACGATATTTGTGAGCACTTTGCCTATTCTCGCCGGGAACTCGCCGACATTATCAGAGTTAAAGGCATCAACACCTTCGATGAATTGGTGTCTGAATACGGCTCGGGTCTGGGGTGTGAAATTTGCAAACCAGCAATAGGCTCTATTCTAGCGTCCTACAGCAACGAATATATTCTGAAAAACGAGCACATTGGCCTGCAAGATACTAACGACGTCTATCTGGGGAATATGCAGAAAGATGGTACCTACTCCGTCGTTCCACGCGTACCCGGTGGTGAAATCACCCCAGAGAAATTGATCGTACTCGGTGAAGTGGCCAGGAAATACGACTTGTATACCAAAGTCACTGGCGGCCAGCGCATCGACCTGTTTGGCGCACAACTCCACGAGTTACCGGAGATCTGGCGCAAACTAATTGATGCTGGTTTTGAAACCGGACACGCCTACGGCAAATCCCTCCGTACAGTCAAATCCTGTGTCGGCAGCACCTGGTGTCGTTACGGTGTCCAGGACAGCGTTTCAATGGCAGTAGCCGTTGAAGACCGCTACAAGGGGCTGCGCTCCCCCCACAAACTCAAGATGGCAGTTTCCGGCTGTACTCGCGAATGTGCAGAAGCCCAGAGTAAAGATGTCGGTATTATTGCCACAGAAAACGGTTGGAATCTCTATGTTTGCGGCAATGGCGGCATGCGCCCCCGTCATGCAGACCTGTTTGCCACCGACCTCGATGATGAAACCCTGATCAAGTATGTGGATCGCTTCTTTATGTTCTACATCCGCACGGCGGATCGCCTACAACGAACCTCAGTGTGGCTGGAAAACCTGGAGGGCGGCCTGGATTACCTGCGAGAAGTCATCATCGACGACAAGCTGGGTATCTGCGAAGAACTCGAAAGTGAAATGACGAAGGTGGTGGGCACCTATCAGTGCGAATGGAAAACCACCATCGAAGATCCTGAAAAGCTCAAGCGATTCAGCCACTTTATTAATGCCGGTGAGCCAGACAGTAATCTCGCCTTTGTGGAAGTGCGAGGCCAACGCCGTCCGGCTACCGACGAAGAAAAAATCACTGCTATAGAAATTGTGGAGTAATTGATGAGTACTACAATCAGCACTGACTGGGTCAGCATTTGTCCGGATCAGGACCTTCTGGCCAACACAGGCGTTTGCGCCCTGCTCGATGGTGAACAAGTCGCTATATACAAAATCAACCCAAATCCGGAATACAGCCAGGATTTGTATGCCATTTCCAACTATGACCCCATCGGCAAAGCCAATGTGCTGTCCCGAGGCATTTTAGGAAATATTGGTGATCGTCTGGTCGTCGCCTCTCCGCTCTATAAGCAGCATTTTGACCTGATCTCTGGCGAGTGCCTGGAAGACCCGGAGCAGCGAGTAAAGACCTACGAGGTAAGGCGCTTCAATGACGAAATTCAATTGAAGAAAACGACCTAGAACAGATCTGGCCCATAGCAAATTGTGTCGAACGGCCTGAACACTGAATATCAACGTAAGACGACCGAGTAAAAACCGGAGATATCATGACCACGGAATCCTTCAATATATTTTCCTTTAAGGGAAAAATGAAAACGCTCCACATGAGCTGGATCGCTTTTTTTATTACTTTTTTTGTGTGGTTTAACCATGCCCCCATGCTACAGGCCATAGCCCACTCTCTGGGTTTGTCGGGTGCCGAGATAAAAACACTGCTGATTCTCAATGTGGCGCTGACAATTCCTGCCAGAGTGCTTATCGGCATGCTGACAGACCGGTTTGGGCCAAAAATCGTCTATTCTGGCCTATTGGCCCTCTGCTCTATTCCCTGTTTTATGTTCGCCATGGCAGACACCTTTACTCAAGCTGCACTGGCTCGCTTCCTGCTCGGGTTTATCGGTGCGGGCTTTGTGATCGGTATCCGTCTGGTTAGCGAATGGTTTCCCGCCAATGAATTGGGCACCGCCGAAGGCATTTATGGTGGCTGGGGCAACTTCGGCTCCGCCGCAGCGGCATTTTGTTTACCCGCTCTTGCATTGTTTTTTGGTGGAGATGATGGCTGGCGTTATGCCGTTGGCCTGACTGGTCTGATCAGCCTGCTATTCAGTATCGTTTTCTACAAAAATGTCTCTGACACCCCCAAGGGATCGACCTACTTTAAACCCAAAAACATGGGCTCTATGGAAGTGACGAGCAAAGGAGACTTCTTTTTCCTACTCGCCATGAAAATCCCCATGTATGCAGCACTTGCGCTATTAAGTTGGAAGCTATCTCCAGCGGGCGTCAGCTTAATATCCGAGACGGTTTGTATCTCCATCTATGTGGGTTTAGTGCTCCTTTATATCTATGAAGTAGCTATGGCCTGGAAGGTCAACAAGGATGTTTTTGTCAAACCTGTACCGGAACTCCACCAGTATAAATTCAAGCAAGTTGCTGTATTGAATGTTCTTTACTTCGCGACCTTTGGTTCTGAACTCGCCGTGGTTTCCATGCTTCCGCTGTTCTTTGCCGACACCTTTGAACTCACCCCCGTGGTTGCGGGCATGGTGGCTTCTGCCTACGCATTCATGAACTTGATGTCTCGTCCTGGCGGCGGCTGGCTATCGGATCGCTTTGGTCGGAAACCCACCTTGTTGATTCTGACGGCAGGTCTGGCTGTGGGTTACTTCCTGATGGCTATGGTTGATAGCCAGTGGCCTATTTGGCTGGCAGTTGTTGCCGCCATGGCTTGCTCCTTCTTTGTCCAATCGGGTGAAGGAGCCGTATTCGCGACAGTACCGCTGATTAAGCGTCGTCTGACAGGACAAATTGCCGGTATGACCGGTGCCTACGGTAACGTTGGAGCAGTGGTCTATCTGACGATTCTGTCTATGGTGGAATACCAAACCTTCTTCATGGTCATCGCCGGAACAGCAGTATTAGGCTTTGTCACGCTACTGCTGATGGAAGAGCCCAAAGGTAATATGGCTGAAATTCATGATGATGGCTCTGTTGAGCTAATCAGCGTAACCTGATTCCAGCACCTTGAAACATAAACGATTGCCGGAGATTTTTTGACTGTGACCGCCGCCATAAATGCTGCCGAATCAACTGTTGTTGATTCCCAACACCGAATGTCACACGCTAAGCTTAGTGTGACATTTGGCGGCCACTCCATTGCCGGCATTAAAGACCGAAATGAAGATGCTTTTGCAGCCTATCTTCCATCGACAGATGGAACAACTCAGCTTAAAGGCATCGCCACCTGTATTGCCGATGGTGTTAGCTGTAGTGAAAACGCCCAACTAGCCAGCCAAACTGCGGTGACACTTTTCATCGATGATTACTACAGCACACCTGAAAGTTGGGCGGTTAAAACATCGGCTGCGCGGGTTCTATCCTCTCTAAACTCGTGGCTTTATCACCATGGCCGGCAAGACTTCCAACCCCAAAATGGGGCAGTAACCACTTTTAGTGCCGCTATCTTTAAATCCAGAACAGGTCACCTGTTTCATGCTGGCGACAGCCGAATCTATCGGCTTCGTGATGGAGGGCTGGAACAACTCACCACCGACCACTGCACCAATGCTCCAGGTGGTCAGACCTACCTCAGTCGGACACTGGGCATGGATAGCCATCTAGAAGTGGATTACATCCAAACCGAACTGGAACAGGGCGACTTATTCCTGCTGAGTACCGATGGCGTGCACGATGTGCTAACGCGCAATGAATTGATCTCACTGGCGCAACCCGCCACAAACCCGGCCCCCGGAACCCTACCTTCCGAAAGCATACTGGAAGAAACTGCGGCAAAAATTGTCGACCAGGCACTCGCCAAGGGCAGCGAAGATAATTTAAGTTGCCTGCTGGTTCGCATTGAGCAGTTACCCCTGGAGGACATTAATGACCTCCATCGAAAATTAACCCATCAAGTCATTCCACCGGTCATGAAATCGGGAATGACAATCGATGAGTTTAGCATCCAGAAAGTTATTTACAGTGGCACCCGCAGCCATCTCTACCTGGTCACCCATCCGAATCATGAGGGTCGATTTGTCCTAAAAGCCCCTTCTGCCAATTTTGCCGAAGATGCCCAATACCTCGAGGGATTCATGCGAGAAGAATGGGTTGGGCGACGCATCGACAACAAGGGTGTGATGAAAATTCTGGCCAAGGACGAGAAAAGCCAATTTCTCTACCATGTCTGCGAATATATAGAAGGCCAAACCCTAAGGCAGTGGATGTATGACAATCCGCAACCTTCACTGGAAAAAATCAGAACGATAACTCAAGGCATCATTCAGTCACTGCGCGCCTTTCAACGGCTCGGCATGGTTCACCGGGACCTAAAGCCTGAAAATGTGCTCATCGATGAGAACGAACAAATAAAACTCATCGATTTTGGCACCGTGCAGGTTAGTGGACTGAATGAAATAAGTAGTCCACTCCATGAAGAGTGTCCAGTTGGATCTGTGGATTATATTGCGCCAGAATACCTGATGAACCAGAAAGGCACCTATCGCTCCGACCTCTTCTCTCTGGGTGTCATCATCTACGAAATGGTGACGGGGAAAAAACCGTTTGACCTATCAAACACTCATCGAAGAACGCCCAAACATTATAGTGAGTGGCAATATCATTCTGCACAGGAACATCGTCCCGATCTTCCGCTATGGCTGGATCTTGCTCTTGAAAAAGCGACCAACCCCAATCCAGCTGGGCGATATTCCGCTCTGTCAGAGTTCTACACAGATCTCTGTACACCTAACCAAACCATGGTGAACAAACGTGAACATGCACCGCTCATTGAAAGAGACCCCGTTCGCCTGTGGAAAATGGTCTCGGCCTTGCTCTTGATCATTGTTGTTCTTCAGGCTGTTTTATAGAGTGTGTTGAACGACAGCAATTTTAACCAAGATAGCCATAAAGAACCGCGTAAACAGACAATACAAATTTTGGAGACTCAGTGCCAATGAACAACCCAAGTACTATCCAAGCAAAAGACATCATGCACGCAGAGGTCCTCAGCGTGTACGAAGGTTGGTCCATACAACGACTGGCTGACTTTTTTATGAAACACAAAATTTCTGGGGCTCCGGTTATTGCCGCCGACCATGAATTAGTCGGCGTCGTCAGCGTTTCAGACATATTTCATTTTGAAAATATGGATAAAGAACAGAAGAAGTCCGCACTTCAAACCTGTTATCGCGATGTGGCCAATACTGAACCCAATGTGGTTGACCTTGAAAGCTGGAGCAAAAATGCTCAGTACCACTGTACGGTGCATCAAATTATGGCTCCCCATGTCATCAGTGTTGCAGAAACTGCCGCTTTACCAGAGATCGCAACGCTTATGCTCGAACATGGTATTCACCGGGTATTTGTCACTAGCGATAATTGTATTGCCGGAGTCATTTCAACCACAAACATATTGCAAGTTCTGGCGGGCGAAGAAACAACTCTCACCGTTGCCAATTCAGCAAGCTAAAGCCAATGATTGACGCTCACTCAATGAGCGAGCATCTAAACACCCGGGGTGCGACATTTTGTCACACCCCAAAGCCTCTGTAGAAAAGTAGAATTGCACCACTCGATTCTATTTCTACAGGGACTTCCGTTTAGTGAAAACTAAGACCACCGCCTTTACCTCTGTACTGCTCACTTCAGTCATAGCCAACGTTCACGCTGGCCACGGTGACGTTGAGGAAATTAATATCACCGGCTACCAACCCAATTCTTCTTTATCTCTGGAAATCACTCCAAAAGGAGAACCGGTCATTGATACAGCATCACTACTAACAAAGGTTCCTGGTGCCAACCTCAACAGTAATGGCGTTATAACCGGCATTGCACAATACAGAGGGCTATATGGTGATCGGGTCAGTATTAATATTGATCGGGCGCCCTCTTTGACCGGTGGCCCCAACGCCATGGATACGCCCCTTTCCTACACCCCACCCATGCTGCTCAAATCCCTTGAGGTTCACCGCGGCATCGCCCCGGTAAGCGTGGCCCAGGAAAGCCTGGGTGGTCATATGACGGCAAATCTGGATCGTGGCGACTTCACCCATGGCAAAGAAGCAGAATTCTCGGGTGAGTTCTTCAGCCGCTTTAACAGTACCAGTGACGGTTTCAGCAATGGCATGAAATCAGTGCTGGCCAACCAGAACCATAAGTTATCTGTGCTGGCCAGTCACGACGAAGGTGACGAAACACACTACGACAGCAACGATGAAATAGGCGGCACTCAATACCGCCGTAGTCGCTATGACATCAGCTATGGCTGGAAAAACGACAGCACAATAATCGAGATCTTCGCAGGAAAACTGGATACTCGCGAGACTGGCACACCCGCCCTACCTATGGATATCAGCCATATAGACAGCGATATGGTAGGAGCAAACTTGAGTAAGTCTTATGGTGATGTGGAGGTGTCGGGGCATATATCCTACAACCATGTAGATCATGGCATGGATAATTTCTCCCAGCGCCCAGCCCCCATGCCCTCGATGTTTCGGCAAAACAATGCCACAGCTCATAACACAGCGTGGTCATTGCAGGCCAAGTGGCCATTATCCATAGGTTCATCGGATGGCGTTCTCACTTTTGGTACCGATGGCAACGAAACTATCCATGATTCCACTATTACCAACCCGAATAATGGGATGTTCGAAATCAAAAATTTCGAAGACGTTGAACGTGACAGCTATGGCGTGTTCACCGAATGGGAAGGCAATTTGGCTAACTGGCAAATTGAAACCGGCATTCGCTATACCCGCGTCAGTATGGACAGCGGCGATGTTTCAGTCTCCGGGATGATGGGCATGATGGGTTTGAATGCCGGACTTCTGGCAACCAGCTTTAATGGTGCCGACCTCGACAAGGACTACCACAACGTTGACTTAGTGTTTAATGCCCGGCGTGAGCTCAATAGCGACACCACTCTTAACCTCGGGCTCGGCCGGAAAAACCGCGCACCCTCCTACCAGGAACGCTACTTGTGGTTGCCACTACCCTCGGCTGGCGGTTTGGCAGACGGTCGCAGCTATACAGGAAACCTTGGTATCGATAAAGAAACTGCCTATGAAGTCACTCTCGGCATAGATTGGGTAACTGAATCGGCATGGGCAAACCCACAGGTGTTCTACCGCTATATTGATGACTACATTCAGGGGGTTCCCAGCACTAACATGACAGCCAATATGCTTAGTACCATGATGAGCGGCAACTCGGCACTGATGTTCGACAATATCGATGCGGAAATGTATGGCGCCGACCTCGGTTATGGCTACCAGTTGTCCGACCACTTCCGTCTGGAAGGTACCTTAAGCTATGTACGAGGAAAACGTGATGACGAAGACGATAACCTCTACCGTGTAGCGCCACTGAACAACCGTCTGGCAGTAATTTACCAGGAATACGGTATGGAGCTGAAAGCCGAGTCTGTTCTGTACGCCAAACAATCCAAGGTTTCCTCATTCAATAACGAAGAAAAGACCTCGGGCTACGGAATTATCAACTTGTCGGGTAATTATCAACTGACCCACCAACTGACTGTCTCTGGTGGTGTAGAAAACCTGTTCGATCACCGCTATCTGGATCATCTGTCAGGCTACAACCGCAACAGCGACAGTGATGTTTCCGTGGGAGAGCGTCTGCCAGGATCCGGAAGAAATATTTATCTGTCTCTTGCCTACAATTGGTAGCTCTACTGATAACAGGTTGATCTGATACCATGAGCATATGGCTACACATGACACGTTAACGATCTCAGCGGCAAGGCAAAACCTTCGCCAGCTGAGCATCATCAGGAACATCGCTCTTGGGGGCCAATTATTGGCCCTCCTTTTTTTTAGCCAAATTCAGGATATCGGTTTACCGGTTATCACCCTGAGCGTTGTGCTGGCCTTTTACGGTATCGTCATTGCGGCCACCTGGTGGCGCACCTTTCAAAGCCCGGCTATTACCGAACTCGAATTCTTCAGCCACTTATTGATCGACATCCTGTTCTTTACCGCCCTGCTTTACTTTAGTGGCGGTGCCTCCAACCCCTTTGTCTCATACTATCTGGTTCCCATCAGTATCGCGGCAACCACACTTCCGTTGCGCTACACATGGAGTATTGCGCTGCTATCATTGGGGGCTTATAGCTGGCTCTTAGTGAACTACCTGCCGATCCCGGCCCTGTCACCGGCACAGGAACAAGCTCACCATCACGAAAGCAGTAACAATTTGCACATTCTCGGCATGTGGTGCAATTTTGTGGTGAGCGCCCTGCTGATCACCTACTTTGTTACCCGGATGGCCAGCACACTCAAACAACAGGAAATAAAACTGGCGCAACAGCGAGAAGATCAGCTCCGCGATGAGCAGGTGATAGGCATTGGCTCCCTGGCGGCGGGAACAGCTCACGAAATGGGCACCCCACTGAACACCATGAAAATTCTCGTCGATGAAATGAAGGACGAAAAGCCGGAGTTAAAAGCCGACCTTTCCATTCTGCAACAACAAATTGAACAATGTCGCACTACGCTTAAACAACTGGTCCTCACCGCAGAAACATCCACTGATGGGCTTGAGATCAAACCCATAAGAGAATACTTCAATAAACTACTGGAGCGATGGCAGGTCCTGCACCCTAAGATTCAGGCTGATATTAAATATGCAGATAATCTGCCTGAATATGAAACTCGGTTTCATCCCACGATAGCTCAGTCACTCATGAACCTGTTAAACAACGCAGCAGATGCGAGCCCAAGACAGGTCGATGTGACATTATTCTGGAATACAACAGTAGTAGAACTCAACATTCGAGATTACGGTAAAGGTATTACCGCCAAACAACAGGACTCACTGGGAAAGCCCTTTTATTCAGAAAAAACTGATGGCATGGGGCTGGGGCTATTTCTAACACAGGCATCCATCAATCGCTACGGCGGAGAGGTCACCATCAGGCCCGCAGAAGGAAAGGGTACGCTGACCCGAGTTATCCTCCCTTTAGCGTATGAACCTGCACCCAGTGTGTAACGGCACCGCCATGAACACAGCGTCATCAACGGGGTTTCGCGAGTAAAGTAATGTGAACCAGAAAATTCTATTAATTGTCGATGACGACACCACTTTTTCGAGTATCCTCAGCCGAGCTCTAACACGCCGCGGATATCAGGTAGTAACAGCCGAAACTGCTGCAGCGGCCATTGATCTCTGCAAACAACACCGCCCCCATCAAGCTGTCGTTGACCTCAAGCTCGAGACTGAATCAGGGCTGAATATACTGCCTCAACTAAAAGGGGTGAATCCCGATATACAAATGCTGATACTCACCGGCTACTCAAGTATTTCCACTGCCGTAGAGGCCATCAAAATGGGCGCGATAAATTACCTGTGCAAACCAGCAGGAGTAGACGACATCCTGGCAGCCTTTGACAAGACCGAACCCAACCCGGCTGTGAGCATCAAAGAAACTCCGCCCTCTGTAGATCGTTTGGAATGGGAACATATCCAAAAGGTACTGGCGGAAAATAACGGTAATATTTCCGCAACAGCAAGAAGCCTTGGAATGCATCGCCGAACATTACAAAGGAAGTTGCTAAAGCGCCCTGTAAAAGAATAAACCCATATCACAGGCTATTAAGATTACATCTCAACGATACCTACCTGGTGCTGGCAAGTGGCAAATTTCCACAGCCTAACTACTATTTAAAATACACAAAATAATTTAAGCGCATTAGCGCTTCCCATTGGTTTACATCTATAGGTAGCCTCTATGAAAGGACATATATGGGTAGTGGTAGCGGATGCAACTTGTGCAAGAATATTTAGTGCCGTCGATCCCTTTGCAGAGCTGACTGAACAGAAAGATATGCTACACACGGCAAGCCGTGCGCCATCATCTTCACTCACCTCTGATCGCTCTGGTCGTGATACCGACATACAGCACACGGGTTCTCATTCGATGGGCCATGAAAAAGCTATTAAAAAACATGAAGTACAAAACTTCGCCCGAGAAATTGGCCAACTACTAGAGCATCATCGGCAAAAAAATCATTTTTACCGTCTGTATCTGATGGCTTCACCGCAATTGTTAGG
This sequence comes from Porticoccus sp., assembly GCA_041581635.1. Classification (GTDB taxonomy): domain Bacteria; phylum Pseudomonadota; class Gammaproteobacteria; order Pseudomonadales; family Porticoccaceae; genus Porticoccus. The sequence goes on along the minus strand of JBFICW010000021.1, from coordinate 281 downwards.
CGCCTTAAGACAGGAACTAAGCCATGAGACACAAGAAATAATAGCGGCTGAAAAAGATATCGACTTGGTTAAAGAGACTCTCTCTACTATCCGCAATTATCTACCTAAACGCCTATAGCAGCCATGGCTATAGACGACAAATCATTGCCATCTCCCTTAGCTGCAAGCTCGCTTTACAGGCATTGCGACCTGTCGCTGTTACCTTTTTCAAACACATCAGAGCTGGAACATCTGGATAATTATTTTGGTCAGGATAGGGCCATGGAAGCTCTTAAATTTGG
>JBFICW010000020.1:0-46797 GCA_041581635.1 Porticoccus sp. | reverse complement strand
GCTCCATGGCATGGGCCTCGACACCAGAATCCGAAGCTACAAGGAAATGGGGGCTACCACCCGCTACTGGCGAAGGCGTAGCAGCCATCAGAGGCTGAACAATCAACCCCCATATAACTAGCACTATGCCTATCGAACGGATCATAAACCTATCCTTATATTAACTAATTGTAGCCTATACCCAGTATTGGCTGCAGATTTTGATTTAAATCAAATGTCACACACACGGGTTGTATTCATAAGGTGCAACCCCAGCCTTTTAGCAATTAGCCCTTCATTGATCGATGAGTAGGCCCGCTTGCTTCACAGACAACCTGAGATTTTTCAGGCTGTCGTCCAGCACTTCGATGTAATCCAGCTTATATTTACTCATCCCCTCTTTAACATGCGGGTAATCACTGGCTATCATATTCTGCAGGATTAAAAGATTTTCCCGTAAGTAATCGAGTTGGGATTCCAGGCTATTAATTTTCTCCTCTTTACTCTCCAATTGAAAAAAGGCTACCTGTTTGGTAGCCAGTCGACTACGGTTTTTTTGAAGTTCATCCAAAGGGTCTTCTCCACCATGACTCCAAACAACTGTAGAAAAAATTGTGGCAAGAAAAATTATTAGTAGTTTGGGCATAATGAGTCCTTAATATAGTTTGTTATTACATGTTAATGTTGGTGCGCATGAATCAGCTGCCATATACCAGATATATCGAGCTACCCCATTCTCTGTAATACATATTTCTCCAATACGTCCATCGACGATAGAACCCCAATAAGCTCATCACCTTGAGACACAACAAGATGACTGATGTCGTTTGACAACATCAACTTCACAGCATCTATCAGCAACAGATTGGGGTTAACCTTTATGGCCGGCTGTGAACAGAATACCCATGCCGGCACCTGGCTGGTGTCCTGTTTAATGTTATGCCAGTGGATCAAGTCAGTGGCACTAATAACACCTACGCACTCTAAGGCAGAGTCAATAATGGGTAGAAAATGCAATTTGTGACGATCCATCAACTGCTCTATTTCTTCCATGCTGTAATCTAGGGTCGCGCTCAAGACGACCGGCGTCATGCAATCTTTAACAGTGTCCATCATCGACATTCCCATCGTAAACTTGTGAAAAAGTGCATCGAACCACTACTGGTTGAATCACGCTATAAAACAAGACAAAGTTAAAACACTCTGCCACCACAACACATTCAATTGCTACTGATCTAATGCAACCTTTCTAAACATCCCTGCCTCAAAGTGTCCAGGTATATTGCAGGCAAAAACTACGTCATTACCACTCTTGAATTTCCAAGTTAGCTCCCTAGTTTCACCCGGCTTGATGGTAACCGTATTACCATCTTCATGGACCATATTGGGCATTTTTCGCATCATTTCCCGGTGTGCTTTTTGTTCGCTATCATCCCCGATGGAAAATTCATGGGGAATTTTCCCTTGATTGGTGATGACAAACTTCACGATATCACCCGCTTTTAGCTCTGGCTGCGGTGAAAATTTATATCGCATAGTATCCATGGTGGTGACGTGGATGGTTTGTGTTGCTTGTACAGCCAAAGCAGGTTCTCCAACAGAGCTTCCTTCATTATCATGTTGATGACCATCATCATGATCCCTACCCGGCATTTTACTGTGGTCCATACCCTCCATCTTGTGATCCATTCCTTCCTTTTTATGGTTATCCTCGGCTTGCTTGCCATGATCATGCCCTTCGGAGCCACCCGCAAAAGCAGCGCCTGCAACAGCTCCGGTAAGCAGCATTGAAATAAAAATTGATTTGATAGACATGTGTTGATCTCCGTTCATAGATCTATTTGAAAAATTGATAATTGTTTTCTCTTAATTTTTTATGTTTCAAATAATGGGTCACGTCCTAAACGGACCTTAAAACCAGAATCGAATCCCCAAAACCAGTTGTGTTTCACTAACATCGGCTCCTTCCAGTCGGGAAAAATCAGCCGTATTGCCAAACTTCTTCGACCAATTCACCCCGATATAAGGCGCAAATTCACGCCGTATTTCATAGCGAAGCCGAAGGCCTGCCTGAACATCAGACAAGCCCGAGCCGACACCGATATCTTCATCATTATGACCGTAGAAATTGATTTCAATATCGGGCGTAAGAATCAGTCGCTGGGTGAACAACAGCTCATATTCAGCTTCCAGCCGCAGTGCGGTGCGACCGCTTTCGCCAATAAACAATGCCGTATCGACTTCAAAGAAGTAAGGGGCGAGCCCTTGAAAGCCAATCACCGCCCAACTTCGATCAGGCGTAGGTTTAAAATCTTTGCGCAGGCCAAGCTGAAAATCCCAGTAAGTCGCAACAGCCTGGCTATACAAGACTTGTAGTTCTACCTCTTCCGTTTTGCCATCAACACGTTCTATATCCGTTTTTATCCAGAGTTTTTGCAAGTCTCTACCAATCCACCCTTGCCCCTCCAAAACCAAAGGGTTGTCATCCTCGTCATCTCGGATTTCAAGTTGATCGACCAATACTGATGTCAGTACCGGATCATCTCTGGTCCCGGCAACAGCAGAGTTCGAGGCTACCGATAACATTGACGCTAACCCTGTCAGTAATGCTGTCGATAATGAAAAGGTTTTTTTTTGCGTTTGTATTTTCATGCTTTCGCCCCCCCTAACTAACCCTGACTTCCCGGAACATACCCGGCATGTGATAGAGAAAATGGCAGTGATAAGCCCATCGCCCCATCGCATTGGCTGTGACCAAATAACTGATTTTAGAACCGGGCTGTACGAGCACAGTGTGCTTACGCGCTATGTATTTGGGATCTCCCGCTTCCAATTCACTCCACATACCGTGAAGATGAATGGGATGTGTCATCATGGTGTCATTGATCAGGGTAATACGAACCCGCTCTCCGTATTTCAGTTGCAGCGGATCCGCGTCGGCAAATTTAATACCGTTAATCGACCACATATAACGGCTCATATTGCCGGTAAGGTGCAGCTCAATTTCTCGACTGGGTTCGCGCTGATCGATGGTGGGGTAGAGGTTGCAGATATCTGCATAGGTCAATACCCGTCGACCATACAAGCGTTGATGGTCACGCAGACCAATACCGGGATCACTTAGACCACTCTGTGGGTTATCCGCACGCATATCCACATGGGGGCCAAATTCACTTTTTACATGGGTGATTTGGCTGGTGCTACCATAGCCGGCTCGATCCATTTTTTTAGTCTTGCCACCATGCTGGCTATGGTCCATGCCCGGCATTTTGCTATGATCCATACTTGGCATTTTGCTGTGGTCCATGCCCGGCATTCCCTGCATGTCATGGTTCATTCCCATACCCATCTCGCGGTGCCCCAACAGAGGAGCTGGATCCATATCAGGTACTGCAGCGGTCCAACTGGCGTCCGGTGTTAATGTACCTCGTGCATAACCCGTTCGATCCATGCTTTGGGCAAAAATGGTATAGGCACTGTCATCACTCGGTTCGACAATGACATCATATGTTTCTGCGACACCGATACGAAACTCGTCGACGGTGACAGGCTCAATATTTTGACCATCGGAGGCGACGACGGTCATCTTCAAGCCGGGAATACTCACATCAAAAATGGTCATGGCGGCGCTGTTGATAAAGCGTAAACGGACTTTTTCACCACGCTTAAACAAAGCGAGCCAGCCATACTCAGGTGTGACGCCATTTATCAAATAGGTATAGGTATAACCGGTGACATCGGAAAGGTCTCGGTCACTCATCCGCATCTGATTCCACATACTGCGCTCGCTCCAGGTTTGCGCCACACCTTTTTCCTTGATATCCCGCCACAAATCCCCGGCTGTGCGCTCACGGAAGTTGTAGTAGTCGCTCATTTTTTTTAATTTGGCATAGATATCTTCTGGCGGTTCGTCAGACCAGTCCGAAAACTGCACCACGTAATCACGGTCACAGCTCACCGAATCAGGTTCTTTTGGGTCGATCACAATGGCGCCGTACATGCCGGTTTGTTCCTGAAACCTGGAATGGCTGTGATACCAAAAGGTTCCGCTTTGGTTGACATCGAACTGATATTCATAGGTTTCGCCGGGTTTGATGCCATCAAAGCTCAATCCCGGCACCCCATCCATATTAGTCGGCAGAATAATCCCGTGCCAATGGATAGAACTGTCATGGGCCAGGTTATTCGTCACGCGTAAGGTCAGCCGGTCCCCTTCGCGCCAGCGTAAAATCGGTGATGGTACAGAACCATTCACCGCGGTAGCCATTCGCTCTTTGCCGGTAAAGTTAACCCGTTGATAGCCAATATTCAGATCAAACTGTTTCCCGCGTAAAGTTTGTGGGCCGCTGTTATGGACGGTCGAACCAAAAGACAAGCTAGGAACGATTCCCAAGCCCATCAATGCCGCACCTGCCGCAACACCGGTTACAAAACGTCGGCGCGATAATGACGGCTTATTTATTTGCGTCAGCAATGAATTAGCGTCTTTCATAACAGAATCCTCCTAACTCTTTAGCTCAGCACCCTACAGTTTGGCGGTAATATGCTTATAGACCTCAGCGTTACCATCTTGTTTAATCAACAATACATCGTAATCATCATGTCGATTCCCCATTTCCATACCAGGACTCCCTGCCGGCATACCAGGTACAGCCAAGCCAATAGCATTTTGTGGTGGATCAGCAAGAAATTGTTGAATGACGTAGGCAGGTATATGCCCTTCAAAGACATAGCCATCGTTAGACACCGCCGTATGGCAGGATTGATAGCGAGGTGAAATTCCCTTGTCGGACTTTAATTTATTTAAATTTTCGTGGTGATGTACATCCGTTTCAAAGCCTGAAGCCTCAACATGTGTCACCCATTTATTGCAACAACGACAGGTTCGGCTTTTATATACTTCCAGCGTTACTTTTTCTACCAGACGACCTTGGGGGGCCGATGCATTTGTCAACTCAGTATTATCGGAACAAGCCACAACGCCGAATACCATAAAGGTGATCATCGGCCACCACATTTTTCTAACAACTCGTTTCATGATAACTCCCACAGAGAACTGAGGCCTTTACAGGCTTTCTAATTGGGAGTTTGGAGGCTCCCACTAATACGTGTTGGGCAAGAAACGCCGGAATTCAGGCGCAACTAGCCTGTGTTAGCGGGAAATAGGGGGACGAAAAAGAGAAACGGCTAACTGGCTTTCAGTCAGCTCAATATAATGACTCATTGAAGAAGCTAAATTAGAAGCAAACGCGGGTTGGGATGTAGGCAATGCCGCCGAGGCACACCCACCCAAACTACAATCACAATCAGAACAGCACTCTAAGGTAGTAATAGCATCTGCTGATGAGGCTTTTAAGCTCATGTGCTGCGAATGATCCATCACACCAGAATCCATCATCTGCTCATGAGGCAGCAATGGAGCAGGCTGGCTTTGGCAAGATACAGTCGTAGATGCCACTACCTGACCGATGAAGGTCATCATCAGTAGCGCCACGATTATATTTCTGTATTTTGCTATCTGCATTATTCCGTACATTATTGCTGTGGTTCAACCTACCTCGCGGGCGTGTAGGCTACATCCATAGTAAATTAGTTCAATTCTTTTGTCCTGTACAACACGATTATAGCGCCTAACACCAAAATCAGCCTGCACTGTTAGGCAGCGGGGAAATGGATAGTCAAAACTGTCAGATCAAGTCTGAGTCGCTCAGAGTGGCAGAGGGCATCAACTGGCTACTTATGGTCAGCCTTTATCTTTGTTGAACTCATACATTTCTAGTATATGCCGCTCACACACTACTTCTAACCTAACACTCTCCCTATACCTGTATTGAAAACTGTAGTATTTATTACAGGCAACAGCTTGGTGTAGTAACTCAGGTTTTATATGACCGTCATGACCCGCTCCCCGTTAGCCGAACCACTTTAAACTTAGTAAAGTCCGTCACCATAGGAGAAGACGGACATGAAGAGGCGATTCACAGACGAGCAGATGATCGCCATTTTGAAGGAAGGCGAAGCCGGTGTTCCGGTTAAAGAGATTTGCCGTAAACACGGTATATCTGATGCCACCTTTTACACCTGGCGCAAGAAGTTTGGCGGCATGGAGGCTCAGGATGTCAGGCGACTAAAGGACCTCGAAGCCGAGAACGCCAAACTGAAGAAGCTATTGGCCGAGTCAATGCTCGATCAAGAAGCCCTGAAATCTGCGCTCAACGCAAAGTATTAACCCCGCAGCACAAGCGTGAGGCACTGGCCGTGATACAAGAGAACATCGATATTTCTCAGCGTCGGGCATGCCGATTGCTGGGGTTGTCGCGCTCAACTCTGAACTACCAGCCTGAGAAGCAGTTGGATGATCAAGCGTTACAAGCCAGGTTGTCTGAACTGGCCACTGAGCGTCGTCGTTTCGGCTATCGCAGGCTACATATCCTCCTTCGCAGGGAAGGTATAGAAGTAAACCATAAACGGGTTACAGGCTCCATCATGAGGCTGGTCTGGCAGTACGGAGGCGCAAGCGGCGTAAAGGTATTGCTGTTGAGCGCCAGCCTATGTTGCTGCCAGAAGCAGCCAATCAGGTCTGGTCGATGGATTTTGTAATGAATTCGACAGCCAATGGTCGTCGAATAAAGATCCTGACTATTGTGGATGACTTCACCAAGGAGTCGTTAGATTTGGTTGTTGCTCATAGTATCAGTGGGGATTATGTTGCTCGTGTGTTGGATGCTATAGCCCAGTTTAGGGGCTATCCATCAGCGATACGCACGGATCAGGGCCCAGAGTTCACCAGTAAGGCGTTGGATCAATGGGCTTACGAATGCAGGGTGGCTTTAAAGCTGACCCAACCAGGCAAGCCAACACAAAATGCTTACATCGAAAGTTTCAACGGAAAGTTTCGGGATGAATGTTTGAATGAACACTGGTTTTTGGATTTGCACCACGCCAGAGAAGTCATTGCCAACTGGCGGCAGGACTATAATGAACAGCGGCCTCACTCTGCTCTGGATTATAAAACTCCAGCAGAGTTTGCTACCGAACGTCGTCATCAGCCAACGTTGATGGCTAAGGAAAACTGATTATTAGCAAGGGCTTTACTAACCAGCTAGTGGTTTTTATTTTGGGGGCAGGTCAGTCACAGCCAAAACGATATATACCAAAATCGGACATTAGCTAACGACAAAAGATAGGACGTGCATTTTTGCTCGCCCCAAGTCCATTTTTTTTGGGTAATATGAACCACTTATATTTTTTCTTCAGCGCATCAAAAGTGAAATCGTATGCTCAGTATGTAACGCAACTCGCTTCCACTGATCATGTCTTTAACAATCCCTCCTTCAATCACCCATTTCTGGTGAATACTCTGCAAGCCAACCGTCACTTGATGGGTTGTATTATTCCCTTCACTCCACCGACCATTTAATTCCAAAACGCTATTCAATTCTGGTTTTATCCCCCAATCGGAGTACTCCGTGGGTAAAAGGCGATATTGCCAAGACATATCGTAACGGCCGCTATCTCGTCGGTTATTGCTGCCAACTTGATATAAGGCATCAATATCTATTTCATGACGGTTTTTGACGTGTGTAAAAACAAAACCAGCTTGGGCGGCGCTATCGCGATCATCATCTGTCGGAATAATGACACCACCCAATAAACCCAGACGATTAGTTCCTGAAAAAGTGTCTTCCTGCCAAACAACATGCCGATACAAAACAGATAAATCACCCTGACGGTCGCCCCCCGTCGGTGAGAGCCTATAGGGTAGACTCAGCAGCAAAGTTTGTTTGCTGCTAATACCGTAAGCGGCACTGGTCGAGAATATATCTATATCAGTATCTTCCGTATGTTCAAAAGCCAAACGGATGACTGAACCCTTCTTTTCGACGGGCAATGCCACGAAAGAACGCAAACCCATAGCATACGTATTATTTATGACACCCAGTCCAAGAGACCCAAAAACAATAGCTATGTAAAGTTTACTTTTGGGATTTCTAATCAGATAAAACCTCTATTTTTGTGGGGGTAAAACCAGCATCCAGAACGGTCTGTTTAATTGTGATGACACTCGGAAGGTTTTCATCGGTTTCAAGGCGAATTTTTTTCATTTTCAAACTCACCTGAATCTTAGATACCGATTCCATTTCTCCAAACTTTCGTTCCAAGCTATCAACGCAAAAAGCACAGGTCATGCCATGCACATAGACTTCAACAGTTCTGGCAAAAGCTGTTTGGCCCAGCCCGAACGACAAAACCAAGGTAAGTGCTAATAATTTCCTCATCTCTTTACCTTTCTTACATGTCCAATAATTGCCGTAGTGGCAACAACAACACGCTGAAAAAAAAGCCAATACTCCAAGCACTAATACTTAACCAGAATATGCGTTTATTCCAGCGTTTAGCCTGTTGGCAATATGCAGCTAATTGAGTATCGGCAGGACATCGTTGATTAGGACGCCAGATCATCCATGCTAGAAACCCCAACAACAAAGCAGACAGACTTAATATCCACATTTTATGCTCTGCCAAAAATACAAGACCGGGAATGTTGTAAAACAATCCAGCAACCACCGCGCCGAAACCCAATGACACCAGCACAATCGGTAAGACGCAACACACCAAAGTACCGCTAGCCACAAACAGAGTAAGCCATCTTAAATAGGGTTTATCCGACCATTTAATTGACGCCACAACAGCCCCCTGTGGTTTGACCAGTGTTCTGTAACTGTATTGACGGACAAGGCACCGAACCATACGAACAGAACACGCAACAATCCCCCGGGAGTGGTGCCAGCAGGACTTGGCAACCTACACATTCATAAAACCATTGGCAGTAGTCCGTTGGCATCGTCAGTGTTTCTGTATAACCACACTCCTGGCAAGTGAGTTCTGACTGCTCAATAAATTCGTTCATCAGCACCTCAAATTCTTGTATATACCCACTAGTTTAGATCCTATAGTAACTATAGGTTCAAGAGGTTTTTAAAATGAAAGAAACAACATGTTCTATTGGACAGCTGGCTCAACAAGCAAACTGCAAAGTGGAGACCGTGCATTACTACGAAAAGATCAAATTAATGCCGAAACCACCACGCACCGAGGGCGGACACCGGATTTATGCGTTATCACATATCAAGCGGCTTAACTTTATACGTCGCAGTCGTGAACTTGGATTTAGCATTGAGCAGATCAAAGAACTACTTAAGCTCATTGATGAGCCAAACCATTGTTGTGGAGAAGTAAAAACAATAGCGATGCGGCATGGCAAAAAAGTGCAGCAGAAAATTGATGATTTACAGAGGCTGAAACTGGCCCTCAACAATATGATTAGCCAATGTAAAGGTAGTGATTTTTCTATTGATGATTGCCCAATTATTGATGCTCTTTACGTTGAAAATCAGCAGAGATGAAAGGATCTGCTTGTGGAACATAAGCCCACCTTTCATCAATCAATTTAAGGAGGTTTACTACTAGGGATTAGCGATTGATAGCTGTGTGAACTAGATGGGCTTAAATGGTGCCTTTACAACCCATTAGTATTACTTTTACTGAAAAAATAAGTCATTGAATCAACAGGTTATATTTGAATAGTGTACAGTCCTCTCCTGGGCACCACATTTTTACTAAGCTTTTGACTTAAAAAGCGAATTCACACTTCGCAGAGCATTGTGAGACCAAGGTGATACACTCGTGCGAGGTGCATCATGGCTCAAGGCCACTTTTAGCCCGCAATCGTCGCACCTCTCTTAAGTCTCTAACCAACCGCTTAAACCATCGAGGAAAGGATAAAAAATCATTAAAATCAATCGGCATAAAAACGGCTCGCCCTCTAACACCAGCCCCTGCATAGCGTCTTTCTTGGTATAACGTTTTATATCGTAAAGCGGAAACTATTTCGCTGGACGGGTCAAAATTTGTCTTTTTGAAGGTAATTGATACCAGTTCAATTATATCCCCTGCACCGACTAAAAAGCCTCTTTGCATCGCCCTGAAAGAAAGTAGCTTAACCTTGCTTCCAGTCGAATTCCGCAATAATTCAATCCAAGCAGATTCGTCTAATTCACCACGAATAAACCCCTTACCGAATATACCAACGATATATTCATCCACAATTGCCGGACCAAGCCCTGTATTTTTTAAATACATTACCCACTTTTCAGCTTTTGGATCAGAAACATGCTCGCAATACAAAATAATTGCTGGTTCAACGCTAAGTTTATTATGTTTACGTGCCACCCAACCTTGCCACACTGCCAGAATTAGCGCTACCAATGCTATAGATTCCGTTGGGTTGCTCAATATCAAATTAATAGCAGCTGTTGCCAAATTATAGAATTCCACCAATTACCTCTTACAGAATTTCAGACGATGTGGAATTATATGAATAAGGTAGATATAAGCTAGTCGTTAATTTTGCATACTAACCGTCACCACACCAAAAAAATATAGAATGACTCAAAGCCTGAGTCATTCTTCTAATGAACTGGATATAAAATATCTTCTACTGTGCCAACACGAGTAGTCTCCAGTGCATCAATTTTTGCGAACTGCATAGGAACAACACCACTAAAGACAAGACAAGAAACAACCTTCGCTTCCTTATTTCTGGTAAATTTCCTCAACTTATCAATATTCGCCTCAAGCAAAGTCACACGATCTAAATGAAGCCTTAACTTATCTCTTTTCCCCTTTTCGTTCACTACTCCTTGAAAAGTTGACAGTAATGCAGCAACTTCTGAGTAGTTTCTTGCAAGTGACAAATCTTTACACTCAACAACCAGAATTTCATTTGAATTATCTTTCCAGGCTAGTACGTCTACATCACCATAATTACGGTCAGTTTTGACATTAAGAATCTCCGGAATACCTATATTACCTCTAACCTTCCAGCCTATTTCGGATAGTTTCTTTTCTATTCTCTCATTAAAACTATGACCCTCACTTGCTTTACCCCACCAACCATTTTTTAGCTGCTCGGTTTGAAAGAAAGATTGCTTAAAACGTCCGTTATAGGTGCCATCTACTAGATAGGTAAATCCATTTCTAAGAGAACCGGGAGCAATTATTAAAGTAGGATTGTCGTCAACCTCCAAAATCGGGCGGGTTACATAAGACAACCTCCTCCCAAATCTCCAAGGATAAATATCCTCTTTCGCAAATGTCTTTGGAACTTTATCCCACTTAAGACGCGATTGAAGTAAAAATTGTCCGAGGAAATTACTAGCCACCTCATTAGAAATATCGCCTGAACATACAAGAGAAAAGTACTCACTCTGCTTGAGTTCCAAAATAGCTGTGTGGTCTTCAATCCCCTTATCTTCCAACGAGCTAATGATTTCTCGCCCTTCATCCAAACTAAACCCCATTTCACCGATCCAAATATCCCAAAATTCACCATCAAATGACTCCTTAGTCGATACGATGAAGCCCGGCTCTTCATAATTCTTTTTTTGATTGGGAGCGTTGGCGACGAACTTTTCACTCGAAAATTTTGACAACATCGGCTGAACCACCAACTCTCCGAGATCATCTCTGAACAAAATATCGCCTAATGGCGATATCTGTAACTCAGGCGACAAAGCACTAAAATAGATAGCATCAGATAGTCCACCGTAACGAACAATTAAGGCTGCTCGTGCAATAAGTTCACTCAATTCAATATCTGAAATTCTATTGCCTGAATTCAGGGGACACGTGCATAGTGCCATTTCAATCAGTACTCTACTAGCAACCCCTGTACCAGCATACTTCGAGTTCTGCTCTACGTACTGTTTAATGGTATTCTCACTTTCACCGTGAAGCCCAAGTACAGCCGCTGAGGTGCGTTTCCAGTGATCCTCTTCAACTGCAGCTTTCTCACAGTTCGAAATAAGCCTAAAAATAGTAGAAGTACGATCAAAATTTGCCAACGATTCTAAAACCTCATTAATTAAAGCATCAACAACCTTTCCTAGGAAACTAGTACAAGATTTTTTTCCATTAATCTTATTTCCATCTCCTTTTTCATGGACACGCCACCCCAACCCCAACTTTGCAATTCCATCATTAATTGCGTCAATCTCTACTAACTCTTTAGGTAGAGTATCCCTTACATAATCCAAAAATTTTTGTGCTTGGAAAAAGTGAAAACTTCTTGCTTCATTGTTTTTAACCACTTTTTCCGTCAAACTCTCGGCTTTAATATCAATATCATCTTCACGAATTAAATTAAGAAATCCACGTATAACATTAAAAACAAACAATCGTTCCGCAACATTCTCGGAAATTCTGAATCCTTCTAAAAACCCTGGCTCAAAAATTGCCGTGCACGAGTTTTCTTCTTTTATTGCACTGACTTTACATTTAGAGAAAAGTTGATCCCGTGTGGGTTTAGGGCCAATTTCCTCCAACGGTAAATCATCTTCAAATTCCACATTGACATTTAAAATCGACTTATCACTTTTATTTAAGATTGTTTTATCAAACTCTGCACCTATACGATGCAACCATTCGTGCCCCATCTCCCATAGCCTATATATCATTTCCCTATTTTCTAAATTCGGAGCTCTTATCGAAATCCATAAATGGTATTTTCCCTCATAGACTGCTGTCAGCTTTCCTTTAGATACATCGCTTATTGAGACATACAATTTTTTGGAACTATCACTTTGAAATAGTGGGCTTGCCGAAAAGTACTGAACATCGTGCCACCTTCCATCACTGTCCAGCGAACTATGGCGATCTAAACTATTGTCTGCGTCAGCCCTAATATTTCTAAGTAAATTTTGGGGTATTTGCAGCATTAACGGCCTATCTGGTGATATATCCTCATCAGCCAACTGAGAATGAGGAAAAAAATGTCCATTATTTTCTCTAACCCATCCAATTAGATTAAGAATTCCATTTGGATTAACAATTTTGATACCACTTTTTTCTATGGCCTCTAACCCGTTCTGGATTCGCCAAAAATATCTGGGATTTATATCCGCGACCCAACTCAATCTGAATAAGTCGGCAGAAGACATACTTTCGAATCGCCATTTTGGATAATCGAACTCAATTGCCTGGATAGCGTATCCTTTTCCCCAACCACAACCGACTATAACAACAAGGCCACCCTTAAAATTCGATTTTTTAGACAGTGCTTTTACCGAGTGTTCTATAGAACTCTGCAGCTCATTATTAATCTTTCCATCATCCTCAATTATTGTCTTAAAGCCACCATTTCGGTGTGCCTCAATTGCTGGTAGAAATGCATGATAGGAGATGTAGTAACCTTCATCGACTTCGAAAGCAAAATTAGTAATCCGATATTCTTCATTTTTTTTCCAAACTACTGGGGCATTAACCGGGCCACCAATTAATGGTGTTTCATAGAATAATTGAGAGTACTTCTTTGCAAGAGCACTGTTGAATGACTTCACTAATCCGTTTTCGTAAATCGCTTCAATGACAAAGCTTCTCAAAGCTACTGAGATAGCTGATGGCTGTACGACCGATATTTTGTTGTCGGACAAAACAGCAAGCGGAAACCTCTCTAGATAACTGTTTCCTATTTGATGAGAGGCTAGGTCTTTCCTCATAGCTGGATCAAATATGAATGGATCAATATCCTCAAGATTGAAACCAAATGCATTAAACTCTTCGAATGATACTGATACTCTGGAAACTAACTGGCTTCGCTTTGGAATTTTATTGGGAAAAATTCGTGAGGAAATTTCATCTGATCCCAATTGATATCTTTTTAAACCTGACTTTTCGCATACCAAATCTGAAATAGCCAATATGGCTCTAACACTATTCTTAATATATTTGAACCCGAATTCATCAGGCATGGTTGATACAACATCTATTATTCTCTGTGTGTAAAATCCTGCACCTTCCCAGATTCCTTCTAGAAGTCTGTAATCACCATTTTCATCTTGTACGAGTGATACAAATACATCCTCTGAAGGATCTTCACCGATCACGCAGTGAGATTTACCGATACTATAGAACCAGCGCGCAACATCACTGACGGTTGGCTTTTTTTTACCTGTGCAGTTCGTTACAGCTAAAGCGATTAAAATTTCAATTCGAATACAATTCGATTGATATTGCGGAAGGGTAAGTAAACTACCCAGTAATGGAATGGTGGTTGTAGGGTCGTATAAAGAAAGTTCGTTAACTAGTTTCTTATTTTTATCTGCAATCTCCTGAATAGTTATCGATAAAGTGGCCCATCGATGGCTTTCTGCAAAAAACGCTTCAAGTTCATTTATATCGAAACCATCAGATTCATCTGTCAATAGAATTATCCCCCTTGCTTTTTCACAGTGTTTCGTAATCCTCAATAAAAGCTAGGCGTTTAGACCTCATTATGTATAGTTAACAATTACCGTTTTCCATAAAGCAAATTATCAAACTGCTGCCAATGCTTCTGTTTCTTTTGTAACAGGGTTTTCCAAATTTTTCCTAAACAGATAATTTATTAACTCAGCCTGTCTACTCAAACTGCCAAACCCAGTAGCTGTTAGTGATTTACTCCCATGCGCTAGATCATTTCGGAGTCCTAGAAGGACTTTTATGTAACCATCTACGGCCACTTCCCTATAAATTCCATCCGCTATCTCATCCTCCGTGATTTCTCGCCAAGGATCAGATTTACTCTTCCCGAATTGCTTCCTTTCCTCTTCTGCTTTTCGCTCTAACTCTCTTCGAATACCGTTTTGCGTTGCCGAGACCAGTTTGTCACCGAAAAAATCATTTTGAAATATGCCTTCTTCTTTTGCATCTTCCAACAATCTACCAAGGCCATTAGGTAATTTCACTCCTGGATGGCGAAACGTAAATAACTCTTTCAAACCAAACTCTAGTGCCGAAAATGCCACCATTTCTGCTACTTGATTAAATCGATAAGCAAACCTTGAATAGAGCATAACGTTCTTTGCTGTCTCAAATAATTGCCTGACATCAACCGGAACAATGTCATTGAGCTGAATGGAGGAAATATGGCGGTGATATTCAGCAACCGTTCCTGATAAGAAAGGACGGTCACTTTCGAATATTTCTTCTAAGGATTTAAGGGGGTTTTCTACATCTTCCATTATCTAGTGTTGCTTCCCTACTTTTACCACTATGCTGAAAAAATCAATGCGCCAGGTGTGCCTCTGGTTGCCACTGGTGAATCTTGCGAATTTTCGGCCCAAGCTCGGCTTTAGCTTTATCAAGATCATAAGCCTTTTGCAGATTCATCCAAAGCTCTGGCCCAGTCCCAAAGAATTTACCCAAACGCAAAGCTGTATCCGCAGTTATATCACGCTTACCACGAACAATCTGCGAAATTCTGTTAGGCGGCACATCTATCTGACGTGATAATTCAGTTGCCGTAATTTCAATTTCCTCCAGTTCGTCCGCCATGAACTCACCGGGATGTATTGCTTCTCGTTTAGCCATCTTTAACTCCATTCATTCTCTAACCTAGTGGTAATCAACGATTTCCACATCATGAGCACCATCGCCCCATGTAAAACATACGCGCCACTGCTGATTCACCCGTATGCTGTATTGACCTTTTCTATCACCGGATAACGCTTCAAATCTATTACTAGGCAATGCTTTCAATGTATCTAGTGTTTCAGAGGCATCCAATATCCTAAGTCGTTTATCAGCTTGTCTCTGAAATCCCGAGAATGCAGGAACACGCTCCCCGTTGAACAAGCGTTCTGTGTTCTTGCATTTAAAGCCTTTTATCATTCCCTACCCTAGCATAAATTGACGAATTACGTCAACCGTCAACCTGGATGTGTGCTATAAGCTTGTCAACAATAAAATGCGTCTTATACCATGGTTTTGGTTGGATGTGGTCCAAGACAGATATAGCTGTAAGTTTTAAAGCTGCAAACTGTTTCATTAGTAATGACCGTGCCGAATTACTCAATAAGTATCAATAATGCGCCTATACTGCCTCTAAAAGCACCAAATCCATCAAAGTATGTACCCAAAATCCAATAAAATGCACTTATCTTTATAGCTGTTAATTTCCATGAAATTCAGACACATACATTGGTCAAGCGTAGTACAAAAGCGTTACGGAATAGTCTACGTACTCATACACATATCATTTCTTATCAACTTAAGTTCTCTAGCTTAGAAGAATGAGCCAGCAATGATAATCAGTCACTTCAATTTTCTACTCCAAACACTTCTACATATTGAATAGTAGTAAGTAAGTAAGTAAGTAAGTAAGTAAGTAAGTAAGTAAGTAAGTAAGTAAGTAAGTAAGTAAGTAAGTAACTCTAAACTAACTTAAGAAACTTACTCTAGCCCTACTTCCTAGTTCCTAGTTCCTAGTTCCTAGCTGTAGCATCCAGTTATTTACCTATCTCTTCCGGTGTATGCATTCTTGTTGCTTAATTCTAGTATCAGTTAGAAGGTGCTCTGCTTGTTTCATTGTCAGCTGCCCTGTATCTCTCTTGAAACCATACAGAAGATGCTTGTTCTTGAATTTCACTCCGAGCACCTCTTGAATGGCATGCACGAGAACATCAACCAGCTCCTGCTTTCTGTTAGCCTG
Source organism: Porticoccus sp. (assembly GCA_041581635.1). Lineage (GTDB taxonomy): Bacteria > Pseudomonadota > Gammaproteobacteria > Pseudomonadales > Porticoccaceae > Porticoccus. The sequence goes on along the minus strand of JBFICW010000020.1, from coordinate 30,287 downwards.
AACAATGAATGAATCATGTATCGGTAATACAGGCACCCCAATAGCGCTGAAGTGCTGTAGTACCCTGAGGGCAATTTCTGACTCCCATACATTAAGTCTTAACCAGCCAGCTCTGCTCCCATCTTGAAAGAGCCAGCCCTCAATTCTCCAATGTTTTTGGCGAAGCGCCTCTATGATAGCTGGATAGGTTATTCCTTTCTTCTCCAGTTCCTTGTATCTAGGCCACCATAGGTTTTTCTTCGTATATTTATCTTTGTGGGTACGTATTGCCTCCCATAATGCCTGTTGTGCCTGAACCTGACTTCCACAATTAAAACAGTTCATTAGCCCTTGTTTTAAAATCTCCCTGTCTGTAGCAATCACAGCAGACAGCTCTATCTCATGCCTCCATCCAGGAAATTGGCTTAGATCGTAAGGCTTGCTTTCAGCCTCAAGCAGTTCCGTTAGGTCGTAACCCTCCTGCGTATAAGCAATCAGAGGGTGCGTACTGCAAATATCCACCTCAACCACCCCTCTGCCATTGATGCTAATAAATGGCCTAGCCTTGCTTGGAATATTCTGCCAAATGCCACCATGTATTCGCCCGTAACTCTCGCACTCGGGGTCTTTGTATATACGCCTGCACTGTTTTTCAAAAGGATATAGCTTCAAAGAACCAACTCGAATATCACTTTTCTGGAGCATGATGTTCAGCTTGAATAGATTTTTTAATCCTCTTTTTTCAGCTAACTCTCTGGGCACTCTTGTCTTAGCCAACAATTCATCTTTATCACTCCCTTTTTCCCTGATGGGCGACCAGACAACAGGCCATATACGCCGACAGCTAATTTTTTCCATGCTCAAGCCATAACACTCAAGGTGATCAATTAACCTATGTGTAGCTTTGATCTTAGACGAATGCCGCACTCCTCCCTTTTGTATATCAATGAAGTCATGAAAACTAAGTGCTTCAACTATTTCTTTTAGCGAAGACCCCGCCACACCAAGAATTTTATATTGAATTGAGCCTCTACCTGAGAGCATGCCGTTACCTGTAAATATCCCAACATTCCCATCACCTCCTGTTGTTGAATGTCGAACATACAAATCAAGAAGCACTCTTTCCAAAGCAACTAACAATCCCTTGGGGAAGGTATACTTCCGGTCTGAGGTCTCAACAATCGTATGTTTCATCCTGTCGACCATTAGCTTGCTTACAGCCTTGTCAGTACAAGTATGCTGAAAAATTGGTCTGGAAAAATCCTCGTAATACCAAGGAGAAGGAGAGATCCCTCTCTCCCTTGCTGTCTTAGTAAAGTCTATGAAAGAACCCATAAATCTTTCTCCTTGATAAATGAATCCAATGTAATTATTTGTTCTTCCGATTGAACATCGTTCCGCTCAAACATTGGGCAGTGATCCCAAGTACACGTTGTCATTATTTCTCGCCACAAACCCCCTTCATTCCATCCGTACATGCATTTACGACATCTCTCTTTGTTCTTGCCACCGGATTGTTTTTCGACATCTACAGTTTTTATCAAAGAATTCATGTATCACCCCTTTCTGCCGATTTGCTGGAAAAAAGTCGTGGTTTATCTTCGTTTTCAACAAGGTGCACCCTATCTATAGGTACGCTTCCTGTATGAGTTATTTCAGGTGTTTTTTCAGCCGATTTGGGCGTATTTTTGACTATAGGTAAAGGCCTTACCGTAAAGAGTGAACATCCAGTACATGTACAAGCTTGCACCTGAGCCCTCCATGTTCCTTCTTGGCATGGGTCGTACAGGCACGCCTTACACTTTGCGTCGATTGCTTTTCTGAGGCTTGCCATTACACAGCCTCCTTTCGCGATTCAGCGATACGTTGCTCAATCCAAAGGTTGACTTGGAACTCGACCCAACCAGAGGCCCTTCCCCCGCCAAGACGTATTTGCCTAGGAAAGGCATCTTCTGAGATAAGCTTATATATTTGAGACTTGCTTAATCCAACCCTCTTACGAACATCGGGTAAGCGCAGAATACGCAAAGGTCGTTTAAGGTGTTTATCAGTAGATCTGCTGCATTCACGGCTCATTAAGAGACCCTCCATCTTGGTTTTACCTAGCAGGAGACCCTTACTGGAACTTTACGCTTGACAGAATATCAGACGAATGTAACAGTTCAGTTGTTAGTCGAGAGTGCCTGCTAAGGTGCTTGAGAAAAAACCCCTAGGTGTTCGCGCACTTGGGGGTTTCTCGTTTACGTAGTAATTTAAATTTATGTAGTACCTCTCTATTCATGCCAAAGAAAACCTCTAGTGGCCTACCACAAATTCCATCGGCGTATAGTCGTCATTAAAGATGAGCGCCTTATACATCGGTGATGTCATGTTGCTAATCCTGCTCATCACCTTTACTACCAAGTGTTGTGTGAAACTTATGTGCTAAAAATTTTCAATCAGCTAATTACTTAATTTTCTATCCGTTATTTATTTAAATAGTATTAGAGTGCTTTTGTTTGATTTTTATAATGCCTTATTTTCTTGACATTTTTAAAGAATAGATATGGAAGAGAAAGTTGGGTAAAAGTTGTCTAATTGTAATTGGATCGACCAAGATTCTGTGATTCGGTTCTAATTGGGATGACATTTAATAACCAAACTGTCCAGCAAGGAGTTTGTAATCTGCCGACAGGAACAGTTAAGAAATCCCCCAACACAGCTCTATTTAAAGAGCAATTGATTAAGTACAGCAATTATTACTTGTACGCCTTTATTCAGCCCACCCCATACTGAGAATAAGGGGGCTCTTAAAGGAGTGCTGTCGATCTGAAATTACAAACTTTTAGATTAAAGGGAGTATGTCTTTCAAGGTGAAATAGATTTTTTCTAGGGGCTTTGAATGATCTACCATCTTCGCCATAATCAAAATGAATCAAGCTGCTGCTCTACACTTATCCAAACAATCGGCCCACCACTGCATGATCTCTGTCCTCTCATCTAAATATCTTGCATGGTGAATATAGGCTGCCCTGACACTGTTACGCTCCACGTGAGCTAGTTGTCGCTCAATTGCATCTGGATTAAAGCCCTGCTCATTTAATATTGAGGAGGCCGTCGCTCTGAATCCATGAGGTACCGCTTTGCTCTTTCCAGAAGTATTACCATCATATCCCATCTTAAAAATAGCCTTTCTCATTGTATTGTCACTCATGGGCTGATTACGGTGACGTTCTGAGGGAAACACTAAGCTGTATTGGTTTGTTATCGGCCTGATTTGTTCTATCACCTCGAGAGCTTGACCAGAAAGCGGTACAAGGTGCTCCGTCTTCATCTTCATCCGAGTCGCTGGTATCCGCCAGGTTTTGTTTTCTAGATCGAATTCAGACCACTCTGCCCCACGCAACTCGCCAGAACGAACAAAAGTCAGCACCAGTAACTTAATTGCTAACTTAGTTAACAAGCGTCCTTGAGAATCATAGTCTTCAAGTAATCGAAGAAAGTCAGGAAGCTCATTCTGCGGTAAAGATGCCCTGTGCGAGGTTTTTCGGCTTTTGACAATACCAGAGAGATCTCCGGCTGGGTTGACCGTAGCATGGCCTATCTGAACTGCGTAACGACCAATTCGACCAATATCCTGTAACACACGCTGAGCTACATCCAAGGCCCCTCGTTTCTCAATCCTACGAATGACTTCTATGACATCAGGAGGTTTAATGTCCGTTATTGGCCTTCCCCCTATATATGCCAGAACATCTGCATCTAATCTCCTCCAAACACGCTCTGCGTGGTCGTCAGTCCAGGTTCCTCGCTGGTTCTCCCACCATTGTCTAGCGAGTGCAGAAAAGAGACTGGCTTGATCGACCATCACCTGTTGACGTTTCTGCTTTTTCTCTAGACTAGGGTCACTACCATTAGCTAACTGAGCCTTTGCTTGAGCATGGGCAATACGCGCTGATTTTAGAGAGATATCTGGATATACGCCCAAGGCGAGCGTTTTCTGCTTCCTTGCATAACGATAACTATATCGCCAGCACTTAGTACCATTCTTCTTAATGAGGAGATGCAGACCACCGCCATCTGATAACTTGTAGTCTTTATCGCTAGGCTTGGTGGTTTTGATAACAATATCGGTAAGTTTGGAGTGAGCCATTTGTTGGTATCCAACTCAAATTGAACCAAGATACCAACTAAGATACCAACATATTCAACAGGATTGCAATAGACGACTCGAGACTGTACTGGACAATAAAACGCAGAAAACCTTATAAACACTAGGGTTTGTGGACATTATAGGATGTTGTTGTACGGTAAGATGGTGCCCGGAGCCGGAATCGAACCGGCACGGCCGTTAAGCCGAGGGATTTTAAATCCCTTGCGTCTACCAATTTCGCCATCCGGGCATTGGAAGGATGGACTCACCAGCAATCGTTGCTGGTTTTACTACGCTGATTTTCAACCAGAATAGCTTGACGTTGTATGTCTGAAAATGGAGGCGCGGGTCGGAATCGAACCGACGATCGAGGAGTTGCAGTCCACTGCATTACCACTTTGCTACCGCGCCTTTTTGATGCTGGATTGTATCCGGCAGGTACTTCTTTGAACAGTAACGAAGGCGGCTATTCTATGGATTCAAACGAGAGAATCAACCCATTATTGCCACCTTACTGAAATTAGTTCGACTCTCCCCCTTTCTCACTGCTCTGTTCTGGCACTCTGGAAAACTCCGGCCAGGCGGCCTTCAGGTAAATCACCATCGACCACAATGTGAGTAATGCTGCGATATATAACAGCCCAATACCAAACTGGTCGAAGACTGGATAGGCCACGGGGTCGACCGCTAACAATACGGCAATGGCGATCATTTGCAGAGTGGTTTTGATTTTCCCCACATAGGATACGGCCACGCTGGTGCGAGCACCCAACTCGGCCATCCATTCGCGCAGGGCTGAGATGACAATTTCTCGACTGATAATCACAATGGCTGGCAATGCAAACAAGGGCGTTGGATGTGTCTCCAATAATAAAACAAGTGCAGCGGCGACAATCAGTTTATCCGCTACCGGGTCGAGAAAGGCACCGAACGGGGTAAATTGGTTCAGTTTTCGAGCCAGGTATCCATCGAGCCAGTCTGTCATTGCGGCAACGCCAAAAATGGCTGCGCTGGCGATGTGATGCCATTCCCACGGCAGGTAAAAAACCGTGATAAGAATTGGGATCAGAGCGATCCGCATGAGTGTGAGTATATTGGGTAGATTCCACATAAGATGACTACAACTGCGCCTTAGTTACAACAGGGTAAACTTACTCATTGTGGAGAGCACTGTAAATAGCCTCAGCCACTTTCTTGTTAATACCGGGTACGCGCATTAGCTCTGCAACGGATGCCCGCTCCACTTCTTTGACACCACCAAAGAATCGCAATAACTCTCTACGACGTTTGGGCCCCACCCCATCGATGCCTTCAAGTGTTGAGGTTCGACGCTTTTGATCGCGACGTTGCCGGTGCCCGGTAATGGCAAACCGGTGCGCCTCGTCCCTGATCTGTTGGATAAGTAGCAGTACGGATGCCTGTACTTCCAATTCGACTTCGCTATCACGGCCATCAATATGCTGTGATAGTAGCAAGGTTTCAAAACCGGCCTTTCGGGTTTTTCCCTTGGCCACACCGACAATTTGAACACCGACGATACCCAACTCTTCCAGGACGGCCACAGCCCGTCGAAGCTGCCCTTTGCCGCCGTCGATCAACAATATGTCGGGCAATTTCCCCTCGCCCTTCTTCAACCGTGTATAGCGGCGAGTTAACGCCTGCTCCATGGCGGCATAATCATCACCGGCGGTGACATCTTGAATGTTCAGGCGGCGATAATCTGATTTCAGCGGGCCATTGCTATCGAATACGACACAGGATGCCACGGTAGCTTCACCGCTACTATGGCTAATATCAAAACACTCCAGTCGCTCGGGGCGTTCATCCAGCCCCAGCGATTCCTGCAAGGCCTCTAACCGCTGCATGATATTTTGCTTCGATGCCATTCGACTGTTGAGGTTTTGCTGTGCCGTTCGCTCCGCCAGGTCTGTCCACTTTGCACGGGTGCTTCGGCCGCGATGTTTTAACAGTACTTTTTTACCCGCCACTGTGGATATGGCCGACATCAGCAATGCGCTGTCGGCCAGTTTTTGATTGACCACAATTTCTTTTGGAAAATCGCCACGCGCACCCTCTCGCAAATAGTATTGGGGTACAAAGTTGTCGAGCACTTCGGCAGGATCTACCGCCAGCGGCACCTTGGGGTAAAAACTGCGGCTGCCAAGAATACGTCCCTCGCGGATATACAGCGCATGTATACAGCCTTGATCGCCCTCCAGTGCGGCGGCCAATACATCAATACAGCCACTCCCCGATTCGACCACCTGTTCAGCTTGAATTTTTCGCAGTGCCGTCAGTTGGTCTCTAAGTACGGCCGCCTTTTCAAAAGCTAATTGTTCGGAGGCGGCATCCATATCCTGTTGCAGCTCACGAATCAGCTTGTCGCTTTTCCCCTCGAGAAACATGCGGGTATGCCGAACATCGCGCTGGTAGGCATCCGGGCTGACAAGCTCCACACAGGGGCCGGTGCAACGCTTGATTTGATACTGCAAACAGGGTCGGGATCGATTTTTGAAAAAACTGTCCTCGCACTGTCGAACCTGAAAGGTTTTCTGCAAGAAATTCATACTTTCACGGACAGCCTGGACACTGGGAAAAGGGCCAAAATAACTCCCCTTCTTTTTTTTGCTTCCGCGGTGAAAGGCGAGCCGGGGATAGGTATCTTGATCGGAGAGAAATATATACGGGTATGACTTGTCATCTCTCAACAGAATATTGAAGGGTGGATGGTTCTGCTTAATCAGGTTCTGCTCTAGCAACAGCGCCTCAACTTCAGTTTGCGTCACCGTCACTTCAATATCGACAATACGACGAACCAATGCCACGGTCTTGGGCGACAACCCCGTATTTCTAAAATAACTGGCAACGCGCTTGCGAAGGTTTTTAGCTTTGCCCACGTAAAGCAGTGCGCCACCCTCGCCTAACATCTGATAGATGCCAGGCCGTTGGGTCAGCTGCTTAAGAAATGATTGATGATCAAATGGCATAGGTGCCATTCTACACTGGGTTAAATTAAAGGGCTGGTTTTAAGGGTTAAATCAAACCATTGAAATGGGCATTAAATGACTTCGGAGGGATCGACCAGACCATATTTAACGGCCGCCAACGTCAGTTCAACATCGTTAGTCACGCCAAGCTTTTCATAGATTCGATACTTATAGGTATTGATCGTCTTTGGACTAATGCTCAATGTCTCAGCCACGTCATTGGCTCGCTTACCTCTCGTGATTAACTCCGCTATCTGTAATTCACGCTGAGAAAGTTCGGACAAGGGAGATTTGGCGTGGTTGGAGAGGCCGTTTACAACCAACATTTGAGCCAGTTGGGGACTAATATAAACATTGCCCGACAACACGGTTTGCACCGCCACCTTAATTTCATCGCTATCGGTGTTCTTGGTGATATAACCAGCGGCACCGGCCTTCAGCAGTGTGGCAGGATAAACCTCATCATTAAATGCACTGACGACGATCACTTTGGTATCTGAATTTTGCGCAAGAATCCGTTGGGTAGCCTCTAGTCCACCAATACCCGGCATGCGAATATCCATAAACACGATATCGGGCCTTAGCTTTCTAACCAGTGACACGGCATCCTCACCACTCGATGCCTGATCGACCACGGTGATACCGGGCACTTCGGCTAGCAATCGACAGATTCCTAGTCGGATCAAGTCGTGATCGTCCACAACCAAGACTGTTTTCAGTGCTTGTCTTTCAGTCATACACCCGCTATCCCTGTTTCTATTGAAAGACTATCACCGACGCTTTTTATTGGCTACAGAATAGAAGTCCAAACGGTTATTTGTTGTAATTCTGTTTTATTTTTTGGTTTGAGCGGCTAATAAGAGGTCTCAAATGGCACGGCTTAACTGAGGAGAATCAATTAACGATAGACACGGGGTTCAATGTCAAGAGTAATACCAAACTTACTCATCACTGACGATTGAATATCAACAACCAGTGACATCAGTGCGTCACACGAGCCACCCCTATTAACCAGCACTAATGATTGCTGGTTGTAAACACCGACACCATCTCGCTCAAATCCCTTCCAGCCCGCTTGGTCAATAAGCCACCCTGCGGCTAGTTTCACTAGGTTATCGGCGAGAGGATAGCTCACTAATTCCGGGTAGTGGTAGATTAATTTAGCGGCCACATCTTTACTGACAATCGGGTTTTTAAAGAAACTCCCGGCATTGGGAATAACGTCGGGGTCGGGGAGTTTACTTCTGCGAATATCGCAGACAATATCAGACACCCTTTTGGGCGTTAATTCAGTTTCGGACGACGCATCTATAGCCTGTTGTAACGCGGGGTATTCAATGTGAAGGTCGGGCTTGGCGGACAGATTAAGAGTAATGGCGGTAATGGCATATTGGTCACGCCCCTTTCCCTTAAAAAAGCTATCTCGATAAGCAAATTTGCAGTCGGAGCTCGACATCACATGCCGCTCTCCAGTATTGAGATGAGTGGCCTCCAGAGATTGAAAACGCTCACTTAATTCGACACCGTAGGCACCAATATTTTGAACTGGAGCCGCACCAGCCAGCCCGGGGATGAGTGATAAGTTTTCCAGGCCAAACCAGCCATGCTCCAGGGCATAAACCACCAATTGATGCCAGTTTTCACCCGCACCGACTCTGACTCTTCGCTGGTGACCATTTTCTGAAATGAGCTCGATACCGGGAATGGCCATTTGAATCACAAGCCCCGACAAATTACCGGCGAGTACGACATTGCTCCCACCACCGAGTAGTGTGACGGGGTATCGATGATTTCCAGCCCAAGCCAGCGCTTCAGACAACCCTTCGTCGCTATTCACTCGGCAGAAATACTCCGCCAATGACGGTAGTGCAAGTGTGTTGTATGGCTTGAGAGAAACCTGTTCTTGAACGTTCAACATCAGTTCAATTGGTCTCGCAGGTGGTCAAGCAGTCCCCGGGATGCGTTCTCGACCAGATCGAGAACGAGCTCAAACCCCTCTTCTCCACCAGAATAAGGATCGGGAACTTCCTGTAGGCCACTGGTACCAAAATCCAGAAACAGACCAAGATGCCCGTTAAAGTCTGGTAGTGCCAATGCTTGAAGATCCCAGAGGTTCTGGTTGTCCATCGCCAGGATATAATCAAATTCGTAAAAATCTTCAGGCCGCACTTGGCGGGCTCGCAAATGGCTGAGATCGTGATTGCGCGATAATGCCGCCACGCTCGCCCTTGGGTCGGGAGATTTGCCAATATGCCAGTCACCGGTGCCCGCCGATTCAACGGAAATTGCATCCTGTAAACCCGATTCAGCAACCATCTTCTCAAAAATTCCGTGCGCGGTTGGCGATCGACAGATATTACCCAAACATACAAATAAGATTTTCACCGGCATCAGTGTTGCCCCGCTTTCAGCAGACTGACCACTCGCTGTAGATCCTCTTCGGTATCCACACCACCGGGCACCAGCGCTTCAGCCTGGGCTACATGAATACGCTCACCGTTCCACATGAATCGGAGTTGTTCCAGACATTCAACGGCTTCTATCGGCGCAATGGGCCAATGAATAAAATGATTTAACATCGCCACCCGATAGGCATAAATACCTATATGTCGCATGGGTTGAACAATTGAAGACATACCGGTGACTTTCTGGTTTTCGTGGTCGCGCGGCCAGGGTATGGGGGCGCGACTGAAATACAGCGCCATCCCCTGATGATCTGCGACCACCTTTACAATATTGGGGTTAGCGAAATCAGCATCGCTCTCGATAGGTTCACAGAGTGTTGATACGCCTGCACTCTGGTATTGGCTTAAGTTTTCAGCCACCTGATTGATCACGTTCGGCGGAATCAAAGGCTCATCACCTTGTACATTGACAATAATATGATCATCGGCAAAACCATACTGGCTGGCCACCTCCTGTAACCTGTCGGTGCCGGACTGATGCTCGGCAGAGGTCATACAGACCTCGCCACCAAAACTGATCACTTCGTCCGCAACGCGTTGATCGTCAGTGGCAACGAGTACCTGTGTGGCATTACTTTTATTTGCCTGCTCGTAAACCCGCTGGATCATGGACTTTCCAGCAATATCTTTTAGCGGTTTACCCGGCAAGCGAGTAGAAGAAAAACGGGCGGGGATGACAACGGTAAAATCCATGGCGACCTAACGACTCTTTTTAAATTTGTTCAGTTAAATGGTTTTGTTCATATGAGAAACGCGATCATTGAGTTTCTCAAGAAATTCAGCCTCTGGCACGGCAGAAATATCAAGCACCCACACGTTATCATTTGCTAGTCCATGACACTTTACTGCATCTTTAGCTGTAATGATCACCGGCAGGGCATCCTCAAATAATAATTCGTCACCTTCAAAGTTATGATGATCGGGCCAGGCATGAAGTTGAACATCAAAGCCTAACTGTTCGAGTGTAGTGACAAATCGATGAGGATTGCCAATACCGGCAACAGCATGGACCGCTCTACCAAATTGCCACTGTGGTAGTTTAAAGCCATCGGCCTGACCCTCTATATTTTCGTACGCAGTAACGTCACATACCTCACCCGAAGCCAGGTGCCTTAACTGCTTGGGCTTTATAGAAAGACTGTAGGCGCGATTGATAACACAACCTTTGTTGCTGCCGTTAACCAGAATAAAATCCACAGACTTTAAGCGACCTACAGGCTCCCTTAGCGGCCCGGCAGGAAGACACTGGCCATTGCCAAAGCCCCTTTCACCATCCACAACGACAATTTCAACATCCCGAGGCAGCCGATAATGTTGCAGACCATCATCACTCAGAATCAGATTACAGTCGGTCTGCGCAAGTAACGATTGAGCCGCCCTGTAACGATCGGGATCTATGACAACCGGGCATGCACCAGCCAATAATAGCGGTTCATCTCCCACCTCTTTAGCCGCTGATTCTGGAGTAACAAACATAGGATAATGAGAAGCATTTCCTCCGTACCCACGGCTGATGACACCAGGCCGGTAACCTTGTTCTGACAACCAATTCACTAACGAAATTAATAATGGGGTCTTACCCGTACCACCTACGCTGATATTCCCCACGACCACCACCGGGACACTCAGGGGTTTCTTCGGTGATAGTCGCTGATAGAAATTACGTCGAAGGCAGGCGACAAAACGAAACACCCAGGACAGGGGTAATAATAGAAGCGCCCAACTAACAGGACGGTTCCATGCTTTTTCAAGTGAATGAGAAAAGCTCATAGAGTTAGCTGAAGATCATGACAATGGCTCAGCATCATCGGCGAACTGCTTACTATGAAGCTTTGAATAGCGGCCATTTAATGCCAATAATTCTTCGTGGTTACCCTGCTCGACAATTTTCCCTTTGTCCATCACCAGAATGCGGTCAGCGTTCTCGATGGTACTTAAACGGTGCGCAATAACGAAGGTTGTCCTCCCCTCCATCACCTCCTCCAGGGCATCTTGAATGTAACGTTCAGATTCAGTATCAAGTGCTGACGTTGCCTCGTCGAGTATCAATATTGGCGCATTTTTTAGCAGGGCCCGGGCAATGGCCAAACGCTGTCGCTGTCCACCAGACAGCATCACTCCTTCGTCACCGATAGAGGTGTCAAAACCGTTGGGTAACTGTTCGATGAACTCCAATGCGTGGGCTGCTTTCGCCGCTGCACGCACCTCGTCGGGGGAGCGTTCAGCAAGAGCGCCATAGGCAATATTGTTATAGACCGTGTCGTTAAACAGCGTTACATTTTGCGACACCAGCGCTATATGATGGCGGAGGTTGTCCAGTTTGTAGTCATTGACATCCGTGCCATCCAGTAGGATTTCTCCTTCGCCATGACAGTAAAACCGAGGAATCAAACTCACTAACGTAGTCTTACCACTTCCCGACTGACCAACCAGTGCAATCGTTTCCCCTGGCGCAACCTCCAGATCAATGCCATTCAATACATTACCGGCTTCTGGTGAATAGGCAAAGCTAACACCTTTAAATTGAAAGAAGCCTTCGACCTTATCTCTTTCGATGTTTCCTGTATCGGGTTCATCCACTTCATCCAGTGTCGCAAAGAGCGTTCCTGCGGCCGCGACTCCCCGCTGAATACTGCTGTTCACTTCTGACAGTTGCCGAATGGGTTTGGCCAGCAATGCTGCCGAACCCAAAAATTTAACAAATTCACCGCCACTCATGTTGGCTAAAACAGCGGGATCCAGCGCCAGCCACATCAAAAATGAAAGTGACATCGCCACCAACATTTGTATAACGGGAGAACTGATACCCTCAGCAATGGCCATTTTCATATGTTGGCGACGGGTATACTTACTGGCCTCGTGCATACGTTGGCGCTCATATTCCACACCACCGTAGAGGTGCATTTCACGGTAACCACTCACCACTTCCTGGGTCACATGAGTCACATCGCCAATCGATGACTGTATACGCCGGCTCAGCAACCTGAAACGTTTACTAATGGTAGTGACCACTAATCCAATGATAGGTAACACAACAATAAAAATAGCCGCCAACCGCCAGTTTATATAAAACAGGTAACCAATCAGGCCAATTACCAAGGCTCCTTCGCGAATAATAATCTTCAACGAGCTCGTGGCAGCATGGGTGACTTGAGATACGTGAAAGGTTACGCGGGATACCAGGTGTCCAGACATGCTCGCGTCAAAATAACTGCTCGGCAAACGGGTATATTTGTTAAATATTTCAGTCCGCAAATTGTAGACCAGAACCTGAGCCACGTAGGTCATGCAATAACCACCCACGAAAAAGCCAACGCCCCTGACGACGGCAATACAAAACATCAGGACCGGAATAATCCAACGACTTTCCATGACTGCATTGTCACCACCGATCAGCCGGGCCAAACTCGCGGTAAAACCATTATCGACACTCAGCGTGGGTACAGCGCTGGTTGCCTCGGTACCGGCCAAGGTATTAATGGCATTAATGGTGTAGCCGAATAGATCTACAAAGGCAATTTCCATCGAGGAAAATAGGATTAACCCAAAAATACTCAGTAAAAAAATGCCGAGGTAACGCTTTAGATAGGAAAGCAGCCTTATATAAACCTCTAACCCAGACATTTCAGGGTGATCAGGCTCGGGGATGGACTTGGCCACTATGACTCCTCAGGACTCTTCATCAGGCTGTTTTGTTGTTATTTTAAGGTGGACAAAGCCCATTTTACCTGCCGCATCCATGGCTGTAACCACGGACTGATGCGAGGTGTTAGCATCCGCAGTAATCATCAGCGGTAGCTCACTGTTACCCAGCGAGACATCCTCAAGGGCCTTCATTAATGTTTTAAGTTGACGATTGACTAACGACTTACCATTGATGGTGTAATCGCCATTCTTGCCAATCAGAATTTCAATGCCATCCGGAGGTGTTTCTGAAACCTCGCCATCAGCTTCTGGCAGGTCGAGAACCAAATGGGATTCTTTGGTGAAGGTTGTCGATACCATAAAGAAAATCAGTAACAAAAACACCACATCGATGAGTGGTGTTAAATTGACATTGTTATCGACTTTTTTTTGTCGCCGAAACTTCACGCAGTAGGAACCTTCTCTCGATGTTTCGCTTCAGGCTGCATCTCTTCCGGGCGCAACACACGGTCGCCGTGTAAAGCATCGACAAGCTTTATCGCCTGGTCTTCCATCTCAACAACGAGGGTGTCTACCCTTCGTTCGAAAAAGCGATGAAAAATAAGCGCGGGAATCGCAACCGTAAGACCCGCCGCCGTGGTGATCAGTGCCTCTGAAATACCACCTGCCAACACACCGGCATTCCCCGTACCCTCAATCATGATGGCAGTGAACACCTTTATCATGCCTATGACTGTGCCTAACAAGCCCAATAGCGGAGCAATGGCAGCTATCGTCCCTAGCGGAGCCAAATGCTTTTCCAGCTCATGAACAACCTGGCATGCTGCTTCTTCGATGCTATCCTTCATCACCTCGCGGCCATGCCCCGAGTTACTAATACCGGCGGCCAGAATAGTACCGAGAGCCGAAGAACCACGAAGTTGATGAATATTTTCTTTGGTCAGCTGGTTTTGCCTCAGCCATTGCCAAACCTGTCCGAGCAGCGTGGGGGGAACAACTTTAGATGGACGCAAGCTCCAATACCGCTCAAAGGCAATAGCTATGACCACAATAGATGAAAGAATAATCGGCAGCATCAGCCAGCCGCCAGCAATTACCAACTCGTACACATCCAGCCTCGGTTTGGTTTAAACGGTCAAAACTTTACCACATTCGATGGTAGTCAAATACCATTAACCCCAATATTTAGGTCTACAGCGGTAATTTGTACAGATTCTTCGATGTACCACTCAAAAGACCTGGCAATCATTGATTCAAACTGCTTTGTTTAGTACCAGTAACGCCTGCCATCTACTCGTGTTGAAGTTATGGTCATCGACCCGGAATCGTCCCATGAAAATTCAACTGCACCCGCATTCGCCGTATTCCACATTCGAGTGCCCAGCTTCTGATAACGGTTCACCACAGTTAACGCAGGGTGCCCAAAATGGTGACGATAACCTGCTGAAAAAACCACTTCAGAAGGCTTAAGCTTTTGTAGAAAATCTGTTGAAGACGATGTTTTACTGCCGTGATGTGGAGCCACAAGCAGTTGTACGGGTGTCCGCAGTTCGGTGTTCTCAAGCAATCGCTGCTCTACCCCCGCCTCAATATCACCAGGTAACAGGATCGACTGTCCCGCATATTGGATTTGCAACACACAGGAGCGATTGTTCTTTGAGTTTTCCTGGCCATGACCGGGGTGAAGGAAACTGAACCGCACACCATCCCACCACCAACTCATGCCACTTTGGCAGTGTTCTGTTTCAGCGGATGATCCTAAATCCACTGGCTCTCCGAGCATCAATTGCAAGGGTTGAAAAAGTCGAACCAAGGCAGCGGCACCACCTGCATGATCGTTGTCGCTATGGCTCACTACCAGCATGTCCAACATTGATATGCCATTTCTTCTTAAAAATGGTGACACCACTGACGTGCCAGTATCAAACCCTGAACTAAAGCTGGACCCAGCATCATAGACCAATGCATGAGACTGAGTTTGTACAACAACAGAGAGCCCCTGCCCTACATCGAGAACGGAAACCCTAAGCCGGTAAGTCTTGTCAGCAGAAATCGACATCACCCCGGTCAGTATCACAGCGGACAAATACTTTCCCGGCAGCCCCTTTGGTAGTAAAACCAGGCCGGAAATTAATAGTAAATTCCAGAATAAAGCGCTGGTTAAAACCCACGGAGAATAGCTAGGAAGAAGATCAACACTGGGCACGGCATTAATAAGATCGACAAAATAATCCAGCTGCCAACCGGCGATATGCCACAGTTCATTTGAAAAAGATGCGCTGAATGGATAGGCAAGAGAAGCCAACAGACAAAGGGGAACAATTAAGAAACTCACCCACGGAATAGCGACCAAGTTAGTCAGCGGTGCAAACCAGGCCAACGGCAAATAGGCCCATAACAAGGGTAGCAAAAGCACCAAAAAAATGAGCCATTGAATCTTCAGATATTGCCACCAACGAGAACCATAAGTAATTATGGGGACTCGCCAGAGAAGGCAGGCTACCGCAGAAAAAGACAGCCAGAACCCAGCGCTCTTAAACGCCAATGGATCAATCACCGCCACACCAGCTAAAGCCATGGAAAAACCCATGCCTCTACTCACATAGCGATTTAATAGTTGCGCAAGGATAACGACCAACACCATGATCAAGGCCCTTTGGGTGGGCAAACTGAACCCTGCTAATGCGCTGTAACCTAGTGCGGCAACCAACGATGAAAGACAACCCCAGTAACGAGTTGTGATGTTAAACCCCATGATAATGATAAGCCGGGAAAACCAAGAACCCATGTAATAACTGAGCGTGGCAACAAACCCAATATGCAAACCTGATATCACCATCAAATGAACCACACCCGCTAGCGATAAACTATCCCAAAGCTTATCGGGCATTAATGATCTATCTCCAAGTGTTAGCGCCACTATTAACGCCTTGGCATTACTACTGACAGATGACGACTGTATGGCCTGTTGTAATTGATAACGTATGCTGCTTGTGGAAAGACGGCGATCCACCAATGTATTCTCAACGGAATCTCTCACATACCCCGTGGCCGAAATACCCTGTCGCATCAACCATGCCTGGTAGTCAAAACCTCCGGGATTAACGGTTCCTCTAGGGGCACGCAATCGCACCTTCAACTGCCATATTTGCCCGGGAGCAAGCACCGATTCGGGGTGATACCAGCTTAGACGCAATGTCTTGAGCTTGTATGGATCACCTCCGGAAAGAAGACGAAAATTGAATCTGACCCGTCTACCATTATCTACGCTGGGTAAACCGACCACCTCTCCAATGACTATAAACTCAGCGGGGCTGATATCGTCGGGTAGTTGATGCAATAACGAATAATGTCCCCAGCAAGCGCCGTATAAAATCCCACCTAAAAACCAGGCCGTCAGTTTGTAGCGTGAAAGAGACACCAGAAGAACAATAAAGAACAGACCTGAAAGCACCTTAAGTTCGGGTAATTGCGAAGACACCCCAACTAAAAAGATTCCCAAGGTAAAACTGCATAGAGCTAACATGCGGGACGTCCTTGTCTCCGGCCAAGTTTAAGTCAACCAATGGATAACAGTATAACGTTGGCTGAGATAACACTAAAAATGAACCTGTAGTGGTTAGTTACCACCCTTTTTTCGTTTTTAAACGAAAATCCGGTCGAATCAAAAGAATAAAAAATTATTATGAACAAATTAAACCGCTTTCGGGGTTGGAGATTCATCTTTTCTCCTACAGAATGGAACAAATTCATTGTCAACTCGCTTTTATAACTTCATCCATGGCAAAAAATAAAAACAGCGAAAAAAAAATTGGTTTGGTGTTGTCGGGAGGCGGTGCCAGGGCAGCCTATCAAGTTGGGGTCCTCAAAGCTGTGGCTGAATCCCTACCGAAGGAGATGAACAACCCATTCCCGATTATTTGCGGCACATCGGCAGGGGCCATCAACACATTAGCTATCGCTGGGCGTGCAGGCCCCTTTCGTCTAAGAATCAAAAAGCTTGAGGCTATCTGGCGACAACTGGATGCAAAAAAAGTCTATAGAACAGATTTTTTTGGGGTGTTGAAAAATAGCCTAAATATGTTTTTTTCATTCCTCCATAGTGGTTATGCTCTGGGAAAACCTAAAGCTCTACTCGATAACACGCCATTGCGGCACCTATTGGAAAATTATGTGCGGTTTCGTCACGTGGATGAAGCTATCGCCAGCGGAGAGCTCGAAGCTGTAAGTATAACGGCCGTTAGTTACAGCACCGGTAAATCAGTTTCCTTCTTTCAGGGAACGGAATCCCACCAACCTTGGGAGCGATCCCGACGAGTAGGTGTTCGCGCCAAGCTGACCATTGACCACTTAATGGCCTCCTCTGCTATTCCGATGATGTTTCCCGCCATGCAAATTGGTGACCGATATTTTGGCGATGGCGCCGTACGACAATTAAAGCCGATTAGCCCCGCCTTGCACCTCGGCGCGGAAAAAGTCTTTGTCATAGGTGTTAGCGACAACCCCTCACACAAAGGCGGACAACCACTGATTAAACACTCGCCATCAATTGCCCAGATTATTGGTCATATGTTCAATAGTGCATTCATCGATAGTATTGAAAGTGACCTGGAAACGCTGAAAAGCATCAATCGGTTATCGGAGAAGATGTCTATTGATGAGCGTAGAAAGAAAGGGGTAGATGACCTTAGACCTGTTGAATTTTTAGCCATTCTACCATCTCAGCCCATTGATCAATTGGCCAGCGACCATATAGACGAGCTGCCTAAAAGTATTAAAATCTTTTTAAAACTGACCGGAGCAACAACCCAAGGCGGCGGTGTCAGCGCAGCCAGTTATGTCATGTTCTCAAGAGGATTTTGTCGAAAGTTACTCGAACTTGGCTACCAAGATGGTATGGCACAAAAAGAGGCTATCCTAAAGTTCTTTGACGTCAAATAGCATTTTTGCCGTCTAAAAGATTAAATTCTGAGTTAACTCCGCTAAACCCTACCAGAACCCTGCTATTTGTGGTGTAAACAGGTACTTGTTTATTGATTTGAAACTTATAGCTTGTAAGATGTGTCCAACGTAACGGTTTAATCATAGAGGAACAAAAGGCCATGGCCTACGATAGAGCTATAGTATCCACCACGCTAGACCCGGCAGTAACAAAAGTATTACGCAACACCTATGCTTTGCTGGCAATGACCCTAACCTTTAGCGCAGCAATGAGCTGGGTTGCCATGGCTGTCAACGCGCCATTCATGGGCCTGTGGATGTTACTACCCTATATCGGCTGCCTTTGGATGGTAGAAAAGACTAAAAATAGTGCTGCAGGCTTGTTTTGGGTTTTTGCCCTAACAGGTTGGATGGGTTTCACACTGGGCCCTATCATCAACTTTTATCTGGCCACCGCAGGTTCTGAACCCATTTTGACCGCACTTGGAGGAACAGCACTCATCTTCTTCGCTTGCTCAGGTTATGTGCTCATAACCCGTAAAGAATTGTCCTTTATGAGCGGCTTTTTGATGACCGGTATTTTAGTCGCCTTTGTTGCGGCCATTGCCAACATATTCTTGCAGATACAAGGCCTGTCTCTGGCAATATCCTGTGTATTTCTCCTGCTGTCTTCTGGCATTATCATGTGGCAAACCAGCGCGATTATTCATGGTGGCGAGCGTAATTATATTTCAGCCACGGTGACACTCTACGTCATGCTTTACAACATCTTCACGAGCCTTTTACACCTGCTCGGCCTTAATAATGACTAAGCCATGGTGACCCAGAGAATAGCGACAAAATAGTCGTCATTAATGCATGGTTGTCGTGACACTAGCAAAAAACCATCTTGAAAACCTTGATGCCTGGCCTGAATCAAAGGCCAGGCAACTTGCCGTGGACGAAAGCATAGAACTCACTGAGGAACATTGGGAAATACTCCGTATTGCCCGACAATTTTATGCCGATTACGGGTTCTCACCATCCATGCGCCCATTGATCAAATCTATCGCGAACCACATGGATGCCAGTAAAGCTCGCAGTATCTACCTAATGGAATTATTTCCACCCAGCCCTGCACGTATTGTGGCCAAAATTGCCGGACTGCCAAAGCCCAAGAACTGCCTCTAACCATGCAGGTACCAATGGACTAAACTATCTTCTGGGAATAGGAGACAATCATGATGCTATCCAAAGAATCCTGTGAAGCTTGTCGGGCCGGTGCACCTACTGTATCGGATGAGGAATTACCCACACTATTAGCCGAAACGCCTCAGTGGAAGGTTGAAACCAGAGACGGTATTCAACAGTTGGAACGGTTATTCACCTTCAATAATTTCGTTGACGCCATGCACTTTGCTAACAGCGTGGGTGATTTAGCCGAAGAGGCTAATCATCACCCCGCCATTCTCGTGGAGTGGGGAAAAGTCACGGTGACCTGGTGGAGCCACAAGATCAAAGGATTACACCGCAATGATTTTATTTTGGCCGCCAGAACCAATGAGTTGCTGAACGAATAAGGCTACACAAATTGATTTCCTTGTGAAGCCACAATGCCACTAGCCTTGTATTTGCACCCCTAAGATACATCTTCTACTCTTTGAATTAAGCGCAAAGATTACGTATCTGAAAGCAGAATGGTTGGTTCCGTATGAACTGTGGTTCTTTGCCATCTAAATAACACCAGGCGTTATTTGTTTTTATCGGTTATCAGTAATACAGCACCAACCACCACAGTGTGTTTTCACAACCTGATTAAACGCGATTAGCTAACAAACCCACAAGGGAGGCTAGATCGTGGTGGCGTTATTAGCATTACCGTCTTTAGACGCAAGAACACACCACACCGATATGACCGGTATGGAGCATTTAAGCCAACAAAAACTGCTTTGGCCCCCATCCCTCTTGTTATCAAGCGACTCATACCCTCTTTACTCAAATGCGGCCGTTTGGTGTCTCGTTCGGAGGATCTCATGATAGTAGCAACGATAATTGCAATGCTGGTGATCGCCTCTCTGGCTTTTCATTTTCTCAACCCATGGGAACCGACGATACTTGCATCAAACTGGGGAGCCATAGATACCACATTAACCATTACTTTTCTGGTTTGTGGGATATTTTTTGTCGCGGTCATGGCATTTCTTGTTTACTGCTTAGTACGTTACCGCCACAGAGAAGGGCAGACAGCACATTACCAGCCAGAAAATAAAAAATTGGAAGGCTGGCTTATCGCGATAACCAGTATTGGAATCTGTGCCATGTTGGCCCCGGGACTCATTGTTTATGGACAATTCGTAACCCCCCCGGCCAACGTTATGAAAATAGAAGTCCTTGGCCAACAGTGGATGTGGATGTTCCGATTACCCGGCAGGGATGGATTACTCGGTAAAACATCGGTTAAATATATTAACCAGCAAAATCCATTCGGTATAAACCCAATCGACCCCAATGGTCAGGATGACTTGTTAATCGACACCAACGAGCTCTACCTTCCCCTCGACCAGCCTACTACGTTTTTATTGCGCTCCATTGATGTGCTACACAACTTCTATGTCCCCCAATTAAGGGCAAAAATGGACTTGGTTCCGGGTATCGTTTCAAGTTTTTGGGCTACCCCCACATTAAAAGGCCGTTACGAGATCCTTTGTGCCGAACTATGCGGGGTGGGCCACTACAATATGCGAGGGCATTTGGTTGTTGTTTCACCCGACGACTACCAGGCTTGGTTGTCAGAACAGACCACCTTCGCCACAAAATTAACGGGTAACGACAGTGACGGATTGGTTAATCAGGGACGGCAACTAGCCCAAAACCGTGGCTGCCAAGCCTGTCATAGTGTCGATGGCAGCCAAAGCCTTGGACCTGGCTGGATGGGGCTTTACGGGAAAACAGAAGTGCTATCCGATGGGTCTGACATAGAAGTTAATGACGCCTATCTGAAAGAATCAATAACGAATCCATCCGCCAAAATAGTCCGGGGTTATCCGGAAATCATGGTCGCCTATAATTTTAGCGATGAACAGATCTCGGCAATTACAGCATATATCCAGTCACTCAGTATTGAGAATGGAACACCCCAACAATCAGAACTACCATTAAATAACGAGTCTAGTCCTCCACGTTGAGGAAGGGTTTGGTATGTCTTACGCAGAAGATGCAGAACGACAAGCTGGACACGAGCCTAAAAGCTTTTGGACGAAGTATGTCTGGAGCCAGGATCATAAGGTCATTGCCATTCAGTATTCACTGACGGCGATTTCTGTCGGGTTAATTGCCCTGATTCTTTCAGGGTTAATGCGGATGCAATTAGGCTTCCCGGGTGTTCTGGAAATCGATCCCAGTGAATACTACCAATATATGACAATGCACGGCATGATCATGGTGATCTACCTGCTAACGGCGCTGTTTCTTGGGGGTTTTGGTAACTATCTGATTCCCCTGATGGTCGGAGCCAGAGATATGGTCTTCCCCTTTGTGAACATGCTTAGCTACTGGATATATCTGTTATCGGTATTGATCCTTGTGGCGAGTTTCTTTGTGCCCGGTGGCCCCACGGGTGCGGGCTGGACACTCTATCCACCACAGTCAATCTCACAGGGTACTCCAGGTACCGAATGGGGGATTATTCTGATGTTGATATCCCTGGTGGTCTTTATTGTCGCCGCTACCATGGGGGGGCTTAACTACGTTACGACCGTATTACAGGCACGTACTCACGGTATGACATTAATGCGAATGCCCCTCTCCGTATGGGGGATTTTTGTCGCCACAATTCTGGCATTACTCGCCTTCCCCGCCCTATTTGTCAGTGGCGTAATGATGCTATTCGATAAGACGATTGGCACCAGTTTTTTTATGCCGGAAATGATGTCTCTGGGTACCCAGCAGTCACATAGTGGTGGAAGCCCCATATTGTTCCAACATTTGTTCTGGTTTTTTGGCCACCCGGAAGTTTATATCGTTGCCCTTCCTGCATTTGGCATCGTGTCCGATATCATCAGTGTCCATGCTCGGAGAAATATTTTTGGCTACAAAATGATGGTCTGGGCCATTGTAGCTATTGGTGGGTTAAGCTTTGTCGTCTGGGCACACCATATGTTTGTTAGTGGTATGAACCCCTATTTTGGATTTTTCTTTGCCACAACGACGTTAATAATCGCTGTGCCCACGGCACTCAAAGTTTACAACTGGACCCTCACTCTCTGGCATGGAGACATACACTTTACCGTACCGATGCTATTTGCCTTGGGGTTTATCCTGACCTTTTTAGTGGGCGGACTCACAGGCCTGTTTTTAGGTAACGTTATCGTCGATATACCGTTATCAGATACCTACTTCGTCGTGGCTCACTTTCACATGGTGATGGGAGTTGCACCCATTTTGGTAATATTTGGGGCTATCTACCACTGGTACCCGAAGATAACCGGGCGCATGCTAAATGACACAATTGGGAAATTACATTTTTGGATTACATTTCTGGGTACCTATCTAATCTATTTCCCTATGCATTATTTGGGCATTCAGGGTATGCCACGACGTTATTTCTCATTTGAGGGATTCGAGTTTATCCCCCAATCGGCCTACACACTGAATCAGTTTATTACCGTCGTAGCGCTACTTGTGGGCGTCTCTCAGATTTTATTTATATACAACTTATTCCGTAGTCTCAAAAAAGGATTACCCGCCACAAATAACCCATGGAAAGCAGCCTCACTTGAGTGGCAGACGCCCGACACCCCACCACGACATGGAAACTGGGGGCCTATGCTACCAGTGGTTTATCGATGGGCATACGATTACAGCGTGCCAGGTGTTGCCGAGGATTATATTGCACAAACGATCTCCTCCGATTCTGTGGGTATTAAGCCTAATACCCAGGGATATCAGTCATGACTGATCATGTGATTAAGCACACTGAAGCCCCCGGAACCTCATGGCAACATGCGATGAAAAATAATGCGATTCAAGCCCGCACAGGGTTGCGTGTATTGCTCGCCACCCTTAGCTCGTTATTCTTTTTATTTATTGTGGCATTTATGAGCCGCTCTCAATTCACCGATTACCAATCACTGACAGCCGCGTGGCAGCCCTTGGCAAAACCTTGGGCACTCTGGGTTAATACCGTACTTTTGGCATTTGCCAGTATAGCTTTACAGTGGGCACGTATGTCGGCACGTAAAAATCGGCCCAACCAATCAATTGAAGGGTTTATTATTGCCGGGATATTCTCCTTCGCCTTTCTGGTCGGGCAACTATCCGTGTGGCAACAACTGGGTTCAATGGGCTATTTAATTGCAGGCAACCCTGCCAATAGTTTCTTTTACCTCTTGACGGGACTACACGGCCTGCACTTGGTTTTTGGTCTTGTCGGTTGGGTAATTACCTGTCTTGGCATATGGAGAGCCATTCCGTTCGAACGGACCCGTGTGCGCATTGAATTGTGCGCCACCTATTGGCACTTTCTCCTCGCTGTATGGCTCGTTCTATTTGCCCTTCTGACAAGTCCACCAGACACATTTGAAGCCTTTGCCACGCTTTGTGGACTGAGGTAACTATCATGACAATCGCTGCTGATACAACCACCGACAAACCTGTCACCCATCGTTTAACTCACGACTGGTCATCCGATAAAGACGTCTTTAAGAATGTGTCGTGGGGAAAGGCGATGATGTGGATTTTTTTATTAAGCGACACGTTTATATTTGGTAGCTTCCTGACGGGTTATATGTCGGTAAGAATATCTACCACAATACCCTGGCCTAATCCCAGTGAGGTGTTTGCACTTACTATTGCCGGAAATCACATCCCGTTAATTCTCATCGCCATTATGACCTTTGTTCTCATTACCAGTAGTGGAACTATGGCCATGGCCGTGAACTTCGGCTATAGAGCTGACAAGTACAAAGCAGCAGGGCTGATGGCTCTCACAGCACTATTAGGTGCAGCTTTTGTGGGAATGCAGGCATTTGAATGGACAAAGCTTATCGTCGAGGAAGGGGTTCGGCCCTGGTCAAACCCCATGGGCGCACCACAGTTTGGCGCCTGCTTTTTTATGATCACAGGCTTTCATGGGTTGCATGTATCCATCGGTGTTATCTACCTGCTAATTGTTGCATCGAAAGTTTGGCGTGGACACTACGATGGGGAGAATCAAAACGACATCCAGATAAGCAGTGATATCAGCAACACCAATAATGCTAAAAACTACCAGATAGTCGAAATAACGGGGCTTTACTGGCACTTTGTAGATCTTGTTTGGGTATTTATTTTTGCACTATTTTACTTATGGTAGGAGGTGATGCATGGAACAATTACAAGGCCAACAGCACCCAATTGGGATTTACCTGAAGATATGGTTTTTACTGTTTGTTCTCAGTACCTGTTCATATTTAGTCGATTATTTTCAGCTGGAAGGTTATTTGCGCTGGGCCCTGATCATTATCTTCATGCTATTAAAAGCTGGGCTGATCGTTGCCATTTTTATGCACATGATGTGGGAACGCCTGGCGCTCATTTACGCTATTTTATTACCCCCTATTGCCCTGTTGATGTTAGTCCTGATAATGAATTATGAAGCCGAGTATGTCTTGCTCTCCCGATTCATATTTTTTGGTGATAGCCCTTAATCTACGATGAAACCTGCTAATTAAATATAAAGCACAAAAAAACCGGTTGATCAAAACCGGTTTTTATTAATGTTAAATCTTTTTTTAGCTAACCATCAAGGTGCCCACTTGGCAAAATGCTGTGCACCATTCTCTGCACTAATTAACAACCCTGTTGCAGCATCTTCGATACCAGCAGCCTGTAATCCAGGGTGTATATCAGTAACAGATTTCAAAAGCACTTCCTGATCCTTTTTAACCTCAACATAAAGGACGTGTTTACCCGCATCCAGAGCCTTTTGAAAACGTTTGAAGTGAATGTTTGGCTCTTGAATACCCCACATCCCACCTTCCCATGTGATAAACCCCATAACAACTACGGCCAAGAAGATAAAGGGAATCCAGCCTACTGTTTCGGTAACACCAGAAAATTGTGCTACTGACAACACCAGAACCGCACATAAAAACCCAAACAAGGCTGCAATACTGGTCGAGTGAACCACATCTTTTTTCATCATTGATGGAACTTCGTGCAAGTGATGCTTCTGCACACCCAAATCATCACGACTCAAAACATGAATTTGTGGTGTAGTTACGCCGCGATTCTCAAGCTCCTTCTCGATAGATTCAAGGTCATCCAGATCATTGCTTATATAATAGTGCCGTCTCATAAAACTACCCTCACGCTATCAGTTACGAGGTCAGTACCTACTCCTAAGACTTCAAGGAAAGTCGATGGCCCAAGGCCCTACTGAACGACTTAATAGCCAACCACACTTATCAACAATAAGAAGTATAGTTGCTATAAGGAGTTAGATCGTGGGGACAAAAAAATATCTTATATCAATAGATTATAAGTCAACACAAATGAACTAATACTTTTCGTATAGCAGGCTGATGACGGTGTTCCCATAGGAAAACTCCCTGCCAGGTTCCGAGCGCCAACTGTCCAGAGACCACAGGAATAGATAACGAAGAGGCTGTGAGTGCGGACTTGATATGGGCAGGCATATCATCTGCACCTTCCAGTGTATGGGTATACAGCCTGTCATTCTCGGGCACCAGTCTATTAAGCCAATTCTCCAGGTCTATTCTGGCCGAAGGATCATAATTTTCTTGAATCAACAAGCTGGCGGAGGTGTGCTGAATGAATAATGTACACAGGCCTTCGTTAACGTCTGCTTCTGTGATCAGAGGCTTTATTTGCGAAGTAATATCATGTAACCCTTGCGCTGGAACCCTTATATTTATGGACTTTATCATGAAGAACTACCTAAAATTCGAACCATATCCACGTCCAGTGATCTATTTTTATCATAGGACAGTATAAATAATAAAAGATAAGAGAGGCATCAATGAACTATCAAGGGATCAGAGGAGGATTCTCCCAGCTATTGAGTAATTGGGAGCGACGTTCAGCAGAAAATGCTGACCTTATAACATCGGAGTTATACATCCATCAGCCTGATGAGATTAAATTGAAGGCTTTGGCTGAGCTCTACCAACTACCGGCACAGGAAATCGCCGGACATCTACTTCACAATGCACTAGAGGCACTAGAAGCCGAAATGCCATATGTTCCCGGCTCAAATGTTATTCGCGTTGAAGATGGCGATGAGGTCTACGAGGACATAGGTCCTCTGCCTAAGTACCTCGACATCCAGAAACGACTCCGCAAGCAGGTAGCGAAGTAATCCAATATTTGTAGAACTCACAGCTGTCAGAAGACCAATTCAGCCTTTGACCTATATTTCAGTATAATGCGCCAGCTTAAAGGAGATGGCGCATTGCAACAGATCAACCCCGACAACTATCAACAACAACTCGATGAAAAACTGTCTGACCTGAACTCGGACTTTGCCGAGCTTTCGCTACCTAACATTGATGTACACCCCTCAGAACCACTGAATTTCAGAATGCGGGCAGAATTTAGGATCTGGCATGAGGACAACCAGGCCCACTACGCCATGAACAAGCCAGGGGAGAACAGCCCCTATATCATTAAAGACTTCCCTATTGGTTCGACGCAGATCAACCAATTAATGCCGGGCCTGTTGACAGAGATTAACCAGAGTGAAGTATTAAGTCGGCGACTTTTTACCGCTGAATTCCTCACCACCCAAAGTGGCGAAGCATTAATCACCCTGATCTACCACAAAGTACTTAATGATGAATGGCAGGATGCGGCTCTTCAGCTTCAGGGAAGACTGGGAGTGGCAATTATCGGTCGCAGTCGTAAACAAAAAATGGTGTTAGACCGGGACTTTGTCATAGAAAAACTTCAGGTTTCGGGAAAAGAATATCAGTACCAGCAGGTGGAAACCGGATTTACTCAACCCAATGCCGGAGTTAACCAGAAGATGCTCAGCTGGGCTTTGGGTCAGAGTACAAAATGCAGTGGTGACTTGTTAGAGCTCTATTGCGGCAATGGTAATTTCACCTGTGTCCTCGCACAAAACTTTGACAAGGTTCTCGCCACAGAAATTTCCAAACTATCTGTGCGATCTGCCGAGTACAATCTCGCAGCCAATAACGTAGATAATGTCACGATCGTTCGTATGTCCAGTGAAGAATTTACAGCGGCGCTTAATGGCCTACGCCCCTTTCGCCGCCTGAAAGACATCGACCTAAGCACCTACAAATTCACGACTATTTTCGTCGACCCCCCCCGTGCTGGCCTGGATGATGAGACCGTAGCGCTGGTCAAACGTTTTGATAATATTATCTATATATCCTGTAACCCATCGACACTCAAAGCAAACCTTGAAAGCATCGTCGAAACCCACACTATTGAACACTTTGCGGTGTTTGACCAGTTCCCCTATACACACCACCTGGAATCAGGCGTGTTGTTAAAAAAGAAATAAATACCTGTGTAGCCGGTTCATTTTTTGCTGCACTGATAAACCACCATCTATCATCTAAACTTTATAATGTGATACTCATGGTGATCTAAATGCCAGACTCATCGCATGACCCTTATCTGATTTATGTCTTGGTAACACGGCTTAAAAACCAACGCTTACCGAGGGCTCTAAAACTCAAAGAACAAGTTGATCGAGGAGAGCTGCTCAGCGACATAGACATCCAGTTTCTCAAGGAGGTTTTTCGGGATACTCAAGACTCCCAAGGTATTCTCAGCCGTAATCCGGAATGGCAGCCCCTGGTAACAAAGATGATTAGTCTTTATAAAGAAATTACTGACAAGGCTCTTGAGAACGAGCGGCGTCACCAAGAGAAGTCATCATAGTTGCGATCTCGTCGTTGCTCATAGCGATACTGCCTTTTCCCCACCAATCAAAACAGCTCGCATAAAATCTCTGTTCAACATCAACTTCGCTACAGAAAACTAGTGGTATAGAATACACTCAGATTTTCGACCCAACTGACCAAACAAGAATAAATCTGTAGATTGTAGCTGCCCATGACAAACCCATGCTACTTGCTTTAATACGAGTAAATATGAACCATGACTGAAATAACTATCAATCCGCTAAAACTTTATTCGCCTTTTCAAGTCGCTCTTGGGAGCTTCTTTGGCGGCCCGGTGGCCATGGTTTATTTTCTCTGGCAGAATTTTAAAACATTGGGAAAACAACACGCCGCTAAACAAACTATTATTTGGGGCATCGTATTCAACGTGGTATTGCTCGTATCACTTCAACTGCTACCCAATAAACTCCCCGAAATCGTTATCCCTTTTATTTACTCTCTTGTGGCTATGCAAATGGTGGCATCTTGGCAAATGAGTAAAGAGGCTATAGAAGCGTCTATCAATTACCATTTTCAATCTAACTGGCGGGTATTTGCTTATGGGCTAGCACTATTTGTCACTTGGCTGGTAATGGCCTTTCCCACAATAAAAATGTTCACTGCGATTGGCGTGATCGATAGCCCATAAATCTGGAGTATTAATATGGCAGTTTATTTAATTGGTGAAGTAAAAATTACTGATGAAACCTGGGTGTCGGGATATGCGACAAATGTACACGACATAGTTCACAAGCATGGAGGGAAATATCTATCCCGCAGTGGCAACATCACACATGTCGAGGGTGAGCCATCGGACGCGTCACTAATCGCGCTGGTGGAATTTCCAACAATGGATGACGCGCAGGCTTTTATTAACGACCCCGACTACGAAGAATTTAGGCAGTCACGTATGCGGGGGAGTATCAGCACCGTTCATATCATTGATGATTCAGACGCTGCCGGGACAATTCCATACCTAAAGCCCCCAAGCTGAAGAAAACGTAAATTGTGGTATTGAATGGTTAAAGCACAGAGTGAGCCACAGCTGTGCTTTAACCATCTACAAACCGCTTAACCAGACTTCTTTAAATAACAGGTGAGCAACACGATACGAACACCGTTAACCCTACCTTCAATCTGTTCAGGGTTATCGGTCAGTGAAATGTTTCTGACAGCGGTTCCCCGTTTAGCGGTAAAACCAGCTCCTTTTACATCCAGATCTTTAATCAGCGTGACGGTATCACCACTCTGAAGAACCGCACCATTACTATCTAAAGTAGGCGCTGCATTGTCGTCGGCTTCATCTGACTCAGTGGCCTTAGCCCATGCCAGCACCTCATCTTCAAGATACAGCATATCGAGAAGATCCTGTGGCCAACCTTCACCAGACAATCGTGTCAGCATCCGCCATGCCATTACTTGAACGGCAGGTACTTGGCTCCACATACTGTCGTTTAAACAACGCCAGTGGTTAACCTCAATGGTGTCAGGGCTTTCAATTTGTGCCTTGCAGGTACTGCACAGCAAGATGCATTGATCTACATTGGCATCCGTAACCGGTGGCACTTCATACACAGATAGATTCGAATCACTGGTGCAGAGCTCACAGGTTGAGTTACTGCGCTGCAGGAGTGCTTGTTCTGTATTCATAGGGGTAGATGACCTCATTTTTTAGCGGCGATGATAGGGTTATTTGTACTGGCAAACAATCGGGGCATTAGCCACTCACACTGATTACGCTCAGGAATTAATTCTTCCCCACGGAATAAAACAGGGGTTCGGGATTTGAATTTCCGCTCATTGCAAGCAACTCTTTAGCCGCGCTTTCAACAAATTCTTTATACGCCTTTTCTAGTTCTTCACGCTCAGAATCATAGCGCTGCTTTTCGAGTGAGCTGAGTTTTTTCCATTCGTCGAGAATAGGAATATGCGAGGTGGCCTCTGTCAGCTGGAAAAATACTTGATAATCTGCTTTTTCTGACTCGGAAAGATCCAACTGAGACACCAGCATACTAATTCGAATTGCGCCCTCTGTCAGACCTACCTGTTCTGCGACAATCGCCGATGCGATAACACGGATACTATTACGGTAGTGGTCATAACGCTCTTTCTGCAGGTTGACGAGTTCCTCTTGTTGTTTGTGTAGTCTGGCTTTTTGGCTGCGCAACTTGAGATAGAGGTAAAAGGCATAACTACCAAGAACCATAATAATAACTATCCCAAGGATCACTAATAAATTCAT
>JBFICW010000019.1:0-48518 GCA_041581635.1 Porticoccus sp. | reverse complement strand
ATAGGTTAAGCGTGCGCGTACGGTTGAAGCGTGTGCTTCGTCAGGGCGTGCATCGTCATCAACATTTTCATAGCGATAACGGAGGTTAAAATTAAGTTTGCCGTCTGTGATGGCATCTTTTAGTGTGGTTTGCTCTTCAGCAATTGCTTGGCTGGCAAAACCAAAAACTACAGCGGAAATCGCCGCAGTTAATAATTTGCACTTAGGCCCTTTTCCAACAGCATTTTTCATGTGCGTATTCCCCAATACCAGATAAATCATTAAAGCTACTACTAAGGAGGTAGGATGGATGCCACCTTGTAGGTAACTATCTGTTTCTGAAGCTTTTTTCTCGCTTCAGGGTTAAATTATCAGGTCTTTAGCGTAGGGCTGTTGACCTTGATCAACGAATTAACAGGCAGACTATTTAAACTGGTGTTCAGTTAGGTTGAATGAGTAGAATGGCAAGTCGAGTCAACTATGTGAAATATCATTCTTGATTCAAGGGCCATTTAAAGATTAGGTAAATACTGGATTCTTTCTGTGTCGCAAACTGAATTATCATCGCTGACAGACAAATTTGGGCGAACCGTTAATTACCTCCGGTTGTCGGTGACAGACCGTTGTGACTTCCGTTGTATCTACTGTATGTCTGAAGATATGACGTTCCTGCCACGGCAACAGTTGCTGACGCTCGAAGAGATGGCTTTTCTTGGTAAGGCCTTTGTCGAACTGGGGGTGAACAAAATCCGGCTGGCCGGTGGTGAGCCACTGGTACGTAAAAACGTCCAGTCACTGATCAGCGACCTTGGCAATCTCGATGGTCTGGACGAATTGCTACTCACGACCAATGGCTCCCAGCTCGAGAATATGTCGTCTCAACTAGCGGAGGCCGGCGTCTCACGTATTAATATCAGCATCGACTCTCTGTGCCCAGAGCGGTTTGAGGCTATCACTCGTACCGGAAAGCTCGAAAAAGTATTAAAGGGTATCGAGGCAGCCCAAGCGGCGGGTATTGAACGAATCAAACTCAACAGCGTCATCGTTCGCGGCAAGAATGATGATGAAATCATTCCCTTGGTCGAGTTTGCTCTCGAGAAAGGACTGGATATCAGTTTTATCGAAGAAATGCCCATGGGAGACATCGGTTGTCGAGACAGGCAGGGCACCATGGTGACCAGCGAAGAAATTCGTGATGTGATCAATACAGCTTATACATTGGTTCCCAGTGCCGAAACCAGCGCGGGACCTTCGCGCTACTACCGTTTAGCCGATAGCAATATTCGCATCGGGTTTATCTCGCCAAACAGCCATAACTTTTGCGATACCTGTAACCGGGTGCGCGTGACTAGCGAAGGGCGATTATTACTCTGTCTGGGTAATGAACACTCTGTAGACCTTAAAGCTGTGATGCGCCGTTACCCTGGTGATATGGATAAGCTAAAAACCACTATTATCAAGGCAATGGATATCAAACCAGAGCGTCATTATTTCTACGATGATGATCAACCTCAAGTAGTGCGACTGATGAATATGACCGGTGGCTAACCCCAATAGAAAACGACTTTGTTGTTAGGGAAAAGCTTGGTTTTATTTGAAACAACGCCACCCCTCTAATCAAAATTAGATCACTCAATCCATTGAGTACGCTGACAGAAAATAGCGGTGAGGCCGTTAATCAGTGGTGATTAATAATAAGTCTCAGTGCTAAACCTGCTGTGTTTTGTGTTGCTCATTAGCTTGCCAAACTGTGCTTTGGTCAGGTGAACCAATGTTTCATGATCGCCTGCTTCAAAATAGACGTCGTCCAGTTGATCCAGAGCTTCGTCGTAAATTGAATTCATGTTATAGGCTTGACCCAAAGCCGGCACCGCACCTTCTTCGCAATCGTCGAACATCTGGTATAACTCATTTTCATTGGCTAAATGCAGATTCATATCCAGATTGTGGTTCAATTTATGCAGTTTGATCTTGTGGTTGGCGGGCAGTATTGCCATCAAATGACGGTTGTCATGATCTTCCAGTACAACCGCTTTGGCGACAGTGTTAGGAGAAACACGGGCTGTAATAGCCGAGCCTACCGTTGTGCTGGTATGAGGATGTTCAACCAGATCATATTCAATGTGCTGATCGTTTAGATAGCTCGCAACACGAGCTGGAATACTCATCGTTGTTCCCTTCTTAAATAACCGTTACCTACTAATAATAAATCCTGGGAGAGCCAAGCATCAGATAATGCTTGGACTGTTTAGGGATAAAAAATCGAAGTGATAGACAAAGGCGGTATGAGCGAAAAGAAGCTTGAGAAGCGGGGGGTGATGAGCGGCAGCGTAACCCTGTTTTGGTTGTTATCAGTTCCTACATTGCTGGTTTTTTCTACTCGCCGTTTTTGTCGATAATGGAAAGTTTGTTACTTAAAAACAAGGAGTTTGGCACCAGATTAACCACCGCATCGGACTGGATCGTAATATAGCGAAGATTAATATTGATCACCTTTCCTTTGGTGCCCGATATTTCAATAATATGGCCAAGCTCGATGGGCTTATAGATAACAATCATCATCCCGGCCACTAGATTGGATATGGCATCTTTCAGGGCAAATCCTAACGCAAACCCCGTTAATCCCAGGCCCGCCACTAATGCAGAAACATCAAAACCCAGTTCAGATAGGGCTAATACCACACCGATAAAAATTAAAACGGCTTTCTGTGAATTAGAAAGCAGGCGAAACACCTCAGACGATGAGGTATCAACATGCGAACCGAACTTTTTTAAGGCATGGCTGATCAGCAAACTGGTGACAAAAAAAGCCGAAAAGATAAACAGGGCAGGCAGTATATGTTCAAACATGGCGTCTACTTCAAGGGGGTGAATGCTGGGTTGCTGCAATTATATGCTGAACCGTTAATCGGATCGTAGCGTTTTGTAATGTGGTATCTACCGCTACTGGGTTAAATAAATGCACCACCTTTTTAATCAACCAGCTCGATAGCGTGGTTGATTTGTAGAAGCCGTATCATGTGGGTGTCGTTGTCTGGCTGATTCATGACTCTATTTAACTAGACAGTCGGTCTAAAATAGCTAAAATAGACAAATCATCAGATAAAGGTATTAGAGTGCTGACAACGCTAGAAGAAAAAAATGTGGCTAACGCTCAGGTAAAACCGCGTCGTGGCCGTCCTAAAAAGCAGCCGAACGACGCCTTGGATACGCGGGAGTCGCTGATACGGGCGGGTATGGTTGTCTTGACCGAATCCGGTTTTACGCGCAGTGGCATTGAAACTATCCTGCGATCTGTCGGTGTGCCGAAAGGTTCGTTTTATCACTATTTCGCCAGTAAAGAAGCGTTTGGCATTGCGGTGTTAATGCGATACCGCCAGTATTTCGAAGCCAAGTTAGATCGTTTTTTGCTGGATGAGGCTTACCCGCCGCTGGAACGTTTACAACGCTTTGCCCATGAAACTCAAGAGGGCATCATGCGACATAATTTCAAGCGAGGTTGCTTGATCGGTAATCTCGAACAGGAATCGACACTGTTACCCACAGTTTTTCGCGAGCACCTTCAAGACACCTACCAGAGCTGGCAAAACAGAGTGGCTGGTTGCCTTGTTGAGGCACAACGGCGGGGTGATATCACTACGGTAGAGAATGTTGCTGAGCTGGCCCAGGCTTTTTGGATGGGGTGGGAAGGTGCCGTGCATAGAGCGCGGTTGGTACAAGATATTCAGCCGCTCAGAGTTTTTATCAATTTTTTTATTCGTGCTATGGATAGCAAATAGTTCAGATAAAAAACAGGCCAAACCGATCATTGTTTGGTT
Organism: Porticoccus sp.; assembly: GCA_041581635.1. Taxonomy (GTDB): domain Bacteria; phylum Pseudomonadota; class Gammaproteobacteria; order Pseudomonadales; family Porticoccaceae; genus Porticoccus. The sequence goes on along the minus strand of JBFICW010000019.1, from coordinate 44,721 downwards.
TTTTTTGGTAATTAAATAGACAGATGGTCTAAAAGGAGAAGTTATGTTTCGCGCCCTATTGATAACACAAGATGAGAATCGCCAACAAACCGCTTCACTGACACAACTTGAAGAATCACAGTTGCCAGAAGGCGACGTGCTGGTGGATGTTCAATACAGCACACTTAATTATAAAGATGGCTTAGCCATCACCGGAAAAGGCCCTGTGGTTCGCAAGTTTCCCATGGTGCCGGGAATTGACTTAGTCGGCCGAGTGGCTCAAAGCGACTCCAATGCGTTCGCCGAGGGAGACTGGGTGCTGCTGAATGGGTTTGGTGTTGGTGAGGTACACTGGGGTGGCTTAGCGGAAAGGGCTCGGCTTAACAGTGAGTGGTTAATCCCTTTGCCAAAAGGTATCGATGCCAGGCAGGCGATGGCGGTAGGCACCGCAGGTTATACCGCAATGCTGTCGGTGTTGGCCCTCGAGAAACAAGGCGTAACCCCGGATTCAGGCGATATTCTGGTGACAGGTGCCAACGGCGGGGTGGGTAATTTTGCGATCCGTTTACTGCATGCTTTGGGCTACCGCGTTGTCGCATCAACGGGAAGAATGGACCAAAGTGACCATCTGAAAGGCCTGGGAGCCAGTGAGTTGATTGACCGTCAAAGCTTGTCTGAACCCGGCAAGCCTTTGCAGAAAGAACGCTGGGCTGGTGTCATCGATTGCGTCGGTAGTCATACCCTGGCGAATGCCTGTGCCAGTACCAAATATAATGGTGTAGTCACTGCCTGTGGTCTAGCTCAAGGCATGGACTTTCCCGCCTCCGTTGCCCCTTTCATTCTTCGCGGTATTAAATTGATTGGTATAGACAGCGTAATGCGCCCGAAAGAGGACCGTGTAGAAGCTTGGCAGCGTTTAAGTGAACTGCTGAAACCAGAAGATTATGAGGTTATTACCCAGGAAATTGGACTTGATGACGTGGTGTCTTCGGCTCAAGACCTGATGGACGGAAAAATACGGGGTCGAGTCATCGTAAAAATTTAAAGGCTGAAATGGCCCCGATCGGGGCCATTTCATTAATGAACAAACCGTAGAATTTTCTCGCCCGAGCCATCTTAAAAAGATGGAGCCTTTAGCCTTGTTAGGCAGCCTTCGGGTTGGGGCCATAGGGGTTTTCATCGGCAGCGCTGTCTTGCACCAGAAATACAATCAGTACGATTGCGCCAATTAAGGGAATTAGGCCAATCAAAAGCCACCAGCCACTTCGACCGGTATCGTGAAGCCGGCGGAAAACAACTGCTAACGAAGGAATTAGCAAGCCCAAACAAAAGAGACCACTTAACCAGCCAATGCCAAACTCCAGGCTATAAGTCCCCATCATCCCATCGAGGATGGAGAGTCCAATATAAATAAGTGTGTAGAAAAGGTAGAAATACCAATATTCGGCACGCTGTGCACGGCCAGAAAATGTAGCGTATTTTTTTAGAACAACGAGAAACCAATCCATGTTTATTTTCCTTTAATCATTGCCTCGACTATTTCGGTGGCAGGTGAGGCCGTACTGACGCCGATCGCAGTGAGCACGGGTACAGCTTTGCTGCGTCCTATGCCTTTACTTGTTAGGTGCTTATTCTGACTTTGCCACATGCTTCTTTTTTTCGTTGCGCATCATGCGGCCATCTTTCATTAGCATGCCGAGGATGCTGTAGCTCAAATAGTCTTTGGAGCCACCACCGTAATCCGATTGCAAGCCAAGGTATTTTGCTGCATCGGAGTTTTTAATACCGTCAGGATTTGCCTTTGCTAATTCCATGACTGCTGATTTTAAAATGCCTAAGCCCATTTGAGCCTTTTCGTAGCAGCCATCAGGAATATTTACTTTAATGCATTTTGAAATATTATTTGGATTTGGTTTGACTCGATTTGTAAGCAGGCCGCCTTGAGATCGAATTCCGAAGCCCGCAATAAGCTCGGCTTCAATTTTTAATGATTGCTCTTCAGTCAGATTATCTGTGATGACCGTATGCAAAACAGAATGTCCTGCATCGTGAATAGCCTGAATAACTTTACCTTTTTCTGAATCATCAGTCTGTGTTTGGTGCTCCCAAGCGCGGTTGCCAGTACCCTTGCCAATATAAAAGGTTTTCGCTGGGTTTTCCCTAGGGTCTTTCAGGGCATAAACATAAAATGGATTCTGTGCCATATCCTCTTCCCGCGCTTAACGCCCGCCACACAGGCGAGCAACTTGTTGCGAGTCCAGCCCGCGTAGTGAGCGTTTGTGCTGGTGCTGGTTAAGGAGCATAGTCATATACCGTTAGCTTTACTTCTATTCTATGCACTAAAGAGTGGGTTGTTCTAATATGTATATCAGATATTATTTCGATTTTATCTCTGTAGTTGCTGCCTACTCTTCGAAACATGTAACAATTTATCGTGTTATCAACTCCGTCAATTTCTAATTTGGCTGGCCAGAATTGTAGATCTCCGCCATGCGGACCATAATCTCGCACATTTGGCGTGATTGTGTTGTCTGGAATCTCTGTGTATGGAAGGTAAGCAACTGGTAGGAAATTGTTATTTCTATCCATATTACGTACACCCTGGCCGTCAGCAATAAAATTCAAACCGTCTAGCTCAGGCCATTTTGTTTCATCTACTTGTATATTGAATGTTCCTCTTTCAAGTGATGATGGCCACCCTGATATATGTTCAAGTTCTTTTATACCTGTAGGCAGGACTGTTTCATCTGTAAATCGATCTGCACCGCCACATGTCTCGCCGTGAAAGACAATCTCCATTTTTGCTCCTTAACAGTTAATTATAAAGACCCGGATCCGGATACTATGACGTTTTGGCAGCCTGTCTCAGGATGATCCATAGTGTTTTTGCCATTATTGATAGGAAAAATGGATTGTTGAAAAGGGCTGTAGACTTTGCGAGCTGACATAGAGCGGTGTTCCATCACTTTATTTATAAATGCCATTTTGCCCATATCATAAAACTGTTTCATGAAATCACAAGGGATCACGCTATGTTTATTGGTGTTATGAAGACCTTGAATCGCTGATCTTTAAAGTTTGTCGGTAATATAAGATTTAATTGTCGATATTGTGTTGCTGAAATAAGCCGGCCGTTACCTTCCAATCTCAGTTCATAAAAAGTAACGTAAACGATGTAAACCGATAGGTGTAGAGAGCCGTAGCGTTCGAGTGAAATTATGAGCTTACCTAAAAAAGTCAAAATCGTTGAAGTTGGCCCCAGAGATGGTCTGCAAAATGAACAGCAACCAATCAGTGCCGAGGTGAAGATTGAGTTGATTCATCGTTTGGTGGATGCGGGCCTTCGTTATATTGAGGCGGGCAGTTTTGTAAATCCCAAATGGGTGCCGCAAATGGCCGGTAGTGATGCGGTGTTTCGGGGTATTGAACGCAAGGCGGGAGTGACCTATGCGGCATTGACGCCTAACCTCCAGGGCTTTGAGCGGGCGGCCGCGGTGAATGTCAGTGAGGTGGCTATTTTTGCAGCGGCTTCTGAAGCCTTTAGCCAGAAGAATATTAATTGTTCCATCGACGAAAGCCTGAATCGTTTTGCGCCCATTATGGAGGCCGCCAAGGTCGCTCGGTTGCCGGTGCGTGGTTATATTTCCTGTGTGGTGGGATGTCCCTATGAGGGGGCGGTCGATCCCGACAAGGTGGCAGAAGTGGCTCTCAGGCTCCACGATATGGGCTGCTATGAAGTGTCTCTCGGTGATACCACGGGGGTGGGTACGCCGGGCAGTATTACCCGATTGATTGAAGCGGTGGCAGACAGTGTTTCTATCCATCGGCTTGCGGTGCATCTGCACGATACTTACGGGCAGGCGCTGGCCAATATATATGCGTCCCTGCAAATGGGGATTGATGTGGTGGACAGCTCGGTGGCCGGGCTAGGCGGTTGCCCTTATGCGAAGGGTGCTTCCGGTAATGTCGCTACCGAAGATTTGGTGTATATGCTCAATGGTTTGGGCATTGAGCATGGGGTGGACCTGGAGGGGTTAATCGAGGCGGGCCGGTATATTACCGAGAAACTGGGCCGCGAGACGGGTTCTAAGGTTTCCAGAGCGTTAACTTAATAGCGCTCATCCTTATTCATAGCCCTTTCTTTTTAATTAGCAGACGTTGTCTGCCTGGCTTGCGAGTGCTCTTTTCTCAAGGGTGGTTCTCAGTGCAGTGATGCCGGGTTTTTTATCCAGAATTTCTTGTGCACTTAATCCCGACAATTCGTGGGGAAACACCAGCCACTTGTCCGTTTCGTGAAGGTAGTAGTCCGGTGTTTTGTCGGTACGATTGTTGCCCGGTTTAAAGTAGGGCGTGGCGATACGAATCTCCGGTAAGTTGCCGGCACAGGCCTGTTCAATATCTGCCACAATCTGTTGCATGCTGAGGCCGGTGTCGTAGACATCATCCACAATGAGAATGGAATCTGCCCGATGAAGAGTGTCGATGATATGACCCAATCCGTGCACGTGTACCTTGTCGGCAGTTTCACCCAGGGCGGTGTAAAAAGACGTGCGGATGGCGATGTGGTCCGTTTCAATACCGAAATAATCCAATAATTCCTGTACCGCAATACCCACCGGGGTGCCGCCTCGCCATACGCCAATAATAAAGTGGGGTATGTAACCACTTTCCAGAATTTGTAACCCCAGAGAAAAGGAATCATCCAGTAATTGCTGAGCGTCGATAAACTGTTTTTCCACTTGGCACTGTTTTTCCACTTGGCGTAGTTCCGGTCGGTTGTTTTTTCGTGAGAGAGAATAAGCGATTATCCATTTTCTATGGTCAGGTACCAGTGTGATGACCATAATTAGTCCATGCTATCGGGCAGTCGTTGTTTTTGAAACAGGTTTTTAGATATGTCTTTTGACCCTCAAGCACTATTGATCAGTTTATTCGAAACGGCGGTGGCTGCGGCTGATCCAAAAACAGTACTGCCGGAGTTTTTGGGTACCGCTTCAAAAGAATTATGGGTTGATAGCCCGCACGGTAAAGTCGTCGTGATTGGTGCGGGAAAGGCGGCGGCTTCAATGGCCGCTGCGTTAGAGGAAAATTGGCCCGACGAAAAACTAAGCGGTTTGGTGGTGACGGCCTATGGTCACCTTGTACCCTGTGAACAGATTGAGGTGGTTGAAGCCGCCCACCCGGTACCCGACCATAACAGCGAAGTGGCTGCCCGGCGTATCCTGACGTTGGTTTCCGGCCTGCACGAAGACGATCTGGTTATTTTTTTGCTTTCCGGGGGTGGTTCTTCTTTATTGGCATTACCGGCAGCGGGAATTACCCTGGCCGATAAACAGCAGGTTAATAAAGCGCTGTTAAAGTCCGGGGCTGATATCAGTGAGATCAACTGTGTGCGCAAGCACCTCTCTGCCATTAAAGGCGGTCGCCTGGCGGCGGCCTGCTCCCCGGCCAGGTTGATAACCTTTGCGATTTCCGATGTGCCGGGGGATACCCCGGAGGTGATTGCCTCGGGCCCAACGGTGGCTGATCCAACCACTCGGCTACAGGCATTGGCCATATTGAATAAATATCAAATAGCGACGAGCGCTGCCGTCAAACTGTGGCTAAGCAAGCCCGAATCTGAAACCCCCAAAACAGTCTGTGAGCCGGCAGAGTTTAGGATGATTGCTAGGGCTAAGCAGTCGCTGTTAGCCGCGGCAAGACAGGCAGAAAAGATGGGGCTGACAGCATTGATATTGGGCGATGACCTCACCGGTGAATCACAACTATTGGCTCGATCTCATGCCCAATTAGTTGCTCAGGTTTTGGCGCAGAAGGGGCCGGTAAATACGCCCTGTGTGCTGTTGTCCGGCGGCGAAACTACCGTCACAGTCAGGGGTGATGGCCGGGGTGGTCGCAATACCGAATACCTGTTGAGTCTGGCAGCAGCGCTGAAAGGTCAGGCGAGGGTGTATGCCTTGGCTGCGGACACCGATGGTATCGATGGTTCAGGTGATAATGCCGGGGCTGTTCTATCGCCTGATACTTGGCAGCGAGCCGAACAATTGGGTTTAAACGCTGTGGCTATGCTCGAAGATAACGACAGCTCTAGTTTTTTTGAAGCGCTGGGCGATCTGATCATAACGGGGCCAACGGGCACCAATGTTAATGATTTTCGGGCTATTCTGATTCTGGAAGAATAGGTTGTCGATAAAGCCCTGGTTGAGCTGCCTCAATGGGTTACTTTAGGTGTTTGAGGTAGACTGTCCCTCATGCCTGAAAGATTGGGGCATCTTATAATTGGAGTGATTTCTGTGTCAGATATGCGAAAACTTACCCACCTTAATGAGCAGGGCGAAGCCCATATGGTCGATGTGGGAGGAAAAACCGTGACCACTCGCGAAGCCACGGCTGAGGCGACGGTACGGATGCAGCCGGAAACCCTTGAACTGATTCAGTCTGGCGGGCACAAAAAAGGCGATGTGTTGGCCGTGGCTCGAATTGCGGGTATTCAGGCAGCAAAAAAATGCTCAGACCTGATTCCGCTCTGCCATCCACTAATGCTTACGAAAGTTTCGGTTGAGTTTGATGTACAACCGGATAGCCACAGTATCCGTATTGCTGCCACCTGCGGCCTCGATGGAAAAACCGGTGTGGAGATGGAAGCGCTGACTGCGGCATCCATAGCGGCACTTACCATCTATGATATGTGTAAGGCGGTGGATAAAGGCATGGTGATTGAGCAGATCCGGTTGTTGGAAAAGGCGGGTGGTAAATCGGGGCACTGGAAAGCTGACCAGTAGCTAGCTCGAAGCAATAGAAGCAGGTTTAACTATGAAAGTATTATTTTTTGGCAGCCTTCGCGAACAGTTGGGTACCGGCGAACTGAATACGTCATTACCCGAAGGCGTCGAGACCGTGGGCCAGTTGTTAGAAAACCTTCAGGCAGAGGGTGACGAATGGAAGCTGGCACTGGGTTCCGGTAATGTATTGTTTGCGGTAAATCAGGACATGGTGGACGAAAATATGCCCATCAATGACAGCGACGAAGTGGCGCTATTTCCTCCGGTGACAGGCGGATGATTTCCATTTCTGTACAGGAACAGGATTTCGATACGGGTGAGGAATATCGTCGGCTCCAGCAAGCCAACCCTGGAGTTAATCACGCTGGTGTTGGCGGGATTGCGATTTTTACCGGACAAGTTCGCGACCTTGCGGATAACCCGCTAAAATTTATGCGCTTGGAGCACTATCCGGGCATGACCGAAAAATCCCTTCAACAAACTGCCAAACAAGCCGCTGCCCGCTGGCCTGTCATTGATATTCGAATTATTCATCGGATTGGTGATTTGACTCCGGGTGAGCAAATTGTGTTTGTGGGGGTGAGCAGTGCCCACCGCGATGCAGCATTTGCAGCCTGTGAATTTATTATGGATATTCTCAAAACCAGTGCGCCATTTTGGAAAAAAGAACAGCATGTGAATGGCGATAGTGGTTGGGTGGATGCCAAGGATGTCGACCAGCAACGCGCTGAACGCTGGCAAGGTGGCGACTAAGATTTTGGGCAGACTCCTTACAGCTCGTACAACAGGTCTGGCCGTTGCTGTGCGATTGATACTGTTATGGCTGTGCTTGCCGGTGATGGGTTCCGGTGCTGCTGCCGATACTTTGAGTATTGCTACAGCCAGTAATTTTCGTCCCGTTTTGGAACAGCTCAGTGAGGCTTTTGCCGGGCAACAGGGTTTAGATCCATCAACGCATCAAATTACCATCAGCAGTGCTTCCTCCGGTGTGCTCTACGCCCAGATTTTACAGCGTGCACCCTTTCAGCTGTTTTTTTCTGCCAATGAATCCTACCCCGAAAAATTAGTGGCCGGAGGTCGTGGTGCATCAGAGAGCTTGGCGACCTATGCCATTGGCAAACTGGTACTGGTGAGCCGCAGGGAGGGTGTTAATCCGAAAGAGATTTTATCTGAAGCGAAGCGTATTGCTATAGCCAATCCGCGGACGGCACCCTATGGTATCGCCGCTATGGAGGCGATGGAAAACCTCGGTGTCGTGGAGGAAAGTAAATCCAAGTTAGTGATCGGTAATAATATTGCTCAGGCCTGGCAGTTTTTTCACAGCGGTAATGCCGATGTTGCAATCGTTGCCGGTGCTTTGGTTGTTTCGGTGCGGGGGTTCGATGGGAGGGCCAAACCACTGCAAGGATTATTTACCATTGATCTCTCGCCTCACTTAACCCACCCTGTGCGACAGAGCCGAGTGGCCATTAAACCGGTGAGCTCTCTAACACAGCAGTTTTTGGATTTTATGAAGACCCCCGTCGCAAAAAAAATTATTGTTGATGGGGGTTATTTATTACCTATGACGAACATGAATTTAAAGCAATGAGCCTCTTGCCATCCGATATCACAGCACTTTGGCTCACGCTGCAATTGGCGGCAGTGACCACGGCTATTTTGATGGTTGTCGGTGCGCCGTTGGCTTGGTGGTTGTCGCGTTCTAATTCCCGATTTGCCAGTGTGATTGAAGCCACGGTGGCGCTCCCCTTGATACTGCCTCCCACGGTTATCGGCTTTTATCTGCTGATGGCGTTTTCCCCCGATAACTTATTAGGCGGTAGTTGGTTGGCTTTGACGGGGCAATCATTGGCCTTTACTTTTAGCGGGCTGGTCGTGGGCTCGGTGATTTACTCTCTGCCTTTTGTGGTGCAGCCCTTGCAGTCGGGCTTTCAGAATTTTGATCACAAATTGCTAGAAGCGGCAGAGACCATGGGTGCTGGAACTCTGGATCGCTTCTTGAATTTAATTATTCCACTGACGCGCCGTGCTTTTGCTACGGCTGCGCTGTTGGGTTTTGCCCATACCATGGGCGAATTTGGTGTGGTACTGATGATTGGCGGCAATATTCCCGGTGAAACACAAGTGCTATCCATTGCCCTGTACGACCATGTGGAAGCACTGGATTATGGGCGGGCCCATTGGCTTGCAGGTGGTTTGCTGGCCTTCAGCTTTTCGCTATTGATACTGCTCTATGGTTTTAACCGCAACAAGGGGCTTAAGTCGTGACGTTGCTGTGGGGTGAGCGGTCGTGGGTGTAGAGAGCAAGATACAGCTGGCCGTAGAGCATTCATTGGGCCAAGCCGCTGAATTTTCTCTGGTGTTAAAGGCCCAGCTACCGGAGCGGGGCATCACTGCTATCTATGGCCCCTCGGGCTGTGGGAAGACCACCTTGCTGCGCTGTATGGCCGGATTGGAAACTGCTGAACATTGCCGGTTAACTATCGGTGATATTGAGATTGGTGGCCTGCCAGTAACCCAGCGGCAATTAGGTTATGTGTTTCAGGAAAATCGTCTGTTTCCCCATCTCAATGTCGAGGAGAATCTCGACTTTGCCTTTAAGCGGCGATTCTCTGATCACGGCCCAGGTAAACAGCAGGTGATTGCCTGGCTGGATATTGAAAAATTATTAGGCCGTAAACCCGACCAACTCTCTGGTGGACAGAAACAGCGGGTTGCCATAGCACGTGCACTGTTAACCGCTCCTCGCTGCTTGTTGCTGGACGAACCCCTCGCCGGCGTGGACAGTAAGGCTCGTCATCCGATTCTCCGCCATCTGGAAGCACTGGTCGATAAACTGAATATCCCGATGGTGTATGTGAGCCATAATCTCGATGAAATTACTCGGTTGGCCGATCACCTGATCATTATGGATCAGGGACGCTTGATAGCGGATGGGCCATTGCTGGAAATGCTTTCTCGGCTCGATTTGGATTTGACCCGACAGGAAAATGCCGCGGTGGTGTTGAATGCAGAAATCCTCAACCACGATGATCACTACAGTCTGACGCAATTATCATTAGGTTCGTCTTTGAATTTGGATGGCACCGCGTCGAGTGTTGAAACGCAACTGGCCGTTGGACGGCTCGCGGGTGTGCCCGGAGATATTGTTCGGGTACGGATTCCCTGTCGAGATGTGAGCATTGCTCTGGAAAGACCGAGTCAGTCCAGCATCCTTAATATTTTGTCCGGTGTGATTGCTGATATCGAATTGGTTGATGGCGCCAGAGCTATCGTTAAAGCCGATGTACAGGGACAATCGGTGTTGGCTCGCATTACCCGAAAATCACTGGAGCATTTGGCGTTAGAACCAGGCAAGCACGTGTATTTGCAAATTAAAACAGTGGCTCTTTTGTCAGAAACGCTAAATTAGTTTTTGGCCATTATTTAGGAATTATCTATGAAGGCATTTCCCCATACCTATACTGCCGCGGCATCAGCTGATCCAACTGGCAATGTGATGTGTTCGTTGAACAACGGTAGCCGGGTAGAAGTGGCACCCCCCATCGAGTTTGATGGCGCGGGCGATGTTTGGTCACCGGAAGAGCTGTTGATGGCCGCCGTGGCCAACTGCCTGGTGTTATCTTTCAAATCCATTGCCAGAGCCTATGACCTGAATTGGCTACATATTGAATGTGCTGCCGATGGGCAACTTGAAAAAGTTGAGCGCAAGGTTCAATTCACGAGTGTGCACACCCGCGTCAAGCTTACTATTTCTGTAGGCGAAGACAGTGACAAAGCTAAACGCATCTTGGGAAAAGCGGAAGACACCTGTTTTATTACCAACTCCCTGTCGGCTGAGAGTGGTTTTAGTTGTGATATTGTAGAAGGCTAACTTGCTGCCGGGCAACTTGTTACAGGGTAACCCTGTCGCCCATTTCCGGTACGCAGGCTGTCCAACCAAGTTCTTCATTCAATGCAATTCGAAATTGATCTGATGCGGCTTCCTCACCGTGGGTGACAAAACAGCGTTTTGGGGCTGTGGGCATTTGCTGCAGCCAGCGTAACAGTTCCATTCGATCGGCGTGGGCAGATAAAAAGTCCAGGCTTTCTATGCGCGCCCGGGCATCTTGGTAGCTACCGAAAATTTTAATCCGCTTTTCTCCCGCCACTAAGCGAGCGCCACGGGTTCCCGATGCCTGATAACCGGCAAACATAACGGTATTTCGATGGTCGCCCAACATGCGGTTCAGGTGGTGTAATACTCGCCCTCCCGTGGCCATGCCGCTGGCGGAGAGAATAATCGCAGGCATGTGCAGGTTGTTGAGGGCGATGGATTCTTCGACGGTTCGAGTAAAGGTCACATCACGGGATAGCTGCTGGCAGCGCGCTTTGTTCAGCCGGTGATAACGGTAGTGGCGTTGCATGACTTCCGTCACGCTGATGGCCATAGGACTGTCTAAAAAAATCGGTAAATAGGGAATCATCTTTCGGTTGCGCAATTCGGTAATCAAATACAGCATTGCCTGAGCTCGTCCCACCGCAAAGGTCGGTATCAACACCGACCCACCAGCGGCAATGGTCTCGTTGATAATTTTCGCTGTTTCATCCCAAATATCCCGGTTGTCGTGAAGACGATTTCCGTAGGTGGATTCAATTACCAGATAGTCGCAGTACACGGGCAGCTCGGGCGCCCGCATAATGAGATCGTTGCCTCGGCCCATGTCGCCACTGAATAGAATGTGACGCCCGGCCACCTGAACATCTAAAAACGACGAGCCAAGAATATGTCCGTTGGCGTGAAAACTAACCGATAAGTCGCCCATTGATACCCCGGGTTGTGGATTGTCGGAGTCTGAAAACCCAACCGTTTCAAATAGTGCTAATGCCGCTTTGGCATCTGCTTGTGTATAGAGGGGGAGGGCGGGTTCGTGTTGGCTGTAGTGGTGACGGTTTCGGTAGGCCGCTTCTTCTTCCTGTAATTTGGCAGCATCCAGTAACAAAATTTTACACAGGTCCCGGGTTGCCTTGGTACAAAAAATCGTGCCATTGAAACCATTTTGTACCAGGCGGGGCAGATAACCGCTGTGGTCAAGATGAGCGTGGGTAAGAAATACGGCCTCAATACTGGCAGGGTCAACCGGGAAATCTCGCCAGTTTCGTTCACGAAGGTGCTTGTAGCCCTGGAACAGCCCACAGTCCACCAGGACTCTGCGGTCACTAAACTCTAATAAATAGCGTGAACCCGTTACCGTACCTGCGGCACCGAAAAAGCTGAGGGAAATATTATTGGTCATTTGGCGGAACCCTATACTTGGTGAGGCTTTACTGGCTTCTCAGCTTAAGCATAGGTGTAAACGGGTGTGGGTCAATCCGAGTCAGTTGATTGAAATCTATTACATGTGCTTTATCTTGCAGTGTTGATCATGCCAGTAGTTCTAATAACTATTGGCATGATCAATCGTGGGCCTTTGAACAAGACCCGTTAAAACAACAGGTCGTTGAACAGTAAAAACTGTACAGGTTCGCCCGCTTTGATAGTTTTGTTCAACGGGTAAATCGCAAAGCCATGCCCTACGCTGGCGGTGGATAGCACGCCGCTACTTTGATTTCCGGCCAGTTCTGCGCAAGCCATACCCTGTTCATTAATCACAAGTTTGGCGCGAAGGTATTCCTGGCGCCTGGCAGGTTTTGGCCGGTCAAAGTTAGCCGTGACCTGAACGGGCGTGGGCAACAACTCATTGGCACCCTGGGTTTTTAGCAGGTAGGGTCGGGCCACGATGGCACAGGTGACAAACACGGCGGCAGGATTGCCTGGAAGCCCTAAAAAGGGTGTGCCCAGCACATTGCCAAAGGCCAGAGGTTTCCCCGGTTTTATTGCCAGCTTCCAGAGGTCGATGCTCCCCAGCTTTTCGACACAGGCTTTCACATGGTCTTCTTCACCGACGGAAACCCCGCCACTGGAGACGATACAGTCGGCTTGCTCTGCGGCTTTGCGCAGAGCCTGTTCGGTCGCGTCAAAGTTATCGGGCACAATTCCCAGATCAATGTAGTCAAACCCCAGAGCCTTTATTTGCCCTGCCAGGGTATAGCGATTTGAGTTGTAAATATGGCCGGGCTGAAGTTCCGTGCCGGGTTCTACCAGTTCGTCACCGGTAGAGAGGATCGCTACTTTTAACCTTCGGTAAACGGCGACTTCGGCGATGCCCACCGAGGCCAGCAAGCCCATGTCCTGAGGCTTAATGCGATGTCCACGGGACATAATCACACTGCCGCTTTTAATATCCTGGCCTTGGGGACGGATGTTGTCTCCGGTCTTGGGTGCTGCGGGAAGTGTCACCTGGTTGTCTTCCTGAGGGTGGTCATCCCACCGGCAGTTTTCCTGCATAACAACGGTATCCGCCCCCTCGGGGACTTCCGCACCGGTAAAGATGCGTGCGGCGGTGCCAGGCTGCAGAGGTTGAGGCGCAACGCCTGCAGGAATCCGTTGGCTGATGGTGAGTGTCACAGGTTCTGTGCCTTGGGTGTCGGCACTGTTAAAGGCAAACCCATCCATAGCGCTGTTGTCTGCTGGAGGTACATCCACTGTCGATTGCTGGTCTTCAGCAAGAACGCGACTTAAGGCCTGTTCTACGGGCACCTTTTCGGTTTCATCAATAGGTAGAGCAAAGCTGAGCAGTGTCGCCAGTGCTTGCTCTACCGGTTGTAGCCCCGCCTGATCACAGCAGCTCATTTGCGCGACTCGCAGGCAACCGTTAATTTGACATGGGGAATAAAGTTGCACGGCTTGGTTCGGGCGTCCAGTTGCTCGCCAAGGATCTTATCCCAGGCGGTGCGACAGGCGTTGGTGGAACCCGGCATACAGAAAATCAAGGTGCGATTGGATAGTCCCGCAACAGCACGCGATTGTAGGGTGGATGTGCCAATTTCCTGGTAGGAAATATGACGGAATAATTCACCAAAACCTTCTACCTGTTTATCAAATAGTGGTGTCAGTGCTTCGGGAGTAGAGTCTCGATCAGTAAATCCGGTGCCGCCTGTGGTCATAATTACTTGGACTTTTGGGTCGGCAATCCAGCGAGAAACTTCGGCCCGCAACTGGTAGATGTCATCGGGAATTAGCACTCGGTCAGCCAGGTTATGCCCTGCTTCAGTGAGTCTATCCACCAATAGTTGACCAGAGGTATCCTCCTCCAGAGTACGAGTATCGGAGACAGTGAGTACCGCTATTTCCAGCGGCAGAAATTCTTTTGATGCATGTGACATAGTGTTCTCTTTCAGTGTTCGCGACGGTTTAAATTATTTGGTGGCCGACACTAGTAATGACATAACCAGTAGCCCAAATAATACAAACGACAACATTTTCCAGAATAACAGGGTGTCTTTTTTGCCGCCCTGTTGAAGATCTTCCTTGAGGAATTCCGGGTTAGGGTTCTTCAGGTCGGTTATAAATGCCCGCAAGCTGTCGTAGCGCATCTCTGGGTCGATGGCCACGGCCTTTTCCAGCGCGCGATCAAACCATATTGGAATTATATCTCGATGATTGTAGCTTGGAACGTAGCGGAGTTTGAGAAAGTCCGCATGGTTGTTACATTTTTCAAGCTTGGTGCCGTAGGGTAGAAAGCCGGTGAACATCTCGTAAACTATCACGCCCAATGAGTAGATGTCGCCACGTATACCCGTATTGATTCTGAACCGATAGGAAGGGTCTGCGTAGTCCAATGTGCCCAGGGCGACCTCCCGCTCCATGGGCGTAAATATTTCGTGGATGCCCGGGGCGTAGACAGAACCAAAATCGACAATTTTTACCTCTAAGTCAGGTGTCACCATAATATTGCTGGGTTTTAAATCCTGGTGTACCGTTTCTTTTTCGTGCAGTGCCTCCATCCCCAAAGCAATTTGCTCTACCAGTTTGATCAGGTCTCTTGGGCGTCTCTCGGGATTTTTTTCCATCCAGACGTCAAGTGTTTCACCTTCAACCATTTCCATCAGGTAGTAGAGGAACTTGCGCTCTTTTTGGGAGGGAATTACTTTGACCACATTGGGGTGGTCGACCCGGCTGCCAATCCACTCCTCCATGATAAACCGCTCAATGTAGGCAGGATCATCGCAGTAATTTTGTGAAGGCGTTTTCATCACCAGAATATCGCCAGTCTCTATATGCTTTACGCGGTAAAGCTGGCTGCGTTCACTGGCGTACATTTCTTCCAGTACTTCGTAGCCATCAAGTTTGAGGCCCGGTGCCAGTTCCGGTGGAAAGGGAAGGCGGGTGAGTCGCTCATTGAGGTCCTCAATATTTTCAAGGCCAAGCTGCTCGATGCGCAACAGGCAACAACTCAGATTATCATTGCTGTCGTGTTCACTGGCAGCATCGACAATGGCCTCACAGGCGACATTGTAATCATCCGGATGTTTTTCAATCAGGGCCCGAATCTCTGATTCTGGTAGAAAATCGTGGATGCCATCAGTGCTGAGAAAGAAAATATCGCCCGGGTTCAGGGTGATGACACTGGCGTCCACATTCAGACTGGTATCCATGCCCATGGCACGGATCAGGTAGTTCTGGTCTTTAGAAATCCCTGCGGTGTGATCTCTGGTCAGTTGGGTGAATTCGCCGGTGTCGGCACTGAGTCGATAAATTCGACTGTCACCGATATGAAATAGGTAGGCGAGGTGAGATTTCACCACTAAAAAACTCAGCGTAGTGATATAACCTCGGGCCTCGTCATGTATTTCATTGCCAAGGTTGTAGAGCTTGCGATTAAGTGGTGTGAGAATTTTTTGGACGGCGTGTTTGACACTCCAGGTTTCAGGCGTGGTGTAATAATCTGACAACACCGTGCTGACGCAGCGTTCTGCGGCTTCTTTCCCTGCCTCTGCAGTGCTAACACCATCCGCGACAACTGCGACGGCACCTTTCGTATTTAGTAGGTGATCTTCGGGAATACAAAAGCCTACAGCATCTTCATTGACTGGTTTGATGCCAGGCTTTGTGCAGACTCCGATGGTGGCGCTAAAGGCGTGGTTGAGTTCCATGTTGTGCGGCTCTTGTTTTATCGGAACCCTAGCAAGCAATAACGCTCGCAACAACTGTTGCGAGCGTTATTGCCGGGATGAGTGAAATCAGGTGACATCGATGAGTTCAACCGTGCCATCGGGCAGGACTTCAGCCATTTTTCCAGCAGGCTCTTCAAGGAACATTACTGCCAGGAAGATCAGCCCGGCCGAGGCGGCGATCAATAGGAAGAAGGTGTTGTAATCCACAAAGGACAATGCAGTTAGGTAGGTCACTGCGCCCACATTTCCATAGGCACCCGCCATACCGGCAATCTGCCCGGTCATCCGGCGCTGAACCAGTGGCACCATGGCAAATACTGCGCCTTCACCTGCTTGCACAAAGAAGGAACAACACATGGTAGATATCACGGCTATGGGTATCCACCAGTTACCGTTGATTTGGCTGAGCAGGAAGTAGCCAGCTGCTAATCCTGCAATCAGAATTAACATGGTTTTGCGGCGACCAAAATGATCGCTTATCCAGCCGCCGCCAGGGCGAGCTACCAGGTTCATAAAGGCAAAACCAGAAGCTAGCAGACCTGCTTTAATGGGGTCTAAGCCGTCGAACGTTTCCAGAAAAAACAGTGGCAACATTGACACTACGGCAAGCTCTGAACCAAAAGTAACAAAGTAGGACCAATCCAGAATAGCGACTTGTTTGAACTTGTAGCGCTGCATCTCTGGGACGCCAGATTTCAAGTGTTCGTGGTTTACTTTCCAGATTTGACTGGCCTGGAAGAAATACAGAACAACTAACCCTATGTAAATCAGATTAACGGCCGTGGATGTCAATAATCCCAGGTTGGAGGGGGATAGCTTCCAGGTTAATACCGCCAGAGCAAGGTACATGGGAATGTTCATTGCCAGGTAGAACCACAGGTCACCCCAGCTGGTAACTTCCAAACCACCCGATTTTTTCGGTTTGAAGTAGGTCGACCCCTTGGGTGTGTTGCGGGCATTGATGTAGTAAAAAACACCGTAGCATCCGGCGATGACACCAGTGAGGCCAATGGCATAGCGCCAGCCATTTTCGCCACCAAACATGAGTGCGAGGCTGGGCAGTATCATTGCGCCTGCGGCAGAACCAAAGTTGCCCCAGCCGCCGTAAATGCCCTCTGCGAGTCCGACTTGTTTGGCGGGGAACCATTCACCCACCATGCGGATGCCGATGACAAATCCAGCACCGACAAAGCCCAGTAAAAAGCGGAACAGGGCGAGTTGTTCGTAAGAATTGGCTGTGGCGAAGAGCACACAAATGCAGCCCGATATGATCAATAGTCCACTGTAGACATGTCGGGGACCAAATTTGTCCACCAGAATGCCGATGACTATTCGGGCAGGAATCGTCATGGCGACGTTCAGTATCATCAGTGCCTTGACTTGTTGTCCTGTCAGGTCAAAAGCTTCCTTGATGACAGCCAGCATAGGTGCATGACTGAACCAGACCACAAAGCTCAGAAAGAACGCAAACCAGGATATATGGAGCGCTTTAATCTTTGGATCTTTAAAGTCCAGCAAATTAATTTTTGCTTCAGACATTTTGCTCTTCTCCTCGTCAGAGATGGAATCTCTGCTATCAGTAAAAATACAGGCTAAATGCAGTCGTCAGTAAAAGTACTACTTGTCAGTAATTAAAACTGCAGATTGAATTTAATAAGTTGTGGTGCCTGGAGACTTGATCCAGGTCATCGTTAATTTCGCTGGATTTTTCCATGCTTCTTAAAAGTACCACTAAGGAGGTATCTATGGCGGTGTTTAAACGATTTAAAAAACAGTGGGTTATGAGTGTTCCTGTTTTTTTGATACCGATAGTTTGAGTCGCCGATTATTTAGTGGTACTTCTTAAAAATCGTCGGTTATCTTGGCGCTTTCAGTAACCATTGATATACGTCAATTGAAAAAATTGGGCTAAGCAGCACTATTTAGATGAGATGGTTTGTTTGCCATCGCCTAATTTTAATTTGCAAGGTGTGCGCCATGAAAACAATTTTTGTCGCTCTGGATCTGAACGCGAGTGTAGAGAATATTCTGGATACTGCCAAAGATTTAGCCAGACATTATGCTTCTCAACTGATACTGGCAACCGTAGAAAGAGAACTGCCGGGTACGGAAGGGGCCGCTGAGGAACTGGTCAAAGACGAGATTACGGAAGCCTATGGTGATGATGTGCATGAGCTGCATAAACTCGCGCTTAGTATCTCAGAAGAAGGCATTGAGTGTCGCGCTCTCCTCATGGAGGGAACCACCGCCGACCAGATAGTTAATGCTTCAACTGATATGGCAGCAGATTTGATTGTCCTTGGAAATCACGGCCACAATCCTATTTACGATACCCTCATTGGCAGTGCTATTCCCGGTGTTATTCGCATGGCAAAGCAGAAGGTGCTGTTAGTGCCAGTCGAGGATTAATTGCTCGCACTCTGAGCGACACCCGGTGAATTTTCCGGGCGTTTGTTTTTATCTGTCTTAACGGAAAATATCATGGAGCTTGTTTGCCCAGCAGGAAGTTTACCTGCCTTGAAGGCCGCTGTGGATAACGGGGCCGATGCGGTATATATCGGCTTCAAAGACGACACAAATGCCCGGCATTTTGCCGGTCTGAATTTTAACGACCGCAAGGCAAAAGCAGCACTTGAGTATGTTCGTGCCAACAAGGTGAAACTGTTTGTCGCGATTAATACCTACCCTCAACCGCATAGCTGGTCTCGTTGGCAGGCGGCTGTGGATCAAGCCGCTGATTTGCAGGCGGATGCTGTGATAATTGCCGACATGGGGGTGCTGGATTATGCGCGGGAGCGTTATCCCGATCTAAATCTTCACCTTTCTGTGCAGGGATCAGCGACCAATGTAGAGGCGTTGGCATTCTACAAAAACAATTTTGGCATCAAGCGGGCTGTACTGCCCAGAGTGTTATCTCTGGCACAAGTGAAGCAGGTTGCAGCCGCTAGCCCCGTCGATTTGGAAGTCTTTGGTTTTGGTAGTCTCTGTATTATGGCCGAAGGGCGTTGCCACCTGTCTTCCTATGTTACCCCTGAGTCCCCCAATACCTGTGGGGCCTGTTCCCCGGCGAGTGCCGTTCGTTGGTCTGAGACGGATAAAGGCCGAGAATCCCGATTAAATAATGTGCTGATTGATCGGTTTAGTGAGGGTGAGAATGCCGGGTATCCCACCCTCTGTAAGGGGCGGTTTCAAGTAGAGGGACAAACTTTTAATGCACTGGAAGAGCCCACCAGTTTAAACACCCTGCAGCTAATCCCACAATTAGATGATATTGGCATTAAGGCAATAAAAATTGAGGGCCGACAGCGAAGCCCTGCTTACGTAGAGCAAGTCGTCAGGGTCTGGCGAGAGGCCCTTGATAATTATGAGAAAATTGGCAGCAACTTTGTCACACGGGGTGAGTGGCTCGATGCATTGGCCAATGTCTCCGAGGGAAGCCAAACCACATTAGGCGCTTATTCGCGTCCTTGGCAGTAATTCCCAAATAGTGACGGAAGATATGAACATGAAATTATCACTTGGCCCCGTTCTTTATTATTGGCCTCATCAGCAGGTCGCAGATTTTTATGAGCAAGCGGTCAAATCTTCTGTAAATATTATTTACTTGGGTGAAGCGGTTTGTTCTAAGCGCCAGGAGCTTCGAACACCTGACTGGCTTGAGTTGGCCGCCGAATTATCGGAGGCAGGAAAGGAAGTGGTGCTGTCCACTTTGTCATTGATTGAGTCCCGTTCAGAATTATCTCTATTGCGTAAAATCTGCGATAACAGTGGTTGCCTCATAGAGGCTAATGATGTGGCGGCAGTTAATATACTTTCCGAAAAAAAGCTTCCCTTTGTGACGGGTTCTTCGATAAATATCTACAATGCCTATACCCTAAAACGGCTTTATAGCTCAGGGTGTAAGCGCTGGGTCATGCCCGTGGAACTAAATCGTACGACGCTGAAAAACATTTTAATTGATGCTGAAAAACTGGGTTTTTCCGACAAAATAGAAACGGAAGTTTTCAGCTATGGCCGCTTACCATTGGCTTACTCAGCACGTTGTTTTACTGCGCGGGCTAAAAATCTTCCCAAAGATGACTGTCAGCTCAGGTGCCTGGAATACCCCGATGGTATTCCTCTTGATACTCAGGAAAATCAGTCATTATTTACGATCAATGGTATTCAGACGCAATCTGGGTATATTTATAACCTACTTGATGAATATTCCACTATGGCAGATATAGGTGTGGATATTATGCGGATAAGCCCTATAAGTACGGGTACATTTGAGGTGGTAGAGCAGTTTAATCAAGTCACCCAGGGAGGGGAGAGGGCGAGTCAAACGATTGCAAGCGACATCAAAAACGATGAGTTTTGTAACGGTTACTGGTATGGCCTGCCTGGCATGGAAGCTACTTAGATTATTGTCTATTGATCTCTATATGACTTGAAACCTGACTGTTTCAAGAGGGCCTTTTATGGAGTTACAAGGCTAGAAGTTCACTGACTGATAGGTCAAATGCTCGCGCGATTCTATAAAGATTGGCAAGGGTGATGTTTTCAGTTTCTCCACTTTCTATTCGTTGGTACTGGCGTAGAGATAAACCCAGTGTCTGCATATCTTCTTGAGTAAACCCCTTTTGGTGTCGCAGGTAAGCAATACGTTGTCTTAGTTGTTTGCTGAACTGCTGGAATTCGCTGTAAAGGGGCGTATCCGGTTCAATACTACGCTTCATTTCAATATTCTCATTCTAGACACGCCATTAATGTCATGTTTTAATCGTTCTGACAACGCCATATATGGCGTAATGGGCAGGGAGGGGTGCGAATGTCGCAGACAAAGCTCGACCAACAGACGAATCATAAGGGGTGTTCGCAGGAACAGTTAATTCAACTCTACGATGAATTGGCTGAGGTTGTGGCACTTAATAGCTTCTTATACGACGCTTTTCTGAGCCTTGCTGCTGAGGGGCAAATTGGCATCGAAACCAATACAACCACAGGCTTGTCCGTTATTTGTCGTTGGCTCAAGGAGCGGCAGTTAGGGTTGAAGGAACGTTTAAAAAACCTTGTGGAGTGAGAAAAATGGTGTGGCAGGAAGCTGGTAGTAAAACAGGGTTGAACAGGGGGCTTAAAGATGGACACCGTATAGAAAGGGCAGCTCAACACTATACTTTAATGTATCAAATCTGGATGAGGCCGGGTCTGGAGACCAATCTTCAGAACGCGTGGCGTCATCAAGAGACACAATTAAGTGAAGTAGGCATCGTTGATGGCTGGGTGAATATCTACGAAGGGGGGCGGTGCGAGGCTTTTTTAGTATGGCAGTCAAGATCCCATTGGGAGGAAGCAGGCTCGTTCTGTCACTTATTGGAGGACGTCTTCCAGCAGCTGGGTCAGTCAATATTGGGTTGGTATTCTCCGGTAGTAGCTGTGGAGCATAAAGTTCTCTAGCCTTTTTGTCGATATCCGGTTCTGTTACCTAATCTACTGCTTCATTCGTCAGCCCTTCTAACATGCTGCATGCCATTTTCAGCTGCTCATGGTTTAGCTTGCTGGCTATGCGTATTAGCCGGGCTATGTCGGGTGACTGTGAATGATAGGCGGGGGTGGGTTCAGCAACCAGATTCATCGTTGCTGGCAAGTCCAGCCATCCATCCGGTTTTTTGAAAGCCTGTTCCAGCATACGGGCTAAACGCTCACCAACTGACCGGACCTTGCCGGATGGCAGTTGTGACTTGTTGAGAATCTGATTGATATAGGCGGCATTAGTCCCAGCTCTACGTGCTAGCTCTGCCTGGTTCCCTCCCGCTTCATCGAGGAGTGTCCGTAGATTTTGATATCTAATATCCTGAATTTTCATTGCTGAGGCTTCCTGTCCATATCGCGTAAGTTTAGCTTGAAGATAAATAGCGTAAAGGTGTATATTTGTACAGTAGTGTATCAGGGAAGAGAGTTATGTCGGTAGGGGATGAAGATCAGGGTCAGAGAGATCAGTTGGTCAAATTAGTTAAATGGTGCGACGAGTTAGACGAGCTAAAGGCGCTGGAAAGCTTTCTTGGTCAGGCTGTGAGTCAGGTCATTGCCACAGGCGGTTTTTTGGAGGGTGATGATTGTGCACAAGGGCTGCATTTATTTTGTCGAGAATTGAACAGGAAAGCGGGGGTTTTAAGGGCGGATATGTACAGCGAATGTGTCCGTCTTAGACGTGAGCTGGATCTGTAAAGAGTACCTCAAGGGGTGAGGGTAATACAGCTATAAGCTATATCGTCAGTTAATAATTTTCAACTAAGAGTTCCGTTGATTGTTGGTCTTGATACATAAGTCTTATGGCTTAATACTGTAATTTTTATCATCGGTGTCTCTATGTTTGATGCTTCCCCTCGAACCCTTAAACTACTCGCTGCCGTTGTTTGGTATAGCGGTGTTGTTGCTCTTCTTATCAAGAGCATTCGTCTGTTAGTGGTAGCAGAAAAAATTAACCCTGAACAACATTGGGTGTGGTTGGCTGCTTTGGGTGGATTCGTGCTGGGAGTTATTAAGGCAAAATATCTTTTCAAGCGATTATGTTTAAAAAACCTGGTTAGAATAGATAACCTGAAGCACCCGAAACTCTGGAACTTCTATCGGGTGCATTTTTTTATCTTTCTATTCACCATGGTGTCGTTGGGGTCAACATTATCCCGGTTCGCGTTGGCAGAGGGAAACTATCCGCTGCTTGTGTCCATGGCATTTGTGGAGTTATCAGTAGGCATGGCGTTGCTTGGAGGTTCAATTTGTTTTTGGGAAAAAGGCGTATTGGGTTTTAAGGTTGACCATTAACAAAATAAATGAAGGAGTTTTTTACCGTTGTCATTGGTTATTCAAGATGGTGAAAACCATAGACGTGAAAGTAAAATAGTCTAAACAGAGGCTGCCAGCTTACCCGCGCCTGACAGTGTATGTTGCAAAATAGACGGCAGTGATTCCAACTCAACACCATCTAGCAAATTCTTTACTTCTAGTCCAAGCTCGGTATCTCCTTCTATACTTAGCTCTCTTCTGAAAAACAGTGTGTCAGGGTCCTCTTGACGAGATGCAAGTAAAATGAAGGTCCTGGCTTTGCCGCAGATAGTGACATCTGAGGCGCCATTTAGGGGTAGGATTTTTAATTGACCATTTAGGTAGCTAAGTCGCCAGCCAACACCTGCATCTTCTACTGAAATCTTAAGCACTCTGTTGGAAAGAAATTCAAGATCACCGTCAGCAATTGGTTCAAGTAAAAACTGTTTTAGCAGTTTTTCTAAAAGGAGCTTTTGTGGTGTAAATGGTGCAAATCGTAGTGCAGAAAACAAAATTGGTTCTACATGATGGATCAGTTTGGCTGGAAGTGTTGTAGTAAAAGGTAATGATTTTTCCAAAATAAATTCTCCCAAGCGCTATTACTTAACCCTGTTTTCCACAGCCCATACAGCCGCCTCAACTCTTGAGCGAAGCCCTAATTTTTTAAGTAGATGTTTTACATGTACTTTAACGGTGGCTTCGACAATATTTAATTGGCGACCGATCATTTTGTTGCTGAGTCCTTCTGCGATCATTTTGAGAATTTCCTTTTCTCGGCGGGTCAGAGAATCAAAGCCATCACCCCTATCTTTACTGGAATCATCTCGAAATGCTTTGGCGAGAACCTCAGTGAGTTCTTCGGACAATACCATTTTCCCTGAACATGCCTCTCGAATTCTGTTGACGAGTCTATCGGGCTCCATGTCTTTTAGTAGATAACCGTCAGCACCCGCCTTGAGGGCAGCGACCACGTCACTGGTATCGTCAGATACAGTAAACACCACAATGTGGCAGCTAACACCGGCATTGCGCATTGCTTGCAGCGTTTCAATACCGTCCATGCCCTTCATAGTGAGGTCAAGCAATATCAGATCAGCTTCTATTTCCTGAGCAAGCTGTACGGCCTCTTCACCATTACTGGCTTCGCCGATTACTTCCATATCATCTTCTAATTCGACGAGCTGACGTACACCCTTGCGTAGCAGAGGGTGGTCATCAACCAGAATTAATTTATTTATGGTGTTGCTCACGATAGACCTCTTTGTCATTCTGTTTCAGCTATACAGCGACCAGCAGTTTAAAGCGGCACTGTTTGCTATAAATTGATCTCGCTCAGTTTTATTCTATTTCAGCGAAAGGCTTCCGGGGTAAATGTAAGTGCGACAGTCGTGCCGCCTTTTTCTGAACTTGGGCCAATTTGAAGGGAGCCACTGACCCAGTTGGCGCGCTCTTTCATGGTGGAAAGTCCATAGTGGTGATCCTTGTAGGGGTTGTCGGATATACCTATACCGTTGTCTACAACTTTGAATGTAACTTTATTGTCGTCGCCATGCTCGCACATAAGTTCTATTCGATCGGCTTTTGAGTGTTTTACTGCATTGGTAATGGCTTCTCGAATAATTTGTAATACATGGATATCTTCATTGGGCGATAGGGGGCAATGGCCAAGTTCATAGTTAAGCACAATATCAATATCCTCTTTCATTTTATCGAATTCATCGATAGTGGTTTTCAGTGCGAGGTATAGGGTCGGGACATCCAGTTTCAACCGGAAAGTAGTCAGTAGTTCTCTTAGGTGCTTGTAAGCGGCATCCAGGCCCTGATGAAGATCTGTCAGCCCCTCTCTTACCTTTTCCTCTGGCGCGTTACGGTCAAATAATTTGGAAATCCGGGCTACCTGCATTTTCATGTAGGAGAGGGATTGTGCAAGAGAATCATGTAGCTCTCGGGCAATAATTGAACGCTCTTCAAATAGCATGAGTCGTCTGCTCAACCCTTCCCGATATTGGAGAGCTAAAGCAAAGGATAGGTTCTCGACAACTGATTCAACAAGACGTTGTTGCCAGGGCAGCAACGCGCAGTTTTTTTCATTTCTTACATAGAGAAAACCAAAATTATCATTGGCATCTTCGATAGGAAATGAGATTTCCCCTTCGGAATAATGTTTTTTTTCTGGGCGCATAAAACAGTTTACGCAATCACCAAGTTCACAGGGAAGTTGGTCCTCTGTGGGTAAGATGAGGTCGTATTGATCTTTGCTGGATTCGTTTGCCAGGCAGAGTGAAAGCTGTGGAAGGTTGGTGATTTTTTTGAGTTCAGTAATGATTTCAGTCAGTGTTTGTTTGTCAATTTGCCCCTCGGATAAGCGTTGTGCCGTATTGTAGAGGAAGTCCAGTGTTTGGTTGGATTGTTGTAACTGGGCTGTTTTTTCATTCACCAAGTCTTCTAGTTTTTGGTAGTGCCGAGCCAGGTTGGCAGACATGTCATTAAATGTGCGACATAGAAGGCCGATTTCGTTGACGGCTTCGTAATAGGTTCGGTATGAGAAATCACCGATACTGGTATGTTCTGCGGCACGCACCAAGTCTTTCAGCGGCTTAACCAGATTTTGGTCAGCGCGCATGACGATGAATATCAATGCAAGGAACGAAAGGAAGATACTTAGCCCTTCGTAGATACCCAATAGCTCGATTTTATCCTCCGTGTTTTGTTGGATACTGAGTACCAGGTTGTCGATATCTTTTACGTGATGATCTACCAGCGCCAGATAGCGTGCATTGGCTTTTGCCGCACTATTAGGGTCGATGACCTCTCCTGTCATGAGGGGGGATAGCATCGGGACAATATAGGCTTCCCAGTTGTCTACCACTTTATTGTAGTTTCTCTTTATTGCCCCTTGACCATTTTTTTCAGCGGCTCTTGAAATACTCGACTGGTAGAGTTTTGTTGAAAATAGGTTGTATTCATTCACCAAAGTTTTGGCCGTTATCTCATGTCTCTTATCACCTAATGATGCCTGCTGAAGCAACAGGGCAATTCGGTAGGATTGCATGCGCATTGACCCTGCAATATTGATGGCCTCAGCATCATGTTGGGTATTAAACGTGACCAATATTGAAACTAGCATACTGGTGAGTGCTAAAAGCCCAATGACAACCATCGGTATTAAAACCTGAATAGCTATGGATTGAGAAAACCGCAGTTTTTTGGCTGCTAGGGGTGTTGCCATTGTGTTTACCACCAAATACCTGTGTATATAGGTATGTCGCTATAACTTTCTAGAAAAAAATATAACCCACTGTTTATAGGAGATATTTGTATTTTTTATACTACCACTTTGGTGGTAGTAGTCGGGTATATCCACTTCAGTCCGCAATGAAGGAATTGATGCAGGTCATGTTCCCTTTCTTCACCTATTACTACATTCAACCCTCATCATTGAACCAATTAAAGTCCTATGACTGCAATAAATGATCACAAATGGTATGGCCTCGGCGTTTGTACGGTAGCTTTCTCTGCCAATTTCGCCGCCTGGACGCTATTTTCCATTCTTGGTCTTCAGATACGTGCCGATCTTAATTTAAGTGATACAGCATTTGGTGTATTGCTTGGGACGCCAATTCTTTCCGGTGCTTTTGCCAGTCTTATTTGCGGTGTATTGGCAGAGCGTTTTGGTGGACGTATTGTTTTCTTCTTGCAAACGATCATTGTGGCGCTGTCGCTTTTTACTCTGCCTTTCGCCAAAACCTTTAGTCAATTCCTTATTTTTGGATTGGTTCTTGGTATCTCCGGTGGCGCTTTTGCCACGGGGGTAAGTTATGTCTCAAGCTGGTTTGATCGCTCCGTACAGGGTACCGCTATGGGTATCTTTGGTGCGGGTAATGTGGGGGCGGCAGTTACCAACCTGGTCGCACCCATCATCATTATCAATTATGGATGGCAGGCCGTGCCTAATTACTACGGCGTCGTCTTATTGGTCGTGGCACTTCTTTTCTGGGTATTTACCAGGCCGGCATCCAAGGACCGTATCCAAAGGGGTGAGCGTGAATCATTGCTTAATGGTCTACGTCCCCTTAAGGATTTGAGGGTATGGCGCTTTGGCCTTTATTACTATTTTGTCTTTGGTGGTTTTCTGGCGCTAACACTTTGGTTGCCTCAGTACTATGTGGGTGAGTACGGCCTGGATTTAAAAACAGCCTCTTTTGTAACATTACTGTTCACCCTGCCCGCAGCCATTATCCGTGCACTCGGTGGCTGGTTTGCTGATAATTTCGGGGCTCGCCGCATTAACTGGTTGGTGTTCTGGGTCTGCCTTGTTTGCTTGTTCTTTCTGTCCTATCCGCCGACCACCATGACTATTCATGGTATTCAGCGGGATCTATATCTGGATATCCGCATTTCGCTTTGGGTGTTTGTATTGCTGACGTTTGTGGTTGGGCTTGCCATGGGATTTGGTAAAGCCAGTATCTATCGAATTATTTATGACTACTACCCAGAAAACATGGGCGTTGTCGGCGGTGCTGTGAGTGCCATTGGGGCGCTGGGTGGTTTTTCTCTACCAATTTTGTTTGGTATTGCCGCAGATCTGACAGGTATTCGTAGCTCCTGCTTCATGTTGCTCTATGGCGTATTGGCCGGGTGCATGGTGTTGATGTTTTACGCAATCAAACTTGACGAATTCAGGCAGCGGGTTCATCAAGCCCGGGCCGATGATTTTTTAACTTTATAACATCGTAATTAAACGAGGAATAACTGCTATGGCTGATCTACAAAAATGGGATGTTGAAGATCCCGAGTTTTGGGAATCCGAAGGCAAAAAGACCGCCAATAGGAATTTATGGATTTCTATCCCAAGCCTGTTGTGCGGATTTGCCGTATGGCTCTATTGGGGCATTATTACGGTTCAGATGCTTAATCTGGGTTTCCCCTTCGCTAAATCAGAATTGTTTACGCTGATGGCGATCTCGGGTTTAACCGGTGCAACACTGCGAATACCGAGCAGTTTCTTTATTAGACTCTGTGGTGGTCGGAATACGATCTTTTTCACCACGGCACTACTTATGTTGCCAGCAGTGGGGGCGGGTATTGCCCTTCAGGATATGAATACACCCCTGTGGGTATTCCAAGTCCTGGCATTGCTCTCCGGTTTCGGTGGCGGTAACTTCGCCTCCTCCATGTCCAATATCAGTTTCTTCTTTCCCAAGAAGCAGCAGGGATTGGCATTGGGCTTGAACGCCGGCTTGGGTAACTTTGGTGTAACAACCATGCAGATTCTGGTACCACTGGCCATGACCTTTGGTTTGTTTGGTGCAATGGGTGGTGACTCTATGACCCTGCAACAAACCTCCGGTACGCTGATTGGCAAGATTCCTGTGGGCACCGAAGCCTGGATTCAAAATGCTGGTTTTGTCTGGTTGTTGTTCCTGGTGCCACTGGCATTTGCCGGTTGGTTTGGTATGAATAACCTGCGTACTCCGGAAGTATCACCTGATATCCCAAGCCCCATCGGAAGTTTCTTCACTATTTCAGGGATGCTGCTGATCGGTTTTATTACCGCTGCCATGGGTTTGTGGTTGATGTTGCCAGAAGCAGCAAACGGCTCTGGTTTTGGTGTACCCAAAGAAATTGTTCTGGTGTTAGTGATTGCCTGCACGGTGTTTGCACTGAAACTCATTCCAGGGCAGATCAAGCCAAACCTTCAGCGTCAGTTCCAGATTTTCGATAACAAGCACACTTGGGTAATGAGTGTGATTTACACCATGACCTTTGGTTCATTTATCGGCTTTGCAGCGTCTTTCCCGCTGTCGATCAAAGTGATTTTCGGTTACCAGCACCTAATGGTTGATGGTGTGATGACCCACGATACAGTTAATGCCAACGGCCCCAGTGCGCTGATGTATGCCTGGATGGGTCCTTTTATTGGTGCATTGATTCGTCCAGTGGGCGGTTGGATCTCCGATAAAGTAGGTGGTGCGTTGGTTACTCAGATCTGTTCGGTTGTCATGGTCGGTAGCGCCTTGGGTGTCGCCTACTACATGAAGGCAGCCTACGGTTCTGCGACTCCTGAACAGTTCTTCCTGCCTTTCTTTATGCTCTTCCTGTTGTTGTTTGCGGCTACCGGCATTGGTAATGGTTCTACCTTCCGTACCATCGCAATGGTATTTCCTAAAGAGCAGGCCGGACCAGTATTGGGTTGGACTTCAGCGGTTGCCGCCTATGGTGCCTTCTACATTCCAAAGGTGCTCGGTGAGCAAATTAAGGCGACTACGCCTGAAGTTGCACTGATCGGTTTCGCCTCTTTCTACGCGGTATGTATTTTGATCAATTGGTTCTTCTACCTGCGTAAAGACGGTGAGTTTTACAACCCTTAATTTATTTGAACATTAATGCTGGTGGGGCGCGTCCCCATCAGCCCATTTTAAGTAGAGAGAGTAAAGCCATGAGTCATTTTCTCGATAGCTTGCAATTCTTCAAAAAGACTAAAGTTGGCGATTTCGCCGATGGTCATGGAGAAACCCGGAATGAGAACCGGGAGTGGGAGAATAGCTACCGCCAACGTTGGCAGCACGACAAGATTGTACGTTCTACCCACGGCGTCAACTGTACGGGTTCTTGTAGCTGGAAAATTTATGTCAAAAATGGATTAATCACCTGGGAAACCCAGCAGACAGATTATCCTCGTACACGTCCAGATCTACCGAATCACGAGCCGCGCGGTTGTCCCAGGGGTGCGAGTTATTCCTGGTATATCTACAGTGCCAACCGGGTTAAGTATCCCAAAGTACGCAAGCCATTGTTGAAATTGTGGCGCGATGCTCGCAAGCAGTTTGAAAATCCCGTGGATGCCTGGGCCTTTATTGTTGAGGATCCCATCCGTGCTGAATCCTATAAGTCCAAGCGAGGACTGGGTGGTTTTGTTCGTTCCTCCTGGGATGAAGTTAACGAAATTATTGCCGCCGCTAACGTTTATACGGCGAGAGAACATGGCCCCGACCGAATTATTGGCTTCTCACCAATCCCTGCTATGTCGATGGTTTCATATGCCGCAGGCTCTCGTTACCTGTCATTAATTGGCGGCGTATGCATGAGTTTCTATGATTGGTACTGTGACTTGCCGCCGGCCTCACCGATGGTCTGGGGTGAGCAGACGGATGTACCTGAGTCTGCCGATTGGTATAACTCGAACTACCTTATTTTGTGGGGCTCCAATGTGCCCCAAACCCGTACCCCTGATGCTCACTTTTTTACTGAGGTTCGCTACAAGGGTGCTAAAGGCGTGGTCATTACACCCGACTACAGTGAAGCCGCCAAACTTTCTGATATGTGGCTAAACCCAAAACAGGGTACAGATGCCGCAGTCGCCATGGCCTTTGGCCATGTGATTCTGAAGGAATTCCACCTCGATAACCCAAGTGCTTACTTCACTGAATATGTGCGTCAATATTCGGATATGCCCAATCTGGTGACCCTGGAACCTACTGAGGGTGGTTATAAATCTTCTCGATTCCTGCGTGCCTCTGATTTGGCTGATAATTTGGGTCAAGAAAACAACCCTGATTGGAAAACCATTGCACTTGATGAATTGAGTGGTGAGTTGGTTTCTCCACATGGCTCAATCGGTTATCGCTGGGGTGAACAAGGTGAAGGTAAAGGTAAGTGGAATATCGAAACCCGTGAGGGCAAAGACGGCAATGAAGTGAAATTGCAGTTATCCCTGATCGATGGCGGTGATGTTGAAGCGGTTGCCTTCCCTTACTTTGCGGCAGGAGGCAGTGATCACTGGGACAAACAAGCTGGTGAAAGCATCCAAATGCGCAATGTGCCCACCCGTACCGTTACATTGGCGGATGGATCGCAAGCGAAAGTCGCTACAGTTTATGACCTGATGATGGCCAACTATGGTATTGACCGTGGTTTGGGTGGCGAGCATGTGGCCTCCAGCTTTGATGATGAATCGGTTGCTTACACGCCAGCCTGGCAAGAAAAAATTACCGGTGTTCCTCGCGCCAAAATTATTCAGGTGGCCAGAGAGTTTGCTGATAACGCCGACAAGACTCGTGGTAAATCCATGGTGATTGTGGGTGCCGCAATGAACCACTGGTACCACATGGATATGAATTACCGTGGCTTGATCAACATGCTCATCATGTGTGGCTGTATAGGCCAAAGCGGTGGTGGCTGGGCTCACTATGTGGGACAGGAAAAACTGCGTCCACAAACAGGTTGGTTGCCCTTGGCCTTCGGCTTGGACTGGAGTCGTCCACCTCGCCATATGAACTCCACATCGTTCTTCTACAACCACAGTTCTCAGTGGCGTCATGAAAAAGTGAGCATGCACGATGTGCTATCGCCCATCGCGGATAAATCACAGTTCCAAGAGCATATGCTCGACTACAACATTAAAGCCGAGCGTATGGGCTGGCTGCCTTCAGCACCACAGCTGAATCGGAATCCACTGCAAATTACCCGCGATGCAGAGGCGGCGGGCATGGATCCGAAAGACTATGCGGTACAGGAACTTAAGTCCGGCAATTTGAAGTTTGCTGCAGAGCAGCCGGATAACCCCGATAACTTTCCCCGCAACATGTTTATCTGGCGCTCTAACCTGCTGGGTTCTTCCGGTAAAGGCCATGAGTACATGCTCAAGTACCTGCTGGGTACTAAAAATGGCGTGATGAATGAAGATAACGGTGTGCGTGGTGGCATCATCCCTCAGGAAGCAGAGTGGGTTGAAGAAGGCGCTACTGGTAAGTTGGATCTGGTGACTACTCTGGATTTCCGGATGTCATCGACCTGCATGTATTCCGATATCGTATTGCCGACGGCAACTTGGTATGAGAAAGACGATCTCAATACCTCGGATATGCACCCCTTTATTCACCCGCTGTCGAAAGCGGCCGACCCTGCTTGGGAGGCTCGTTCTGACTGGGATATCTATAAAGGTATCGCCAAGAAGTTCTCTGAGATCGCCAGCTTTAACGACAACTTAGGTGTTGAGAAAGATCTGGTGACCGTTCCCATGCTTCACGACACCCCCGGAGAACTGGCTCAGCCTTTCGACGTGAAGGATTGGAAATATGGTGAATGTGATCTGATCCCCGGTGAAACGGCACCCAATATGATGGTGGTCGAACGGGACTACCCCAACACCTATAAGAAGTTTACTTCTGTGGGGCCATTGCTGGAAAAACTGGGTAATGGCGGCAAGGGTATTGGTTGGAACACCGACGATGAAGTGACGCTGCTACGTGAGCTTAACTACACCGTGACGGAAGAAGGTATTAGTAAAGGTCAGCCACGTATTGAATCAGCCATTGATGCGGCCGAAATGGTACTGAGCCTTGCGCCAGAAACCAACGGTAACGTTGCCGTAAAAGCCTGGGATGCACTGGGACAGATTACCGGTCGTGATCACAAGCATTTGGCCGAGCCGAAGCACGAAGAGAAAATTCGTTTCCGCGATATTCAGGCGCAGCCGCGCAAGATTATCTCTTCGCCCACTTGGTCTGGTCTGGAAGATGAGCATGTGAGCTATAACGCTTGTTACACCAACGTCCACGAGTTGATCCCCTGGCGCACGATTACCGGTCGTCAGCAGTTCTACCAGGATCACAAATGGATGGAGGCTTTTGGCGAGCAGTTAATTTCGTACCGTCCACCCATTCATACCAACACCATTGATCTGGTGAAGGACAAGATGTCCAACGGTAATAAAGAGATTGTGCTGAACTGGATTACCCCTCACCAAAAATGGGGCATTCACAGTACCTATTCTGACAACCTGTTGATGCTCACCTTGTCTCGCGGTGGCCCGATTATCTGGCTGAGTGAAATTGATGCGAAGAAAGCCGATATCGAAGATAACGACTGGGTAGAAGTGTTCAATGTGAACGGTGCTATCGCCTGCCGTGCGGTGGTTAGCCAGCGGGTGAAAGAGGGCATGGTGATGATGTATCACGCTCAAGAGCGCATTGTGAACGTTCCGGGTAGCGAGACCACAGGTACCCGTGGTGGTCACCACAACTCGGTGACCCGGATTGTGATGAAACCTACTCATATGATTGGCGGTTACGCCCAGCAATCTTACGGCTTCAACTACTACGGTACTGTAGGTTGTAACCGTGACGAGATGGTTGTGGTTCGCAAAATGGACAAGGTTGATTGGCTCGATAACGAGACCGGTGATGGCCTTCCTCAACCACTTCCAACAGAAGTTTAAGGAGACAGCGCAATGAAAATACGTTCTCAAGTTGGCATGGTGCTGAACCTCGACAAGTGTATTGGTTGCCACACCTGCTCTATTACTTGTAAAAATGTGTGGACCTCTCGCGAAGGCATGGAGTATGCCTGGTTCAACAACGTTGAAACCAAACCAGGCATTGGTTACCCGAAAGAATGGGAAAACCAGAACAAATGGAATGGTGGTTGGGTTCGCAATAAAGATGGTTCTATCAATCCTAAGATCGGTGGAAAATTCCGGGTGTTGGCAAACATTTTCTCCAACCCTGATTTACCTCAGATCGACGATTACTATGAACCGTTTGATTTTGACTATCAGCACCTGCACACCGCGCCATTGTCTGAGCATCAGCCAACAGCTCGTCCACGCTCGCTGATATCTGGCAAGCGAATGCAGAAAATCGAATGGGGTCCAAACTGGGAAGAGATTCTCGGAACTGAATTCGAAAAGCGTAGCGTCGATAAAAACTTCGATAATATGCAGAAGGAAATGTACGGCGAATTCGAAAACACCTTCATGATGTATCTGCCACGATTGTGTGAACACTGCCTCAACCCGACTTGTGCAGCATCCTGTCCTTCAGGTGCGATTTACAAGCGAGAAGAGGATGGCATCGTACTGATCGATCAGGAGAAGTGTCGTGGCTGGCGAATGTGTGTATCCGGTTGCCCTTACAAGAAAATCTACTTTAACTGGAAATCCGGCAAATCAGAAAAATGTATCTTCTGTTATCCCCGAATTGAATCGGGTCAGCCAACCGTTTGTTCTGAAACCTGTGTGGGCCGAATTCGTTACCTGGGTGTGCTGCTGTATGACGCCGATAAAATTCAGGAAGTGGCCAGTACTGAAAATGAGAAGGATCTGTATAAGAAGCAACTGGAGATTTTTCTCGATCCGAATGATCCAGCAGTTATTGCACAGGCGAGAAAAGACGGCATTCCAGACTCAACGATTACGGCCGCTCAACAATCGCCCGTGTACAAGCTGGCGGTGGATTGGCAGCTGGCACTGCCGTTGCACCCAGAGTATCGCACTCTTCCGATGGTTTGGTATGTGCCACCGCTGTCACCAATCCAGTCCGCTGTCGATGCGGGTCATATGGGCATGAACGGTATTATCCCGGACGTGGATTCACTGCGTATTCCCGTGCAATATCTGGCGAATTTGCTTACCGCGGGAGATGAAGAGCCCGTCAAGTTGGCACTCAAGCGACTGTTAGCCATGCGTGCCTATAAGCGTTCACAAATTGTGGACAGCACGCAGGATTTACAGGTGCTGGAAGAGGTTGGTTTGAGTGAACTTCAGGTAGAGGATATGTACCGCTATCTGGCGATTGCCAACTATGAAGATCGCTACGTGATTCCTACCGCTCACCGCGAAGAGGCAATGTCGGAAGCCTTTGCAGAGCGTGGCGGCTGTGGCTTCTCCTTTGGTAATGGTTGTTCCACGGGTGAATCGGATATCAACTTGTTTGGTACCAAGAAAACCACTCGTAGGGATGTGATTGACACCGTTCAGGTTTGGGAGGAATAGTCTAATGGATATTATTAAGGTAATTTCTCGACTGATGGACTACCCCAGGGCTGAACTTCAGGCCCAGGTCTCGGGCATTGAGGCTGTTATCAATAGTGCGCGGGAGATTTCTCCCGATATGCGCCAACAGTTGGTTCACCTGCTCCATGAAATTTATGACGGTGATCTACTGGACGCTCAGGAAGCCTACACGGGACTATTTGACCGTGGTCGCTCACTGTCTCTGTTGCTGTTTGAACACGTACATGGTGAGTCCCGCGATCGTGGTCAGGCAATGGTCGATTTGCTGAGTATTTATGAGGCGCATGGATTCAATATCAATGCTCGGGAGCTGCCTGATCATATTCCTCTACACCTGGAGTTTCTGGCACATCGCCCGGACCTTGAAGTGCGAGAGGGTTTGTCTGATATCAGTCATATTCTCGGTGTGCTCAGTGCTCGCCTACAGGAGCGTGAGTCAGCCTATGCTGCACTGTTTGATTCGCTACTGATGATCAGTGGCGTTAATGTCGATATCAGTGAATTGCGCGAAAAAGTGGCTGGTGAAAAACGGGATGATACCCCCGAAGAGTTGGACAAAATCTGGGAGGAAGAAGCTGTCACCTTTGGTGCTGGCGATGCCCTTGGCAGCGGTTGTTCATCTTCAACACCGGTACCACCTAAAAAATCAGCCAATGAAGCCGTAGCGGTTCGCTGGGCAAATTAAGGCAAATTTAAGGAGTGATCCATGAATAGTAATACTATCTTATTTGGCCTGTACCCTTATGTGGCAGCTATAGTCTGTTTGGTCGGCTGCTGGGTTCGTTACGATCGTGAGCAGTATTCCTGGAAGGCGGGTTCCAGCCAGGTTTTACGGACTAAGGGCATGCGCATAGCCAGTAACGCCTTCCACGTGGGGGTGTTATTTGTCCTGGCTGGCCACTTTGTTGGTTTGCTGACCCCTGAGGTTATTTACCACCATGTTATTTCCACACCTAACAAGCAGTTGTTGGCAATGGTGTCTGGCGGGGTGTTTGGTGCGCTGTGTTTTGTCGGCATGACTATGCTGATCTATCGTCGCTTTACGGATGAAAGAGTTAAGGCGAGCAGCAGCTTCTCCGACAATTTGGTGCTTATCTTACTTTACATACAGCTGATACTTGGGCTGAGCACTATCTTCGCCTCAAGTCATCATATGGATGGATCAGTGATGGTGATGTTGGCGGATTGGGCCCAGTCAATTGTACTTTTCCGTCCGATGGAGGCTGCTGCGTCAATTGCTTCAGTCGGTTTGGTGTATAAGCTACACGTATTTTTGGGAATGACTTTGTTCTTGATCTTCCCTTTTACCCGTCTAGTTCATATCATTAGCGGTTTGGCCGCGCCGGTAAAATATTTGCTACGCAATTATCAGATTGTTCGCCAAAAGCGCGCTTAATCTGAATCGTGTTTAGCAGTGGAAGGCCGGGACGTATAGTTTTGACGAGTCGTTGAAATTTGTCCCGGCCTATCTTTCCGGCCTTTTCTATGACAAACCGTAATTAGAGAACATCCCTATGAACTGCTCTTCCAATACTGACTCCACTAATCAAACACCCATTGAAATTTCAGAAATCAAGGTTAATGGCACCGTCATTACCCCAGATGAAGTAGCGCGTGAGATGCAATATCACGCGGCAGAATCACAGGAATCGGCCATCCAAAAGTCCTCCGAAGTACTGATTATTCAACTGCTGCTGTTACAGAAAGCCAGAGAGTTAGGTCTGGATCAGGATCTGCCTGAGGTAAGTGAAATACCCCCAGAAGAAACCATCATTGGCCGATTAATTGAGCAGGAAGCTTCCCCGCAAGAGGTCACGGAAGAAGAATGTCGTCGATACTTTGATGCAAACAAGAGTCAGTTTGTCAGCCAGGATCTGATGGAGTTAAAACATATTCTGTTGGGCGCTGACCCAGAAGATGAAGAAAAAAGAGCCACAGCTAAAGCAGCTGCGGAGTCGCTGATTTCAAAGTTGGTTGAGTCGTTTGATCAGTTTGAAGCTTTGGCAAATGAGCACTCGGATTGCCCTTCAAAGGAAACGGGTGGTAGTTTGGGGCAGATTACCCAAGGCCAGACCACTCCTGAGTTTGAAGCTGCAGTCTTTGAGCTTGAAGAAGGTTTGGCTAAAGACCCTGTTGAATCTCGTTATGGTTTTCACGTGGTCTATATTGACAAGAAGTTGCCTGGAAAACAGCTGGAATATGATCAGGTTAAAAATGATGTCGCTAATATGTTGATGGAGTTTGGTCAGCGTAAAGCGATTGCGCAGTATATTCATAAGTTGGTCGATGAATCGGAAATCGAAGGCATCGATTTTGAAATTGGCCGTCCACTGACCAATTAATCCTGCTCTAACGTTTATACGTCGATTAGCTGCATGTACGTCTAAATGAATTGTTTAGACGTACATGTCATTTTTATTGCTTCCCACTCATGCCGATCCATTGGTCTGGTTTTCCCGTTGCCAACTGGGTTGGCGTTTTTCCAGAAAGGCAGATAACCCTTCTTGACCTTCTTTGGAAAGCCTAATATCGGCAATACGTCTGCAGGTGTCCTTAATTAGCGCATCATTCACAGGTTTGCGCCCGAGATCCCGTGTTAACTGTTTGGCTGCTTGCATCGCTGCGGGGCTGTTTTTTAGTAGCGTTGCAATGAGCTGAGCTATGGCGTCGTCCAGTTGCATTTCTTCAACCACTTCATTGATTAACCCTAATTGAGCAGCCTTCTTGGCATCGAAAGTTTCCCCCGTCGTGAAATATTGTCTCGCTTTGTGAACTCCGATGGCTTCTATTATGTAGGGGCTAATCGTGGCTGGAATTAGGCCGATTTTTACTTCGCTAAAAGCAAATGATGCATTTGTTGTCGCAATGGAGATATCACAGCAGCTGATTAGGCCCAGTGCCCCCCCAAAGGCAGGCCCCTGAACTTTGGCAATGGTCGGCAGCGGCATTTCATTCATTGTTTTTAGCAGGTGTGCCAGCGATTCCGCATCATTGAGATTGTCTTCATAGCTGTATTGCCCAGCCCGTTTCATCCAGTGAAGGTCGGCTCCTGCAGAAAAAGTTGTCCCTTCTGCAGCAAGTACCAGAACTCGGGTTTTTGGATTGGCCATGGTTTTTTCTAATGCCGCGGTTAGCTTGGCAACCATCTGATCATCAAAGGCATTGTGTTTTTTTTGCCTGTTGAGAGTGATGGTGGTGACGCCGCTGGCATCTGTTGTGGTGATCACCGGGTTGGTCATCGGTTAACTCCTAGTGGCTATAAAGCCTACATTCTGAATATGCCAAAATGTGTATCGTCAATGGGTTTGTGTAATGCAGCGGCAAGTGATAACCCTAATATTTTTCGTGTGTCCATGGGGTCAATTACGCCATCGTCCCAGAGTCTTGCCGATGCATATTCAGGGTTTCCCTGAGTTTCATACTGTTTTATTACGGGGAGTTTAACGGCGGCTTCAATTTCTTCGGTCCAGGGCTTTTCCTCTTTCTGGTGTTGTTCTCGCTTAACTTGTGCCAGCACACTGGCAGCTTGTTCTCCGCCCATGACTGAGATGCGTGCATTGGGCCACATAAATAGAAAGCGGGGGTCGTAAGCGCGACCACACATCCCATAGTTTCCTGCACCAAATGAGCCGCCGATAATGATAGTGAATTTAGGAACTCTAGCGCAGGCTACGGCTGCCACCATTTTTGCACCATGCTTGGCGATACCTTTTTCTTCATGGTGTTTGCCCACCATAAAACCAGTGATGTTTTGCAGGAAAATAAGGGGGATTTTTCGTTGGCTGCATAGCTCAATAAAGTGGGTACCTTTTAATGCGGACTCACTAAATAGAATACCGTTGTTGGCGATAATGCCAACGTGATGCCCTAGTAAATGGGCAAACCCACAAACCAGGGTTGTGCCATAAAGTGTTTTGAACTCATCGAACTCCGACCCATCCACGATTCTGGCAATAACTTCCCGTACGTTATAGGTGTAATGCGGGTTGTGGGGAATGATGCCGTAGATTTCTTCTACGTTGTAAAGTGGTTCCACGGGAGTGTTGAGGGTTTGCTGGTTTGGTTGATGTCTATTCAAATGGCTGATGCACTGGCGAGCCAGCTGCATTGCATGCTGGTCATTTTCAGCATAATGATCGGCGACGCCAGATATGCGGCAGTGTAATTCGGCGCCACCAAGTTGTTCTGCAGTGACGGTTTCTCCTGTTGCAGCTTTAACCAGTGGCGGGCCACCAATAAAGATAGTGCCCTGATCTTTTACAATAATAGCTTCGTCAGCCATGGCTGGGACGTAGGCGCCCCCTGCGGTACAGGAACCCATCACCACCGCAATTTGCGGGATGTTTTGTGCCGACATGTTGGCCTGATTAAAAAATATTCGACCGAAGTGTTCACGGTCAGGAAATACCTCATCTTGATGTGGCAAGTGGGCACCACCCGAATCCACTAGGTAGATACAGGGCAGATTGTTTTCCATGGCAATTTGTTGGGCTCGTAGATGTTTTTTTACGGTGAGAGGGTAGTAGGTTCCGCCCTTTACCGTGGCATCGTTCGCGATAATCATGCAGGTTTGTTGGTTCACCTGACCTATACCCGTAATTAAGCCTGCAGCGGGGACATAATCGTTATAGACATCCCAGGCCGCCAGTTGGGAGAGTTCCAGAAAGCAGGCGTCGCGATCGAGTAATAATTTAATGCGTTCCCGGGGCAATAACTTGCCTCTGGATTTATGACGTTCGCAGGATTTTTTATCCCCTCCGCGGTTAATCTGATTGAGTCGTGCATTGAGGTTCTCCACATGCACCTGCATGTGCTGTCGGTTGTTTAGATAGTCGTCTGATTTAATATCTATATTTGATTGTATAGT
Source organism: Porticoccus sp. (assembly GCA_041581635.1). Taxonomy (GTDB): domain Bacteria; phylum Pseudomonadota; class Gammaproteobacteria; order Pseudomonadales; family Porticoccaceae; genus Porticoccus. The sequence goes on along the minus strand of JBFICW010000019.1, from coordinate 5,459 downwards.
TGCCATTACGGTTACCTCTGCCTATTTAAAGAGCACTTATGAGGTTGTCTATTTTGTTTCGTTGAAAAGTTCCCGGCCAATTAACATCCGCCGTATTTCACTGGTACCAGCACCTATTTCATACAGCTTGGCATCGCGTAGTAGCCGGCCCGCAGGAAAATCGTTTGTATAGCCATTGCCCCCCAGTAATTGAATGGTGTCCAGAGCAACTTTTGTGGCCATCTCCGCCGTAAACAGGATGACCGCTGCGGCGTCTTTTCTGGAGTTCTCGCCGTGATCGCAGGCTGTTGCGACAGCATAGAGATAGGCCCGGCAGGCGCTGAGGCCCGCATACATATCGGCCAGCTTAGCCTGGATAAGTTGGAATTCTCCGATTGCCTGGCCAAATTGTTTTCGGTCGTGAACGTAGGGTAGTACGGTGTCCATGCAGGCTTGCATGATGCCCACGGGTCCCCCGGAGAGCACCGTGCGTTCATAATCCAAGCCCGACATTAGTATCGCCATGCCTCCGCCTTCTTTGCCCAATATATTCGTGTCTGGCACTTCAGCGTTTTCAAAAACCAACTCACAGGTGTTGGAGCCTCGCATACCTAACTTGTCCAGTTTCTGATGGCGGGAGAATCCCGGGAAATTTCGTTCGACGATAAAGGCGGTGAAACTTTTTGGGTTTTCTGACTTGTCCGTTCTGGCATAGACAACGTAGGTGTCGGCATCAGGACCATTGGTAATCCACATTTTGTTCCCATTCAGGAGATATTTGTCACCCTGCCTGTCGGCTCTGAGCTTCATGCTTTTCACGTCGGATCCCGCATTGGGTTCCGACATGGCGAGCGCGCCAACATGTTCTCCGCTACAGAGTTTCGGCAGGTAGGTGGTTTTTTGTTGTTGGCTACCATGTCTGAATATCTGGTTGACGCAAAGATTGGAGTGGGCTGCGTAGGAAAGGCCTACCGATGCTGAGGCTCGGGAAATTTCTTCCATAGCCACCACGTGGGCCAAATAACCCATACCCGCTCCGCCATACTCTTCAGATACCGTTATGCCTAATAGACCCAGTTCTCCTAATTTGTGCCACATGTCTGAGGGAAATTCGTTTGCCTGATCGATGTCTGCAGCCCTGGGTGCAAGTTCTGTTTGGGCAAATTTGTTGATGCTGTGGCGCAACAGATGGATATCTTCGCCAAGGTGGAAATTGAGGTCAGGGTAGGTGTTGTTCATGGTGTGATACCTCCCAAGCCATTATGAATCGGTTTGGTTTAGTCCGTTTTATTGAGCGCTGCCAAACATGAATTTTCGGCGTCTTGTAAGTCATGCATCATTTGATGTATGTCGTTCAATTGATGTTTCAGCTTTTCCCGCTGCTGTTGGATCTTCTCAATCAGGTGTTTTAGCTGAGAGGTGTTACCTTTGGCGGGGTCGTACATTTCAACAATTTCACGGCTTTCTTTAAGGCTGAACCCAAGTCGTTTACCTCGAAGAATCAGTTTGAGTTTGGTTCGGTCTGCCGTTGTGTAAATACGAGTTTGACCACTTCGCTGGGGGGCTAGTAGGCCAATATCCTCGTAGTGCCTGATACTTCGAGTGGTAATCCCAAACTCATGGGATAATTCGCTAATGCTGTATTCGGTCCTGTTGTTGGGCATTGTGGAGATGCTCTTTGCGACGTTGTCATTTGAAGCATAGATTACCTTTACGTTAACGTAAAGGTAATCTATGCGGTAGGGTTTTAAGTAAAGTCTTTTATTGAGTGGTTTGTTTATTGGTTTCGAGTGAGAAGGGTCAATTGCCGAGAGACTAGTTGTTGCGCGTCATCGTTTAGCGCATTTAGTCGATATAGGGCATCGTTTTCACTCAGTGGAGACAGGTCGATTTCATCGAGAGAGGGGTGGGAGCCGGTAGCGTTATCCAGCAATATTTCCCCAACGGCCGATTTTTCTAATAGCGAGGTTAGGCGCTTGAGACGATTCTCGTGATTCAGCTCGTTAAGTAGTTTGGATGTTGAGGGAGTCTGTTCTGCACTTGAAATAGCGCCGGCCAATTCAACGGTAACCCCCTGAGTGGTTAATAGTTGGTGCGTCAGTTGAAACAATGCCGTGGCGCAGTAAATGGCACGAAGACGGTGGTCGCCGTCATCGGTAATGCTATGGAATTCAAGGTGAATACTGTAATGGCCCGAGCTGAGGCGAGTGGCTCCATATAGCTCTGCAGCATCGTCTACCAAATAGTCCAGGCGCGTCATTAGCGTCTCAAAGTGTTCCTTGTTGAGCAAGCTTTTAAGCCTCGGCAGGTTTTTACAGGCAATGCCAAGAATAGAGCTCTGATAGTTGCCCAGGTCTGCGGGTAGTTGTCGTCGGGTGGCCAGCAGTGGCTCTAGACGTCTTTCCAGGATGCCGAGTTCATCTAGGTTTTCTGAGTCGTCGCCGGGTAATTGTTGGGAGAGGCGGTTGAGTCTGGCCGACACCTGTTTTCCTAAATGGCCAGAAAACAATGTTAGGGATGCGGTTATGACAAGCCAGAGGAAAATAAACAGTTGGAGCAGCTCTCTGTAGGGAGCAAAGAAATACTGCCGATTCAGTTCGATGGTCACATAACCTGCAGTGGTGTTTTCAATATCAATGGGGCTGGTATGTGAGCTTAACTGGTTGGTTTTTATCTGCTCATGTTGAGCCTGCACCAATAGACGGTTACTTGCATCGTAAACTGAAGCACGCCGTACGCCTTCGAGAGAAAGCATTTCGTCGACTTCAACCTGCAGGCTCAGAGTGTCTTGATGAATAACGGCGTCGCGCACTATTTTTGCCAGCTGAGAAGCAAGTGTTAAACCGAGATTGTTGCGTTGTTGAGAGGCAAGGGCGTTTAATTGAAAATTGAGAACCAGAGCAATCACCAAGCCTATCGTTAGCGTGGTTATCAGTGTCAATGTAGGCAGTCTTTTGGCAAACAATTTACAGGTTGTGCCCATTGAGCCCTCTTTCTATTGGGTTAAATTAGTATAAGTTTGCCGGTGTGGCGTTTGTTTTCAACAGGTTTGTGCAATGGGCGCATTCTATCTTATTCCTGGCTCTCCTATAATACCCGCTCAATATGAAAGTCGTTGTGGCCTGAGCCACCTGTGATGGAAGCTACTGTGAGAGAAATTTTACTGATCAATGTGTCTGGAGAAGATAAGCCGGGCGTTACTCGTGCTGTGTCTGAAGTGCTGGTGGAACACGGTTCCGATATTTTGGATATTGGGCAAGCCGTTATTCACGATAGTTTAAACCTTGGCATTCTTGCAAACATTCCAGAAACTCAAGTGGCAGCACAAGTTCAGAAAGAAATTCTCTACAGCCTCCATGCGATGGATATGAACGTTAAATTTCAATCCATTTCAGAAGAAAGTTATGAGCTCTGGGTTGGGCAGCAAGGCAAGCCTCGTCATATAGTGACATTGCTGGCACGTCGGGTTTCCGCTCAACACATTGCGCGAGTTACATCGGTAACGGTGGAACATGGGCTTAATATCGACAAAATTACTCGGTTGTCTGGTCGTGTGCCACTGGAGCGGATCGATGATGACAGTAAAGCCTGTGTGGAGTTTTCTCTGCGAGGGGTACCTGCAGACATGTCTTCACTTCGTGCGTCTTTGCTGGAGTTGTCAGCAGAAATGGATGTAGATGTGGCTTATCAGGAAGATAATATCTATCGCCGTAATCGCCGCCTCGTGGTCTTTGATATGGACTCCACATTGATCGATGCGGAAGTGATTGATGAGTTGGCGAAAGAGGCTGGGGTTGGAGAGCAGGTTTCGGCTATTACGGAGTCTGCAATGCGTGGTGAACTGGATTTTAAAGAAAGTTTTGCCAGAAGAATGGCGCTACTAAAAGGTTTGGATGAATCGGTGCTCGAGGGTGTAACGAAGCGTTTGCAGCTTACTGAAGGTGCTGAAGCCTTGATGTCCACGCTGAAACGGCTTGGCTATAAAACCGCTATTCTCTCTGGTGGTTTTGATTACTTTGCCGAACGGGTTCAGGAAAAACTGGGCATAGATTACGTCTACGCTAATCAGCTTGAAATTGTTGATGGCAAAGTCACAGGCAATGTTTCAGGTGAGGTGGTGGACGGCCAGCGAAAAGCTCAGTTGTTAAGAGAAATTGCTGCGGGTGAAAACATCGATCTAGAGCAAGTTATTGCCGTGGGTGACGGCGCAAATGATTTGCCGATGTTGAGTATTGCCGGTTTGGGTATTGCTTTTCGGGCCAAACCTTTAGTGAAAGCCAACGCCAAGCAGTCCATTTCAAAACTCGGGTTGGATGGCATTCTTTATCTGATGGGCTTCAGCGACAGGGACACGTTGCATTTGCAATAGTGTTTATCTGTTCTCGTGGTGTGACGGAGAGTTAACTCTCTTAGTTTTCGTCACTGAAGTCGTAGTTCATCATCGGCAGAGGCGGCTGTAAGAAGTGTCCCTGTATATAGTGAACACCACAACGCCAAAGGGTGGGGATCATGTCGGCTCGCTCCACAAAGGGAACGATAATTTGTTCATCTTCGGCTTTCAGCGAGTTAATCAGGGTTTCAACCTCTTCTACACCATCCTCACTTTCATTGGCGTTCTCAATAATCACGCTGTCGAATTTTACAAAATTAACGGAGAGCTTTTTCAATAGTTTCATTGGCTCAATGGCGAGTCCAAAATGAGACAGTGCAACATCCCCATTAATTCGGGACAGCTCTTCGATTAACGAGACGGAACGGTGGAATTGTCTGGCCACATCAATTTCACGCAGTTGAAATACCAAATGTTTAGGAAGTAATCCAGATGCTTTAAGAGCAACTTTCAGCCAGGGGGTAAAGCCCTCGTCGGCAATGGTGTGCCCACTGATGTTGATGAATAACCTGGTAGCTGGTGCTGTTTTTAATTTTTCAGCGAGGGTCTTGATGGACTCAAGGACAACCCAGTGGTCAATCTCAATAGCGGTGGGTGTTTTAAATACTTTGGCAATAAAGTGTTCAGGGAGGTGGTCGCCGGTTGCTTCAGGTTTAACCTGCATCAGTACTTCGTAGAACTCTTGAGGCTCCCCATGAAGCGGAATAACAGGCTGGTACAGTAACTCAAACTGCTTTTCAGCGAGCATTGTCTTGGCAATATCTTCAACATCTTCCTCTGTAAACTCTGGGCCAACACTGGATTCGTACAGTTTTGCACCGTTGGCATAATCGGTGCTGTCGTGTTCCATGTGGAGCTCAGTTATTGCATTTAAAGCATGTTCTATACAGCATTCGGCAGTGGAGACTGTTTCGCTGATAACCGTAGCGCCAATGCCCAGGGTTAAAGACATAGTTTGGTTGTTGAGGTCAAAGGTGGTTTTCTCAACCACTTCACATAGGTGGGAGGCAAACAGCAAGCCTGCATCTGCCCCCGTGTTGGGCAGTATCATGACAAAACTATCTTCTTTGAATCGTTTTAGCGTGTAGCT
>JBFICW010000018.1:0-53655 GCA_041581635.1 Porticoccus sp. | reverse complement strand
GAGGGATTCGAACCCTCGGTACGTTTCCGTACACACACTTTCCAGGCGTGCTCCTTCGGCCACTCGGACACCTCACCCTGTATTTTGAGGTGCGCAACTCTACACAAGCAACCTGAAAAAAGCAATTCTCATGGCCATGACTGAAAGTATTCATTCGAATCTAATTGTGGCGCTTTAGGGACTCTCCCTTGAACTGTGCCCAAGTATAAAAAACCCACAATTTTCTCCGCCACACCGAGTCCCAGCCCCTCCATAACGGTTTTATCATAGGCAACATCACCCGTACGCCAGATAGCGCCAACCCCTTGGGCATATGCCGCAGTAATCATATTCTGCACAGCCGCTCCCGCTGAAATAGTTTGCTCTATATCAGGCACTTTAGGATTTTCACGACAGCTGGCAATTGCCACAATTATCATTGGAGCCCGCTGTGGCCGCTTAGCGAGCTTCTCCCGTCCCTTTTCAGTCAAATCCACACCATTTGCCTCGGCAGATTTAACAAACAACGCACCTAATTCCTTCAAACCCGGCTCCTCAAGAACCAAAAATCGCCACGGACGCATACGTCCATGGTCTGCCGCTCGAAATGCAGATTTTTTAATATTTTCGAGAACCACACCTTGAGGTGCCGGCTCAACCAATCGTGGCGATGAAACCCTCTTCTGTAGAGCTGTTAGCGCATCCATTACCCCTCCCTTTTTTCTCAGATGGTTGTTGCGAGCATTAACAAAGACCCTTTAACCGTTTCAAAAAAATAGTTGATTACAAAAACTATTACCCATAAGTAAATAATGGACTTTTCTGGCCATACATCGTGTAATTGTTTGCACGACCATGAGCACGGGAGTCACCATCTTACAGGATGAATACTGAGCGCACGAAAGAGACGAGAAGATTCATCTTCTACCAAAGCCTTTTCCGTTTTTTGGTGGGATTGGCAGGCATTACCACATTAATTGCATCCCAAGCTAAGCATGGTTACGACTTTACGTTGGTCGCCATCATACTGGCGACAATTATTTATATCCTGATATCCCACTTTCTATGCCGCGTCGGAGATAGTCCCAAGCAAGGCTCTGTCACCAAGGCCCTGGGCTATATTGATGCATTTCTTCTGGGCGGTCTGATTGTCCTCATTGACTTCGACCTGTTCCCCACGCTGGTATTTATACTGACCCTGCAGTTCAACGCACTGGTTAACGGCGGACTTAAACGGCTAGTACCCGACAACCTTATCCTGGGGCTTGGGATTATTATCTTAATGCTCATCAAGCAACCTCACTTACAAATAGCGCCCGACCTGCATACTAGCATCGCCCCACTGATTGCTTTAGGCCTTTACGTGTGCACCTATGGACTCAGTTCCTTTAACCAAATACAGCAGGCATCAGAAAAAGTAGCCACAATAGGGCAACAGCTGATGCAAATGAAACTGAGAAACTATCACCTATCCAAATACCTATCACCGACACTGCGTGCAGCGATACTTTCCGGCAAGGGCGTAAAACTCGAAACCAACCGAAAAAAACTGACTATTTTCTTTTCAGACATCCAGGGGTTTAGTGAATTAGCTGAAGAAATGGAAGCCGATGCATTGACCAACTTACTTAACAACTATCTCACCGAAATGTCTGATATCGCCTTGAAATATGGCGGCACCATCGACAAGTTTATTGGTGATGCCATCATGGTGTTTTTTGGTGACCCCACCAGCCAAGGAGCAAAAGAGGACTGTGTGGCAGCTGTCTCCATGGCTATCGCCATGAAAAAGCATATGAAGGAATTACAGCAGCGGTGGATCAATCAGGGAATTCAGAAACCACTGGAAATAAGAATGGGTATCAATACCGGGTTCTGTACCGTAGGTAACTTTGGCACTGAAAATCGTTTGGACTACACGCTCCTAGGCACCGAAGTAAACCTGGCAAGCCGACTGGAATCTGCCGCCGAGCCGGGAGAAATTCTTATCTCTCATGAGACCTACTCTCATGTAAAAGACTTGATCATGTGCCAGGATAAGGGTGAAATTCAGGTAAAAGGCTACCAACAACCAGTTCAGGTGCACGCGGCAATAGATCTACGTAAAAATCTTGGGAAGAATCAAACCTACTTCGAACACCTGACCAATGGCTTTTCCATATATATGGATTTGGATCGAGTACGCAACTACGATAAAGAGAAAATCATAAAATCACTTATCGATGCGGCCAATCATCTAGAGAGCAAGGATATTTTCTAGCGTGTAACCCCACATCAGAACCACTCCTGATTTCTCTCTAGATTCGCTCAACAAGATATCACGCACTATTGTCTGAACAGGCGTAACTTAGGCGGCGTCATTTTTTGTGAACTGCGATACGGATTGATGTCCAGTCCACCCCTCCGGGTATATCGAGCATAAACTTCCAGCTCATCGGGCTGACAAAGCTCATTAATTTCGGCAAAAATTTGCTCAACACACTGCTCATGAAAACCCTGGTGATTGCGGTAAGAAATAATATATTTCAGTAGTCCTTCTGGATCTATGGGCCAACCGGTATAACGAACAAGGATGCTTGCCCAATCGGGCTGCCCCGTCACTGGACAGTTCGTCTTTAAGAGATGGCTATAGAATGATTCCGAAACGACCCCACCGCTCTCATTCAATCGCAGTAATGATGGGTCGGGCTCGTAGGCATCTACCACCATATCAATATCCATATCATCGAGACAAACACCCGGGAACAACGATAAACCCCGGTGACGAAAATTTTCAGGTGTATGTATATCGACAAGCACCGGACCTTTCACACACTCTGAAAGATCCTTTTCCAGAATAGAAATCACCTCTTGTACAGAGCGATAGCGTTCTTGATTAATCGAATTTAGATATAACTTAAGTGACTTTGATTCCACCAAGTTTTCTGTATCGCAGGGTATGGAAATATCAGCCACAGCCACCACAGGCTTACCTTTTGGGTTAAGCCACGACAGCTCATAGGCTGTCCACAAATCAAAACCTGAAAATGGCAAGACCGCTGAAACACCCAGCATTTCGCGGCCTTGGGCGCGAGGAATAGAACATAACCAATCTGCGCTGTAGGACGTTGGGTAGGCCGTTTCAACACCCAACAGTAGCTCATTATCGCTCACCAGCAATCTCCTTTCGTCATCTTCATTGGCTATCTTCACTCACAATATTAGCTACGCAGTTTTTTCCCATGATCGAGCAGGTACAGAGAATACACAAACAGCACCACACAGAAACTGATCACCATGGCGAAAGCCCAGAGGACGTTAATATCGGTAACCCCGAGCAATCCATAGCGAAATGCATTAACCATATACAGAATAGGATTCAATTGTGATACGCCCTGCCAAAACTCGGGCAACATATTGATAGAATAAAACACACCACCTAAATAGGTCAGCGGGGTCAGAACAAATGTCGGGATAATAGAAATATCATCAAAGCTGTTGGCAAACACGGCATTGATAAACCCCGCCAGAGAAAATAACACCGCCGTTAAAAAAACGATACCTACGGTGACGGGAATGCTACTTACCTGCAGCTCTGTAAAAAATAGCGACAACAATGTCACGATCAAGCCAACCATCAATCCTCGAGAGACCCCACCAATGACGTAACCTAACAAAATTATATAGTTGGGAACGGGTGACACTAGTAACTCTTCCACGCTTCGCTGAAATTTTGTGCCATAAAAAGACGACACAACATTGGAGTAAGAATTTGTAATTACCGACATCATGATTAACCCCGGCACTACAAATTGAATGTAGCTAAAGCCAGACATTTGACCAATTCGCGGGCCAATCAATGTACCAAAGATAACGAAGTAGAGGACGATAGTTATTGCAGGCGGCAGTAAGGTCTGCAGCCAAATCCGGGTAAACCGTCGAACTTCTTTTATGACGATCGTGCTAAACGCTACCCACTGCTCTCTTGAATTCATGACGTAGCCACCTCAATAGTTTCACCGCCATCCAGTTGGCCCCTATCGTCACCATCCTTACCGTGGACATCGTGTGATTCCACTAACGAAACAAATAGCTCCTCGAGTCTATTAGCTTTATTACGCATGCTGACAACTTGAATGCCGCTCTCGCTTAAACTAGTAAAAAGTGGGTTCAGTGACTGATGTTTTTCTACTATCACCTCAAGGGTATGACTGTCGATCAATTGCCCCTGGTAGTCGCCGATGGGGGGAAGTGCTGTTAATTCCTCCTGTGTATCCAAAATAAACACCTCTTTAGTTAACTGTCTTAACAGCTCCTTGGTCGAGGTATTCTGGACAATTCTACCCCTGTCTATAATGGCCACATTCCGACACAGGCTCTCGGCTTCTTCCAGATAGTGAGTGGTAAGAATAATGGTGACACCCTTGGCGTTAATCTCCTTTAAAAAAAGCCACATAGAGCGGCGCAGCTCAATATCTACGCCTGCTGTAGGTTCATCCAAAATCAATAACTTCGGCTCATGCACCAACGCACGCGCTATCATCAATCGACGCTTCATTCCCCCCGACAAACTTCTTGATGGCTGATTACGCTTATCCCACAAACCTAACTGTTTAAGGTATTTCTCTGCTCTCTGCTCAGCCAGCTTTATAGGCAAGCCAAAATAACCTGCCTGCGTTTTGACAATATCAAACACTTTTTCAAACTGATTAAAATTAAATTCTTGAGGCACTACCCCAATATCTTGTTTAGCCAGGGAAAAATTCTGATCTATATTTGTCCCAAAAATACTGACCTCACCACTGGTTTTCTTAACCAACGAGCAAATGACACCAATCGTTGTAGACTTACCGGCCCCATTGGGGCCAAGCAGAGCAAAAAAATCTCCTGGCTGCACCTCAAGATCAACACCTTTTAACGCTTCAAAACCGCTGTCGTATACTTTGTGTAGATTATGTATAGATAATGCTGACGTCATAACATCTCAATAATGAATTTTTTATGTACTTTGTTTCCGAGTTCCAGAAGATCGTGCTGATAACTAGAAGAACTAACTTAATCGAGCACACATACTACGCTGAAGATCCAACACTGAAACCATGCAAAATAATTGCAAAAATATCTGAATGGGTAGTTTAAAGCACTTTAGAGAATCACGGGGAGATTAAACAAAAAAAGCGCAGAGCTTAAAACTCTGCGCTTTTATTTGGAGCGGGAAACCGGGTTCGAACCGGCGACCTCAACCTTGGCAAGGTTGCGCTCTACCAACTGAGCTATTCCCGCGCTGTCTTTACAGGGTAAAGAAAGCAAAAATGGCGTCCCGTAGGGGAGTCGAACCCCTGTTACCGCCGTGAAAGGGCGGTGTCCTAGGCCTCTAGACGAACGGGACAAAACTGTTCTCTTCAAGAGAGGCGCGCATTCTAAGAAGAGGACCCTATGCTGTCAACCCTACTCTTTAAATTATCCTCTAAGAAATTTTACCCGGCCATAACTTAATAAAACAAAAGCCTCAACAATTCAATGAGTTAAAGGATAATCGAGGACCCTTAAATAAGGGAAATATATCCCTAATTTGCCCCGTTACTTCTCATGTTTTAGAGAAATGGAGTTTGTGCAATACCTCAGACCTGTGGGCTCTGGGCCATCCGGGAACACATGCCCCAGATGCGAACCACACTTAGCACAAACAGTTTCTACCCGTTTCATGCCATGGCTACTATCAGCATGCTCAATAACGGCACCACTGTTTATAGGCTGGTAAAAACTAGGCCAACCCGAGCCAGAGTCATATTTACTGTCTGAATGAAACAGTGGTTCACCACAACAACGACATAAATAAACGCCGGGAGTCTTCTCATTGTAGTATTTTCCGGTGAATGCCGGCTCTGTTCCCTTCTGGCGACAAACTCTAAACTCTTCATCGGTAAGCCTTTCGCGCCAATATTCGTCAGTCCCTTCCTTCTCTAAAGTCATATCAACAATCTCTGCTTCTCTTAGTTATAACATGGATTTGATATACAATGGTTCTCTTGTAACTGCTTAACAATAGACTATTGCCATTTATGCCACACATTAAAAAATCAAACAAACTGGATAACGTCTGCTACGACATCCGTGGCCCCGTTCTGGATCATGCCAACCGTCTTGAAGAGGAAGGCCACCGTATTCTGAAATTGAATATCGGCAATCCCGCCTCTTTTGGCCTGGAAGCTCCAGATGAAATTATCCACGATGTCATTCATAACCTGGCAGAAGCCCAGGGGTACTGCCATGCCAAAGGTATATACAGTGCCCGTAAAGCGGTGATGCAGCGCTGTCAGATCCAGGGAATACCAGATGTTGAAATTGATGACATCTTTCTTGGCAATGGCGTCAGCGAACTGATTGTGATGGCCATGCAAGCATTGCTCAATAACGGCGATGAAATTCTGGTTCCGGCGCCCGACTATCCACTATGGACGGCCTCTGTCACACTCGCCGGGGGCAGCGCTGTTCATTACCTATGTGATGAGGCCCAAGATTGGCAACCTGATATTAATGACATCGCCAGAAAAATAACCCCGAACACCCGCGGAATCGTTGTCATCAACCCCAACAATCCAACAGGGGCCGTATACGGCGAAGAGGTTCTGCAACAGATTGTTGAGCTGGCCAGAAAACACGACCTGATAATTTATGCCGACGAGATTTATGATCGCATCCTATACGATGATGCAGAACACATTCCCTTGGGCTCGATCGCTACCGATGTACTGTGCATCACGCTAAATGGCCTATCAAAAACCTACCGACTCGCAGGTTTTCGTTCGGGCTGGATGATTGTCAGCGGCTCTAAACATCGTGCGCGTAGTTATATTCAGGGTATCGAGATGCTGGCATCTATGCGTCTATGCGCTAATGTTCCGGCCATGTTCGCCATTCAAACTGCTTTAGGTGGCTACCAAAGTATTCAGGATTTGGTGGGTCCTGAGGGCCGGTTGTTGCAGCAGCGGGACAAGGCGTGGGCACTATTGACTCAAATTCCTGGTGTCAGCTGTGTCAAACCCAAAGCAGCTATGTATCTGTTTCCAAGACTTGATCCGGAAATTTATCCCATTGAGGATGACGAGCAACTAGTACTGGATTTATTGTTAGAAGAAAAAATTCTGCTGGTGCAAGGCACCGCATTTAATTGGCCCAATCCGGATCATTTTCGTATTGTTTTTCTCCCTCGTGAGGACGATCTCGAAGAGGCTATTGGCAGACTTGCGAACTTCCTTGAAAAATACCGCAATGATCATACAAAAAAGAAACCTAAGCTCTCTCAAGTCGCTCTCTAACTGAGAGGGTAAAGGATTCGATCCCGGTAACCTGTGGTCACCGGTATGTACCCCGCCAAAATTTTGTCTAGCGCGGGGTCGTTGCTGTCTACCAATAGTGGCCTGCCATTAAGCTCGGTGATTTTTGTCTTAGTTGCAATGACAATTAGGTTCTCACGCCCCACCTGCCTGATAATCGATGGGGTTAGCTGCTGATTACCTCGACCCAACAAATGCCCCTGACCGCCAATTGGGGTAATAATAATTTTCACACAACCATCCGTCTCTGCAATAACCTGCTCAATATCAGCCTCAGTAACATCCGATGCCAACAGTTGATTGTTTTTAATAAGGTCTACACCCAACAGTGTATTGTCCAGCCCCAGCTCATCCATCAATCCTCGAGTAGTTGAACCTGGACCGACGATATAAAGGCAGTCATCCTCCATATCCTCGATTAGCGTCGCAGCTATATCCTGGAGAACAAGCGCTTCAATCTCACGCCCTCCCGACTTCACGTGCTGCATAAACTGTCCTTCTTCGGGCACCAGTAAATCACCATAGTAGCGAGCACGAACCCTTCCCTGACGAAAAGCCTCTTCATCGATATCTCTAACTTCCTGCTGGCGAATATCGACAAGCTCGCCTCGCACCAAACGACAAACCAACTCCCCAGCCGCTTCAGGCGTGATGGCATAGACACCCGAATGCATTTTTACACCAGAGGGGATACCTAGAACTGGCTGCCCTTCTGGTATGGCGTTACAGATATTTCGTGCGGTGCCATCTCCACCAACAAACAGAATAATATCCAAATCCATTTCTGACATCATTTTCGCTGCATGCTCTGTGTCTTCTGGTGTCGTCGCCTTTACATCAACATCCCCGACAACCCGTGGGTCAAAACCACATTGCCTAACAACATCTTCCCCCATCGGCCCAGGAAAAGTTACGAACGACACATCCTCTGCCGGAATTCTGTCAGCTACAATCTGAATGGCCCTTAACGCCCTTTTTGGCGCTCGCAACTCAGCACCTTTCAATAGCGCCTCGGCAACAACCTCCGCGCCATCGCTACCCTTCAGAGCCACAGCGCCGCCAATACCGGCCAACGGATTAACAATAAAACCCAACCTAAACACTACTTACTCCACAACTGTCGCTAGAAATGTGCTGCTGGTCGATTGTACCCCACTATTTCATCACAGAGTTTTGCCCACACAATCAATCATGGTATGTTCATCTTTCGCCGTAAAATTAGTTAACGAAATAACAATGAACACAGATATGAACAACAAACAAACAAACGACAACAAGAAAGACCATGACCCGGATTTCCATGGCGCAGCCTTGATAGATGAAGAAGGTAACGAAATTCCCATTACTGAAGATATGGTTCAGGATGCCTGCTCCGAGCCCGAAGAAAACGATGAGAATAACAACGAGGGTAAACCTGCCTCACCAGAATAGGCTCCCATCATAGTAAGCATCAAGCTAATAGTGTCATTGATATAACGGTTCTACTCAAACCCCAGTACGGACATTTGCTGGTGCAGAGACTTGGGGACACACTTTGCCGCTTGATAATGCATGAATTCTAGCCGCCGGGGACAGGTTTTTCGCAACTGATCAAACACCTTGGAGGTGGAGACGTTTTTTGCTGCCAATGCCGCCCGCATTCGTGCATCCTCCTCCATCACATCATAAGTTGCCAAAACCGCCTGGGCCAACGTGGTAACTTCTAACTCAACAGCTGGTTCCAGCACCACCGGTGGCTCGGGAATATCCGTCCCCAACCAACGACAAAAAGCATCTCTTACCATTTTGGTACCATTGATCTTGCCATCATAGCTATAACCCGCAATATGTGGCGTGCCGATATTCACCTGCTCAAGTAACGACAAGGAAATATCAGGCTCTTGCTCCCATACATCCAATACTACTTGCCAGGATTTCTCCGGCAATAAACGAAGCAACGCTGTATTGTCCACCACAGCACCTCGACCGGCATTAATCAGCAAGGCTCCGGATGAAAGTTGAGAGAGAATGGCCTCATCAAAAAGGTGGTAAGTGGGGTACTCACCCCCAGTAGACAACGGGGTATGCAGACACAGTACATCGGATTTAAGAACCTGCTCAAATGATGCTAGATCAGGAATAACCTCAGGAGTTAAGAAGGGATCATAACAACGACAGTCCACCCCAAGTGCTTTCAGCGTTCTATAGAGTCTTCCACCTACATTTCCACATCCAACAATGCCGACAACTTGCTCCATCCATTGTGGGCGCACGCTAAACAGCACCGAAAGTACATATTGAACAACCGCGTTGGCATTACAACCAGGCGCATTAGAAAAACTAATACCCCGTTGCTCCAAGAAGTGCTGGTCCACGTGATCAACACCAATCGTCGCAGAACCCACGAACCTAACCCGACTACCCTCCAGCAATCCAGCATTTACTAGCGTCACAGAGCGAACAAGCAACACATCCGCATCCCAGACGTGTTCTGCAGTCAGCTCGCGACCAGCAAACGTCAACACCTCACCGAAGGGGGAAAACAACTCCTTCACTAACGGCATGTTTTCATCGGCAACTATTTTCATATTTTTCTGCTACCTAGCGCTTAGGACTTTATCTATCTATATGGCCAAAGGATCAATCTCTTCCTATAGCTGTCAATTTCTCAGCTCTGCTCACTGGGCTACCACCCAGCCCCATACGCTGACAGAAATCGTCCAATGCATCCAGCTCAATAGGCCGCCGATCGAGTACCGGCTCATCCAGCACAGCATCACCGACAATCTCCGTGAGCCTTTTCGCGATAAGAATCTGTTCTCGATAGGTCTCAATTTTTGCAGGCAGTTGTTTAGCTCCACGTACTGGAACCGCCTTAATCTGATCACCGGCCTGCAACAGCAAATCCAGGCTGCCAAAGTGCTTGAGTAAAGCACAAGCTGTTTTGGGTCCAATACCGGGTACGCCGGGAATATTATCACTACTGTCACCGACCAGTGCCAAGTAGTCCGCCACCTGCTCAGGCCAAACACCCATCCTGTCCATAATCTCTTTTTGACCTAGGGGTTCCGACTTGCCAAAATCCCAAATTAAATCATCAGAGCCAATTAATTGAGTCAAATCTTTATCGCCACTCAACACAATAATCTGATGACCAACCTCGCGCCCCAGCCTGGCCAGCGTACCGATAATATCATCGGCTTCGTGTGTTTGACTGGCAAGTCCGGCAATACCCATCAGACAAGTCACCTCATGACAAGCATTTAACTGAAACGCCAATGCTTCATCAGGAAAAAGCCGGTTAGCCTTATAATCGGGATAAATTCGGTTACGAAAACAACTACCCAGACTTTGATCAAATGCCGCGGCAATATAACTCGGAGATTGCTTCTCTATCAGGGTCAACAAAAAACTCAAATATCCATATACCGCCTGTGTGGGAAACCCTTCCTGGCTGTGCCATTTTTCTGGCCATGAAAAATAATGACGAAAAATATAAATGGATGCATCAATCAAAAACAATGGATGCGACATCAGTCGATGACTATTCGATAATGAAAAGAATTCAACGGTTCTGTGCCAAACACTTCTGCGAGCGCACTGGTAAATGCCGCTGCTCGCGCAGGCATGGGCGAAGAACACCAACTACAGGCCTGATGAACAACCTGCTTTACAAATGCTGTACTGGCACCAATATCAGCCGACAGATTATCTGCACTAATATTAAAGGAATGCCCTGCAGCTACCGAGAAAATCCACTCCAAAGCCTGAGGCTTAATCTCAACGGTTTCAAACGTTCGCTGCTGCACTTCAGTGCGTCCATCCGCATGATACCAATAACCAAAATCTACCAGCTGTCTACGCTGCTCACCAGCAATACACCAGTGGGCAATTTCATGAAGTGCACTAGACACATAATCACTGCGAAAAATTAGCCGATTGACATCACAGGTCTCATCCACTGGCAGGTAAATAGGCTCTTCGCCACCACCCTCTAACCGGGTATTAAAACGATCGGCAAACAATCGATTAAACATCCTGATTACTTCATTTGCATTTAATTCTTCAACAGAGCACCTACCAGATAACATTGACCGCCTCCCTGCATGGAGTTTGGTCAATGCGCTCCCAGTACTCGGCACTGAGGTAAGGCTTACCCGCCAGTAGATGTTCTACATACCAACGAGCTGGCAAAATGTTGTTGTCTATAACCGCAGGGTTAGCAATGTATGTCCAAGCAGGAATAACACCCGCCACGGTCTGCACCCGAAACAATTCCCGGCTATACATAAACGGTGTGCCTTCATGGGGATCTAACTTCCTAATCTCTGACGTGTTCACCAAGTGATAGAGAACACCTTCCACGCGCTCGGCGGGTGCATATACCAGGTTGGCGCAGGCTAAATTTTTGTCGTGACGCGAACGCTTGTTAAAGCGTAAACCAAGACCTTCCAGCATCCCAGAACATGCACTTATAACCTGTAAATCACGAGCTTTCATCCGCTCAAAATTCATATTCGAACCATAGGCAAAATAGTAGCTCACAAAAATTACACCCTAGGTATTGTGCTTTAAGATAATCGGTAGTACCTTATGTAGTGTGGTGGTCTGAATTACTTCCCCACCATACAAGATTTAGCCAGACTCAGAAACTCTCTAGGTACGGCTCGGTCTAACTACCAATTGAGGAGGTGTATTATGACTACCTCAACGTCAGGCCACAACACAGATAATGTGGTCGATCTGTTCACCGGTGAGGCCTACTCTTCGCCTCTTAATAGCCGTATCATTCGTCTTTCTCCTGAACTCGACGGCCTCGAAATGATTTATTCCAACGAGGCTCATCCCACCAAATTTTTCAGTGTTAAAATTCTGTGTTGGGCACTTCGAGCAGATGGAGAAGTAGTGGGACTCGTACCTTGGCTGGACGACATTATGCCGTGCACCGAAATACAGGATCCGCTCAATGGACATTGGGAGGGCTACTATGATCCAGGTATCGACGAAGTGTTCTTCGAAGCACCTATCCACAAAGTCATTGAACTGGAAACCGCAGCCGAATACTACGAATTCGACTTCGAGTCAGAGCGAGATGTAGTGCAGGAAATTCCGGACACGATTGGCACACATGCAGTCCTTTCAAATGATGGTTTCAAAAACCTCACATTGAAAGAAGTGGTCAGCTGGCGCCTCCACCACGACGGGGCCCTGGAAGGCATGCTGATTGACGATGAAAAAGTTGTCAGCACACCAGTTCTGCCTGGCGATGAAAGTCTCTACCCAGCTAAGACTGAAGAGGCCTTCCGCTACTTCTTCCAGCATCACATCGCCAATAAAATCAAAGCACGTGATCCGGAAGCTCTGGCAGCAATTTCAACATTGGTTGAATCCTAATTAGCCACGGTTGATTAGAACAGCGTTCAACTGCAGACCATCGGTCAGAAGAGGGTGGAGGGGGTTTACCCCCTCTAAAAAATGTCTGGAAATAGAATATCAACAACTGGCTGCTTGTTAATATTAACCAGTGTCGTCAACTATTTATTCAATATCACGAACCCGAACAGTTAATCTTAAAAGCCGTCTCGACGACTGAAACAAACCTAAAGCCATCAAACTGCGCTAAAGCCTTCGAGCTAGCCCTGCTACCAGCACAGCCACAGTCTTGAGATGCTCCTGCTGCAATAACCCCGATGATTTTCGAGGTTTCAAGTCGTGATCGCCATCCTCTAACCAGTAAATCTTCAACTTACCACCAAATGAAATGGGTGACAGCTCATCTGGCTTACCAAATGGGTCTCTGGTTCCCTGAAAAATTAATGTGGGCGTTTGAATATCCAACAGGTGATCAGTACGCATTTTTTCCGGCTTGCCTGGGGCGTGAAAGGGATAACCAAAGCAGCAGAGTCCTGTAGCGTCCATCTCATCCGCGACCATACTAGCCATTCGCCCGCCCATAGATTTACCACCAATTAGAACAGGCTGTGGGAGACCTTCACGTCTTGAGATTTCACCATAAACCTCTCGCCAGCTATCAAGCATTAACGGCGTACGATCCGGGGGCCTTTTCTTTCCCGTTTTTCGCCGTTGTTGCATATAGGGGAATTCAAATCTCACTACCGTCATACCAGCTTTATTGAGCTCACCTGTCAGCGCCTGAAGATAGTCGCTATCCATTGGCGCACCTGCTCCATGAGCTAAAATTAACGTACCACAGGCATCTTGCCCTGAAGGGGCATGGTCTATTAAATAATTCATTGCTGGCTTTGCTGTTCTTGCTGAAAGCGTTGAAACTGATGCTTGGTCAGCAGGTTACAGTTTTCCGTTTCCGGATCAAACGTTATCACTACATCTCCGCGCTCAATTTGTCGCTTTACTTGTTGAATCTTTGATTCAAGGCTCACTTCACTGGCACCGTAGTCCGTGCCCTCTCGATGGACGAATTCATCGATAATTGCTGCAAGCAACTCAGGCGAAAGCCTATCTATTGGAATTTCTATCATTTAAAAACACTCATTGCTGTTCCGGCTTTCTAAACTTCAATGTCATACGATCACTCTCACCAATGGCCAGATACTTGTCTCGATCCTGTTCCTGTAATCTTAATGTCGGAGGAAGTGTCCAGACACCCTTTGGATGGTTTTTTGTGTCTTTGGGGTTACTGTTAATTTCCGATTTTTCCTCAAATACAAAACCAGCCTTCTCTGCCAGCGCAATGACATATTGTTCCGTCATATAACCACTAGTTTTCATTGTTTCCCAATCCGTCCCCTCCAGCGCACGATGTTCTACGACCCCAAGCACACCACCCGGTTTTAATGCCTTAAAGAACAGAGCAAAGGCAGTCTCTTCACTTTCTGAGCGCAGCCAATTATGAACATTGCGAAAAGTCAGCACTCGGTCTGCACTACCATCAGGCACGGTTAATTGATTTCGCTTTGGGTCAAACACAGCCAAGTTGAGCCGATGATAGACATCTGGATCTGCAGCAAGTTTTTCCACAAATAGTGCAGAATTCCTGTCGTAAAAATCTACCCCAATACCGGTGGGAAAGTGAGCGGCATAAAAACTTCCGCTGCCAACATAGGGTGCCAATATTTCGGTATACCACCCCTTTCCAGGCCAGATTTCTACCACTGTCATTCCTGGCTCCACACCAAAAAACCTTAGTGTTTCTAATGGGTGACGGTATTTATCCCTCAGGACAAACTCAGGGGTACGATGATTGGCTTGCAGGATGCTTGTGTTTTGATGGCTCATTTTGTAACAGGCATTCACTGGCGCCATCAACCCCATTCCTGTTATTAGCAAAGCGACAAACTTGAATCTAGTTAGCGTAGCCATACAAGCATTACCCCCTCTTCTACCAATCAATCAAAGACCCATCTGGCCTATACCCCTAGAAGCTAAAAGATAGCTTATAGGACATAGCCCACTATGAATGGATACGTCATAATACCCCTAATATCTTGCTCTTAATAAGGCCATACCATGAACCACTATCTAGCCCTCACCATTATTGCAGATGATCGCCCGGGCATTATCGAAAAAGTTGCGGAGGTGGTCACCACTCACGGCGGAAATTGGCTAGAAAGCAATATGTCTCGCCTGGCCGGAAAGTTTGCCGGTATTTTACTGATAGATATTTCCGAGGATGAGCAAACAGCGCTATTAGCTGCGCTCGGAACATTAAGCGATCAGGGGATTCGTGTTAGTGGTGAAGCCAGTCAGGCCAAACAACCTGCAAGTGGCGATCATTTGTGTTTGAGAGTTGTCGGTAATGACAGAGCAGGCATTGTGGGTGAATTATCGGCGCTTCTGGCCCGCCTTCATGTAAATGTAGAGGAACTCACCACAAGCTGTGAAGACGCTCCGATGAGTTCAGAAATTCTATTCCGTGCCACAGCAAAAGTCAGCCTGCCCACATCGGGGCTTAACAGAGAGCAACTACAGGATGAACTGGAATCACTCTCTGACGATTTAATGGTAGAGCTGGAAGATATTTAAGGGGCAAGGTATTGCCCCTTAACAGGCTGTCAGCCCACCAACCCCTTTAATAGAACCCCAACCCCGTAAGCCATGCTAGCGGCAATACCGCCAACAACAACCGTCTCCAAACCAGACAACAACCAATAGTGAGAGACAAACTTTCCTTTCACTGCACCAACCCAGAAAAAGGCGACACCCGTCATCGCCGCGGACCAACCAAAGGGGTTGGAAATCAAGCCAGGAGATATCCAGTTAGCCACATAGGTAATCAAGGGCACAAACCCCACTAAACAAAAAGCTACAAATGTTGCCAAGCCAGCTTTAAACGCATTGTGAGCCTGTAGAGACATGCCATGCTCTTCCTGCAACATGGTATCAATCCACTTTTCATTATCGGAGGTAATCACCTCCACTGCATCTTCCAACAGCTGCCCTTCAAACCCCTTCATGGCAAAAATCTGCCTCACTTCCTCTGCCTCTCCCTCCGGGAATTTTTCAATTTCATCCAACTCCATTTGTCGAACCTTGACCCGGTGCTGGTTCTCCGCACGTGTACCAAGAAAATTACTCACAGCCATACTGAAACCATCCGCCAGCAAATTGGCAAAACCGAGAATAATAATGACACCGGCCGACATTCCAGCTCCGGCCACACCCGCTACTATGGCAAACGTAGTAATGGCACCGTCCACAGCACCGTAAATAAATTCTTTGAGATAAATAGAATCCGGCCCATCAGCTAACCGCTTGGCAATCAGGTGTGGATGATGATGAGCCTTAAAATGCTCAAGACTACTTTCTTTAGTGGGGCTTCCCATAACTACTCCTAACAACTGCGCCTAACCATTAAGTCTCAGGGCGTCTACACGGTTAATCGTTGCCATTGAAATTCTACATACAGACCAACGCTGGCCATTTGGCAACTCAAGCTGCATCATACCGCAGAGAAGTTTATATGCACTCATAACCAGACAACTTGTATCTATGCTAAACATCGTTCTGTTTGAACCTGAAATTCCTCCTAATACTGGCAATATCATCCGCCTATGCGCCAATACTGGGTTTGCGCTTCACCTCATCGAACCCCTCGGTTTTGAGTTAGATGATAAACGTCTGCGCCGAGCAGGGCTGGATTACCGAGAATGGCAAGATGCCAAGGTTCACCCCAACTGGAATACCTTTGTAGACACTGAAAAACCAGACCGTATGTTTGCGATTAGCACCAAGGGCCACACTCGCTATACAGACATTGCATTCAAGCCCGGTGACACACTGGTATTTGGTCCGGAAACTCGAGGCCTGACGTCAGAATTCCGTCAAGCCCTTCCTCCTGAGCGAGTATTACGCATCCCCATGCAGGCTGAGAGCCGCAGTATTAATCTGTCCAACACGGTGGCATTAATTGTCTATGAAGCATGGCGACAACTGGACTTCGAAGGTGCCGTCTAGACAGATTCCAGCCTAAAGCTACCGTATAATAGCCCTATATATAACTTTGATTAATCGAGACAATTGACTCCCCAGACCATGAGCAACTCACCCAACACCAAGCATGCACTTATTGGATTATTTTATGGCTCATCTACTTGCTATACAGAAATGGTCTCGGAAAAAATCTGCATGGAATTGGGTGAGTCTCTGGTCGATATTCACAACGTGGCAGATGAACCTGTCGCCACCATGGAAGAATACGACTATCTAATACTAGGCATTCCCACCTGGGATTACGGGGAGCTACAAGAAGACTGGGAAAATATCTGGGACGACATCGATACACTGGATCTCACAGACAAGACTGTTGCATTATTTGGACTGGGTGATCAGGTGGGTTATCCCGAGTGGTTTCTAGATGCAATGGGATACCTCTGGGCCAAGGCCTGTAACCAGGGTGCAAAAATGGTGGGCTACTGGCCCGTGGAGGGATTTGAGTTTAACGAATCAAAAGCGCTCACGCCCGACCAACAGCAGTTTGTCGGACTGGCCATCGACGACGAAAATCAATTTGAACTCACTGATGAACGAATCAAACTCTGGTGCCAACAAGTGCTCGGCGAGTTTGGTTTAAGCAGCCGCTAACAGAGCACACCATGCCAACTCAAATGCCGGTAACTCTCCACCATGCCAACATAAGGTGGAGCAACGAAGGACACCCTGTTTCAACGACATTTGATGATGTGTATTTCAACAGTGACGGCGGCATTGAAGAAAGCCGTCATGTATTTTTGGAACAAAACGAGCTCCTCAATCGCTGGGGCAACCAATCAGGCGGTACATTTACTATTGGTGAAACGGGGTTTGGTGCCGGATTAAATTTTCTGGTTACCGCTCAAACCTGGTTAGATCATCTGACTGCCGACGCTGACTCAGAAGCCGCATGCCTGCATTTTGTCTCCGTAGAAAAATATCCACTTTCTAAAAATGACTTGGAGCAGGCGCTAAAATTATGGCCGGAGTTCAAAGCGCTCTCTGACGAATTAATTCAGTTATATCCACCAGCTATTTGCGGCGTCCACCGACTTAAACTGGCCAACAACCGTATTATCCTAACACTCTTGTTTGGCGAAGCTAACCATATGCTTTCTGCCCTCAAGGGCAGCGATCACCCCCTGTTTCAAAGGCAGGGGAATCCGGTTGTAGACGCATGGTTTCTCGATGGGTTCTCCCCTGCTAAAAACCCCAAAATGTGGTCTGAGGAGCTGTTTCAAACCATTGCTGATCTAAGTGACGCTGGTACAACCTTTAGCACGTTTACCTCTGCGAGCAATGTACGTTCTGGACTAGCCGCAGCTGGCTTCGAAGTTGAAAAAAAACCTGGACTCCACAATAAACGGGAAATGCTCCATGGCAAGTTTGCAAACCCGACCACCGTAGAGGTATCGGAATCAGAATGGGTGCCCGCCACATTTAATTCACGGCACCAACCTGCTTGGTACCTTACCCCCACGATTAGAAAGCCAGAGGCTGCCATCGTACTTGGAGGTGGTATTGCTGGCTGTTCGACCGCGCGCGCTCTTGCTGAACGTGGCGTTCAAGTAACGCTCATCGAACGCCACCCAGCACTCGGCCAGGAAGGCTCAGGAAACCCGCAGGGCATTTTGTACCCCAAGCTATCGACAGGCACATCACAGCTCGCACGATTTGGGCTAGCCGCACTGTTACATGCCAGTCGATATCACAGTAAATTTCTGAATGGCCAACAAGCCGCCCTCAACAAATCAACGGGACAGCGCTGTGGTGTACTGGTACTGCCACAATCAGAGAAGGACAAACAACAATTTCAGAAAATTGCCGAGCTTTTCCCCGAAGAACTCGTTCAATTACTAAGTGGGGTGCAATTAAAAGAAACTGCCGGCATTTCACTCGCCAGCGCCTATGGGCTATTTTTCCCCATGCTTGGCTGGATTAACCCGCCCAGTGTCTGCCAGATGCTCGCCGAGCATCCCCTGATCACAGTTCAAACAGCAGAGGTCGCCGACATCACTTATGAACACGGCTGCTGGCAAGCGAAAGAGAACACTGGAAACACCATAGCCTCTGCTCCGGCAATGGTCATTGCCTGTGGATTTGATAGCGGTCGATTCAGCCAAACTAACCACCTGCCAATTAAGAAAATTCGCGGCCAAATAACCAGCCTGCCAACTACAATTGAGAGTGAAAAATTACAAACCGTACTGTGCGGAGAAGGCTATATCGCACCAGCAACAAACGATGTACACACCTTGGGAGCAACGTATAACTTCCATGAAACCTCGACAGAAATTAGCGCCGATGATCACCAAACCAACCTGAAACAATTGGTTAATACTGACCAAGGCATGGCCGATGCCTTTATTGACACAACGCGCAACCACTCATCAGTCAACACACTGGCGGGGCGTGCTGCCTTTCGCTGCACCACACCCGATTACCTGCCTATCGCAGGACCAGCACCCAAACTGGATGACTATTTACTTGATTATGACTTACTAAGAAAAAATGCCCGATCTCATATTCCCATCGCCGGCTCAGTTTGGCCCGGGTTATATCTCAACATAGGTCACGGCTCACGCGGCCTAAGCTATGCGCCAATGTGTGCAGAAATACTGGCCAGCCAAATTTGCAGTGAAGTGCCAGCATTAGAGCTGGATTTAAGACAGGCCCTACACCCTGGACGATTTATTATTCGCGATTTAAAGCGCCATAAGCGCTAACAGCCACAAGAACAAAAAATTAGCTCGCCTCTTTTTCACCTCGCTTTGACAACATTTCCACCGAACCGGAACCGCAGCCAATAATGGTACGCATTGCTTCTTCTACCGACACATTAGGCATTAACTCCACACACTCACCAGGCAAATGATAAATCACTCCTGAGGTGGGAATTGGTGCAGTGGGAACAAACACGGTAAAGCTACCATCAGGGTGGCGGCTGGTCACAATTGCCGTAACACTCACAGGACAATCCATCCCAAAAATACGTGCCAGCGCTGGCTCACCATTTAGTAAATTAGTATCACCGCTACCACCGAGAAACTGAGACACGACCTCGCGTATGGTTCGGTAACCCGGCGCCAATTTCACCAGCCAATTATCAACCTTTGCATGAAGCCAACCACCAAGCTGAGTTCTGATCAGCAAGCCGATAAAAAAGCAGAGCCAGACAATCGCCACGAACACCAGCAACATAGCCAGTAATTCATTGATCGCAGCCTGCTCTGATAGCACGTCAGTCAACGGACGAATAAGATCTGCTACCAGACCAAACATCCACAAGAATATGAGCGCCAGCAAAGCAATCGGCAGAACGACCATTAGACCGCCGAGAATGGTTAACGTAAAAAATGAGCGCAGTCGATCCATGATCAAACCTCGTAATATCGATGGCCAAGACAACCATACATTGGCATAAAGAACATTGAGTTGGGAACTCATCGAAAAGTCAACAATCCAATGACTCGATCATACCTGATGAGCCATCGTACTTTCAGTTCAATCTCACAGCGCCCTGTCGCTAGACGATCCAACCCTATGATGCCGTGATAATGAAAAGTGTAGGGAAACCAGGTGATTTCAAAAAATGAAGCGCTTAAATTTTGTCTTTACCAACAACACAGCCCTGATTCATCACCAGACAAAAATGATAGCCAAGGATTGTCCAGATCTAGTTATTTTTAGCCGTAGGCTTAGCCGCATCATCTATTTGAGCATAATAGGTTCTTCTAAAATCTTTCAATATGTCCTCTCGTTTGTGATCATCAAAACCTATTTTTTCCAGCGCCATGCGTGCCAACTCCATACTTGTTTCAACATTTTCAGATACAACACCAGAGGCCCCTATTTTTCGTAATTTCTGGCACTTAGTCATACTATGTCCACGCGCATATATATGGGTATTGGGATATATATTTTTTAATGTTGAAATCAGCCGCTCTGTCGCATCCGGATCATTGAGTGTCACAATAATAACCGTTGCATCACTGGCGCCACTCGCTTTCAATACTTTAGGGTTACACACATCACCATAAAAAACCTGATGACCATTTTTTCGCTCTTTTTCTACAATCGAGGCATCGGAATCAAATGCTATAAAAGGTATTTTTGCTATTGTAAAAATGTCACCAATTCTATGCCCGACTCGACCAAAACCTGCTAGAACAATTGGCGTTACAGGTATTTCAACATCGTCGACAACCTTCGCTTCCTTTTCTCTAATTAGTCGACGTGCAATGTTTGCCAACACAGGCGTAACAAGCATACTGAGCAGTACCACAAGCAACAGATGTTGAAACAGCTTTTCGGTAAAAAGATCCGCCTGAAAGGCTAAAGAAAACAGCACCAATGCAAACTCACCACTTTGGGCAAGCACCAATGCAACGGCAAGGCTGTTTTTTGTCTTAATACCAAACAGGTAGGCTAACGGGAAAAGCACCAAGGCTTTCGTTATCACTAACAGGCCCACCAGACCAAATGAAAAAAGCGGGCTCTCAAGCAGCAAACTTAAGTTGAACGACATCCCAATCGACATAAAAAACAGGCCGAGCAACAACCCTCGAAAAGGCTGGATTTCAGCAATCACCTGGTGTCTGTAGGCTGAATCCGAGATAAGAAGCCCAGCAAGAAACGCCCCCATCGCCATAGAAAGCCCAATATGCTCAGTAGCCAATGCGGTACCGAGAACAAGAAGAACAGCAGAAGCCGTAAAAACGTCAGAATTACCTGAAAGCGCCACGCGATGTAATACGGGGTGCAAGAGATAGCGACCAACCAGCACGATGAACCCAAGAATCAAGATGGATTCAACTAGAGCGAAACCAATATCCTTGCCAATACTGAGTTCTGACAAGGCCAACAAAGGCACTAAAGCCAACAGTGGCACAACAGCAAGATCTTGCAGTAACAACACAGAAAATGCAGTGCGCCCATACGTAGAGGTAAGTAACTTTTGTTCAGTAAGGAGCTGTAGTACAAACGCCGTAGAAGAAAGTGCTAATCCCGGCCCAATTAAAGTAGCGGCACGTAAGGGAATATCAAATAAATAATGACCAAGAAATCCTAACAATATTCCCGTGAGTAAAACTTGTAGAGTTCCCAGACCAAAAACTAATCGTCGCATCAACCAAAGGCGTGAGGGTTTGAGCTCAATACCTATAACAAACAACAAAAGGACAACGCCAATTTCTGCAAGGTATCCAATCTCACTGACATTATCGATCAAACCAAATCCAGATGGACCGACAATGACACCAGACACGAGAAAACCAGGAACGGCACCTAACCTAATAATCTGAAAAACAGGGACAGCTATCACTGCCGCTATCAATAAAATAACAATATCTGAAAGGTAATATGAAATCATAGGTCAGAAGAATCAGGATTAAAATTTGGCATAAGCGAAAACTGACTAACCAAACTGAACAGGCGCACCATCGCGATCAAACGCCATATATTTTGAGAGATCGCCACCATTTTCTACTGCATGTAACATCATTTTTAACGGCTGCTCGGCATCATCTGAAGTCGGGGAAATACCATTACGCCCGGCAAGGCCAGCCACCAGGACTATATGCCAATCTTTATCGATCCTCTCGGCTTCAGCCACAAGGGCAGCGAAGGTACTTAATTCACCAAGCGACTTATCAACGCACATGATAGGCTGCAATGCGCCACCCTGGCCTGATTGAAAACGGTTTGCTTCATCCCTATCGTGATCATCCGGTAGGGAAGCTCTTAAAAAAACAAACAACAGGCGTTGCGGCTCAGGTTGCTGTTTGGCAACAGACAATAGGGATTCATAATCTGTGATATTGATATTAATACTCCTTATGCTCTACTTATTGCGCAAAGATAATAGCGCCTTAAAAGCATGACTATAACGTTTTATGCCACAGGCTCTGTGACACAGGACAATAACTGTCATGATCAATTGCAAGTACGGTCAGGGTCAATCAGTATCGCCAGAGAAATAGCTTTTTATCCACCCGTAAAGCGTTTGAACTGTTAGCTCATTCAGCTCGACAAGCTCAAATTGTCCTGCCGGGTCTTTACCTCGGAAAGAAAACTGATAACGAACAATATTAGGTTGCTCATCATGCAATATCAGGATGATGCGCTTACCACTTTTCAAGCAATCAATCGTCATAGCATCGGCAGGAACACCCTGAGTTCTCATGTGCTGAGTAACACCTACAACGGGGTTAATACCCTCAAAATCCTGTTGAATCCGCATATGTGCTTCAGTGGCAATATCGGATAATCTGGATATTGGCTGATCCGTCAAACTAGTCTCTCCTGTGATCCTGTAAACTTGTTAATGAGCGCCCAATCACAACCTATATTCTGTGATTGACCGGGGCTTGGTTTTTTCCAGCACTACCTTAACACCAGGGCCTCACCTTCAAAGTGAATACCCTGCCACCCTTGCTTCATAAAATTCCTTATATTTCGATGGTCATCTGCCTCTGGGTTATCCAATACATCCACTCGATAGTAATCACCAAAACAATGTAGAGTCTGGTCTTTCGTTAGATTATTAGCGGCACCAAATGCAAAAATTTTGCACGAACCATTATTCTGCCCAGCCGCGTTCTGAGTATCCCCATTCAAAAATGCGGTATCGTTAAACGCATAATTCTCATCAATGATAGCCATGGTTTCTTCAAAGATAACGGTTTCTGGGGATGTGTTAAGTTTTTCTAGAAATGCGTCTAGAGGCATACGGTGATCCTTAATCATCGACAAATAGTTAGTTAGGTCATAATACTTGCCTTGCCTTACTGGCTATATTCTTTTTTCAGTTCATTAATCAGTTTTTTTACCTGCTCTCGACAATGCAAGATATGGTGATCGGGCAGGTCCACATCGCCCATCATCTCTAACAATGTGTCGTCATCGGTATCGATCAGTGCCACAGCTGTGATGGCTTCTTTGGCCGGTGTGTCATTGACCGAGCCCAACAAATCAATAGTCGTTCGGTTCTTTATATACCGCTCTATAATCCATTTTCGGAGTGTTTCTATGGGAATTTGGCAATAACACTTTGTTGGGTGTGGAAAATGCTTGAGGTTCATCATGCTTGCCCCCCTTGATGGACATACCTCAATGATAGGCTGAAAAAGCAGTGGTCGACTTGTCAGTCATTGGTTTCAAGTAATTGAAGCCATGCAAGCCTGCACAGTAAAACTGAGACATGGGGCCAATTCTTACTTCTGCTCCACAAATATCAAGTTTTCTGTATTAAAACCGAGTCTACCTGCTTCCTTGATAAAACGATTGACGACCTCGGGTTCTAACACTGGCTTTCGCGACAGCAACCACAAATACGAAAGATCTGGGCCAGATATGAAGGCATACTGATATCTCTCCTGATCTAAACCAAAGATGACATAGGATCCATAAAATGGTCCAAAGAATGATACTTTCAAATAGCCCACGTTCGGACTATCCACGAAATAGGCTTTTCCCTCAGCCTCCCTCCACTCGTTTTTTTTCTTTAAAAAACCGCGATTAACGACCATAACACCGCCATCGCTGCGCAATGAATACTCTGCTGTCACTTGCTCTAAATCGCGCTCAAATGAATGATCTAACCTCGCAATCTCATACCACTTTCCAAGATATTTCTCCAAATCAAAATCAGAGACCGGCGTCACTTTTTCTGGCATCCCCATACAACCAGTCAAAATAAGCGCCATCAAAAATAAAATGATATTTTTCATCGAAAACCTTTCTATGTAGTGCTGAATACTCCTAACAACGGGTACAAAATCGCTAGCCAACATTGTGCTGTCTATCCCGAATCCAGCCGATGTATTCCTACCCAGCTGTCATGTAACCTTGGCAGCAGGTTGGTTATGTGGCAGGCATACATTTATATGGCGCTGCGATTAATGACCCAACCAGTCAATTTTGTATAAATCTCTTCTTTTATCTAAATAATTCCTGACAGACCCTTCGTTTTGCAATTTATCCAGCTTATTAAGATCCAGATCTACGATAAGCGTCATTTCTGTATTTGGCGTTGTTTCTGCCATGATTGCATCGTGAGGAAAAGAAAAATCGGAGGGTGAAAACACAACTGATTGAGCATATTGAATATCTGCCCCGTCAACTTTTGGAAGATTCCCCACACTACCGGCAATAGCGACATAGCATTCATTTTCAATAGCTCTGGCCTGAGCGCAACAACGAACCCTTAGATACCCATTTTTCGTGTCCGTCCAAAATGGTACGAAAAGAATTTGCATTCCCTGCTCTGATTGTAAGCGGGCAAGTTCAGGAAACTCGACATCGTAACAAATCAGAATGCCTATTTTTCCAAAGTCAGTATCGAAAACCTTCAGCTCATTCCCACCCTGCATTATCCAGGAACGCTTTTCATACGGCGTGGGGTGAAGCTTGTATTGAGAATCCATCGTACCATCGCGTCGACAAAGGTATGACACATTTAACAGCTCTTCATTTTCTATAACGGGAATAGACCCCGCAATAATATTAATATTATAAGCGACAGCCAGCCTAGAAATTGCTTCAACAATTTCAACACTATATTCGGCAAGTGATTTAATCGACTCAATTGATGTGTTGTGATTTTCGAGTCCCATCAATGGCGCATTAAAGAATTCGGGAAATAGAGCAAGGTCGCATTGATAGTCGGATAAAGCATCCACAAAAAACTCAACTTGTTGAATCAGATCATCGACAGAGTCAAAAGTACGCATTTGCCATTGAACACAACCAACCCGCGCAGTCGTGCGAGTAGCACCGATAAGGGGAGTTTTTTCCGGGTCGTGGTATAGATTAATCCATTCAAGTAATGTCGCATAGCCATGAGACTCTTTATCTTCAGGCAAATAGTCTTTGAGTACCCGCTTTACCTTAAAATCATTAGAAAGCTGAAAGGTAAGAATTGGATCATAGATGTCTTTATTTTTGACCTTCTCGATATATTCTTGAGGGGTAAGCTCTTTCGAATAGTTTTTATAATTAGGGATTCGGCCACCAGCAACAATACCTTTCAAATTTAAATTTTTGCACATTTCCT
Organism: Porticoccus sp.; assembly: GCA_041581635.1. GTDB lineage: Bacteria > Pseudomonadota > Gammaproteobacteria > Pseudomonadales > Porticoccaceae > Porticoccus. Next base: position 27,876 of record JBFICW010000018.1, on the reverse strand, counting down.
TACGTGCTTCGTAGAGCCTTCGCCCTAAACGCAAATCGCGATGATCTGGAGAGACAAAAACGTCAACGCCATACAATATATCGCCTAATGGATCATGAGTTGTCAGGTAGGCATCGCCAGTAATCTGATCATATGTATGTTGGTCACCAAATTTTTCGTAGTCGACAATAACAGAGAATGCCGCAGCGATAACAACACCGTGGTCTTCAATACATATTTGTCCCTCCGGAAATATTTTAAGTTGTGACAGAAACTTTTTTTCTGGCCATGCCCCACCCAATCCAGGATAAACGTCATCCATCAATTTTTTTAGGTCTGGCAAATCATCAACAGTAAGATGCCTGAGAGTTAGCTTGTGTTCCGGTTCTTCGATCAGAGTGTCGTCATTCATTTATCAGTACCAAAGGGTTTGTGGTGGATCCCAAAGCTTCTTCCACAGAATAAAAAAATGTAAAACCGCTTGTCATTTCACGTGTTTCTTAGTGAATCCTGCCTACTTATTTCTTTTTTTGGCGTGGGACTGCAGCATCACAACAATACCGTACAAAATACCGCCTGCCGCACACAAATACACGGAAATAGCGACAAATATCAACCCAGCCGTGGAGGATCGATCACGCTCTACGATAAAGTGCGCATCGATATAAAGATAGACCGACACACCAGCAACCAAGCATGAAACGACGAATCCCGCCATTTGGTATAGGCCGGCCTTTCTATCCCTCACAAGCTTCTTTCCCAGGTACGCAAGAAGCAGAGAGGCGACACCTGCTGCAGAGAGTCCGAAGAAAAACACATCGGCCCCGGCCACACCAAATCCAGTTACGTCTAGCGCCTAAGCCATACAAACAGCGTTAAATCCCAAAGGGGTAACGCCAACAATGGATCGAGAGAAAGACATTGCTAGGTTTTCTTATCCAGCATTTCAAATAATTTCATTCCGACAATCATCGCCGCAATGAATGTGACAACGCCGGAGTTAAATGTAGTGACCCCGACGATCGCAGGCCCCGGGCACAAACCACTTAAGCCCCACCCGACACCAAACAGGATCGCGCCAACAATGAGGCGAACATCAATAATCCGATTGGTCGGTACTGAAAAAGACGCCTCGAACAGGGGTTTCCTACGACTAAACACCCACTTGTAGCCAATCCCAGTCACCAGTAGTGCCCCGGCCATGACAAACACTAAGGTTGGATCCCAGTTTCCCGATATATCCAAGAAACCTTGAACACGCCTGGGGTTGACCATCTCAGAGACAATAAGCCCTATTCCAAATAATACTCCAGCGGCAAAGGCCGATAGTGTGCTTTTCATCTAACCTCTCCTACTGAAATTGACGCAACACAACAACTGTCAGCATTCCAGTGCTGATAAACACAGCTGTAGCGGCCAATGACCTGGGAGAAAACCGGGCGATGCCACACACCCCGTGACCACTGGTGCAACCGCTACCTAGTCGACTACCAAAACCCACCAGTAGTCCAGCCACCACCAACCAAAATGTATTGCTTTCGATATCAATTGGAATGGGACGATAGAGCCATTGGATGCAAAGGCCGCTGAACAACAGCCCACCGATAAAAGCCCACTGCCACGGCAGCGCTGCACTAGGGCTGAGCGTGCTGGAAAAAATACTGCTGATACCTGCAACCCTTCCAATGGTGCTCATCATCAATACGGCGGCTAAACCAATGATGCCTCCACCTAATAATGCGGCAGGCCAAGAAAACTCGACGATGTTCATGAGCCATTACCACAGCGCAAGTTAGCCGGTACAGCTACGTCCATCATTTTAGGGTCTGGCAAGTTCAGGTTATCCATAATGTCGATATACTCATCTCGGGTTTTTCCTGAAAGCCTTGGGTTGAAAGCCTTTTCTTCCGCAATACTGCTCACCGTCCACCCCTTGTAATCGTGCCCCGGGTAAACCAGCGTGTCGTCGGCTAAGGCAAATAGCTGGTTGTTGATGCTATCCCAAGACTTGCCGGGATCGCCACCCTGGAAATCCGTTCTTCCCGTACTACGAATGAGCAGCACATCTCCGGTAAACACCTTGTCTTCTGTATAAAAACTGAATGATTCATTAGTATGCCCGGGAGTATAAAGTGCTTTCAATCGTATTTGGCCAACCTCTATAACTTGGCCATCTTTGATTTTCTCTGAAACACATTGGGCCTCGGTATATTCACCCATCAGCGTTCGGCACCCCGTTGCATCACGTAGCTCACCCAGTGCCGTAATGTGATCTGCATGGGTATGGGTGTCGATCGAATAGATCAACCTTAGCCCGAGCTGCTCAAGCAAGGTGATGTATTGGGACGTATTCTCCAAGACTGGATCAATGATGACGGCTTTCTTTGTTTCCTCACAAGCCAGCAGGTAAGTGTAAGTTCCTGTCGATTGATGAAATAGCTGCCTAAAGTACATTTTACCCTCCAAAATACTGAACAAGCATAACGAAGCCCGTGCTAAATAATGCGATCGTGAAAATTCTTTGCAACAACGGCCCAGCAAATTTATTAGCCAGAACTCTACCGAGGAACATCCCCGCTAATGAGCCGATTCCAAAGCTCAGTGCAGACATATTACCGATCAATATCGGAAACCCATTGAACGCCCCCCCGGATATGCCAATCATAGCGATGATAGCTAATGAGCTGCCCACCGCGTGTGGCATATCCAGACGAATGACAAACATCAATGCCGGTACAATCAAAAATCCGCCACCCACACCAAAAAAGCCACTCATGGTGCCAGTGACTGAACCGGCAACGATAAGCGCCATAGCGCAAGGAAGGGTAAAACCCATTTTTCCATCAGGTGAGTATCGACAAACACCAGATGGGTCTTCTAACGCCAGGTCTGCGCGAACAACCTTGCTCGACTGTTCGTTAAATGACTGCCACCCCATTCTTGCGGCCATAAACATTGCCAGGACAGCAAAACCCAAAATTCGATAGTTCTCTGGAGTCATGGCACCAAGTTTCAGCCCCAACGGTGCCGAAAGAATGCCGGCCATGCCAAAGATAATAGTGGGTCTGAACAGAAGTAGTTTTTTGTTGAATGCAGAAAAAGCGCCAACCAGCGCTGTCACCCCAACAACAAACAATGAAATCGGCACCGCTGATGCCATATCTAATCCGATCACATAAATAAGTAACGGAATTGCGAACAGTGAACCACCACTACCGGTGAGTCCGAGAGCTAATCCAACAGTTATGCCCGCAGTTAGGGCAATTGAAACTTCTAACATAACGACCCGTTAAGTGCTTTGGTTAAGACATAGCGCGAGCCTGTCATCCAACCGATAGCTGTAGAGACTGTAGGCACTGCCTGGTCATCAAACCTAAAAACAACGGCTTAATTCCCTCAGACAGACGTTGTTAAATAGCGCTTTATTCTGATGTAGTTGGGTCGATAATGGCCCGCACTTCGGATACAGAGTTTACGGGAAAACCGCCCTTCTCTGCATGTTCTCGAACCAGCGACTCATTTGGCGCGATATATACGCAATAAACCTTATCATCCGTTACATAGCTTTGAACCCATTGAATCTGTGGACCAAGTTCTTTCAATACGCCACACGACTTTTGTGAGATACCTTGCAGTTCATCACCGGTAAGCTTTCCTGCACCTGGAATTTCACGTTCGATCACATATTTTGGCATTTTCCTTCTCCTGATACTCTTAGCTATTTACGAAGGTCGTCAGTCTCCAAACTAGGTAACACCACAAATATTAGCTTGCCTAGCAAGTTCAGCACACGCGGTCTGTGACATGATATGCCCACTTACGCAGTTAACCGACTTCACTCAAATAGCGCCCCTTTAGAACCTCGTAAATATTTGGGCAAATCGTCATCTACATTAATAATGCGCTGCTCATAGAAAAAATGTCTATCTGAAGCTAATTCGGTGGGTAATTTGTTGTTGTGACATCTAGCCATTAGTAATTGGGAAACAACACACCAGCCCATATTGTTTGTATTAAAAATAACGTCACCGCATTGACTGCAAAAGTGCTTTTGCATCTTTAGTATTGGATGTTGATAGATGGTAATTGAGCCCTGACCTTTGTCTATTGAAACATTATTTTCTGACCAGACAACAACTGAATGATAGGGTATCTCAAGCAAATCACGGCAATCATTACAGTGACAATAAGCATGTACGATTGGTTCGTTATGTAACGATATTTGAACACTGTTGCACTTACATTGAATCTTGTATGTCATTTATAATTTTTCCATTAAGCCTATCAATGAATGAAAAAGTCTCGAGCGCTCTATCACGCTGCCATCCTATCCCCGAACCGCAAGAGATAAGAGTTTCATATTTTACAAACAAATGCGTGTGTTGGGTTTGATCAGATTTTTCTTACTGCACATATCTTACTGCACATAAAGACAACGCCCTTAATGTCACTTACACACTTACGTATCCCTTGGTCCTATGCCCCTCTCCTTAAAAATCAAAGTGTTAGACGGACTTAAGAAGTCCTTTAGCGACAAGATCCGCCGAACTTAAAAAATTCAAATCCCAGCCACGCACTTTCTTTCTGCTACCCACAACTGAACTGGTATCATAGCCGCCTCTTTTATTTGATATACATCCATGCATGAACGAAGCAAGCCTACTGGCCTTTTCCATCTCCATTACTGGCCCCATTTTTATGGTGGTTTTGCTGGGCTTGTTGCTTAAACAACTTGGAGTTATTCACCTCCAATTTGTTCAACCTGCTTCTGACCTGGTCTTTAAGGTCGGCCTGCCCGCTATTTTATTTTTAAGTATTTACCGCGCTGATTTGGACAATTTTTCCATGGGCTTGCCACTACTGGTGGCCATTCCCATTACCCTTCTGTTATTTGCCTTGTCACTACCCATCGGCCGCCTGTTTATCGCGGACAAGGGTGATTGCGGTGTGTTTGTACAAGGTGCCTTTCGTGGCAATTTGGCAGTAATTGGACTGGCATTTTGCAGCAATGCCTATGGCGAACCGGGCCTGGCCGCTGCAGCCGTACCGGTGGCAGTGCTGACTATTCTGTACAACCTGTTGGCCGTCGTAGCATTAAATCCGATCGAACCCGACAATCACCAATCCCCCTTGCGGCGAATGGCAATGAACACCCTAAAAAACCCGCTGCTCATCGGTATTGCTCTGGGCTTTATGATGAAGTTCAGCGGGCTTCCTCTGCCCAAGTTGCTAGAGGACACCGGCAATTACTTTGCACGGATGACATTACCGCTGGCACTGCTGTGCATTGGTGCCTCTATGAATATGAAAGCACTCAAACACTCTGGCATGAGCACCCTAACCTCCTCACTACTCAAGTTAATTGTGGCACCCCTGTTAATGATTAGCATGGCCATCTGGCTTGGAGTCCGAGGTATGGAGTTGGGTATTCTGTTTTTTCTAGTAGCATCGCCCACAGCGGTGGCAAGCTTTATTCAAGTGAAAGCAATGGGTGGTAATGGTGAGTTCGCTGCTAATATCGTGGTGATGTCCACATTGTTAGGCATTGTCACGGTTACCGCAGGCTTGCTGGCATTAAAGGTGTTTGCCTTGATATAAAACGAACAATATTTACTGCCCACCCCCTCTACAACCCAGCCTCAAACACAGCGCTATTATCACCTTGCACTTAATGACTAACGATAGCCACCACAGGTAGAATACTGCCTTTGCCAAACTCCCCTATGACTGAGGTCTTATATGAATGACCATGTGAACCCACAGGCACACCCTGCCTTTGAGTTTCTGCGCAGTGAGCGCATCGAATCCCTGAATATAGAGGTCGCTGAATACCGCCATCGAAAAACCGGGGCGCAACATGTCCATATAACGGCCGACAACACAGAAAATGTGTTTCTGGTGGCGCTGAGAACAGTGCCCAAGGATTCCACCGGAGTTGCCCATATTCTGGAACACACCGCCCTGTGTGGCAGTGAAAAATACCCAGTGCGCGACCCGTTCTTTATGATGATCCGCCGGTCACTGAATACCTTTATGAATGCAATGACCAGCTCCGACTGGACGGCATACCCGTTTGCCAGCCAAAACAAAAAAGACTTCAACAACTTACTGGATGTGTATCTGGATGCGGTATTTTTCTCGCGACTGGACGAACTGGACTTTGCCCAGGAAGGCCATCGGGTTGAGTTTTCCGAGCCAGACAATGCCGATTCACCGCTGGTTTACAAAGGTGTTGTATTCAATGAAATGAAAGGTGCCATGAGTTCGGTACCCTCCACCCTTTGGCATACGATGTGTAAATACCTCTACCCTACCACTACTTATCACTACAACAGTGGCGGTGATCCGGAGTGTATACCTGACCTCTCCCACGAACAGCTGAAGGCCTTCTATCAAACACACTACCACCCCTCCAACGCCATTTTTATGACCTATGGGGACACACCAGCTGAAGAGCTACAAGCCACATTTGAAGCGCAGGCATTAGCTCGTTTCGAACCACTGGATATCGAGATTTCGGTTCCCGATGAGCAGCGCTACCAAAAACCTATCGCCGTCGAAGAAGCCTACGCGTTTAATGAAGATGGCAGCACCGATAATAAGACCCATATTATATTGAGCTGGTTACTCGGCAAAGCCACTGATCTTGAAGCCAGCATGGAAGCTCACCTACTGTGTAGCATTCTGCTGGACAACAGTGCTTCGCCTTTACAGAAGGCGCTGGAAACCACCGATTTAGGTACGTCACCCTCGCCATTGTGTGGTTTGGACGATTCCCAACGGGAGCTCTGTTTTGTCTGCGGCATTGAGGGCAGCGAGGCCGATCGTGCTGAAGATTTGGAAGAAATGATTCTCGATGTACTGCGAGATGTAGCGGCTAACGGCATACCTCAGACACAGGTTGAAGCCTCGCTCCATCAGTTGGAGTTACAACAACGTGAGATTGGTGGAGACGGCTATCCCTATGGCCTACAACTGATATTGACAGCCTTAACCAGCGCCACCCACCGTGGTGACGCCATCGCCCTGCTGAATCTTGACCCGGTGTTGGAAAAACTCCGCAGTAATATTCAGGATCCCAACTACATTAAACAGCTGGCCCGTAATCTGTTGCTGGATAACCCTCACAGAGTTCGGCTCACCATGACGCCGGACACATTGCTTTCAGCCAAAAGAGACGAGGCAGAGGCAGAACGATTAGCCGCGATAAAAGCAGGGCTGGACGATGCGGGCAAGCAGGCAATTATTGAGAAAGCTCACGTACTGAATGACCGCCAGCAACAGAAAGATGACGAGTCGATATTGCCTAAAGTCGGGCTGGAAGACATCCCTCTGGAAATGGCTTATGTGGCAGCAACCGAAACACTAAAAAGTCCACTTCCGCTAACCAGTTACGCTGCCGGTACCAACGGTTTGGTCTACCAGCAAGTTATTCTTCCATTGCCAGCATTAACGGAACAGCAGTTAACCCTACTGCCTATCTACAGCAACTGCCTCACCGAGTTAGGTGCCGGCGACAAAGACTATCTTGCGACCCAGCTTTGGCAATCTCAAATTTGTGGCGGCATCCATGCCTACGCTAGCGCCAGAGGATTGCCCGACAACGAACAGACACTGTCGGGCCATCTGACACTGTCTGCCAAGGGGTTGGCCCGAAATCAAGCCGCAATGACAGAGCTCATGCAAGAAACATTGGAACAGGTGCGCTTCGATGAACTACCACGTATTCGTGAATTAATAGCCCAAACCCGTGCTCGACGTGAGGCCAGTGTGACGGGTAGCGGCCATAGCCTGGCGATGACCGCTGCATCCAGCGGCACTAGCCCCGGGGCAAAGCTGACTCACCAGTGGGGTGGTCTCGAAGGTATTCGACAGATCAAACAATTGGACGCTAATCTGAGTAACGAAGGTGCACTATCAGATCTCGCTGAACAGCTCGCCGAGATACACCAGTTGATGATGAGGGCGCCCCGTGAGTTTTTAATCGTCGGTGAGGCCGACAAATTTGCAGACTATTATCAGGGTATTCAACAGAACTTCACCCATAACACTCTCCGTGCCTTTACGAACTTTAGCCAGCCTGAGTTACATCAACAGGTAGCCGAACTATGGAAGACCAGTACGCAGGTTAACTTTTGTGCGAAATCCTACCCCACCGTAGCAATGGCGCACCCAGACGCTGCGGCACTAACCGTATTGGGTGGCTTCCTACGCAATGGTTATTTGCACCGCGCCATCCGTGAACAGGGTGGAGCCTACGGCGGCGGTGCCAGTCAGGATAGCAACATTGCCGCTTTCCGGTTCTTCTCTTACCGAGACCCCCGCATTGAAGGCACACTGAATGATTTTGATCAGTCACTGGCTTGGCTCCAGAACGAGAATCACGAATGGTCTCAGGTAGAGGAAGCCATACTTGGCGTCATCAGCTCCATTGACAAACCCGGCTCACCTGCGGGTGAAGCCAAACAGACCTTCCACGCCGAGCTTTATGGCCGCTCTCGTAACGTACGGGAATTGTTCCGCAATCAAGTTAAGGCCGTCACGCTGGCAGACTTACAGCGGGTTGCAGCCACGTACCTGAGGGACGATAAAGCCAGCACAGCAGTGATTACGAACCCGGATAATACGCAAGTGGCAGATTCACTGAATTTAGCACCGGTGACACTCTAGGTAACTGAATAAATTACGCAGGCGTATTTCAATCATGTTTAAAACGACAATTGAACCCCGTTTTTCAGAAACTGATGCTCTTGGGCACATCAATCACACAGTGTTTCCCATTTGGTTTAACTTCGCACGGAAGGATCTTTTTAAACTTGTACACCCAAGCCTGTCCCTTCATGACTGGCCTATAACAATAGGTCATTTTAATATAGATATTTTTCATCAAACGCACTATGACAGCGAAGTGACTGTTAACACGGGCATCACCAAGGTTGGTACAAAATCATTTACTGTAGTGCATGAGGCTTGGCAGCAGGGAATAATGGTGGCTCGTGGTGAGGCGATACTGGTCTGGTTTGACTACAAAGAACAGGCAAGCTGTGCAATACCAGAGAATATTCGAATATTGCTAACAGAACATTAAGTGACAAAACTTAACCAATAATTTAGGCCACAAATGAATAACGACCGGGATAACATTTACGCCACGCCACAACTGGACATTGCAGGATTCCGGTTTGACCAGGCTGTAGTTTCAGTGTTTCCCGATATGATCAAGCGCTCGGTACCTGGCTACGAAACTATTATTGCCATGACCGGCACATTGGCTGAACGTTATGTGCAAGCCAATAGCCATTGTTACGATTTGGGTTGTTCTCTGGGCGCTTCCACTATCGCCATGCGTCATCACATTCCATACTCGAACTGCGACATTGTGGCTGTAGATAACAGCGAGGATATGCTGAAACAGTGTCAGATCATTTTGCGCAATGACGATGCCAGTGCTCTCTCAGATCTGGCGCCTGTAGAGCTAGTGTGTGGCAATGTTCAGGATACCGCCATCGTCAATGCCAGCATGGTAGTCCTGAACTTTACCCTGCAATTTATTCCTGTGAAGCAGCGAACTGAATTACTACATCGCATAGCCGACGGTTTACTACCTGGTGGCGTACTGGTGCTGTCAGAAAAAGTGGCCTTTGATGACCCACAGCACCAGGAATTAATGATTGAACTTCACCACAATTTTAAGCGCGCCAATGGTTACAGTGATTTGGAAATCAGTCAGAAGCGTTCCGCACTGGAGGATGTCCTGGTGCCAGAAACACTGGAAAGTCATCGGAAACGTCTACGTAAAGCAGGGTTCAGCAGTGTGGATGTGTGGTTCCAGTGTTTTAACTTTGCGTCACTGATTGCAATCAAATAATCGTCCTCAATAAATAGCACCCAACATGCCCTCAACAAAATCACCGCTGATCAATTTTTCTCCTTTACTGATGGCCCTTGCGGACGGTTCACTCTCTGGCTGGGCAGAACTTCTTCCCGAACAGCTCGAGCAGGCCATGACTATCGAGCGCTGGGGTGATATGCCTGAATGGCAATCGGTGCTGGATAACCTGCCTCTGATTGCGCCAACACAGCTGGATCTGAAGCAAGGCGTGACCATAGGGCAATCCAGTGATTGCGATGACAACACCCGACAACAATTAAAGAATGTCCTCATGGGCCTTCACCCTTGGCGAAAAGGCCCCTACGAGCTATTTGGCCTGCATCTTGACACTGAGTGGCGCTCAGACTGGAAATGGGATCGCGTCATCCCGCACCTCGCCCCCTTGCAAGACCGGTTAGTGCTGGATGTGGGTTGCGGCAATGGCTACCACTGCTGGCGAATGCTGGGGGAAGGTGCCAACCGGGTGATTGGTATTGACCCCTCCGGCAAGTTTGTTCATCAGTTCTACGCACTTAAATTTTACGCGCAAAAACAGACCGCGAGTTTCAACAACGCAGCATCCTCAACAGATGTTTTACCTATTGATGTTTTACCACTGGGCATTGAGCAATTACCTCCCGAACTAAAAGCTTTTGATACCGTATTTTCAATGGGGGTGTTCTACCATCGCCGTTCACCCATGGACCACCTGAGAGAACTCAGAGACTGTTTGCGCCCCGATGGGCAGCTGGTGTTGGAGACACTGGTGATTGAAGGCTGTCTGGGCGATGTACTGGTACCTGAAGGCCGCTACGCAAAAATGCGTAATGTCTGGTTTCTGCCCAGCGTCGAGACACTACTTTCGTGGATGAGGAAGTGCGGCCTAAAAAACCCGCGCATGGTCGACATATCTAAAACCAGCACCGAAGAACAGCGATCCACAGAGTGGATGCAGTTTCATTCCCTACAGGATTTTTTAGACCCAGATGACGACAAGCTCACGGCGGAAGGACACCCGGCCCCAGTAAGAGCGATATTTGTAGCGGAAGCCTGAATAGCGGCCATCAACTGATTAGTCATCCAGTTCTACAAGTGGCGTATCCAAGCCAAACTCCGCGTGAATTTGAGCACACCACCGGTTGAGTCGCGCTGATGAGAGTTCTGGCTGTTGGTCTTCATCAAGAGCAAGCCCCATAAACAGCTTCTCTCCAGCCTCTTCAGATCCTAATGTTATTTCTGCTTTTGACGCATCGTAGTCATAGCCCTCTGTCGGCCAGTAGCCCACGATTTTATCCGCAGTTTTGATGACTACATCGTGGAGCATCCCCATGGCATCCAGAAAGAAATCTCCATAGCCAAACTGATCGCCCAGACCGACAAATGCCACCGTTTTTCCAGTGAAGTCAATAGCTTCGACATCGTCCCAGAAGTCTTCCCAATCAGATTGAATCTGACCAAAGTCCCACGTGGGAATACCAAGAATCAGTTTATCGTAGTCCATAAATTCTAGCTGAGTGACATCACCCACATCGTGCACATCTACCACATCTTCACCCAAACGCCGGGCAATGCGATAGGCAATGGATTCGGTATTTCCCTCATCACTACCAAAAAACAAACCAATCTTGGTCACGACACCCTCAAACTAGACAATGATTATTAAGACCGCAGTCAAAAACAGCAGCGCGGATTCTCCCAGCTCTGCCGCGATGCTGCAACAAACAGAGGTCAAAAAGATATTCAGCTGTAGCTGACAACCATCATCTATATTGCTACTTCGCTAATACATCCAAAGGATCGGTGTAATCATATCCCAAGGCATCAGCCACGGCCGGATACGTCACCCGGCCTTTACAGATATTCAGTCCTCTCCGGAGGTTGTCATTACGCAGCATGGAACCGATGGGATCATCGGCAAGCTGCACGGTAAAGGGAAGGTTAACATTGGTCAGAGCCATGGTCGCAGTGCGAGCCACGCCGCCCGGTATATTCGCCACACAATAATGAACCACATCATCAACCACGAAGGTCGGCTGCTGGTGGGTGGTGGGCCTGGAAGTTTCAAAACAACCACCCTGATCAATGGCAACATCCACCACCACGGAACCCTTTTTCATGCCCTTGATAATATCGCGAGAAATCAATTTTGGAGTCGCACCGCCAGGAATGAGCACAGCACCGATAATGAGGTCTGCCGCCAAGGCATATTCCTCGATGGCCGCCGTAGTGGCGTAGACACATCGGGCACGACCCGAGAACTGTCTTTCCAGATCACGCAATCGGTCAATTGAGCGATCGACAATAGTGACATCTGCCCCGATACCTATAGCGATACTGGCAGCATTTTCCCCGACAACACCACCTCCGAGTATTAACACTCTCGCAGGTGCCACACCTGGCACACCACCCAACAAAAGCCCCCGTCCACCGTAAGCATTACCCAGATGATGCGCGCCTTCCTGCACGGACATTCGCCCCGCCACTTCCGACATGGGTGCCAGCAGAGGAAGACGCCCCTGATTATCGGTAACAGTTTCATAGGCAACACAGGTGGCACCAGATTTAATCAATAATTCTGTCTGCAAGGGGTCAGCAGCTAGATGCAGGTAGGCAAATAACACCTGGTTTTCACGGAGCATCTTGCACTCCGCTGGCTGGGGTTCTTTCACCTTGGCGATCATGTCTGCTTCTCGGTAGACCTGCTCGGCACTCGTGGCAATAGAGGCTCCGGCATGAACATACATCTCATTGGGAAAATCGACAGCCGCGCCCGCATGATTTTCAATCATCACCTGGTGCCCACGAAACACCAGTTCCTGCACTGACGCAGGACGCAAACCAACACGGTACTCATTGTTTTTAATTTCTTTAGGTACGCCGATTAACATGAACACCCCCCTTATCACACGGGCTTGTTATTCAAGTTTTATTTCTTTCCACCCAGAAGACAAAAATGTCCTTTGTTAAGTATAGGGCACAGTAAAAATGGCAGGTTTCAAATGGGCGTACTAACAGAAAAAACTATAAAAAAACCTGTTTTAACCGAGGATGGCATAACAGGTTTTTTTACTGCTGATTTAGAAAAACCGACTGATTTGCAGCTGTATATAGTCATCCCTGCTGAAGGAATAGAGTGGCTCATCCTGCTCTGCATTGGTTATTGCTCTCGCCCGTAACTCCAGAACGACGTTGTCACCAAATCGTCTTTCGGCCTCGAGGTTAAAAAAGGTTTCAGAGGTTTTTTTATCCACCACCACACCTGCCAGCACAGCGGTATCTTGAGTGTCATTTAATGACCACCGACCACCAAAAAAAATGTCGTTATCCGCGGTGGTTAGTGGCTCCTGTGAAGAGCGCTCATCGTGCTGATACTCCAGCAAAAAACCAATATCGGCATCGCTCTCATACACTTGATAAAAGGTATACTCGAAACCGGCGATTGACGCCATATAGGACTGGTCATAACCATTCCTGACAATCGTTTCCAGCTTCCATAACCAGGCATCTCTGGTGTATTGAAGATCTAACCCGACCTGATCAATTTGATCATAGAATGGCGTCAATTCGCGGCCGTTGGGCGATAGTTCTAACCTTGGTTCACGGTTTGTGCCGTGAAAATAATATAGCCCCACATCGACATCACCAAAGTAGTGGCTGTATCTCAAAGCAAAATCGACATGCTTGTCCTTATCTCCCGATTCGTATTCGGCATCATCCCAGTCCACTGGCAAGGGCGAACGAAAACGACCATCTTGACCAGGGAATGTCCGCTCACGAAAGTAAGGCAGCAGGTAAACATTCAGCAAGCCCCAATCCTGCTGTATTGCAAGATTGACCATGGGTTGTCCCAGCTTATCTTCCTGGTCAATATCTTCCACCAGGTCTGTCTGATTGATGATATCCACCAGATGAACAGACTCTGTCACACCCCAGAAAACTTTGTTGATGCCAACAAGTAGCTCATACCCATTGCCTTCGTAAGCCCAATACGCTTCCCGAAGATCAAGATGGGTTCGTTCGTCGTCATTTTCATCCCAACGGGCAAAGGGGATAAAGGATGCCCGCTGATCGCCCTCTTCACTCCGCCAACGCACTTCCCATTCACCGGATACTGATGCCTCAATATCACTGGTATTTTGTTTTGGCCATAGGGCATCCTGAGAAAAGCCCCTTAGCTGTAATGCTGTGTTGCCAGAGAGATCCCAAAGTGTCTCATCGGCTATTGCTGAAATTGAGCTTAAGCCCATAACGCCAAGTAAAGACAGGCACGCTAGACGCACTACCAAATAATAAAATGTGATTTTCACCATAATTACCTCAGGCGAGACAAACGGCCTTTCACAAAATCTTTATCGGTTAACCCTACACCAAATTTATATTCGCCATAGATGAGGTCGGTGCTCTTGTTTGTCTGCAGGTTTTTCATGGCCATACGGTGTGCACGCCAATATTTACCATCATATTTACGGTAATCTTCAAACTTTAGTTCTTTAAGAAGGCTGTCGCGACGGTCGTAGAACTCAATTTTCCGAATTTGATAATCGGTGGTATCCACCCAGGAGATCTGCTTGGTGTAGCCGGAGTTTTCATAGCGGGGATAACGCTCCACTACATCACACTGCAATTCACCGCAGGGTTCTTCCCGCAAATACTTATAGCTGAATTTGTTCAATTCACTCGCAGTGAAATCTTCAAAGGCAAATTCTGAACCCACAAAAGGACCAGATTTATTTCTGGATGAAATTCTTTTCACTCGCTTCAGTGCGGGCAAATAGAGCCACTGATCATCGGGGTCAAGAATTTTTGCATGAGACAGCAATGCCGTCCCCTCAATATCTCTTGGTATCGAAAATAACACCAAACTTTTATCACCCACCGATTCATCGGGCATTTCAAGGGTCGTGAAACTCATGCTCCGGGAGGACTCCTGACCGGCTGCATTTCTCAGCACCATGGTCATATCAACTGCACTGTCGCCAAAGCCCCGATCGGATCGATCAGACCTTGCCGCAACATCAAAACCTTTGCCTTCTTGTGCACTGTTCTCTTCCTGAGCCGCCGCCATTACATGGGATGCTCCCAATACACCCACCAGGGATAAAAGAGTGGCACTTAAGAAATTCAGTTGTTTCATTTTATTCTCCTTTAAAAAACGTCACTTTTTCATACCACTCATTTATAAAGAATTTGGCACTGACTCAGCACTGGTTGTGGAGACAGAGCGCTTTTCTTTACCGATCACCAACAAAAGCGCAGGAAGGAACAGGAAGTCCAGCACCAGGGCAAATAGAATCGACATAATGGTCATCAACCCCATATCTACATTCATTTTGAAGGCCGACGTTGTCAAGACGAGGAAGCCAACGACCAAAATGATCGTATTAACTAAAATAGCCATGCCCACGTTGCGATAGGCATATCTAATGGAGTCTTCCGCAGAGAATCCCTTTTCATCTCTGGCTCGCACATATTTTGAAAGAAAGTGCACGGTATCATCCACAATAATACCCAACGAAATGGAAGCAACTGTAGCAACAGAGAAGCCCACCTCGCCAATAAGTAATGCCCAAGTGCCAAAGGTCATCAATAGAGGCAAACCATTGGGAATCATACTCAACATCCCCAAACGGAAACTTCTTAAGGCAAGAACCATGATAAGAGCAATCGCTATAATCGCGGCAATGGTACCTGTGATCATGTTGTCTATATTGCGATCGGTAATGTAGGTAAACATCACCTGAGCACTAGTGGGCTGCGCCTGCATATAGTCGGGCCAGTTTTCAGCCATCCACTGGCGAGAGTTGGCTAAAAACACCTTGGTTTCACTGGTAGTCGCTTTATGCAGCATGGCAGTGACCCTGGTGGCTGACTTATCCACATTAATTCGGTCATTCAGATCCAGGCCATAGGGTAGAGACAGTTCATATAGCAATAGATACTGTGCCGATAACTCCCGATTATCAGGTATGCGATAAAAAGTCTGGTCATCGCCGTGCATATTTTTGTTCAGCCGCTTCATGATGTCAGTGATGGAATAAACATGTATCACCTCTGGCTGAGTACGGAGAAACAACACAAAGTCTTCAAGATGACTTAAATACTCAGGCTCACTGATTCCACCGGGATTGAGTGCTGGCACAGAAAATTCAATAGGGTACAGCCCGAAGTACTTCAGCGCCTGATCCGATTCATTTCGAAACTCGACACGCTCGTCAAAATACTCAACCCATTGGTCATTAAAAGTAATGCCTGGAATAAAGGCCATAAAAACCAGAACAATGAGGGTTATACCCATTAACAACTTGCGATAGTTAGCGATAACAAAATTAGCCAACCGGGTCATCATCACCTGTGACCATTCAGCCTCATGCGCCTCTTTCACTCTGACCGGCAACAAGCTCATCAACACAGGTAATAGCGTGATTGAAAACAGCCATGCGGCGCCAATACCTACTGCCGTGATATTACCGAGGTGCCAGAACGGTGGAGAGTCAGAGAAGTTCAATGAAAGGAAACCCACAATCGTCGTCACTGACGTAATAGTGACCGGCATAAAATTCAAGCGAACAGCCTCGGGAATTGCTGCAGACTTTGCCAGCCCTTCGCGCATGAGACCACGCATGGAGAGGAGAATATGAATAGAGTCAGCTACTGCGAGCGTAAGAATAACCGTGGTGGCACTCATGGAAATCGGGGTGAGTTTAATGCCCCAGAAACCTGCCAGCCCCATACCAACAACAGAAGAAAAGGCAATAACAAACAGAATAGATAAAGTACCCGCAAACGAACGGAGAATCAGCCAGGACATGACTAATATCACCAGAAACATCAATGGCGTCAGTGTTCCTGCATCCAACATCCCGACTTCCGAGAAGGTGTTGTTGAGCATTGATACGCCGGTCAACAAAATGTTTATGCCGCTATAATCTGCTTCTATACGGTCACGCAACGCTCTTGCCGCATTGACAGCCTCGGGCACCTCAGTCAGGCTTTTCTCTGGATACTGCAGAATCACGTTGACAGCAGTAACGTCACCGGAAGGCGTCACCAGCTGATTGACCAACAGCGGCTCTTCAAGCGAAATTTTCTTCCGATCGGCTAATTCGGCGAGGGTCAGATCTCTTGCATTGATAACCAGGTCTTCCACAATCAGGTCATCGTCTATCGCCTTGGTATATTGGAAGTTACTGACAGAATCAACACGAATAGCATATGGGATCTTCCAGGCTTCAGCCGTCAGCGCTTCTACCGCAGCCAACGTGTTGCTATTAAAGGCTGTTGCACTATCACTCTCGACCGCCGGCTCAATAACAAACAAGATGTTGTCATTTTTGGTATAGGTAGCCTGTAAGTTCTCGAATGCCGCTAACTCAGGGTTTTCTTCAGAAAAGAACGTCCGGTAGTTTGCTGCAAATTCCAGCTTCGACATCCCTGCACCAGCGCCAATAGTCATGACAACAACGCCAACTAGCACCAACCAACGGAATTGAATAACCCCTCTGGTCAGCTTTGCGGAGAATCGATCAACTGCTTCAAAATACCGGTCCATGAGATTACCTCAGATTATTAATTACCAACTGGTCATAAATATCAACAAGCACTAAAAATTCACCTACGGCGCATTCGACTTCGTTTAACACTGCTGAACCCAAGAATTTAATATATCCTCTAGTACATAGCTAATATGATCAGTGTTAGAAAATCCCTTTATGGTTGCCGCAAGCCCCGCTAGCGCCACCATTAACACCGCCGCCAAGCGATCTGGTTCTTGCTTGATGGTGATTTCACCATCACGCTGTGCCCTATCAATTAGGTCAGTTAAAAACCGCTGCTTCATAGCATAACTCTGATGGATCATTTGCTTCACTTCTGGATCATGAGGTGCCATTTCAACCAATGTATTAACCACCATACAACCCTCACCGGCAATACAGTTAGTTGTTATTTCTTTTAGCAAAGAACGTAGATTAGCCATAGGTGAATCATGCAAATACGCGCTCGACGCGACATCTTTAAATGATTGATCCATGTAATATTTCAGTGACTTTAAAAATAGTTGATGCTTGTCGCCAAAAGCCTGATAAAGGCTGCCCTTATGTAGCCCTGTCGCGACGCATAAATCTTTTAATGAAGTACCGTCGTAACCCTGATGCCAAAATATATTCATAACAGCATCAAGTACTCGGTCTTCTTCAAACTGTCGAGGCCGCCCTACACTTCTATGTTGATCGGATATATTCAATTCCACACCATTTATTACCGTACGGTCAAATATAAGCAGCTAACTCATTCCATGTCAAGGAGCTTGAAAAACAAGCAAGAACACAACCTAGAGCATACCGGATAAATAAGTAGACGAAGAAGCCAAGCTATCAAAACTGGAGGCATGTATTTATACGTTGGAAACTGAGCATAAAAAAACCCGACTCAAGGCCGGGTTTTTTTATTTTATGGCGCACTCGGAAGGATTCGAACCTTCGACCGCTCGGTTCGTAGCCGAGTACTCTATCCAGCTGAGCTACGAGTGCGTTAAGGGCGCGTAATATAAGAAAGTGTGCGTTTGTAGTCAAGCCGAAAAGCAATATTAGCTAAAATTGATTCACTTCTGCAGGTTAATGGGGTGGCCGACATTAAACACCCCCATAAAAAAGTATTGCTTCAATCTTCTCATAGCAACAACAGTAGCCCCCCTACAGTATTAGCGCAATTCTACAGGGCTATAATTCTGTAAATATTGGCTTCATCATTGTAACCTAGAGCAGTCAGCGTAGAAATTTCTTCGTGCCTAGGAGGCAAACTATGATACGTGTAGCTATCAATGGTTATGGACGCATAGGTCGAAACATACTCAAGGCCCTGTATGAGCGCCCCGACTTAAAAAATCAGATCGAGATTGTCGCTATCAACGACAAAGGCAATGTCGCAATAAACTCTCATTTAACCCAGTACGACAGTGTGCATGGTCGATTTTCGCACCAAGTAACGCACGACGAGGACTACTTGATCATTGGGAGCGACCGTATCAAAGTCTTATCGGAATCCAACCCCAAAGATTTGCCATGGCATGCGTTGGATATTGATGTGGTTTGTGAGTGTACGGGAGTATTCACTGATCGAAGTCTGGCGTCAGGTCATATTGAAGCTGGAGCCAGCAAAGTTTTAATTTCAGCACCAGGCAAGAATATGGATGCAACCATTGTCTTTGGCATAAACGATCACATCCTTAATGAATCCCACCAAATCATCTCTAACGCATCTTGCACCACTAACTGCCTAGCCCCCATGGTGAAACCACTGCACGACAACCTGGGTATTCAATCCGGCTTCATGACCACAATTCATGCCTACACCAATGATCAGCATTTAACAGATGTTTACCATCACGACCTATACAGAGCCAGGTCTGCCACGCAATCAATGATCCCAACAAGCACTGGCGCAGCGAAAGCCATAGGTCAAGTGTTGCCCGAGCTTGATGGTCTTCTTGACGGAATGGCCGTCCGAGTACCTACAGCTAACGTCTCTCTTGTTGACCTGACTTTCATTGCAAATAAAAGCACGTCAATTAGTGAAGTCAACGAGATAATGAAACAAACCGCAGAAAAGGATCTTAACGGAGTATTAGCCTGCGTTAGTCAACCTCTGGTCTCTATCGACTTCAACCACACGATTGCATCATGTACCTTTGACACCAGCCATACTCGTGTAAACGATCAGCTTGTAAAAGTATTAGCCTGGTATGATAACGAGTGGGGGTTTTCCAACCGAATGCTCGATACGGCGCTTAAATTAGCAACAGCCTAACTTGCCCCTAAAAACTACTAGCCATGGCTGCTTTCTACAAAGTTTTTGTCGATGAATACCCATGAGCTATCTTTTACATCACGGTACAATACAAGCTTTATGACAGGCCATGGCAAGAAGGAAACCGAGTATTGACTAATGATAGCTTCGGGGTAAACCCAAAAACACTTCCCGCATGGCACGATCTCGAAAATCTGGCAAAATCGATCAAACATGACAGCATCATTGAGTTGTTCAATGAGAACCCACTAAGGGCTGAGAAGTACACCCTAAAAGCTGGCGAAGTATTTTTAGACTATTCTAAAAACCTGGTGAATGATCAGATAATGAATGCATTGATTGAGCTAGCCAATCAATCGTCACTCAAATCACATGCACAAGCTATGTTCTCGGGAAAGAACGTTAATACGACAGAACAAAAAGCTGTGCTACATATGGCGCTGCGAGGTCGTCGACAAGATGGCTACCTTCATGATAATAAGCCAGTAATTGATCAAGTAGAGCTTTCCTTACAACAAATGGCTGACATAAGCCATCAAATTAGAGAAGGAGAGTGGCTCGGAGTTACGGGCAAACCGATAACAGATATCATTCACCTTGGCGTAGGTGGTTCAGACCTCGGCCCACGAATGGCATGCGAGGCTCTACGTTCTTACGCACACAGCGCACTTAACCTGCACTTTGTATCCAATGCAGATGGTGCAGAGATTCTCTCCACCATAGCCGAGCTAAACCCAGAAACAACACTTATTATTCTAGTCAGCAAATCGTTCAGCACGCAGGAAACCCTACTCAATGCCAATACCGCATTAAAATGGCTCTCGGAGTCGTTAAATATATCTTCTCCACAGTCATCAGCACATGTTATTGCAATAACTGCCGACAAAGAAAAAGCAACGGCATTTGGCATTTCAACTGAACGTATTCTCGAATTCCAGGATTGGGTAGGTGGTCGCTATTCATTATGGTCTTGCGTCGGATTATCTGTATCTATTTATCTTGGCTACAAAAACTTTACAGCAATACTCGAAGGTGCCAGAGAAATGGATGTTCACTTCAAAACAGCACCTTTCGACAAAAATATGGCGGTCATATTAGCGTTGCTGGGTATTTGGCATAACAATTTTATGCATGCTGAAACCCAGGCGGTAATACCATACTGTGAACGCCTAAAGTTACTTCCAGCCTACTTACAGCAGCTGGAAATGGAGAGCAACGGAAAATCAGTCTCATTAAATAATGAGCCCCTCAATTATTCCACAGCACCTATCATTTGGGGTCAAACGGGCACCGATAGCCAACATGCTTTCTTTCAACTACTACATCAGGGAACGCATTATGTTCCTGTCGATTTTATCGGGTTTATTAATGACCCTATGAGCAACAGAAAACATCACAATTTTTTGTTGAGTAATTTAATTGCTCAGGCATCTGCATTAATGACAGGCAGGACTAAAACAGGATTAGCACCACATAAAATATACAAAGGTAATAAACCTTCAAATGTGCTTTTAATCAATGAATTAACACCCAAAAATTTTGGCGCTTTGGTTGCACTGTACGAACATAAGGTTTTCGTGCAGGGGAGTATCTGGAATATTAACTCGTATGACCAGTGGGGCGTCGAGCTAGGAAAGGAGATGACAAAAAAGGTCTTAAGGGAAGAAACTAGTGATAATCAACCGGTAGACACCTCGACGCAACAACTTAAGAAGTACATTAATACAAACACTAAAGTTAACTCCTGACAGCCTTTTTCTAACACCTATAGTTCTTCAATCAACTCTAACTGACTGCATTCTTCAGACAGAACTAGTATGGACTGCCCTATAAACTACCTCCAAGCTTAGAACAGTAGGTTTTGAGTGATTGTCACTGACAAACTCACACTGCGACGTTACACATTAATAAAAAAAGGCCCTAAAAGGGCCTTTTTTTATAGAGTAGATTAACGATTTTTAGTTACTGATGACAGGTATGTTAATTCATGCCTACCATCAACTAAAAGGTAATCTGAGTAGCTTATCTCTTTTCAGCAAAGATAAACTTGGGCTTGCAGATATAAGCTAATGCTGGCATTAGGAACAACGCACTCAGCGCTGAAACAGTCAACCACAACCCAATCAACATACCCATCTCTGCCTGAAAACGCAGTGATGAGAACAACCACACACATACGCTGGCAATCAATACGAATGCGGTTACCAACACACCACGACCCGCACAGTGAAGTGAAAGAGAGATAGACTCTAAGTGGGTCTTACCACTGTCGTATTCACTTTTAATACGGTCACAGATGTAAAGTGCGTAATCCACACCCAAACCAATACCCAATGCGGCAACAGGAACGGTGTTGATGTTCATACCAATGTTCTGCCATGACATAAAGGCGAAGGTAACAAGGTTAGCCAATACCACTGGAACCATAAAGAACATACCAGCAATACTAGAGCGATAAACGATGATACACATCATAACCAGGATAAAGAGAGCCAGTGCGATAGACTGAATCTGCCCAGAAAGAATTACTTCGTTCACCGCAGCAATAACACCGATAGTACCGCCAGCAAGACTAATGTTCACATCGGGGTTTTCAGAAACAAATTGCTTAACCCTGGCGATTGCAGTTTGGATCGTTTTACCTTGACGGTCAGCGAAGAACATTGTAATTGAGGCGTTCATTCGATTCACATCTGTGAAGCGGTTAAGGTCACCAGGTTCTGCAGCCCTTTCGTACATATAAATCAGCTCTGCGTTATTGGTGGTTGTTTCACCAAGTTCAGCATATCTAAAGTTACCTTCGCGGAGTGTTTCGTTAACAGAAGGTAAGATGTCAGAAAGCGAAATACTGCCACCAATTTGCTCTTGCATTTCCATATAACGCTGAAAACGCAACATCGTGTCAAGAACGTGGACATTTTTGATCTGGTTCTTTTCTTCACGACCCACGACAACGAACATCCGATCAGCACCAGGAAACTGGTTGTTGATTGCTAATGAGTCCGCATTATAACGAGCATCAGGCCAAAGAATAGGTGAACCAGGGTTTGCATCGCCCACTGTCAAATCAACAGCTTTAAATCCACAGACAACAAAAAGCACGGTAGCAATCGCAACAACCACATATCTAGCACGTGTGGCGACAATGTTCACACACATATTAAGGAATGGGCGAATAACCAAGAGATCCAAGTTAAGCGGGTGAGCATATGACTTAGGCTTTTTAACCCACGATAACAACACAGGGGTCACGATAATTGAGCTTACCGCTACTGTCGCGACCCAAACTACCGCTAAAACAACCAGTTTTTGCAGTAGAGGTATTGGACTAATAGCAACAACCGTTACACAACCCGCATCAGTGGCGATACCAAGTAGGCCGGGTCTCAATAAGTCTTTCAGGGTAACTTTTGCTGCAGCATATGAATCCAGATCTTCTTCATGACCCTTAACTGAATCGATCTCTTCGTGGAAACGGGTAATCATCTGCACTGAGTGTGATACAGCACGTGCAGTAATCAACATAGCCACAACAACCACGAGTGGATCGAAGTGAATACCTGCCAGTTTTGCTACACCAAGCGCCCAAATTGCACTGATTGCACCAGCCAAGAGTGGCAACAATGTTCCGCGCCAGGTTCTATTAATTAAGAACAGTAGAACCAAAAAGATCAAACCAGCAATAGTAACCAACTTCATGGTTTCTGGAAGGAAGTGGTTTACCCAACCATAGAGAATGGGGTTACCCACCAATGAGATATCAACAGCATCATTATCTAGCTTTTCAACCAACGCATAAGCTTGTTCATAGGCAAGGTTGTATTCGAGGATGCTATCAAAAAAGTCAACCGTAATTAGAGTGGCGCTCAAATCTTTTGAAACAAAGGGACCGTAAACCAAGGGGCTACGTAAAATTGCCTCTTTTATTCGATCAATGTCTGCCTGACTGGTCGGCAGGTTAGGCCACATATAGGGGAAGCTTTCAATCCCCTCTGTCGATGCCCGAACCTCTTTCAGTTTTTTACCCGCAATTGAGTAAATCTGAAATTCATTGATCGCATCAATTTTGTACAAACCCTGTGTTAGAGCATGTATCTGTTCAAGAACCGGCATCTGAAAGATGTCGCCCTTGGTAGACTGGATCATGAAGGTGATAATACTTGTACCACCAAAGGTTTTTTTAAATTCTTCATGCACCTTGATGTAAGGATGGCTTGTAGGCTGTAAGTCCTCAAATACCGTCTTAACGTCAATACGCATTGCAAACGTCGATAGAATAGCAGTTAAAGCGAGAACTACCGCCAAAACTACCTTTCTAAACTTCATACAGAAAAGCGAAAAATTTTCTAACATTCTATTCTCCAACAACCCGAAATTGCATGGATGGGCGAACCCTTATAATTGATTATTTGTGTAATTCTTAGTCGTGGTACAACGTCCAAGCTTTAGTTTTTAGGTCTAGTGAGCCTACAGTTGCACCCACAGCGAGGCCTTTATCACCCACAATTTCAATTTCAGTATGTGAGGTATAATCTGTAGCTGAAATATTCATTGGTTCGAAATCTTTCAGATCACTGGTAAATGTCATCCACTTACCTTTATTGCCAATGGCGACCCATTTGTTGATTGCATCAGACCATTTAATATCCATCAAGTGCTCGGTCATGCCAGATTGCTCGGGAGAAACATATGTCCAGGTTTCACCACCGTCCGTAGTACCAACGACCACACCTGCCAAACCAACGATAGCAATTTCTTGAGGGTTTCTTGCGGCGATAGCGGCAAAACTGTTTGGGCTGTCAGTAAAGATCTCTTCCCAGGTCGCGCCATTGTCTATGCTCTTGAATATTTGACCATATTCAGCTGCGACATAAATTGTATTCGCATCGACTTTAACAATATCATTCATAAAGATATCGTTTTCTTCACGTAGTCGTTGCCAGGTTTTTCCGTAATCCGTACTGCGAATAATCGTTCCCATTTCCCCAACGGCAAGTGCTTCTCCACCGGCATAGGTACGAACTTTGAGCAGTTTGTTTGCTATTTCTGATTTTGGCGAATCCACTGATACCCACGTATTTCCAGCATCTTCAGTCATCAGAGTAATACCCCCATTGCCTACGGCAACGGCGCGCTTTTCATCCCATGCATCGATATCTTGAAGATGAACGTCCACGGTTGCATCCTGATTTACCCAGGTTTTACCGCCATCTTTACTGATTAGCATTTTTCCGTAATTACCTGCAGCCAGGTAGACATCCCCACCAAGATGTGCAACGCCAAAGATGTTATCCCTAACATTAATGGCTGCTGGGATCACCTCTTCAATTACTGCTTTAGGTTTCACGAAAATCCCGGCCCAAAGCAATGTGCCGACAATGGCCCATGGCAATATGGATACCAGTGTTAGTAATATTTTTTTCCCTGCTGATTTTTCTTCTAGTCCAGAAGATCCAGACACTTCAGTATCAGCCAGGTTTTGTCCAGCATCGTTCATAACACCCCCAAATAATCTTACATGATCGAACCCGACCATAATAATCTTATGTGCTTCGTCCAGCTATTAATTATTTTAATAAAAAACATTCCGGGCGAAGACTACTGACAACAACCTATTTTGCCAGTAGCTTCACGCGGAATGATTAGATCTGACTTAACGTGCCAACTTGATCAGAGTTTTCAGTGACACATCTTGTTCCTCAACACCGGCAGGGTTGGCTTTCATGTTAGAAGACCAAGTAGTAGAGAACTCAGCTTTCCAATCAATGATGTGACCAACAACTGGCATCAGAGCCTGGTAACCATCATCACCAATATCGATACGATTTTGGAAGATAAAGGTTTTCCAGAACTTACCGTTCTTATCGTAAGCTTCACCCAGGTATGGACGAGGGTAGTCAACTTCCATATACACGATCTTCTTGCTGTAGGGGTGCTCATCAGGAGGCGTACCTTCGATTACCCATACTTCACGTGGTTCCCACTGAACTTGTTCGTTAGGGAAGAAGTGAGGAGCTGTATCCATGTCTACCGCTGGGAATTCTTTAATGGTGTTTTTAAACGCAAGGTTAACAGTCATTAAAGGAGCGTGAGCGATAGCAAAGATCCAACGCTTACCAGTCAAAGTAACGTCTTTATATTTGGTAGGTACTGCATCCCAAATATCCCAATCATCATACAACTGCACTGTACCACCGATTGGATCCATCCAGGCGTTACCAGACAGACGACGCGCACGACGTACAGACTTCAAGTATGCCCAAACATCATCTGGAGTTTGTGCACTTGGGTCGTTGTAGCGAATAGAGAAGATACCGATACCTTTAATATCTTGTGGGTAAATTGCCACAAGAACGGTTTTTTGCATGATAGTGCCATCACCTTCTGAAACTGGACCGCCATCTAGACGACCTTCCATATAGTAACGACGTGCCCACCAACGCTGAATACGCTCCATACCTTTATGGGCATCAAGGAACACCCAAGAGATGTGACGCAAATCCATTGTTGCACCGTAAGTAGGTGAACGCAGGTTCCAGATCAGCTTATCACCAGCATTAGGATCGCTGCTTACGCCATTTTCATCCACTGTTTTCAAGATATCTTGTGGATCAAAGAACATACCAGCTTTCCAGCCGCCTACTTCACGAGTAGCAGTATCAAATGTAACATTTGCTTTGCCATCGATAGTCGCTTGCATGTACTTAGGATCCATTTCGATGAACTCTGAATGACGAGTGTTAATCATCAAAGCTTTCTCGCGGATCATCCACTCAACGTTTTCAGTGATCATGCTTCCTACGGTCTTGCCTTCGAAACACAAGCCCTTCACTTGATCAAAGTTGGACGCTTGAATAACTGTACCAGCCTCCATCTTGTCACCAGTACAACCGCCTAGTGCTTCAATAGGTGAAGGACTGCCATCCCAGCGACCTGCTGCGGGTGGATCACCGTAAAACAGTGCATTTGGCTTAGTGCCATCTGCTGTTTTAGCCACATAATCCACTGGCTTATCGGCATCGCTAGCCAGGGCAGCAAAAGGCGCCCCAACCAACAATCCAACAGAAACTACCGAAGTAGTTAACAACTTCTTATACATAGTAATACTCCCAGTTTTAATCAGTCTTATTTGCGACAACCAAGATTTTCATTAGTTGCCGCAAACAACCTCATATTATCTGCTTAGAACCACCCGACTTAGAACTGTCTGGTAAGTTTGAAGACCAATTGGTTGTCTTCAGCGAACCAATCCATGAAGCCAGCGCCGTCTTCTCTTTTACCAAGAAGAGCGTGTCCTTCACCATTGGACAAGCAAGCTGCATCACAGACTTTTTTCACATCACCATCGCTCCACCATAGATCGGCTTCTACCTTCAGACGCCAATCATCGCCCCAAACAAACTCAACTGCAGGGATTGCGAAACCGCCACCTTTAGACAGATCAGTACCAATTACAAAGGAGGGGTTAATGGTATCGCGATGGAAGTTCAATAGAGTAAAGAGAGTCAAGTAAGCCTGGTGCTCTTTCTTCTTGGAACCGAAAGAAGCGAATTCAACCAACTCATCTTTGTCATCGTGACCCAGAATCCAGGTATCAAACAACTGGATACTAGACAGTGACGGACGGTGAGTGCCGAGGGCATCCATCCATTTGAACTCTTTGTCGATACGCAACATAACGTTGATCGTATCTTTTTCCTTCACTCCATTCCAACCAGCCAGGTTTGAATCCAGACTACCGTAGTTATAGGGCTTGTTAGGAATATAGGCAATCTCGGCACTCAGAGTTGCATCCATAGCTGAGTTAAAGCCATTAATGGTGAAACCATACACATCAATTTCCGGATACATCCAGTCACCAAGTAGGGTACTAGAGTTATCAGGCTCTTCGCCATAAGCAAAGGTAGGATCCGTAAAGTTAGCGCCACCAATAGCTGCAATTGCCCCATTACCACTTGCCGATGAATGCGGGTTTACAATTGGCGCAGGGTTATAGGTTTTCATATAAGCCAACGAGTAACCAATTGAACCCCAAGAACCATTCCAGCGGATACCATAGGTCATATCTGTCCAGTCGCCACTGTCGTGATCTTCATTGTAGGAATCAGTAAACTGGGTAAAATCTACACCGCGATAAGGGTGTGGAATCCAGCGACCACCTTCAATGTTGTAGCTACTACCCATGTCTTCATCACGGTCCCAGCCCGGACGGATAAACCAGT
>JBFICW010000017.1:0-53814 GCA_041581635.1 Porticoccus sp. | reverse complement strand
TTCCTTTTTAAGGTTCATTGCCTCAAAAATAGCCGCATGTAACTTTTCGAGAACCTTAATCGCTATAGCGGTGTAATACGCTTTGGCATGAAGGTCCATGGACTGGTGCCAAACCGCCGGCACTCGTTGAAAATGGACGCTTTCATCTAGTGACTGTGCCCACGGATTTATCTTTGGTTCAAAGGCATAGCAATGACTGCAGCCGTACCAAAAAACCTCCACAACTTCGACCCTCGAAGGATCACTGGTAGCAACGGCCTCCGGCAACACTTCATAGTGAACGCCCTCTGTAAACGATTCTTCAGTCTCTGCCTGACAAGCTGCCAGAGGTAACAAAGCCATGACAAACAGCAGGTGTGATAACAGTCTACGCATCAATTTATCCCTTTATATTAAATTTGATCGGCCTAATGTTTGATTTCTATAACTATAAATAGAACACCAACAATCTCACAGGTTCCCCAAAATGCAAACATAAAAAAAGCGGCTGTAAGCCGCTTTTCTCATTTGACCAAATTACTTTAGTCCAGCAATAAAGTTGGATACTGCCTCAATCTCGACATCACTCATGTGAGCTGCAACACCACGCATCACCCTTGTATCACCATCATTATTTCTGGCTGCCGGGTTTTCTGCATCGTGAGCGCCGGTACGGAATGCACGTAATTGCTTCGCTATATACTGAGCATATTGACCGCCAAGAGCAGGATAACCCGCTGGAGCATTACCTTGACCGGCCGGAGAATGACAACCTGTACAGGCGGGAACGCCTGTTTCAATGTTACCACCACGATAAACTCGTTCGCCGCGATCCAGATTTTCTTCTTTAGCTCCAGCCATTTGAATGGTCTTAGAAGCATAATAGGCCGCAATATTAGACAAATCATCGTCGGAAAAGGCATTTAGCATGCCCGTCATCTCCAACACTGGACGATTACCGGCCTTAATATCTTGTAGTTGCTTGGTCAGATATTTTTCATTTTGACCCGCCAACTTTGGGAAATTCGGTGCTGCACTATTGCCATCAGCCCCATGACATCCCGCACACATGGCTGTTTTACCTTGGCCAGCAGCCGCATCACCGCCAGCAAAGGCAAAGGAAGATGCCAGGGTTAAACCCAGCATGGCAGCAAATCCTAGAATCATTTTTTTCATTAGTTAATCCGCTCTCTGCATTCCGCTACAATATAGAAAATTTGTATTGCCTCCTAAAAAGCCGGGGCATTATATACCAATCCATCCCTGATCTTAATAGGCGAAATCAGGTTATCAGATAAGGTCCACCATGTCCGACGATATCTCCTTTAACAGAGCCGAATATATACTTAGTTCTCCGACTATTAAACAATGCCCAGAAGACTCCGGCAGGGAGGTTGCTTTTGCCGGCCGATCAAATGCCGGGAAATCCAGTGCTATTAATACCTTAACTAACAACTCTAAGCTAGCCCGAACCAGCAAAACACCCGGGCGCACCCAGCTGCTTAATTTTTTTTCTCTCAACGAAAATTGCCGGTTGGTTGACTTACCTGGCTATGGCTTTGCCAAAGTACCCAAGGCAATGAAACAGGCCTGGGATCGAAATTTAGCTACCTATCTACAAGAACGTCAGTCTCTTTGCGGCTTGGTAATGCTGATGGATATTCGCCACCCGCTCCAGGAGTACGATTGGCAAATGATTCGCTGGGCACACCAGTGCGAAATGCCCATTCACTTACTACTCACCAAAGCCGATAAATTAAAGAATGGTCCCGCCAAAAATACGCTACTTAAAGTAAGACGGGAGCTGTCTGAGGCTGATATTGAGAGCAATATTTCTATTCAAACTTTTTCTTCCCTCAAAAAAACCGGCCTCGAAGAATTAAAGCAAACACTCAAAACCTGGCTTATTGGGTAAGACCTAGCAAGACAAAAAAAACCCTAACTCATAGAAGGGTTAGGGCTTGCTTTGCTGTTGCTTGGGGGATTCTCAAGCTTTGCATCTAGTTTGGGGAGAAAGCAGCAATATCGCTTGCTTAAGTTTAGTCACTCATGAGGACATAAAGTTCCACAATTTCCGATAAAAATTTAAAATTTTTCTTATTCAGCCACAGATTAATAGTAACCTATTGTTTTATCAGTTGTTTTTATTTTTCAAAAGCAGCCCATTTCGCCAATAAATGGCTAGTGAGCTTCATCCCAGTTATTACCGATGCCCACATCCACAACCAATGGAACATCTAGGTTAGCTGCGCCCTCCATTCTCTTTTTCAGGCCTTCA
The DNA here is from genome assembly GCA_041581635.1 of Porticoccus sp. GTDB lineage: Bacteria > Pseudomonadota > Gammaproteobacteria > Pseudomonadales > Porticoccaceae > Porticoccus. Next base: position 51,557 of record JBFICW010000017.1, on the reverse strand, counting down.
ACCACACTATCCAGCTCAGTTTCAGGCACATCTAATACCAGCTCATCGTGAACCTGCATCATAACCCTGGCCTGAAAACCTGTATTGGCGAGCCATTGATCCACATCTATCATAGCTAGCTTAATGATATCCGCAGCGGTGCCCTGCATGGGTGCATTAATCGCTGTACGCTCGGCAGCCTGTCGCCGCATGCCATTGCTCGATTTAATTTCCGGCAAATAAAGTCGTCGGCCATACAGTGTTTCTACATAGCCAGACTCTGCTGCACGACTACGAGTACTGTCCATATATCTCTTTACTCCGGGATAACGAGCGAAATAAAGATCGATATATTCTTGAGCCTGATTGCGTCCAATATGAAGCTGTCGACCTAAACCAAATGCAGACATACCGTAAATAAGCCCAAAATTGATAGCCTTCGCACTACGCCGTTGTTCCGTTGACACCTCTTCGAGAGGCACACCAAACACCTCTGCAGCAGTCGCCCTATGAACATCCAGCCCACCAGAAAACGCTTCTTTTAAGCCTTCATCTTGGGACAAATGCGCCATAATACGCAGTTCAATCTGAGAGTAATCGGCAGCCACGACCTTCCAACCCTTGGGGGCGAGGAATGCCTGACGTATACGCCGCCCTTCCACCGTTCGAACTGGAATATTTTGTAAATTTGGATCAGAAGAAGATAATCGCCCTGTCGCGGTAACCGCCTGATGGTAAGAGGTATGGATCCGGCCAGTGATCGAATTCACCATCGCAGGTAATTTGTCAGTATAAGTAGATTTCAGCTTGGCTAAGCTACGATGCTCAAGCAGTATTTTGGGTAGTGGATAATCCAACGCCAATTCTTGCAGCACCTCTTCTTTCGTAGATGGCGCGCCTTTGGCTGTTTTCTTCAATACCGGGATGTTTAATTTCTCAAACAGGATCTGCCCCAACTGCTTGGGCGATGCCAGATTAAACTCTTCACCCGCCAACGCATAGGCTTCGCGCTCTAGCTCTTCAAGCCGGGTACCCAGCTCGATACTTTGCTGATGCAGCAGTTCTGTGCTTACTATTGCCCCGTGTCGCTCAATACGAGAAAGGACGGGAATCAGCGGTGCTTCTATTGTTTCAAACACCTGTAGAAGTCCTTGGTGTTCTTCCAGTTTAGGCCAAAGGGCCTGGTGCAATCTTAAGGTAATATCGGCATCTTCAGCAGCATAGGGTGCCGCATCCTCAATGGCGATTTGATTAAAGGTGAGCTGCCCCGCCCCCTTTCCTGCAATATCTTCAAAGTGAATAGTTTTTTCACCAAGGTATTTGAGTGCCAGACTATCCATATCATGGCGACTCCCCGTAGAGTTCACCACATAGGATTCCAGCATGGTATCAAAGCGAATACCTCTCAGCTCAATACCATGATTAGCCAGCACACTCATATCGTATTTCAGGTTTTGACCCAACTTTGACACAGCCGGGTTTTCGAGTAGTGGCTTTAATTTTTCTAATACCGCATCACGATCAAGCTGCTCTGGCGCGCCTAAATAATCATGAGCCAAGGGGACATAGGCCGCTTCGTGGGGCGACACAGCAAAAGATACCCCTACTATTTTTGCCTGCATATAATCCAGGCTGGTGGTTTCTGTATCAAAAGCAAAGAAATCTGCCTGCTCCAGCTTTTTCACCCACCGATCCAGATCTGCCTCGGTAAAAATTATCTGGTAGTCTTTTGCTATTTGTTCTGGCTCTACCGCTTCAGTTTCATCTGTATTTGCAAGCAGCTCCTCGGTCCAGGTCTTGAGCTCCAGCTTGCGAAACCACTCGAGCAACACATTGTTATCTGGCTCTCCATTCACCAAACTTTCTACCGGCAGCTCAAGCGGCACATCTGTTTTGATGGTGGCGAGCATATAGGAGAGATCGGCCTGCTCCCGATGTTCAGCTAATTTTTCTGGCATTTTTTTTGCGCCCCGGAAGTCAAGTTCCCGCACTTTTTCCAGATCAGCATAAACAGACTCCAGACCGCCGATTCCCTGCAAAATTGCCAGAGCTGTCTTCTCTCCAACCCCCGGCACACCAGGAATGTTGTCAGATTTATCGCCAATCAACGCCAAGTAATCGATTATCAATTCTGGCGGCACACCAAATTTATCAATCACCCCTTGTCTATCCATGCGAGTGTCTGTCATGGTATTGATCAACGTGACGTATTCACCCACTAGCTGCGCCATATCCTTATCTCCGGTGGATATCACCACAGGGCGCTGTTTAGCCGTACACTCCAATGCCAACGTACCGATGACATCGTCAGCCTCTACCCCATCGACGATCAGCAATGGTAAACCCATCCCTCGAATAATTTCGTGAATCGGCTCTATTTGTTGGCGTAGCTCGTCGGGCATTGGCGGGCGGTGAGATTTGTATTCCTCGAATAACTCATCTCGAAATGTCTTACCCTTTGCGTCAAAGACGACTACCACCGGACTATCTGGGTAATCCTTAAGCATGCGACGCATCATGGCGATAACGCCTTTCACTGCGCCTGTAGGAAGCCCCGTTGAGGTAGTCAGCGGCGGCAGTGCGTGGAATGCACGGTAAAGATAGGAGGAACCATCTACCAACACCAGTGGTACTTTATTTGTCATCAATATCAATCCGAAAATAATAGATTTTGAGGGGGCCAAGCATAACGCAATTTGTTTCTTTTAAACCAACAAGCAGGTACTCTCTTTCGTAAGAATTGGTGGTGACTAACGTATGACCTCTTTTTTAACATCGGATATAAATAACCTGCAGGCCTTTTTGAACCAGTATGCTCTGGGAGAGGTTGACAGGGTAGAGGCTACTTACACTTCCCGCACACATCATACTTGTCGTTTTCAACTGGTAACGCCCAACAGTAATAAGTCAAAGCCTTATATGCTTACTGTCGTAGAGCCTGCCGCTTCAGCACGTCTGGCATTTTCAGCCGAGCTTGTTGGTTTTCTACTAATCCACGGCCTACCCGTTACACCCTGCCTGCTCAATAACCAAAACTCTTATATTTCCTTATTTGGTGATGCCCCGGCACTTCTATTTGAGTTACCAGAAGGGCGCCTACCAACCAAAACAAACATGTCAATATGCAGGCAAATTGGTGAATTTTTAGGGAAAATGCACGCAAGTTCAACGAATTTCCCTTTGAGCTATGGAAATCCTAGAGGCCTGATATGGCTCAACCTAGCAGCAGAAGAACTGCTGCCACAACTCTCGCCGGGTGATACTGCACTATTAGAGGAGCAACTTAATCGATTCAAACGCACCATTGAAACTGAACCAGACCTTCCCGCCGGAGCGCTTATTGGCAGCCTTTTCTCGGATCAGCTTTTTTTTCAAGAAGAAACCCTACTGGCAGTAACCGGTTTTTACTTTAGCTGTACAGACTGGCTGCTATTCGATGTAGCCCAAGCAGTGAATGAGTGGTGCTGTGACGAACACGGTGAATTAAACCGGGAGCTCACCAACACCCTACTCTCTGCCTACCATGAAGAGCGTCCATTTACCCCATGTGAAGGGCAATACTGGCAAGATATTCTCTGCTTTTCTGCTACACGGTTTTGGGTTTCCAGGCTGCTGACCTCTCTTCTTCCCGAGCAAGCAGATGCTGACACCACTCAATATGACCCTGAAGAATACAAACAAAAGCTACGCCGACGGATCACTGGTTACTGCCCTCTACCCAACTAGGGTTTACCCCGCTCCAGGCAGCTGGCAAACGTTTCTGTAAATTCACGAAAAAATTCCAAATAGCTGTCTTTGCTTAACTCAATGTCACTACCCATCGGATCTAGCTCAGCTTGGCCGCTACCCAACTGTCTCGCCAACTGGATAGCGGCCTTGCTGTTTAGCTGCGGCTCGCTATAAACACAAGCCACTTTGTCTCCCACGGCAACCATCTCACTGTAATGGCGGACCCCCCGAGTCAGGCCCCCAGCCAACTGTATTGTGTCCAGTTGGTGCAACTTGTAGTGATCGACAAAGTGGCCATACCCATCGTGGGTCACCACGAATCCATTTTCTTGCACCGCCCCAAGACGCAGCTGATTAAAATCATCTAATGCTTTAATTTTATTAATAATTTCACTAGAGTTTTTCTCAAACAACAGGCGCTTTTCCGGATACTTTTCTCCCAACGTCTTTGCGACAGCCATAACTATTGCTGATCCATTTTGTGGGTTGATCCAGATATGGGGGTCTTTACTATGCTCCCCGTGATGATGATCCTTTTCACCTGCATTTTCATCAGGCCACTGGAGGGTACTCAGTGCTGTCAACTGTAGCTGCTTATCCGCGAGTGGCTTTAACGGCTTCTCTAACATCCCTTCCAGCTCAGGCCCCACCCAAACAACCAATGCAGCCGCTCTAATAGCCCGAATATCCGAAAACTTTAATGCATAGTCGTGGGGAGATATATATGAGGGTAACAATACTTCTACTGAGAACTCATCGCCCACAACAGCTTTTACCAACATTCCAACCGGCTTGATTGAAGCCAATACTACCGGTTTTTCTAATGCCATCACCGAAGAGCATGCCAAAGCGAACAGCAGCACAGAGCTCCGTAGAAAGGCATGGGAATTAAAGTGTTTTTTCATAGTATGTTATATTGTTGCATTAATAGATGGTCGCCCACCCAAACATTAGGTTATTCAACTTTTGCTAGCCCTTAAGGCAAACGCTGCGGCTTTACACAACAACAAAAGCTGCCTTCATCTTGCGAACCACCAATAATGTTATAGAATAACATTATATTTTATCCAGGGCAGCCTCCCATGCTGACAAACTCTCGACTTGCCTACCATACCCACGATCACAAACGCTGTGTAAACGCCGCACTAAGCCGAGCCAAAATTGTCTGTGATGACAGTCACGTTCGACTCACCCCCATCCGTGAAGCGGTGCTCAGAACGATCTGGGCCTGCCACCGGCCACTTGGCGCTTACGATATTGTAGATAAAATGACCTTAAACCCGGCATCGGGTAAGCGCATTTTGGCACCAACGGTTTATCGCTCCATCGAGTTTTTGCTTGAACAGGGTCTTATTCACCGTATTGCCACACTGAATGCCTATATTGGCTGTCCATTTCCAGGAAGCAATCACAGCGATTTTTTTCTGATTTGCCGGAAATGCGGTTCAGCTGCCGAATGCAGTGCCGACCAATTAAATGTCGCCGTTTCTCAAACGGCCAAGAGAGCTCATTTCCAGGTAGAATCCCAAGTAATAGAAATTGTTGGGCTTTGCCCGGAGTGCCAAGAATGAGTACTTCGCTGGTAAAACTTAGCGGCATTGGAAAGTGTTTTAAGACTAACATCGTCTTATCCAATGTTGACCTCGACTTACAGGCTGGGCAGCTCCTGACACTCATCGGTCCCAACGGGGCAGGGAAGACCACGCTGGTTAAAATTGTACTCGGTCTTTTAGAAGCTGACACCGGCCACATTGCACGTCACCCAGATCTACGTATTGGCTACATGCCCCAGAAACTACATATTGATCCAACGTTGCCCGTAACGCTTCAACGGTTTTTAAAGCTGGCCGAATCTGACTCAACACTATGCCTGGATGCGGCAAATGAAGTGGGTATTGCACATTTGATTGAACTGCCGCTTCAGTCTCTCTCCGGTGGAGAAATGCAACGCGCATTGCTGGCTCGAGCCATTTTACGCAAGCCCAACCTGTTAGTCTTGGATGAACCCGTTCAAGGTGTAGATGTAGCAGGGCAGGAAGCACTTTATCGTCTTATCGGCGCACTCCGTGACAGGCTTCACTGCGGTGTACTCATGGTGTCACACGACCTCCATATCGTTATGTCTTCCACGGATGAGGTGATCTGCCTAAATCAACATATTTGCTGTCATGGGCACCCCGATCAAGTCAGTAACAACCCGGCCTTTCTCGAACTATTTGGCTCCAAAACTGCACCCTATACCCATAACCACGACCATCAACACAATTTACATGGCGAAGTAATCGATCGTTCTTCAGACAACAACCACGCTAAAGGCTGCCAACATGATTGACGTGCTTCTCTATGCAACTCTTGCTGGACTAGGGGTTGCCGCGATTACCGGCCCCTTGGGTGCTTTTATTGTCTGGCGTCGAATGGCCTATTTTGGCGACACGCTGGCTCATTCATCCCTGCTTGGCGTAGCTCTGGCAATGCTTCTCTCAATTAACGCCACCATTTCTGTCGTCACTATTTGCCTTGTATTGGCATTGGCCCTCGTCGCTTTGCAACAGCAGCAAACCCTCGCTTCGGACACCCTGCTTGGGATACTTTCCCACTCATCACTGGCTATCGGGTTAATTGCCATGGCCCTGATGCCCGAGATAAAAGTAGATTTATTAAGCTTACTGTTTGGTGATTTGTTAACGGTTAATACCAATGACGTGATCACTATTTATGTCATTAGTGCTATTTCAATTCTCCTGCTGATCAAGCTTTGGAAACCATTGCTGGCAATGACAATTCATGAAGAGTTAGCCAAAGTCGAGGGCGTACCCACCACCATGGTGCGCACTGTATTTATGCTAATCATCGCGCTGGAAATTGCTATTGCTATGAAAGTGGTCGGAGTACTTTTAATCACTGCATTACTGGTCATTCCTGCAGCGACTGCCCGACGCTTTTCGAACACCCCGGAACAAATGGCGATATTTGCCAGCTTCACCGGTTGCCTTGCCGTTATTCTCGGACTCTGTGCATCCTGGTTTATAGATACGCCCGCCGGCCCATCAATTGTCTTAAGTGCTGGGGTGTTATTTTTGGCCTCGCTGACCAAAAAGAATTAAATAAAGAGGGAAGAGGGTAGGGCAAAGCCTAAACAGCGACCTTACCCTAAAGGGAAATACCGTACAGTTTGTTACTGTTCAAATGTAGCCTTAATTGACTGCCACGCCATTCTCATACTGCCTTCTTCAAACGGTGGCTTAAAAAATCCGTGATAGTGCCCGTAGGGATTAATAAGCACCATATTAGCGCCATGATCAATCGTGTAGTCGCCTGTCTCAAGCTGAACTTTATTGAAGGCTACATTGAGCTCAGTAGCAAGTTTGAGCAATACATACTGGTTACCCGTCGCACCAATAAAATCTGGATTAAAATAGGGAACATATTGCGATAGTTTTTCCGTCGTATCCCGTTCCGGATCCAAGGATATAAGTACTACTTGTAGTTGCTCTTTATCCTCCGGCTCTAATCCTTCATACATTTTTGCGGCAGCCGCCATCGTCGTTGGACAAATATCCGGACAATGGGTAAAACCAAAGAATAATAAGGTCCACTGACCAGTCAGGTTCTCAGCACCAAAAACTTGCCCTCGGTGATCTACCAGCTCGAAGTCACTAAATTTTCGTGGCATATCAAGAAGCACAGCGCCATTTTCACGTAATTCATACACATTGAGAATTCGGGGCTGACTAATTTTGTGGATAAACCCGGCTAGGATCAGGGCAACAAAGACCGTGACACAGAGCAGGGTAAGACGAATACCTCGTTTACTGTTCTGGCTATTCACAACACTGAAACCTTTTTTATCTTCAAGCGGGCCTGATTAATAGCTCTCTACGCTCAAATAAACGCAGGTGCTTCTACCAAGTAATGGTCTAACAACATAATGACAAACAACGCCATCAAATAAATGATGGAATATTTAAAGGTGTCCATGCCCGAGTCTGGCTTTTTACCCATCATCATGACGATTGCCCAATAGAGGAATCCCGCACCTAAAATTAATGCCCCCAGTAAATACAGCCAGCCACTCATCCCGGTCAAAAAGGGTAGTACCGTGACAATAATAAGTATCAGTGTGTATAAGAGAATATGCAGTTTTGTGTATTTCTCACCGTGTGTCACCGGTAACATAGGAATGTTAGCCTTGGCGTACTCATCCTTCCGGTGTACGGCTAACGCCCAGAAGTGTGGCGGCGTCCAGGCGAAAATGATCAGAACCAGCAAGAGGGCATGGCCATGTATTTCACCTGTGACCGCAGTCCAACCTAATAGTGGCGGCACAGCACCGGCCAAACCACCAATCACGATATTCTGAGGAGTCGCCCGCTTAAGGTAGAGGGTATAAACAACCGCATAGCCAAGCAGCGATGCCAAGGTGAGCCACGCAGTAAGCGCGTTGATAAAAACCAATAAAATAGCCATACCGAGCACACCCAATACAGCCGCAAAAAACATCGCCTGAGGCGGTTGAACGCGGCCCTTGGCAACAGGGCGGTTAAAGGTTCGAGCCATCTTGGTATCAATTTGGCGATCGACAACGTGGTTGACTACAGCTGCCGCACTGGCACAGAGAGCAATACCCAGGTTCCCTAAGATTAATGCATCAAGGGGCACCATGCCCGGCACCGCAAGAAACATTCCAATCACAGTGGTCAGAATCATCAAGGCGACAACATTGGGCTTAGTCAGCTCCAGATAATCACGCCAACTGGTTTTTTCCATCTCAAATTCAGCTTCTTTCATTGCTTCAGGACTCCAGTCTCTGATATTCCGGTTTGGCAGTCCACACCTTGGTGGCTAATGTCGCGAGTGTCAACAATAGCAGGGCGCTACCAATATTGTGTGTAATCGCAGTAACGAGCGGCAGCATCAGCGCAATATTGCCAATAGCAATGCCTAATTGCAGAACCAACACCACAAAAATAACGAGGCCCATACGACGGACTCGCCAATCTTTAATGGCCTGGAGCAGGCCACACAAAATTAGTAGATAAACGCTCGTCACCAATGCTCCCAATCGGTGAACGACGTGGATTGCCACCCTTGCCTCACTTTCCATCACGCCGCCCAAATAATTAGGGCCAATGCTTTGAATAATATTAAATCCATTTTTTAAATCCATTTCGGGCCACCACGTATTCTGGCAAGTGGGAAAGTCAGGGCAAGCAAAGGCTGCATAATTAGAGCTAGTCCATGCACCCAGTAAAATTTGAATGGTGGTGATAACAATGGCTGCCAATACCCAAGGCTTCAACTTCAACACCTTATTCAGTGGGCCGTTGGAAATTGCCCAGTGCTTGTTGTCCAGCCTAAGCGTTAGCACCCACAGCAATGAAAGCATCGTCATTGCTGCAAGCATGTGAACCGTCACTATCAGTGGCCAAAGCCGTAGAGTTACCGTCCACATACCGAACAATACCTCCCAGGCGACGAGAAACAGAATGAGCGTCGGCAAACGAAATGGGATATTTTCATTTTCGCGCTGCCGCCAAGAAATAACAGCAAGGCTAATAATAAATAAGCCCAGAGCTCCCGCTAAAACCCGGTGGATCATATCAAGAGAAGCTTTATCGGCCTCAATACTGGCACTTGAAATCCCGCCCACTTCGGGGGCCAACAGTTCACCACCGTAACAACTGGGCCACCCCGGACACCCCAGCCCTGCATCTAATAACCGGGTGAATATCCCAAGCAAAATAACAATGCTTGCCAGAACAGTGGCTATCAATGCCAACTTGAAACCAGGCTTCCTAAATTTCGGTGTATTAAAAGCCGACATCAACGTTACATTCTCTTTCTTGTTTCAAACTTCCCACAAAATGAGCTGGACTAGCCAGTCGTATTATTAACTTGTTTCTTGCCCGCTCAGCATGATTACTCCAGTAGATTTTTATTCTGGAGAATATTTCATCAGGTGATCAATATCTTCGATCATTTCGCTGCCTTTATTCGCTAGCGTATAAGACATCATCACCAACCCCTGTTGATCCACCAGGTAAGCTCGCATTCTGTCCACTTGTTTTCCCGAGCTGAAAGTGAATGGCGCATTGGTTGCCTTTAACAAGTCTCCTAGTTCCTGTGAGTTTCCCTGAAAGGTCTTAAGGAAGGGATGATTCTGCTTAATGTACCCAGCAGTTTCATCTGAAAGTTCACTATCGAGCGCTATATAAAGACGCTCAAAACGGCGGCTATATTTGCCTAGGCTAATATGAACCTGCCGGGTGAGGTAAAGCATTTCTCGGCACTGCTCCACACATTCACCGCCACCAGCAATAAAAAGACGCCATTTATGTTTTTGTTCACTCAGTCGCCAAGGCTCTCCCTCGGCATCAAGCAAGTTAAGAGCTTCGATAGAAACTAACGGTAGTACAAACTCTCCATGGTTAGTAGTACCTAAACTGGACAATAGGCTATTGCGCTGTTCCTGAGTGGTTGGAAACAACAAAAATCCCGCAATCATCACACCGCTGAGCATGGCAATCATCAGCCATACTTGCCAAGATCCACGTTTTTTTATCTGCTCTGTCATGAACTTTAATCCCCTGATTTTTCACTTTTCAGCTTACGTCTAGCTTTTATCACTCTACCCAAGTTGGAACTTGAGAAAATCGTTAATACAACGAGCACTACAGCTAACGCTCCCCACTGTACGGCATAGCCCGTATGTTTTCCGGGTTGTACGCTGACCAACGGCCAACCGGTCTCAAAAGCCCCCGGAGCGTCAGCATCCAATCTAAGGCTATAGTTGAAGAGTTCTATAGAAAGCTTCTTGGATACTATTTCAGGGGCTGCATTTTGGATAATTTTTGGCCCATTCACAACAGCCCAAATATCTTCACCTAACATTAACTGCTTACCTGGTGAACGATAGAGATAACCGCTTAGAGTAACTTCCCCGTTAATGACCCCAATGTCTGGTAATACGGCCCGATTCGCATGGCCCATAATCCAGCCGCGATTAACCAGTATCCATTGCCCGGTATTTGTTTTAAATGGGTTGATAACATCGTAACCAGGCCGCCCATGACGCACCCGGTTATCCAATAGCAATGTGGTTTTATTGTCGTAAAAACCCGTTACCGTAATACGAAGGTATTCCTGACCCTCGAGATTGATAATATCCTCTAAAGCAACTGGAGAAGTTACTCCACGCTGGTTATACATATCCAGCAATTGTCTTTTTTCTTCTGCCCGCTCAAGCTGCCAACACGCCAAACTGATTGTTACTGGTAAAAAAAATATAGCGAACAACAACACCTTCCAGTTCCACTGCCATTGGAAAGAAACGTATGCTTGGTGCTGTGTCAACTTCGACATCTGTGGTTAAATCACTTTCTTTCAACTGGGAAATAAAAACCCATGCTGCTTAAAGTTATCATTGTTTTACTCTTTATCGCTGTACTAATTAGCCTCAGTAGTGCCTTAGTGTTTCTAATGAAGGATGTCGGAAATTCCAGAAAACGCACGCTGTATGCGCTGGGTATTCGCATTGTTCTCGCTATCGCTTTAGTTGGCACTATCACTTGGGGCATCTACTCCGGCCAACTTACCAGCCAAGCTCCGTGGGACAAACAACTACATCCCGAACGCGTCATACCCCAAAGCAGTCATCAACCTGCTAAAGAGTAAGCTTTGTAGCAGCCCTTCAACAACAGACCTTACTTATCCCTAAGAAAAAACGGCCAGGAAATTCCCTGGCCGTTTTATTTTTTTTAATGTTTAGCTAATTGAGCTTAATAAAAGAGCTCCACTTACGCCAAAACATAAACAAAGATAAACAAACCAACCCAAACTACATCCACAAAGTGCCAGTACCAGGATGCAGCTTCAAAACCAAATTGGTCATCAGCATTGAAATGCCCTTTCAGTCCTCGCAGGAACTGAATCAGTAGCATAATAGTACCCATGGTTACGTGAGCGCCGTGGAAACCTGTCAGCATAAAGAACGTCGTGCCGTAAACACCGGTTTCTAGCGTCAAACCCATGTGCTGGTAGGCATGGATATATTCTTCAACCTGCAATACCAGGAAGATAGCACCTAGAGCTACGGTGATTCCCAACCATAGATTGAACTTGCCACGGTTGTTGTTCTTAATGGCTGTGTGTGCAATATGAACCGTCACACTGGAAGTCATCAAAATAATGGTGTTCCACAATGGCAGCCAACTAAACAGCTTGTCCCAACCAGGGAAACTCATGTTCTCGGCAGGCCCTACAAACTTAGCGGCATCGCCATTGGCAACCATATCGGGCGTTGTCATCAGCGGCCAAGCCGCTTCAAAATCGCCCCATAACAGACTGTTTTCTTCAAAACCACCTTCACTCCCCAGCCAAGGCAGCGCCAAAGTACGGATATAGAAGAGGGCACCAAAAAATGCGGCGAAGAACATCACCTCTGAAAAGATAAACCAACTCATTCCCCAAACGTAGGAGCGCTTAAGTTGATCGCTATTCATACCCGCCATGTTTTCCTTTATCACCAGGCTAAACCAAGTATAAAGAGTGAACGCCAGCACTAATGCACCAGCCAGAAAGGCCATGGCATTGCCACCTTGTACCCAACTACCGGCACCATAGGCAATTAAGCCCAAGCCAGTAGCAGCAAAGATAGGCAACCGGCTTTGCTCTGGAACGTAGTAATTGCTCTCAGTTGACATTATTTTTCTCCGTTTGCATCACACCCTTCGGTGTGGCTCTTATCATCAATTTAATTGTGCAAGTGACTCGTCTACGCGATCAGTTACATCAAATAATGTGTAGGACAACGTTATTGTATTTATGGCCTTTGGAAGGTCGCGATCTACGATAAATACCAACGGTAGATCTGCATCTTCACCTGCTTTCAGCGGTTGCTGATTAAAGCAAAAGCATTCCGTTTTGTGGAAATACTCTGCCGCATTAAAGGGGGTCACATTAGGAATCGCTTGAGCCACCATATTTCGGCTTGTGCGATTCTTAGCGTAAAACACCGCCTCAGTAGGCTCGCCTGGATGTACTGTAACTTCATAGACCTTAGGAGCAAACTCCCAAGGCATGGCTCCATTGTTGGTAGCAACAAATTGAACCTTTACCGTACGAGATTTATCCACACCAGCATCTGAGACCTGGTAAGCACCCCCTGTTTTGCCACCTATGCCCGTGATTTCACAAAACACATCGTACAATGGTGGCATTACAAATAACGCAAACAAGAACATGCCGGCCGCACCTACGAGCAGTTTGACCAGGGTCTTTTTGACCGGGTTGGTCGACATATTCTCAGTCCTTCTACCTGTTACTTCACTTCCGGAGGAGTAGTAAAGGTGTGGTATGGCGCAGGTGTGGCAACAGTCCACTCTAGGCCTTCCGCTCCTTCCCAGGTCTTAGGTTCAGTCAGCTGCTTGCCAGATCTGATCGCCTTAATGACGATAAACATGAACAACAGTTGTGAGGAGCCATATATAAATGCACCAACACTGGAGACCATATTCCAATCAGAAAACTGTAACGCATAATCAGCATAACGACGTGGCATTCCTGCCAACCCTAAGAAGTGCTGGGGGAAGAACGTTACGTTGAAACCGACAAACGACACCCAGAACTGGAGCTTTGCCATAGTTTCGTCATACATCCTGCCGCACCACTTAGGCAGCCAGTAATAGACCGCAGCAGTTCCAGAGAACACTGCACCTGCCACCATCACATAGTGGAAGTGGGCAACTACAAAGTAGCTATCGTGATACTGAACATCCGCAGGAGCAATGGCCACCATAACGCCAGTAAAGCCACCGATGGTAAACAGAATGACAAAAGCAATGGCAAACAGCATAGGGGTTTCAAAGGTCATGGAACCACGGAACATTGTGGATACCCAGTTAAACACCTTGGCCGCTGTTGGAATTGCAATCAGCATCGTCGCGTACATAAAGTACAGTTCGCCACCGATTGGCATACCCACCATAAACATATGGTGAGCCCAAACAATGAACGACAAGAAAGCAATAGATGCCGTTGCATAAACCATAGAGCTATAACCAAATAACGGTTTACGGCTAAAGGTTGGAATGATGTGCGAAATCACACCAAATGCTGGCAAGATGATGATGTAAACCTCTGGATGACCGAAGAACCAGAATACATGCTGGAACAAAACGGGGTCGCCACCACCGGCTGCATCAAAGAAGCTGGTACCAAAGTTAATATCCATCAGCATCATGGTTACTGCACCAGCCAGTACTGGCATAACTGCAATCAACAGGAAGGCTGTAATTAACCAGGTCCAAACAAACATTGGCATTTTCATCAACGTCATACCTGGTGCGCGCATATTGAGCACTGTGGCGATGATGTTGATGGAGCCCATGATTGAAGAAGCACCCATGATGTGAACACCGAAGATAAAGTAGTTCACAGTATCCGGAGCATACGTCGTAGAAAGCGGTGCGTAGAATGTCCAACCGAAGTTAGGTGCACCACCTTCCATAAACAACGTGGATGCCAACAGCGCAAAGGCAAAAGGCAGAATCCAGAAGCTCAGGTTATTCATGCGTGGCAGCGCCATATCTGGTGCGCCGATCATCATCGGAATCATCCAGTTGGCCAAACCAACAAAGGCCGGCATGATGGCACCAAACACCATCACCAAGCCATGCATGGTTGTCATTTGGTTAAAAAATTCTGGCTTAACAATTTGCATGCCGGGCTCAAATAGCTCGGCGCGGATAACCATTGCAAAGAAGCCGCCTAATAGGAACATCGCAAAGCTAAACCAGAGGTAAAGCGTACCGATGTCCTTGTGGTTAGTGGTAAACAGCCAGCGGCCAATACCTTTAGCGGGACCGTGTGCCATGACTTAATCCTCCCTTATTGGCCTTGTTTGAATTTGAGAACATCGATGGGCTGAACCACATCACCAGTGTCATTACCCCAAGCATTACGCTCGTAGGTAATAATGGCTGCCAGGTCCACTTCTGAGAGCTGACCACCAAATGCCTGCATCGCTGTACCAGCCGTACCATTAACAACCACGTCTAGGTGCTTGCTAATATCACCAGTAGCAATCGCGCTACCTTTCAGACCAGGGAAGACACCAGCAATACCTTCACCGTTCCCCATGTGACAAGAAGCACATGAGCGGTTATAGGCTGCTTCACCCTGAACCATCAGCTCATCCTTGGTAAAGGTCTTTTTGGCCAGCTCACGAATAGCAGCTACTTGAGTTTTCTTCTCTGCCAACCAACTGTTGTACTCTTCTTTCTCAAGCACATTCACCACAATCGGCATAAAGGCGTGGGCTTTACCACACAGCTCAGCACATTCTCCGCGGTATACGCCAGGCTCTTCAACATAGGTCCAGGTCTCATTAACAAAACCGGGAATAGCATCTTTCTTAACGGCAAAGTCGGGCACCCACCAAGAGTGAATCACATCTTTAGCCGTGATCAGGAAACGAACTTTAGTCTTAACCGGAATAACCAGTGGTTCAGAAACTTCCTGAAGATAGTATTGGCTTTTAGGCGCAGTGTTATAAATCTCAGCTTCTGGTGTTGTCAGCTCACTCATGAACGCGACGTCTTCACCAAGATATTCATATTGCCACTTCCACTGATAGCCGGTTATCTTTACGTCCATCTCAGCTTCTGATGTATCGTAAACGTCCAACAGTGTGCTTGTAGCTGGTATCGCCATTACAACCAGGATAAGTGCAGGAATGACTGTCCAAACCACTTCAGCTGTAGTGTTCTCATGAAAGTTTGCCGCGACAGCACCGCGAGACTTACGGTGTGCATACATGCTGTAAAACATGATGGCAAATACACCGATACCGATAACCACGCAAATCCAGAAAACGATCATGTGAATATCGTAGATTGCGTTGCTGACCGAGGTTACCCCCTTAGGCATATTAACCGCCCAACGCTGAGCTTCTTCTGCTAACACTGTGCCGGAAAAGACCAGTGATATTACAGGGGCAAGCACAAGCGCGAAAAGCATACGTGCTCTTCTTGACATCGCCCTATCTCCAAATAAGTTATTGTTTATAGTTTTAATCCCCTGAAAAACGACCTAGACACAGACCGCCCTGCAGGGGACACTAGCGAAGTATATCAGACTTTCGTCTTGCCCCTCTACCTGCTTGGTCAACCTTTCTATCGGAACAAAGCCTTATAAAACATATTCATGCCATGAATCAACCGCACCACCAAAAAGTTTTAGCCATTGCGCTACCCATGACAATTGCTAGCGTGAGCATCCCTCTACTCGGTCTTGTTGATACGGCTATTCTTGGGCATTTAGAGCTGGCGCATTACCTCGGTGCTGTCGCGGCCGGGAGCAGTGTTTTAACGATGCTCTTTTGGCTATTTTCGTTTCTTCGAATGGGTAACACCGGGCTAACTGCTCGCGCCCGGGGTACTGGCGACCACAATCGATGCCGTGAACTGCTCGCTCAATCACTGGTACTTGCCATACTGCTTGGGTCTGTCTTGGTATTGTTTCAGCAGCCACTACTGACCGTTATTCTGAATTTAATTAAGCCTTCTGATGAAGTGAAATTACTGGCCTTTGAATACTGCCAAATTCGAATTTTTGCTGCACCAGCCACATTCGGCACACTCTGTGCCATGGGCTGGCTACTAGGCTTGCAACGTGCAAAAGCCACACTACTGCTAATGCTGTTTACCAATGTTGTTAATATCGGCCTGGATTTTGTGTTTATTGTTGGCCTTAAAATGAATAGTGTGGGCGCAGCCTGGGCCTCTTTTTGTGCTGAATTACTTGGCTTTGGGCTGGCAATGGGATTGGTAGCCATGTCGTTGTCAGAAATGCCGGGGGCCGTCAATTGGCGCCATTTATGTCAGTGGCATCGTTATCGAGAATTTCTACAGGTAAACCAACACCTCTTTGTGCGTACGGCTTGCCTAGTTTTTACTATGGTATTTTTTACTGCACAGGGGGCCCGGCAAGGTGACAACTTTCTAGCCGCCAACGCCATATTAATGCAATTACTCTTGCTGGTAGCCTATACCCAAGATGGCTTTGCCCATGCAGCTGAATCGCTCGCAGGACATGCAGTAGGCACTAATAATCTTGATCACTTCTACCAAGTTTGCACAGAGACCACGTTATGGGGACTAGGTATTTCCTGCATCGCCACCATGGCCTACCTTTTATTCCCAACGAGCATTATTGCCATTTTTACTGACTTGCCAGAAGTATCTGCCGCGGCCCATGAGTATTGGCCATGGCTCATATCCCTGCCACTAGCCGGAGTTATATGCTTTATGGCTGATGGTATTTTTATTGGATCCGGCAAAACTCGAGCAATGCAAGGCACCATGATGCTGGCCACCTTTGGGTTGTTCTTGCCAATTTGGTTTCTATCTAAGCCCCTTGGAAACCATGGGTTATGGGTGTCTTATCTGGTTTTTCTCTGTGGACGCAGCATTCTGATGGGCGGAATGTTTGCTTTTTACAGCCACCGTAACCTGTGGTTACAAAATAAGGTCTAATGAACGCAACAAGTCATTTCTTATACCAAGATGTTCTTTGCCTTTTAGCGCTCGTCTACTAGTTTTGGTATATGGATACAGTCAATATACGCCAAGCGATCGCCGCGGCAAAAGCTCACGAAAAAACGACAGGGCAATTAGCCCTTCTCCTAAAAGCTAGGGTCGGCAATCTGCATCATGCAGTACAACTTCCGCCTAAGAACATTGTTCCAGCACTGCTCAACTTTATTATTCATTACATTGACCAGGTGCCAGAATTTATTGATGCCGTTGATGCTATTTCCAGCGAATGCAACATCTCGGACTACACAGAACCCGTCATCGCCATTGCCAACGAGTTTTTTATTCAGCCCCCCAGCCTTATTGATGGCCACGATGGATTAAATGCGCTCATGGATGAATCTTATCTGGCCCATCGGCTGATAGAAGAGGTGAACGACCGATTTATGTCTCACTACAACACGCCACTGGTGCCAATGGATATGACTCGATCCAATCTGATTATCCACCACTTAATTGGCGAGCCTTTTGCAAATCGATTAGATCAAGCCGTTCATCTGATTATTGACAATCTGCAGAACCACGACCTGGTATTTGTACCAGATGCCTGCAAAGAAGATCGAAGCAAACGCTGGGCCAGCGATCTACAACGCTGGCCCTGCTTGGTGGATAATCTTTCCGTCAACCTACTGCTGAACGGGCAGTATATAAGGGTTATGATTCACTGAGGCCGGAGGCCCTCAACTTTTTTCACTGGGATCCACCAACCTCACGGGCTGAATTTCGGCTTCTTTTTCTTCTTTGGTCTTATTAACCCGGGTATCCAACTCGTTCGGCATACTCTGCAGCAACATCTGCTCTCTAAACCCACAGCTCACGCACTCGCGAAATTCTTTTTCGCCTTCTTTGAACATTGTTAATTTGTCCATCTCACTGCACCGGGGGCAAACGGCTCCAGCGATGAAACGCTTTTTGGATTTAAACATAGGCTGCCTTATTGAAATTACTTGAGGCTTTTGAAGGTATCGCTATTATAACGTTAACTATCATTGATCATGGAAAAGTATCATGCCTGACAACATTCGATCCCATCGAGGCGTCACACCGACGCTTGGCGCCAGAGTATATGTGGATCCAGCCGCAACAGTTATTGGTGACACCATATTAGGCGATGATGTTTCAGTATGGCCAGGAGCTGTGATTCGTGGCGATATGCACCGCATTACTATTGGCAACCGCTCCAATGTACAAGACAACGCAGTATTGCACATTACCCATTCTAGCGATTTCAACCCAGGTGGTTGGCCGCTAACTATTGGCAATGATGTCATTATTGGCCATGGTGCTATTTTGCATGGCTGCACGTTGGGTAGCCGCATTTTGGTGGGGAATGGTGCCATTGTTAATGATGGGGCAGTTGTAGAAGATGAGGTTATTATCGGTGCTGGAACGGTGGTACCACCGGGGAAGACTCTAGAAAGCGGTAATCTCTATGTTGGCAACCCCTGTCGATTATTGCGTCCGGCAACGGATGCCGAGAAGGCATTTTTTACCTATTCACCCGCAAATTATGTGAAGCTGAAAGATCAGTATCTCGCTGAAAGTCGGGACGACTGGCGCAATGAAGTAGAGTAGCCGGGGCACAGCGGCAACCTGAATGGTAGTGGCAAGCCACTACCATTTCTACTTATCGACGACCAAATCTTTATACCCACCCTCATTGCTAACATGGGTATACCCCATACTCTCAAGAGCCTCCAGAGCAATGCCAGCTCGCCGACCACTACCACAATACAATTTGATTTCCGTATCTTTTTCCAAAGTCACCGTACTTATGCCTTCAGCAATTTCTGTATGGGGAATATTGACCGCCTGGGATAAATGACCTTTTTCATATTCAGCCTCAGATCGGACGTCAATCCACACGACCTCCGAAGCAAATACTTGCAAGCCTGCCAACGATAACGAAGCTACCACCAGAAGTTTTCCAAACAATGTATTCATACTCATCATCCGTATTTTTCACCCTTAAAAAATTACATGCCTTTTCTAAGATCCGCTATCACCGATTTGGTTTCGGGCCTGATGCCTCTCCACAAGAAAAATGATTCTGCAGCCTGCTCGACCAGCATCCCCAAGCCATCGGACACTTCTTTGGCACCATGCTGCAGAGCCCAAGTCATAAATACGGTGGGCTTTGATCCATACATCATGTCATAACAGTTCGCGCCTTCCGTTAACAGGTCATCGGGGAGTGGCGGGAGTTTGCCAGACAAGCTGGCACTCGTGCCATTAATCACCAAGTCAAACTGCTGCCCAGGCAACATGTCAAAACCGCAGCCCAGCAAGTAGCCCATTTCGGAAAAACCCTTGGATAGGCTCAACGCCTTATCAATAGTACGGTTGGCTATCACTACATGCTGGGGCAATAACTCGAGAAGCGGCTCTAGCACACCACGAACAGCCCCTCCAGCCCCAAGCACTAAAACTTTTTTGCCTTTGATTTGCCAGCCCAGGTTATCCACCATGTCGCGAACCATGCCGACACCATCCGTAGTATCACCCAGCACCGTCTCATCGTCCTGCAAAATCAACGTATTTACTGCACCAGCATGGCGCGCTCGAGCAGTTAGTCGGGCAGCATAACCATAGGCATCCTGCTTAAAGGGCACGGTGATATTTAGCCCCTTACCGCCAGCTGCAAAAAAAGCAGCTGCCGCCTTATTAAAATCATGCGCATCAACCTGTTGTTTTTGGTAACAGATATCTTCACCAGTTGCGGCAGCAAATGCGGCATGGATAACCGGGGATTTACTGTGTTCTATGGGGTTGCCAAAAACGGCATAGTTGTCGGACATAGAGACATACCATTATTTAATGTGGCTCTCACCACTGGGCGATTAGGCCAATTCAGAATTTCTAGGCTTATTAAAATCCATGCTACGCCCAAGTGCGTGGCTGGAGATAAACATTATATAAGTCCGCTTCCGCTGAGCCTTCCTCTGGCTGCCAGTCATACTCCCACCGAACCAGTGGTGGCAGTGACATCAAGATAGACTCCGTACGACCACCGGTCTGCAATCCAAATAAAGTGCCTCGATCATAGACCAGGTTAAATTCCACATAACGGCCCCGGCGATATAACTGAAACTGTCTTTCTCGCTCACTCCAAGGCATCCTTTTTCTACGTTGAATAATCGGCAAATAGGCCTCCAGATAGCTATCACCCACGGAGCGCATAAGCCCAAAACTCTGCTCAAAACCCGGTTGATTATAATCGTCGAAAAAAAGACCGCCCACACCCCGCGGCTCATTCCGATGCTTAATAAAGAAGTACTCATCACACCATTGCTTCAATCTAGGATACACCTCTTCACCGAAGGGATCACAGGCCAACTTGGCTGTTTGGTGCCAATGCTGGCAGTCTTCAATGTTCCCGTAGTAGGGCGTCAAATCATAACCACCACCAAACCACCACACGGGCTCTTCACCCGGTTTTTCTGCAATAAAAAATCGTACATTGGCGTGGGAGGTGGGAATATATGGGTTTTCAGGATGCATCACTAGAGACACCCCCATCGCTTCAAAAGATCGTCCAGCTAATTCTGGGCGAGCTGCAGTAGCAGACGGCGGCAATTGGGAGCCATGAACATGGGAGAAATTAACCCCCCCTTTTTCAAATATGCCACCCTCTGTAATAACCCTGCTGCGACCACCACCCCCTTCTTCGCGAACCCAACTATCTTCCTTAAACGATGCCTTTCCATCTTCGACCTGTAGGGCATTACAAATGCGATCCTGTAAATCCAGAAGATAGGCCTTAACCGCTGTTTTGTCTGTCATGCTCTTAACACCAATAAAAAGGTTATAGAAGAGAAGCCAAGGGAACCCCTTGGCGAACTAGCTTGAACGCAAAATCTGACCAGTTATTAAGTGTTTAATCGGGGTTGGCTTATCATGCCGGCCCAATGAACCCGGCACCAGATAATCGAGCTGGGCACGAAAGTATAAGTTTACTTTCAATGGGGTTTTGGCTGGCGGAAAACCATGGGGATTTGCTGATGTCGACACCAATGGCCCACCAAATGCTCGGCAAAGAGATGCCGCAATTGGATGATCTGTTACTCTAAGAGCCAGCGTATCACGCCCGCCAGTAATCCACGGAGGTGCCACACCGTTGTTGGGAACTAGCCATGTTTGAGGTCCCGGCCAGGTTTCTTTCAATACAGCCCGCTGTTTCAACGACAGCCCCGATAGAAAAGGATAAAGCTGCTGAATATCCGCTGCAATCAAAATCAAACCCATGCCACGCCGACGACGCTTCATGGTCAGAATTCGTTGCACAGCTAGTTCTGAAAAAGGGTCACAACCCAGCCCCCAGACTGCCTCTGTGGGGTATGCCACAACGCCACTACGGTTAAGAACCGCTGTGGCTTGCATACTAGAAAGCAGGCTATGGTTACCGAGCATCATAGCGGTCTCTTGATCAGCCGTTATTCAGCTTCTCTTGTAAAGCTGCGTCTTTTTCAATGATAGCCTGCGCATTGGCTTCTCGTTCATCAATCAACTTTTGATGCAGCTTAGTATCCGAAACCGCCATAATCTGTGCTGCAAGATACGCGGCATTCTTGGCACCAGCTTTACCGATCGCTACGGTCGCCACAGGAATACCACCGGGCATTTGCACGGTGGACAGCAGGGCATCCAAACCGTCCATTGAAGCGTTGATTGGCACGCCAATGACGGGTCTCAGCGTATTGGCTGAGACTGCACCCGCTAAATGCGCCGCCATACCTGCAGCGCAGATAAATGCCGCACAACCACGGGCATCCGCATCTTTAACAAAAGTGTGTGTTGCTTCCGGCGTACGATGTGCAGAGGAGATTTTAACCTCAAAGGAAACATCAAATTTCCTTAAAATCTCAAAGCACGACTCCATCACCGGAAGATCGGAATCAGAACCCATTAGGATCGCAATAAAGGGTTTGCTCATTTTTTTACTCCCCCCAGAAAAACACGGCAGGCTACCCGAATAGTCCATGTATAGCAAATAAGTGTTTAACTGTCTTTATGACAAGCGATGATAGAGCCCATTACTAGATGCAACCAACCCCTCAAGCTCCAACAACATTAGCTGACGATTAAGCGAAGAGATAGACAATTCTGTTCGTTCAACCAAGGTGTCTATGTCCAAGGGATCGAAACCCATAGCATCGAGAAGTAACCCTTTTTCTTCATCGACAACCACCCCAAAACTACCAGATTGCTCTTCTAGATAAGCAAGCATTCCGCCCAATTGATCAACGATATCCTGAGCCGACTCGACCAAGACCGCCCCCTGTTTCAACAACAGGTGCGCGCCCTTACTGAGCGCGTTGTGAATAGAACCGGGAACAGCAAAGACCTCTCGACCCTGCTCGATCGCACATCGGGCCGTTATCAGTGATCCGCTCCTGATAGCGGCCTCGACCACCATGGTACCTAGACTAAGTCCACTGATTAAACGATTACGACGAGGAAAATTGGCTGGCAATGGTGGGGTGCCGGGAAGAAACTCACTGACAATAGCGCCGCCACTATCAAGTATTTGCTGATATAACTCGCGGTGCTGTCGCGGATATATTACATCCAGCCCAGTACCCACCACGGCGATGGTTTTTCCTGTTTTTAACGCACCGGCATGAGCGGCCCCGTCTATTCCCAATGCCATGCCACTGGTAATAACAAAACCACTACCCGCCAAAGTATGAGCAAACTCAGAGGCCGTGTTGCAACCAGAGGCCGTTGCATTACGACTGCCAACAATTGCCACCTGAGGAAAAGACAGCAGCTCGACATTACCCCGAACAAATAACAATACTGGCGGTGTATCAATTTCTTTTAGCTGCGAAGGAAACAGAGGGTCAGCAATACTAAGGCAATGAACGTTATTATCCTGACACCAGCACAAAATGCTTTCAGCTTGCGCCTCAAGAGTAACTTTCTGCCGATGCAAACAATCAAGGCTTATATGCGCTTTTTCTGACAGTGCCTCCGGCCACGGCCCGGCTTCTACTGAAAACACCTCAGTGAGAGAGCCAAACGCTTGATAAAGCCTGCCTATATCTGCTGTTGAAATGCCTTTATGGAAATGCAGCATCAATGCTGCTCGGGACTCCTTGTCCACCTTATTACTCCCTGTACTCCTTTACATAGTTTAAAAAACGCCGACTATGGTCGACGTTTTTCATCTCGATAACATCAAGGATTTTCTACAATATCGTTAACTGCGAGTGGTCTTTCAGCGTTCAGCACCAGACCATAACTCATTTTTTCAAAGGTCCGGAAGATCATCAATAAACCCGATCGCTCATGAGGTAATGTAATTTTCTCCTTGGCAACTTTGTCTGTAATAGTTTCTCCTCGTTTAAAAATTGCCAACACACTGCCCTCGGTAAGACCTTCTCGCTCACCGCGGTTAATCGCGACCACATCCAGGTGCCCAACTTGGGAGATGCCACCTTCAACCGCCATAATGACACCCTTAACGTCACTTTCAGGTGCACTGGGGTAGAACGTTGACTCAAGTCGGCGCTCTTCATGTGGAAATAAACGCTCACCAATTCTGACTTCCTCAACAGTTCGGGACGCCAACAATGTGCCGATATCACCCTCAACCGTCTTCAGTTTTGCAGAGCCCACATCCTGTGCCCTGATGCCTAATAACTCGTCTGTTTCAGGATCGACGTAAGGCTCACCAATACGATACAAACCATATGCTGGAGTTTCATAAAATTGCCCGCGGGCATAGAAATTGTCCCCGGAACCAGACAGCAAACGCTTTTCATAACCGGCCACCACATAGGGCGCACCATCAATTTCTTCCTGAGTCACCAAACGGTTACGTGACAGGAAGTTGTTAATAATATCCAGAGGGAGTGCCGGAATTGCATCTGCATGTGGCAATACCTTAACTTCCGGCGAAAGTTTAATATCTCGGCCACGCTGTAACGTCAACCTTGGGCGTCCATCGATATAAACCAGTGAAATAATATCGCCAGGATAAATTAAATGGGGATTTCTGATTTGCGGGTTTACATACCAGATTTCGGGCCAAAGCCAGGGGTCTCTTAGAAAAAATTCAGAAATATCCCAAAGGGTATCTCCTTTTTTAACTGTATATTTATCTGGAACATCTTCATTAAACGGAGGTTCTGCTGCTAGAGCTAACATTGTAAAGGTGCAAGCAGCTACTATTCCCAACAAGGCTTTTTTCATTTTTCGCGTCCTGTGTGCTGTATCCCGATTCTGTGTATACTTCCAACCCCGAGGTATTCCCTAGGTATTAGCACCTAAAACCTCTCCATTAACCCTATGTTAGCAGTGGTCTGCGCCACATTGCTAGAAACTCGTCACAAACAAATGGCAATACTAAATATACTTGAGTTTCCAGACCCCCGTCTTCGCACCATAGCAAAGCCAGTTCTTCATGTGGATGACAGCATTCGCAAGCTGGTGGATGACATGCTGGAAACGATGTATCAAGCACCCGGCATTGGCCTCGCGGCCACTCAGGTAGATGTACACTTACGAGTTGTCGTCATGGATTTATCCGAAGAGGGTAACAATCCTATCGTATTGATCAACCCTGAAGTTGAAATTCTCGATGGTGACACATGCCCAAATCAAGAAGGCTGTTTATCGGTACCTGGATTTTATGAAACGGTTGAGCGTCCTGCACATATTCGCCTAAAAGCACTGGACAAAGACGGCACTCCATTTCAAATGGAGCCAGAAAATTTAATGGCGGTCTGCATCCAACATGAACTTGATCACCTCAATGGGAAACTGTTTGTAGATTACCTTTCTGCCTTTAAACGAGAGCGCATCAAGAAAAAACTGGAAAAACTTCACCGCCGCCAAAACTAACCTGTTTAGAAGGAATACTACATTGCGCATTGTCTTTGCCGGCACCCCCGAATTCGCAGCCCTTCATCTGCAAGCCCTGCTATCTGATGGCCACCATGAGATAGTGGCCGTTTACACCCAACCGGATCGCCCAGCTGGACGCGGCAAAAAACTGACAGCCAGCCCCGTTAAATCTCTGGCACAAGCCCATGGATTGCCAGTTCTTCAACCCAGCAGCTTAAAAGATGTCGCTCAGCAAAAGATACTACAGGATCTGGGTGCCGACATTATGGTGGTCGTGGCCTATGGGCTGTTATTACCAAAAACCATTCTCGAGACGCCAAAACTAGGCTGTATCAATGTGCATGGATCTCTTTTACCGCGATGGCGCGGGGCCGCACCAATTCAACGAGCAATTGAGGCGGGCGATAAAGAAACCGGTGTCACGATTATGCAAATGAATGAAGGGTTGGACACGGGAGATATGCTGCTTAAAGCTCACTGCCCAATTACCGAGCAAGATACCGGTGGCTCTCTGCACGACAAACTCGCCATGATCGGCCCGCCAGCACTACTTAAAACTCTGCTGGCATTAGAAGAGGGCACTGCAGTCGCCGAAAAGCAAGATGACGAACAAAGCAACTATGCCCCGAAAATCAGTAAAGATGAAGCCCTGCTGGATTGGAACCAGTCGGCCCAGAGCCTTGCTCTAAAAGTCAGGGCATTTAATCCATTCCCGGTAACTTATACTACCGTTGGGAAAGCTGATAAAACGCAAGCTGAACGTCTTCGTATTTGGCGTGCTGAGCCAGCAGGCCCTGGTTCCAAGGAGGCCTCACCAGGAGCCATCCTCAAAGCTGACAAACAGGGTATTTGTATCAATACAGCTAATGGAGGCTTGGTGATTACCGAACTTCAGCTACCTGGCAAAAAACGCCTTCCCGTGGCAGAACTACTCAAATCACGCTCAGAGTTGTTTATTCCCGGCACGGTGCTTGGACAACAGCTAGCGGGGCAGAGGACAAAGAGCCAGTGAATGTTCGTGTGGCTGCGGCCAAAATCATTGTCAGCATCTTGCATGATGAGGGTTCACTCAGTACGTTACTGCCACAATATCTCGCAAAAGTTGAAGAGCGAGACCGAGGGCTACTACAACAACTCTGTTATGGTACTTTACGCTACTATCCAAGGCTCAAAGCCTACCTGGACCGACTGCTAGCCAAGCCATTCAAGGCAAAAGACCAAGACCTGGAGGCCATACTGGCATGCTCGCTCTATCAGCTGCTGGAAACCCGAATTCCATCACATGCGGCTGTCAACGAGGCAGTAGCGACCTGTAAAGCACTTAAAAAGCCTTGGGCCAAAGGGTTAGTCAACGCCATACTACGCCGCTTTATTCGCGAGCAGGACGAACTGGATGAAACGTTGAAGGATAACCTCGCGTTTTCTACCGCTCATCCAGATTGGCTCGTTGCCTATTGGAAAAGAGCATGGCCAGAACACGTTGATAATATCGTTCTTGCTAACAACACTCAGCCCCCGATGACCCTGAGAGTGAATCGTCGCCACCTCGACCGAGAACATTATCTCGAAAATCTCAACAGGTTGGATATAGCTGCCTCAGCAACCCCATTTAGCATCGACGGAATAACCCTCCAAAGCCCGAGGGATGTATTAACGCTTCCCGGCTTTGCCGAGGGCGATATCAGCGTACAGGATGAAGCGGCTCAACTATCTGCTCGATTGCTGGATTTAAAGCCGGGCCAGCGAGTACTAGATGCATGCTGTGCGCCGGGCGGTAAAACCTGCCATATTCTTGAGTTGCTTGATAATGAAGGTGACGTGATTGCCCTCGATATATCACCAACCCGACTGGAACGCGTAGAGGACAACCTGTCACGACTCGGTTTACACGCACAACTGATTGACGCCGATGCCGCCGACACGGCTAGCTGGTGGGATGGTAAACCCTTTGATCGTATTCTCCTCGATGCCCCCTGCTCAGCCACCGGCGTGATTCGTCGTCACCCCGATGTGAAACTACTGCGCAACCCAACAGATATTGCTAAGCTTGCAAAATTACAACTGACCCTTTTACGAGCACTTTGGCCATTACTAATTGAGGGCGGGGTATTGTTATACGCGACCTGTTCTACTCTTCCGCAGGAGAATGACGACGTCATCAAGGCGTTTTCCCGCGATGTTAGTGATATTTCTGTGGAGAGCATCGCGGTAAATGCTGGGCTAGAAACACCTGTAGGGCGCCAATTACTACCCAAAATTAACGGTCATGATGGTTTTTTCTACGCTCTGCTAAAAAAGACCACGACAAATTAGAGATTAGCTGTTCTGATTAAATACGAGCAACAGCCGACCTGAATCAATCAACGGGATTATCCGTTATGAAAATAGTAATTGTTGGTGCCGGGCAAGTGGGCGGCACCCTTGCTGAACATCTTGCCAATGAAGCCAATGATATTTCCGTGGTGGATCTGGATGAACGACGTCTGCGGGAACTGCAGGATCGTCTCGACATTCGCACCGTTCAAGGTATGGGCTCCCACCCGGATGTACTCACGCGTGCCGGTATTGAAGATGCCGATATGTTAGTAGCGGTAACCAACAGCGATGAAATCAACATGTGTGCCTGCCAGGTTGCGCACACTCTGTTTCGAACCCCGACTAAAATTGGTCGTGTCAGAAACCGCAGCTATACCTCCAACAAATATCGCGACCGCCTATTTAATGAGGGCAACGTTCCCGTTGATTTCCTAATAACGCCAGAGCAGGTGGTTACCGATTATATATTTCGCCTAGTTGAACAGCCTGGTGCCTTGCAGGTTTTGGACTTTGCCGATGGCTTAGTTCAGCTGGTTGCCGTTCGAGTCGTTAAGGGTGGGCCACTCGTTGACCGAGAAATAAGGCTTTTACGTGAACATATGCCTAATGTCGATGCCAGGGTGGCCGCCATCTTCCGTCACGACCGCCCCATTGTGCCCGAGGGCAACACCGTAATCCAAGAAAATGACGAAGTCTTCTTTATTGCCGCCAAAAAGAATATTCGCAAAGTCATGGGCGAGCTCAGGCGGCTGGACAAGCCCTACCGACGGTTAATTATCGCTGGTGGCGGTAATATCGGGTACCGACTCGCCAAGGCACTGGAAAACCGATATAACATAAAAATTATTGAGTATTCTGAACAGCGCTGTGAATATATCTCTGAACGCC
Organism: Porticoccus sp.; assembly: GCA_041581635.1. GTDB lineage: Bacteria > Pseudomonadota > Gammaproteobacteria > Pseudomonadales > Porticoccaceae > Porticoccus. The sequence goes on along the minus strand of JBFICW010000017.1, from coordinate 23,199 downwards.
TCAATAGTACGGTTGTGCTCAACGGTTCCGCCACAGATCAGGACTTACTACTGGAAGAAAACATCGATAAAACAGATGTATTTCTGGCCCTGACTAATGATGATGAGGTCAACATCATGGCGTCCTTGCTGGCCAAACGCCTCGGCGTGAACAAGGTGATGACCCTGATCAACAACCCGGTCTACGCCAATCTGGTGCAGGGTGGAGAAATTGATATTGCAATCTCACCACAGCAAGCAACGACCAGTATTCTACTCGGCCACGTGCGCCGGGGAGATACTGTCAGTGCGCACTCACTACGCAGGGGCGCGGCTGAAGCGATGGAAATTATCGTCCATGGAGACCGTAAAACATCAAAGGTCGTAGACCGAGCCATCGAAGAGATAAAGTCGCCACCGGGAACTACATTAGCGGCTTTAGTACGGGATGGCGAGGTACTCATCGCCCATCACGATACGGTGATTAAAAATAATGACCACGCCATTGTGTTTGTCGTGGATAAAAAACGTACCCGGGAAATTGAAAAGCTGTTTTCTGTGGGATTCACCTTCTTCTAACGGCACCTGATAAATAATGCACTTTACCGTTATTTCAAAAGTCCTCGGCATGCTGTTAATGATCTTCAGCCTGACACTGCTGCCGCCCATTTTGGTCGCTAGTATCTACGGAGATCATACTCACCAAGCTTTTTTTCTATCCTTTGCTATCACCTTTTCGATCGGCATGTTGATGTGGCTACCCTATAGCCGCAACAAAGCAGATTTAAGAACCCGTGACGGGTTTTTAATTACCGTGATGTTCTGGCTTGAACTTGGGCTGGTTGGCGCGCTGCCCTTTGCATTAGTGGGCACGCTGGATCTCTCCTTTACCGATGCCGTATTTGAGTCTATGTCCGGGCTAACCACGACAGGTGCAACGGTAATTACCGGATTGGATGCCCTGCCAAAATCCATTCTTTACTATCGCCAACAACTCCAATGGCTTGGTGGCATTGGTATCGTTGTGATTGCTGTGGCCGTTATGCCAATGCTAGGTGTTGGTGGTATGCAGTTATATCGTGCAGAAACACCTGGACCAGTAAAAGACAGCAAACTCACACCCAGAATCACCGAGACAGCCAAGGCACTATTTATTATTTATGTAACGCTCACGATTTGCTGCATGGTCGCATACTGGCTGGCGGGCATGACCTTCTTCGATGCCTTGTCCCACAGCTTTTCTACCGTCGCCATCGGTGGTTTTTCTACCCATGATGCCAGTATGGGTTATTTCGATAATAATCCTGCCATTATTAGTATTTGTATTTTCTTTATGGTCGTGTCGGGAATCAGTTTTGGCTTGCACTACTATGGCTGGGTTCATAAATCGGTGTCCCACTATCTACGCAACCCTGAAGCAAAAATGTATCTGATCATGCTGCTAGGTGGCTGCTTTATCGTCTGCCTCTATCTCTATTTTAGTGGCACCCACAACAAGGAAGACAGCCTCTATCATGGTGCCTTTCAAATGGTCTCCATGATGACCACCACGGGCTTTGCGACAGATAACTTTAGTGGATGGCCCAGCTTTTTACCCTTCCTGCTCGTATTTTTTTCCTTCTTTGGTGCCTGTGCTGGCTCCACAGGGGGCGGCATAAAGGTGGGGCGAATGCTTATTCTGGCCAAGCAGGGCATGAGGGAGATTTATCGATTAATTCACCCCAGTGCGATTTATCCCATCAAAATACGCAACCGAAATGTACCAGAGCGTATCACCGACGCTATCTGGGCATTTTTTGGTGTCTACCTAGCTGTGTATTATTTTATGGTGCTGCTACTTCTAGCATCGGGGCTAGACTATATTACCGCTTGGTCTGCCACGGCAGCGGCTCTCAACAACCTAGGTCCTGGGCTGGGGGAGGTAGCATTACACTATGGGGATATTAACGGCTTTGCCAAATGGGTGCTCTGTAGCGGAATGATTCTGGGTCGACTGGAAATATTCACCCTACTGGTATTATTTACCCCCATGTTTTGGCGACGCTGAGAATCCTGTCAATGTCTCTTATAGACAATCTGGAAAATATGCTGTCCTCAGGGAATGATTCAACCATGCTGCGTTTCGGTTTAGGCAGTGCCTATTTCAATGAAAAAAACTTCGAACAAGCTATTCCACATTTACAGAAATGCATCGAGCTGGATAACAGCTACTCTGCTGCATACAAGCTTTTAGGCCGAGCGCAAATGCACATGAATTTGATGGATCAGGCCAAAGTTACCCTTGAAGAAGGGCTGTTACAGGCCACATTAAAAGGTGATAAACAAACCGAACGTGAAATTACCACCTTTCTGAAAAAGCTTGAAAAGTACTAAGTATCTATCGCCTTCACTATTCAACGTGGCGACGAACCTAATTATCATCAGGCAACTTATTTATGCGCACCTTTGTACTACGGGCCAGGTCGGCCCCCACCGACAGCCAACGTCTGATGCTATCCGTAGGCCGGGATGCCCATACCGAAATTCTTGCGCACACTTTGATGAATGCCATCTTTGTGGCCCAGTCACACCGGGACGATGTGATTGTTCATCTAGTACTGGAAAGCACTCGGGATTTCTCTCGCACCATTAGTTTTATCGCCAACGAGATGCGCGATATAGGCGGTTTTCACGAGCAGGCGCTACTGGCCAAGGTTACCAAAGCACTGGATGCCTCCGTAGGTATGACCAAAGAAGAAGAGCGCGCCGTTGAAGCTGGTATTACCGTGCGAACCCTTAGCTTTGAAAAACTGCTACAAGAGCTGGCAGAAGACCACCAGCTCTTTGTGATGGATAAAAAAGGCACACCCATTCGGGAGCAGACATTTGAGCGCAATCCCTGCTTTTTGCTTACCGATCATATCCAAATGCCAAAGAAGAGCTTCAACAGCCTGAAGCGGCTTGGGGCAGAGAAAATCAGTTTGGGGCCAAAAATGCTCTTTGCTTCGCAATGTGTGGTGCTTATCCATAACGAGCTGGATCTAAGCTAAAAAACCCGAATGCCTTTACCTGCCCATTAGTTTCTTTCTACACTTTTATGTGAAAGAGCATGCGCATGTAGCTCCCAATTTTGGCCATCGAATTTTACAATTTTTATTGATTTTGGCTCAATATCCAGGCAGCGAACATTGATATCAACACCATCTGGGTTAGATCGAGGCGTATAAAATGGTTTGACGCCACAGACGCTGAAAAATGTGTGCTTGGCAATCCCAGTATTGAATGTGTAGGTTGTTATCTGCTCTTTTCCCGAGAGCAATTTAAACGATCGCTTTGGTACTATCAGATGAAGAAAGCCTGATTTTGAACAAATGGAACAATTGCAGTCCACAACTTCAATATCTTCTAGCGCCTCCACTTCAAAACAAACGGCTCCGCAATGACAACTTCCCTTGTAGATCACGAAATTCCCCTGCTGGATCGCGCCCTAAACATATTAAGCCCTACTCACTTGCCTTAAGCTCTCGCGCTCGGTAATACGCCTGTTCTGAAATCTTATGGTATTTAATGGCCTGCTCTTTAAACGCCTTTTGTGACTCATAGACTTTCTTAAAGCCAGCATCTTCTGCTGCAATTTCTTCCAATACCTGTTGAGTAATGTGGTTGAGTTCTATCAGCACATCATCGGGTAGTTGGCGCAATTCAACACCATGGGTATTTACCAGCTCATCCAACGCCGCATTATTACGGGCGGTATAGTCATCCAGCATATCCTGATTAACGGCTCGCGCTGCACCCTCAACGATAGCCTGCAAGTCGTCTGGTAGTGATTCGAAGGCCTGCTTGTTCACGATCAGCTCAAGGGTAGGGCCTGGTTCGTGCCAACCTGGGTAATAATAGTATTTGGCAACCTGGTGGAAACCGAAGGCCAAGTCGTTGTAGGGACCAACCCATTCTGTGGCATCAATCACCCCGGTTTGCATAGAGGTGTACAGTTCACCACCTGGGATATTCACCGCTTCTACACCAACGCGACTGACCACTTCACCACCAATGCCGGGTATCCGCATTTTCAAACCCTCAAGGTCCGCTAGCGTATTGATCTCGCGGTTAAACCACCCCGCCATCTGAACACCGGTATTACCCGCGGCCAACGGTATCAGGTTAAAAGGCTCATAGAGTTCTTTCCACAGTGCCATGCCACCACCGTAGTGCAGCCAACCGTTCATTTCCTGAGCGTTTAGGCCAAAGGGCACGGTTGTAAATAGCGCAGAGGTGCGAGTTTTCCCCTTCCAGTAATAGGACGCACTGTGGCCCATTTCTGCTGTACCCTGAGATACGGCATCAAAGGTTTCCAGTGCAGGCACCAACTGACCGGCACCGTAAACTTTTACTTGCAGCCTGCCGCCACTCATCCTCTCAGCTAAAGTAGCAAAGTTTTCAGCGGCCATACCCAACCCTGGGAAATTTTTTGGCCAGGTGGTAACCATCTTCCATTTATATATTTTTTGGGGTACCTGTTGAGCGCCTTGCTCTGACGGTTGACTGCTCTCTGAACCCCCACAGCCCGATAATGCAACAAGCAATGCAAGGGCTATCATTGTCATCGGGGGCATAGTGTGTATTTTCATGGTGTTCCTCTTATTATTCACCACAAGCGATCCTTTTTAGGTATTTGGGTACAGCAGTCTTCACTACAACGGTGTGAGTTTCGCGTAGGACTGCACTAACCACTTGCTACCTTCGTTATCAAAATTCACCTGTATTCTGGCGTGGGCACCGTTGCCTTCAAAATTCAGAATGACACCCTCACCAAATATTTTGTGTTCCACCCGCTGACCCAGTGATAAACCCGTATCCGTGCCTTGATCACTAAAGTTGGATGCCGGTTTTTTGGCGTAGCTGGTGGGCCGGGTAACCTGTGTGCGCAGCCGAACTTCCTCAATATATTCCGTGGGAATGTCGCGGACAAACCGGGATACGCTGTTGTAATTTTCTGTGCCGTACTGCTGACGGGACTCCGCAAACGTGAGATACAATTTTCGCATGGCTCGGGTAATGCCCACATAGGCCAACCTACGCTCTTCTTCTAGGCGGCCCGGCTCCTCTGCTGACATGCGGTGGGGAAATAGGTTTTCTTCCATACCGGCCAAAAAAACCAGGGGAAACTCCAGGCCTTTTGCTGAGTGCAAGGTCATTAGCTGAACAGCATCCTCACCCTCGTCGGCCTGTCGGTCGCCCGCATCGAGTGCTGCCTGGTCAAGAAACTGGGGCAGGGCCGGTTGCTCTTTATCTTCAGGCTCAAAACCCCGACAGGCAACGACCAGTTCTTGCAAATTTTCAATGCGGGATTGGCCGCGGTCACCTTTTTCCCGTCGATGGAAATCGATCAGACCACTGCCTTCGATCGTGTGATCCACCTGTTCATGGAGGGGTAAACCCGCGCTGTCCTGGTCAAGTTGGTTAATCAGATTGATAAAGCCTTGCACAGCACTACTGGCTCGACCAGACAGCTCGCCAGTAGCAATCGCTTTCTCCACTGCACACCACATGGACATGCCTTCATCACGGGCAAACTGGCGCAAGATCTGTATTGTTTTATCTCCGATGCCCCGCGTGGGTGTGTTCACCACTCGTTCAAAAGCGGCATCATCGTTACGATTGATAATTAACCGTAAATAGGCAAGGGCGTTACGAATTTCCTGACGTTCGTAGAACTTTTGACCGCCGTAAATGCGATAGGGTATTTGGGCTCTCAGTAACGCGTCCTCCAACACCCTCGATTGAGCATTGGAGCGATATAAAATGGCAGACTCACTCCGCAAATTGCCATTCTTTGACCAGTCGTTAAGACGGTCGGCAATAAATCGCGCTTCATCGTGTTCATTAAAACCGGAATAAAGGGAAATCAGCTCACCTTCAGCATCTTCTGTCCAAAGGTTTTTTCCCAGCCTGTCTGTATTACGCGAGATCACCGCGTTAGCGGCTTCGAGAATATTTTTTGTGGAGCGATAATTTTGCTCCAACCTCACGGTGAATGTATCGGGATAATCGCGGTTGAAGTTGAGAATGTTCTCTACTTTGGCTCCTCGCCAGCCATAGATAGATTGGTCATCGTCCCCTACGGCAGTAATTCGCATCTTCTGTCCTGCCAATACTCGCAGCCACGCATATTGAATGGCATTGGTATCCTGAAACTCATCCACCAGAATTTGACCGAAACGCTGCTGGTAATGCTCTAATAATACCGGCTTGTTGAGCCATAGCTCGTGGGCGCGCAATAGCAATTCACCAAAATCCACCATACCACCACGCTCGCAGGCCTCTTCATAACTGGCATAAATCTGCAACATGATACGCTGATATGGATCTTGGGCCGGCTGTAAATGTTTCGAGCGTAAGCCTTCATCCTTCTGACTATTAATAAATGACTGTGCCTGACGATAGGGCCAGCGACTGTCATCAATACCCAAGGCTTGGTAGACACGCTTAACTAATCTGAGCTGGTCGTCGCTATCCAGTATCTGAAAGTTCTCTGGTAAGCCCGCATCCTGCCAGTGCATTTTTAACAAGCGATGCGCCAAACCATGGAAGGTGCCGACCCACATACCTTGGGATGAGTAACCGAGCATCTCATCCAGACGATTACGCATTTCTCTGGCAGCCTTGTTGGTAAAGGTTACGGCCAGCACACTGTAAGGCGAGAGTTGCTCCACCTGTATTAACCAGGCTATGCGGTGAACCAGCACTCTGGTTTTACCGCTACCGGCACCGGCAAGCACCAATAAATGATTATCGGTATTCGATACGGCTTCGCGTTGTGCGGGGTTAAGGGGATCGAGAATTGTTGTGACATCCATGGAGCAGAATTCTAGCAGAATGGATGCCTTATGGGTTGCTAGTACGCATTTATTCGGCCTTATTCAAACTATTCGAAACTACAAGAATTCCATTTATTTGTAAATTATTTACAATAGCCGATTACGATAAGGAAATATGACATGAAGCCGGCAGAACTTACTCTCGCTATCAGTACTAGCCTACCTGAAATGAGAAAATCAGAGCGCAAGGTGGCTGAGTTTATACTGGCCAACTTCTCCGAAGTTATTCGTATGAGAATTGTCGATTTGGCTGAAGCCGCCGAGGTTAGTGAGCCTACCGTCGTTCGATTTTGTCGTGCTGTGGGGTGCGATGGCTTTCAGGCCTTTAAGTTGGCACTGGCACAGCAGCTGGCTTCAAGCCCCAGTTACGGTCAAATTGCCGTTACGGATACTGATTCCGTGGCAGAATATACCTTCAAAGTCTTTGACTCCACGGTAGACACGCTACTTAAAGTTCGAGACTCTCTCGACCTCGAAATGTTAACTCGCGCGGTGCAGGCAATCTGTGCAGCCAATCGGGTTGAGTTTTATGGTTTTGGTGCCTCCGCAGCCGTTGCTTTTGATGCACAGCACAAATTTTTTCGGCTGCAAGTCTCTGCTGCTGCCTATGCCGACCCACACCTGCAAAATATGTCTGCCACCTCTATGGCTCCAGGTGATGTCGTCATTGCCATTTCCCAGTCGGGCCGGACAACCACACTAATCAATGCCATGGAGCAGGTTAAAAATCGCGGTGCCATTGTTATTGCCATCGCACCATCGGATAGCCCGGTGGCTCAGGCCGCAACCATTCCATTAACCATTGATGCCAAGGAAGACATTCAGATTTACACGCCACTGTCCTCTCGTATCGCGCATTTGGTCGTGATAGATGTGCTGGCCATTGGCGTTGCACAGCACAAGGGCGGGCAGCTTCAGGAGCACTTGCTAGACCTTCAACATGGGCTGGAAGCACTCCGGGTACCCAACACAGGGGAAGACTGACAATTAGGTAGTGCCGTGTTCCAAGGGGCTGTCTTCATGAAGCTCCCAAATAGCCTGAGCCGATGTTTACGTAACACTGCTTAGGGTACAGGAACAACCATCGAAGGGAGGCCGGATGTCATTCTTGTATTAAGTTCTTTCCATGGCTTGAGAGTATTGGCGCTACCAACCTTCTCCTGCTTACTGCGAGTTTTAGCCAGCCACAGGTCTTCGCCATTAAAGCTATATACCGGTATAAGATCCATTCGCTCCGTTGCAGGAAGGATACTCGGGTTAAGATTGTCTAGCACGAGGGGTACGGAAGAGGGGTCTGAATAGTAGGTTAGCACCATATGGGCTCTACTGGGATTTAGCGCTTTGACATAAGTTAGTCGCATTTTTTCCATAGCGACGCCCATTTTCTCGAGCGTGAAATATTTAGCGATACTAAAATCTTCACAATCACCGGCATCCATTATCAAAAATTCCAGTGGTGTAGACCAATAATCATTGGTCTGCCATATTTCAATGTCATCGACAAAACGGGCTCCGTTAATAAAATCATTCGCCTGTTGAAGCTTTATTTGGTCTGTCGATGCTTTTGAGGCGTTGATCATCAATTGCCAATACCTGACCCTTGATTCGGCCAGGGGGCCATAGCGCCGACCAATTTCGTGTATATCTGACCCGCTCATACCCTCTACTAGGGGTACTTGTTGACTGTGCTGAGAACTTGTAACCGGGGTAGGCTGATTTGAACAACCAGTTATTACCATACAGCCAATAAAGACCAAAAATAAAAGTGAGCGCTCACTCACATTAATTTTTTGCATAGTTTATTCCACGGTCACCGATTTCGCCAAATTGCGTGGCTGGTCAACATCCGTGCCCTTTAAAACGGCCACATGATAAGAAAGCAATTGGAGTGGCAGGGTGTAAATAATGGCCTCGAGACTTTCCGGCACATGGGGAATATTCATCACGGTTACGCCGGGTTCATTCTCGAAGCCCGCTTTTTTATCTGCAAACACAAATAATTGCCCACCTCGAGCCTGAACCTCATGTAGGTTTGATTTGAGTTTTTCTAGTAATTCATTATTCGGTGCTACAGCAACGACAGGCATATCATCGTCGACCAGTGCCAGCGGGCCATGTTTCAGTTCACCTGAAGGGTAGGCCTCTGCATGGATATATGAAATTTCTTTGAGCTTAAGAGCCCCTTCCAATGATACTGGGTACTGCACTCCACGCCCTAAAAACAAGGCATGATGTTTATCCGCAAAGCACTCGAATGTTTTTTCAATCTCAGCATCCAGCGCCAATGTCTCCCGGCATAATGATGGCAACTGATGTAACGCTTCCACCAGAGACTGTTCTTTTTCCTCATTGAGTCCGTGACTGCGACCAAGACCAATACAGAGTAACTGGAGCGCCACCAACTGGGTGGTAAATGCCTTGGTAGATGCCACACCAATTTCTGGGCCTGCATAGGTCATTAAGGACAAGTCGGATTCACGGACCAAGGAACTATTAGCAACATTACAGATAACCAGACTCGCCAGGTAGCCAGCTTTTTTTGCAGCCTGTAGCGCAGCCAAGGTATCGGCCGTTTCCCCAGACTGAGAAATCGTTACAAACAAGGTGTTTTCAGGCACCACAACTTTCCTATACCGGTATTCACTGGCGACTTCAACTTGACAGGGAATTCCTGCCCATTCTTCGAGCCAGTAACGAGCTACTAATCCAGCATGGTAACTGGTTCCGCAAGCCACAATGTGCACGCCTTTAACTCGCGGGAAAACACTATTTGCCTCCGAGCCAAACGCTTCTGGCAACACATGCTTCTGGCTAATGCGCCCTTGAAGCGTATTTTCCAAAACCACACTTTGCTCAAAAATTTCCTTCATCATATAGTGACGATAACCGCCTTTATCCGTCACATCATCACCACCAGACAACTTCACCACTTCGCGCTCTACATCCAAACCGTCGCGATCTACAATGGTATAGGTTCCATTTTTGAGTTCGACTAAATCACCTTCCTCCAGGAAGATGAACCGATCTGTAACTTGGCGAAGGGCCATCTGATCTGAAGCAATAAAATTTTCTTCAATGCCAACCCCCAACACCAAAGGGCTGCCACTGCGTGTTCCAATGAGAACATCGGGTTCACGCGTGCTAATAACGCCTAACGCATATGCACCCTCAAGTCTGGTCGTCGCTAGTCGAACGGCCATTTTTAAAGAGGCTGCTGTTTTCAACAGGTGGTGAAGGAGGTGAGCTATCACCTCGGTATCTGTGTCGGAGACAAATTGATACCCAAAATCCTTCAACTCAGCTCGAAGCTCATTATGGTTTTCAATGATGCCGTTATGCACAACAGCCACATCATCGGATACATGAGGATGGGCATTTATTTCATTGGGTTTTCCATGAGTGGCCCATCGAGTATGGGCTATTCCAAGCTTGCCGGTAGCCGGTTTTTTAGCTAACCCATCGACAAGACTCGCTACTTTCCCTGTGTTTTTGCGGACGTTAAGAACGCCAGTTTGGTCTATTACCCCCAAACCGGCAGAATCATATCCGCGGTACTCTAGTCGCTTTAGACCCTCAACCAAAATACCAGTGACATTACGCTGTCCTGCTGCACCAACAATTCCACACATAGTTATTTCTGGCTCACTTTTCTAAGTTAATCCTTTTTAGAAGGACGCTTCCAACCAGCGATATTTTTCTGGCTGGCTCGGGTCAAACCCAATTCACCTTCGGGGACATTTTTATTGATGGTAGAACCCGCCCCGACAGTGGCATTTTTACCCACATCAACAGGTGCAACCAACGAAGTATTCGACCCAATAAACGCATTATTTCCAATTGTGGTCAGGTGTTTATTGACCCCATCGTAGTTACAGGTGATTGTTCCGGCCCCCACATTTACATCTTCACCTAATTCAGCATCACCGATATAGCTGAGGTGGTTGATCTTGCTGCCTTTGCCTACTTTTATTTTTTTAGTTTCAACAAAATTGCCAATCTTAACACCTGCAGCCAACTCTGTTCCGGGGCGTAACCGGGCAAAGGGACCAATGACTGCATTATTGCCTATTTGGCACTGCTCAATAACGCTATTGGCTTTTATCTCTACACCGTTGCCAATAACACTGTTACTGATCAGACAATTTGGACCAACACTTATGTTGTTTCCGAGAACGACATCACCAGCAAAAATACAATTAATATCAATAAAGTTGTCTGTACCCGTTTTAAGGTTTCCGCGCACATCTATTCGTGCTGCATCGGCCAAAGTAACACCTTCAGACATTAGTCGTTTGGCTTGCTGCAGTTGATAGTAGCGCTCTAGGTTATTGAGTTGTAATCGATTATTGACACCTTCTACCTCTTCAATGGCAGCCGGTTGGAATGTCTTGACCAAATACCCGGCACTACGAGCAATAGAGATGATATCCGTAAGGTAGTATTCACCCTGTGCATTGTTGTTTCCTATCTGGGGTAACCATGCTCGCAAGCACTCACTGGGTAGCGCGAGCACTCCGGTGTTTACCTCTGAAATTTGCAGTTGCTCAGCACTAGCATCTTTTTGCTCGACGATCGCTGCCACCTCACCCCGTTCATCTCGAACGATACGGCCATAACCAGTGGGGTCAGCAAGCTGCACCGTAAGCAGCGCGATACTTTCTTCAGACACGTTATTAAGCATGCCAAAAATAGTCTCAGGGCTGATCAAGGGCACATCCCCATAGAGAATCAGGGTAGTGGCATTTGACGTGAGCAAAGGTAAAGCCTGCAGTACTGCGTGCGCTGTACCTAGCTGCTCAGTTTGCTCAATGCAGATCAGATGATCTGTGGATATCACCGACTGTACTTGCTCCGCTCCGTGACCCGTTACCACCAAAATATTTGCGTCATCAACCATTCTGGCAGTATCAACCACATGTTGTAACAGTGGGCGACCAGCCAGGCAATGCAACACCTTGGGGAGCTCAGACTTCATTCGAGTGCCCTTACCAGCAGCAAGGATCACGATATCTGTTGCCATATAGATTCCTTAATTTTTGGGTATTTAATCAGGAAGTTTGCTCCATTACCACGAATAGGCAAGAGCTGACTCGCTCATAAATAACACACAAAAAAGGGTGGCCTAAGCCACCCTTTTAATAACAGTCACTGGGGTAACTACTTTTTGCCACCCAATTTCTTTCGCAACTGTTCAATCGTGCGAAGCTGTGCCGCAGCCACAGCCAGCTGAGATGCTGCCCGTGAGTAGTCGAATTCGCCGCCCTGATTGGAAAGATCCTGTTCGGCTTGGTTCTTAGCTTCCAGTGCAGCAGCTTCATCCAAATCATCTGCACGCAACGCTGTGTCAGAAAGGATGGAAACGATATCTGGCTGAACTTCGAGAAATCCACCAGAAAGATAGTAAATCTCCTCTTCGCCATCCTGCTTTACGATGCGAACTGGGCCAGGTTTTAGGTCGGTCAATAGCGGTGCATGACCAAAAGCAATTCCCAGTTCACCCTGGGAGCCGGTAGCCACTACCAGTTCAACCAACCCTGAAAACAAGGACTCTTCAGCACTTACAATATTACAATGGACGGTCATAGCCATATCTTAACGCCTTTCTTTGGCTTACTTAAGCTTTTCAGCTTTTTCAACAGCCTCTTCAATGGAGCCAACCATGTAGAACGCCTGCTCTGGCAGGTGATCATAGTCGCCATTGAGAATGCCTTGGAAGCCGGCAATAGTCTGCTTCAGAGAGACATATTTGCCTGGTGAACCAGTAAAGATTTCTGCTACGTGGAATGGCTGTGACAAGAAACGCTCAATCTTACGAGCGCGAGCTACCACTTGTTTGTCTTCTTCGGACAATTCGTCCATACCCAAGATAGCAATAATATCTTTCAGCTCTTTAAAGCGCTGAAGAACAGACTGAACACCACGTGTGACTTCATAGTGCTCTTGACCAACAATCAGTGGATCGAGCTGACGTGAAGTTGAATCCAATGGGTCTACCGCAGGGTAAATACCTTTAGAAGCAATATCACGACTCAATACAACGGTTGAATCCAGGTGAGCAAACGTTGTTGCTGGAGATGGATCCGTCAAATCATCCGCAGGTACATAGACCGCCTGTACCGATGTAATCGATCCAGTCTTGGTAGAAGTAATACGCTCTTGAAGTACACCCATTTCTTCTGCAAGAGTAGGCTGATAACCTACCGCAGATGGCATACGACCCAACAGTGCAGATACTTCTGTACCAGCCAATGTGTAACGATAGATGTTATCGACGAACAACAGTACGTCTTTACCTTCGTCACGGAATTTTTCTGCCATGGTTAGGCCAGTCAGTGCTACACGGAGTCTGTTTCCGGGTGGCTCATTCATCTGACCATATACCATGGCTACTTTAGATTCGCTTGGCGTCTCAACGTTTACAACGTTAGATTCCTGCATTTCAAAGTAGAAATCGTTACCTTCACGAGTACGCTCACCAACACCAGCAAATACTGACAAACCAGAGTGCTCGGTGGCGATGTTGTTAATCAGTTCCATCATGTTTACGGTTTTACCAACACCCGCACCACCGAACAGACCAACTTTACCACCCTTAGCAAATGGACAAACCAGGTCGATGACCTTAATGCCTGTTTCCAACAATTCATTGGAGGCCGCCAACTCGTCATAAGCGGGTGGCTTACGGTGAATAGCAGCGCGCTCTTTCTCACCGATGGGGCCCTTTTCATCAATGGGGTTACCCAACACATCCATGATACGGCCTAGAGTTTCTATACCAACAGGAACAGAAATAGGTGCATTAGTATTATTGACGCTAAGCCCTCGGCTGATGCCCTCTGAAGAACCCATGGCAATAGTTCGCACTACACCGTCACCCAGCTGTTGCTGAACTTCAAGGGTTAAACCTTTATCTTCAACCTGTAGTGCGTCATACACGTTTGGCACTTGATCACGTGAAAATTCCACGTCGATAACAGCGCCAATAATTTGAACGATACGTCCGCTACTCATTTCCGGTTCCTCTTAAACTAAACCTTAAAAATCTTTGGTTAAACTGCTGCTGCTCCACTAACAATCTCTGACAACTCTTGAGTAATAGCTGCCTGACGAGCTTTGTTATAGAGCAATTGCAATTCGTTAATCAGATCACCTGCATTGTCGGTAGCGCTCTTCATAGCAATCATCCGCGCCGCCTGTTCACAGGCTTTATTTTCTACTACACCCTGATAGACCTGAGATTCAATATAACGAACCAATAGTCCATCCAATAATTCCTTGGCATCTGGTTCGTAAAGATAATCCCAGTGGTGCTTCAGTTTGTCATCTTCAATTGGTTGGAGCGGTAATAACTGCTCAACAACCGGCTTTTGTGTCATGGTATTAACAAACTCATTTGAAACAACATACAGCCGATCAATTTTACCTTCGTCATAAGCGTCCAGCATGACCTTTACACCACCAATGAGATCATTAGCAGAAGGTGCATCACCGAGATCTTTTACTGTAGCGACAATGTTGCCACCGAAACTACCAAAGAACGCAGCTGCTTTATTACCTACAACACAAAGGTCGTTTTCAATATCCTGATCAGACCAGTCTTTCATTGATTTAATAACTTGCTTAAACAAGTTAGTGTTTAAACCACCGCACAAACCCCGATCCGTCGAGATAATAATATAGCCAACGCGCTTGATCTCGCGCTGCTCCATATATTGGTGCTTGTATTCACTCACTGCACTGGCAATGTGACCAACGACAGAACGGATGCGGTCAGCATAGGGCTTGCCGAGTTCTCGGCGCTCCTGGGCACGACGCATCTTGCTCGCAGCCACCATCTCCATTGCACTAGTAATTTTTTGAGTGCTTTGAATACTGGTGATTTTGGTTTTAACTTCTTTTCCGACAGCCATAATTATGCCTTCAACTAAGAGCAGACAACTGTCTGCTCTTATCAGAAATTACCAAGTTTGGGTGCTGACAAATTTTTCCAGCGCCGCCTTGTAACTGGCTTCAATGTCGTCGTTCCAGTCACCACTTTGGTTAACCTGATTTAACAAATCACCATGCTCAGCCTTCATATAAGAAAGCAGAGCCGCTTCAAAGTCACCAATCTTATTAACGGCAACTTCTTTGAGGTAACCGTTATCAGCGGCGTAAATCGTTAGAGCCATTTCAGCAACACTTTGTGGTGCATATTGCTTTTGCTTCATCAGCTCAGTAACACGCTCACCATGGTCCAACTGGGCCTTGGTTGCATCATCGAGATCAGATGCAAACTGAGAGAATGCCGCCAACTCGCGGTATTGCGCCAGTGCGGTACGAATACCACCGGACAGCTTTTTAACAATCTTGGTCTGTGCTGCACCACCAACTCGAGATACTGAAACACCGGCGTTCATCGCTGGACGAACACCTGCGTTAAACATATCGGCCTCGAGGAAAATCTGGCCATCAGTGATAGAAATCACGTTAGTAGGTACGAATGCAGATACGTCACCAGCCTGAGTTTCAATAACAGGTAATGCTGTCAGGGAACCAGTTTGGCCTTTGACTTCACCGTTGGTAAATTTTTCAACGTAGTCAGCATTTACACGTGCGGCCCGTTCTAGCAAGCGGGAGTGCAAGTAGAATACGTCACCGGGGTAAGCTTCACGACCTGGTGGACGACGCAACAACAACGAAATTTGTCGATAGGCCCAAGCCTGCTTAGTCAAATCATCATAAATAATCAATGCATCTTGACCACGGTCACGGTAGTACTCACCCATGGAACAGCCACCAAATGGTGCCAAGAACTGCATAGCTGCAGGGTCAGAAGCCGTCGCAGCAACAACAATGGTATGATCCATTGCGCCGTGCTCTTCGAGTTTTCGCACTACGGCAGCGATAGAAGAAGCTTTTTGGCCTACCGCTACATAAATACATTTAATGCCAGAATCTTTCTGATTGATGATCGCATCAACAGCAATGGCTGTTTTGCCAATCTGACGGTCACCAATAATTAGCTCACGCTGACCACGGCCGATTGGTACCATAGCATCAATTGCTTTCAAACCAATTTGCACTGGCTGATCAACAGACTGACGTGCGATTACACCTGGAGCAACTTTTTCAATTGCATCGGTTTCCTTCGCGTTGATCGGGCCCTTGCCATCAATGGGGTTACCCAATGCGTCAACGACTCGTCCTTCTAGTTCAGGGCCTACTGGCACTTCAAGAATGCGACCGGTACAACGTGCTTTCTGGCCTTCTGCCAGAGATTGATAATCACCGAGGATTACCGCACCGACGGAGTCGCGTTCCAAGTTAAGGGCCATACCGTAAACGCCGCCATCAAACTCGATCATTTCGCCGTACATCACATCGGCTAGGCCGTGAATGCGAATGATACCGTCTGACACGGATACGATAGTGCCTTCGTTCTGCGCTTCAGATGAAACCTCAAGGCTATCAATACGCTGCTTGATGATTTCACTGATTTCGGATGGATTCAGTTGCTGCATTTGCTCTGGTCCTCAATCCTAGGAATTTAATGCTTCGGCGAGTTTTGCCAATCGCCCGCGAATAGAGCCGTCTATAACGGTATCTCCAGCTCGAACGATAGCGCCCCCAATTAGGCTGTCATCGACTGACACCTGCATGGTAACTTCACGTTCAAGTTTCGCGCTGAGCGCACTTGCCAGCTTGTTTTGTTGTTCTGCACTAATCTCAACGGCCGCCACTACATCAACCTCAATGGTTTTTTCGCGATTGGCCTTTAGTGCCTCGAACTGCTGATATATCTGTGGCAGTAGTTGCAGACGACGATTTTCTGCCAAGACCTGCACAAATCCGCGGACCTTGTCATTTATGGCGTCACCACAAACCTCAATAGTTTTTTCTGCCTGCTGAGCTGCTGTGTAACTGGGTGAACTCAGCAGTTTTACTACTGCATCCTGCTGTGCTACGGCCGCAACAAGGGCTAGGCTGTCGGCCCAACCCTGCAAATCGCTAGCATCGGCAGCATATTGAAATGCTGCTTTCGCATAAGGCCGAGCCAGAGTGCTCAATTCCGCCATGTTAAACCTCGGTTACAGCTGTGCTGCCAGATCATCAACCAAAGCGCGATTTGCACTTTCATTGATGTTTGCTTTCAGGATCTTCTCTGCGCCAGCTAGAGCAAGAGTCGCTACACTATTACGCAACTCTTCTTTGGCACGGTTCGTTTCCTGCTCGATTTCTGCCTGAGCAGCCACTTTCAGGCGATCGCCCTCAGTTCTGGCTTGCTCTTTAGCTTCGTCAACAATCTGGTTTGCACGCTTGTTCGCCTGCTCAATAATTGCTGATGCTTCTTGCTTCGCTTCCGTAAGCCGCTCTACCGCCTTTTCTTGCGCTAGTTCTAGGTCACGGGAAGCTCTGTCTGCGGCATCTAAACCATCGGCAATCTTTTTCTGCCGTTCTTCCATCGAAGTAATGATGGCAGTCCATACAAATTTTTTGCAGAACCAGATAAAGAACAGAAAAGAAATCAGCTGTCCGATCAGGGTCAGGTTAATATTCACGCCAACACCTCTTTCTTGGAGTTAGATAAAAGAATGGGGTTGTCGTTATTAACCGGCGTATACCGCAAAGATCAGGTACATGCCGATACCAACACCGATCATTGGGATCGCATCAATCAAACCAGCCAAAAGGAACATTTTACCTTGTAGCATTGGTCCAAGTTCTGGTTGACGGGCAGTGCCTTCCAGCAGCTTGCCACCTAGCAGGCCCATACCAACAGCGGCGCCCAGCGCACCAAAACCAACCATAATTGCAGCTGCAACCAAGATGAGTTCCATTTTCTTCTCCTAATAACTTAAAGTAAGTAGTAAAGTTTAAAAAATAATTTAGTGATCTTCGTGCGCCATACTCAGGTACACGACAGTCAACACCATAAAAATAAATGCCTGCAGCGTAATAATCAGGATATGGAATATTGCCCAACCCAACTGTAATGCACCACCAAAAGCACCTAAAATCCATCCCGCGCCATACATCATGGCAATCAAGATAAAGATCATTTCTCCCGCATACATGTTACCGAAAAGCCGCAGACCAAGAGAGAAGGGCTTAGCCAACAGGCCAACCAACTCAAGTGCCAGGTTAATCGGAACAAAAAAGGCTTGAATTACAGGGTTCTTAGCACCAAAGGGCTGCAGGGTCAGCTCACCAACAAAACCACCCACACCTTTTACCTTTATGCTGTAATAAATGATCATACCAAACACGGCTAACGCCATACCCAAGGTAATATTCGGGTCTGTTGAGGGTACGATTTTCTGGAAATGAACACCACCGAGTCCCATCAACCATGGGACAACATCCACCGGTATCAGGTCCATCAGATTCATCAGGAACACCCAGACAAAGATTGTCAAAGCCATTGGGGCGATCCAGGGGTTGCGACCATGGAAGCTGTCTTTCACAGTCCCATCGACAAATTCAACCATCATCTCAACAAAGTTTTGAAAGCCCACCGGTACACCAGAAGTAGCGCGCTTTGCTGCCCAGCGAAACAATAGGGAAAAAACAAGACCAAGACCAATGGACCAGCCAAGACTGTCCACGTTTACAGCCATAAAACCCATTTCCGCTGCCTCTTGGGCGTTATGCGCAAACCCCCAACCATGGTCTGTATGACCAAATGTTAGATTGGTTAAATGGTGTTGTATGTATTCGGAGCCCGTTTGTTGGGTGTCGCCCGCCATTCTTTTTCTCTCAAACCAGCAAGGTCAAAATTATTTGTGATTTACCACTTTCGCGGCACAAAACCACTGCACAATTATCATAACGCCATAACTAAGAAACAGTCCGGGCAAATAGATTGGCTTAACAAAACTAAAGACCAATGCAAACATCACCACAGTGAGCAATAACTTGCCCGCTTCCCCTTTTTGTATGGCGCGAAGTATTTCTGGGGCCTGCCTTGCTCCTGTATACCGAAATGCCAGTCGAGTGAAATAGGCATGAGGACCTATTTGTATCAACCCGCCAATCAGCATGGAGTAGGCTGCGGTTACATCTACCGGTGATAGAGCAACTACGGCGATCAACAAAATGATGATCTGTGTTATTGCTATCCGACCAACCGGAGGAGCCTTTATGGTAGCCTTCATTTGCTACCCCCCTTTCCGCACTTTATGTTTAAGCCAGCAAAATGTGCTCACTCAAACGGCCGGCAATTATAGGTAGTCCCTCGGGCACTTTCAACAAATCTTTAAAGTAAGTTGCTGTATAAAACAGATAAATTACATATAACGATAATTTATCAGACTTATAGCCCACTATTACTTTATATGTTTCAGTATTCCGTCAAGCTCATCCAGGCTATTGTATTTAAGTACCAGCTTTCCCTTTCCCTTGGCGTTGTGCTGAATCAGCACCGGCACTCCAACCTGATCTGACAGGTCATCTTGCAAACGCTTGGTGTCAGGATCTATTTTTTTTGCCGGTTCATTTTCATGTCTTTGTTCTTGTTGAAGCACTCTTCTCACCAGAGCCTCGGTCTGTCGCACCGTCATACCTTTTGCAACAATGGTTCTTGCAGTTTCTATTTGAGCCCCACCCTCGAGGCCCAACAAAGCCCTAGCATGGCCCATTTCAAGATCACCGTGCTCTAAAAATTTTTGTATTTCTTGCTCTAGACTCATTAACCGCATCAGGTTTGTTACCGTGCTGCGTGATTTACCCACAGCCTCTGCTACCTGCTGTTGAGTTAGGCCAAACTCTTGTTGTAAGCGAACTAAAGCCTGAGACTCTTCAATGGCATTAAGATCTTCACGCTGAATATTTTCAATCAGCGCCATAGCCACGGCAGCTTCATCGGTAACATCACGAATCAATGCAGGAATAGAATCCAGGCCCGCCTGCTGCGCTGCCCGCCACCGTCTTTCTCCTGCAATAATCTCATAGCTGTCAATACCTGTTGGCCTGACGATGATGGGCTGCATCACACCCTGAGCTCGAATTGAGCTGGCAAGATCTTCCAGTGCTTCCGGGTGCATATCTCTGCGCGGCTGGTATTTACCCCGACACATAAACTCTACCGGTAGCTCTTTTAGTGTTCCCTGCTGAACGGTATCGCTGTCTTCTGTCCGGTTCTCGTCTTCACCCATACCCAACAATGCATCAAGACCGCGACCTAACCCCTTTCTTTTCACCATTTCTTAACCTGTCGTTTCTACCGGAGTCTTAACCGCCACCTTTGATCGGCGAATAATTTCGCCCGCCAACCCCAGGTAAGCCAGAGCACCTTTTGAGTTCTTATCGTAAGCCAATGCTGGCTGGCCATAACTGGGAGCCTCCGCCAGGCGTACATTTCTTGGAATGGCTATGCGGTACACCTTATCACCGAAATGATTGCGCAATTGAGCGGTTACTTCATTTGTAAGACTGTTCCGCGGGTCATACATGGTGCGAAGTATTCCCTCTAAACGTAATTTAGGATTGAGGAACTGACTAATTTTTTTGATGGTGTTGTGCAGTGCGGACAAGCCTTCCAAAGCGTAGTACTCGCACTGCATTGGAACAATCACACCATCGCAGGCGACCAACGAGTTTAGCGTCAACATACTCAACGAGGGAGGGCAATCGATAATAATATAATCGTAGCCATTTTTTACTCTGGCCAAGGCATGGCGAAGACGACTTTCTCTGCTTTTAACTTTTAACAGTTCGACCTCGGCAGCCGTCAGATCACCGTTGGCTGGCAACACATCAAAACCACCCGATTCACTACGCTGCACGGCAGCTTCAGTGGTCACATCACCAACCAACACATCCAGCACGGTGATCTCGATACTGTTTTTATTGACACCACAACCCATCGTTGCATTGCCCTGGGGGTCCATATCCACCAGCAATACCCGTTTACCATAACTGGCCAAAGACGCGGCAAGATTAACGCTGGTAGTCGTTTTCCCCACGCCACCTTTTTGGTTGGCAATGGCAAATATCTTGCTCAATACGGATTCCTCAACGGGATGCTATTTCGATAGTTTAATTTCGATTAAGTGTCGCTCACCCTCAACACCCGGCACCTGGAGCTGATGTGATGCAACGACATTATAGTGTTTTGGGAGTGCACTCAACTCCTTCACCGGATATTGCCCCTTCATGGCATAAAAACTTCCCTGCTCATCAATTAAGTGGGTACATTTTTCAACCATATCTTTCAAACTGGTAAATGCCCGGCTGGTCACGGCATCAAAGGGTTTTGTTGGACGATAAGCCTCAACTCGACTTTGAATTTCTTCGACATTTTCAAGTCCTAACTGCGTTCGAACTTGAAAAAGAAATCGGATTTTTTTCCCGTTACTATCCATGAGAGTGAACTGCCGATCGGGAAAAAGAATCGCCAAGGGTATTCCAGGCAAACCGGGGCCTGTCCCAACATCTATAATTCGTTCACCACTGATCATGGGTGCAATACTTAGGCTGTCTAGAAGGTGTAGCCTAAGCATTTTGTCCGGTTCACGTATAGAGGTTAGGTTGTAAGCGCCATTCCATTTTTCAAGCAGACTCAGATAATCCAGCAATTGGTTTACCTGTGTATCTGATAGCACCAATGATAACTGACGCAACCCCTCTCGAAAGGTTAACTCTAAATCTCGTGACATCTGTTATCAGGCAATTTTTTTAGTTGAAAGTGATTTTTTCTTTAGATAGATAAGCAACAGGGAGATCGCAGCCGGTGTAACACCGGGTATCCTTGAGGCACGAGCTAAAGTCTCTGGTTTTGCCTCAGACAATTTTTGCTTGACCTCATTGGACAGGCCGTTAACCCCCAGATAATCGAAATCTATAGGGATCGCGGTATTTTCATGGCGACGCACTTTATCAATCTCATCCTGCTGACGATCAATGTAGCCAGAGTACTTCGCATCAATCTCTATCTGCTCTGCAACATCTGCTGCCACAGAGCTGCCAGCCTCCAGCTCAACAATATCGTCATACCCAAGTTCGGGCCGCTTAAGCAAATCATACAGGTTGTATTCTCTGGTTGGAGACGATCCGGTTTTTTCTTCCACCAATGCAGCCTGATCTGTTCCGGGTTGGATCCAGGTACTTTTCAAGCGTTGCTGTCCCCGCTCAACAGCCTCACGTTTTTCAGTAAATGCTTTCCAGCGATGATCATCAACCAAACCCAGCTCTCGACCTTTTTCGGTCAAGCGTTGATCGGCATTATCCTGTCGAAGCAGTAGGCGGTATTCTGCACGGCTGGTGAACATCCGATAGGGCTCCTGAGTCCCCAACGTAATCAAATCATCCACTAAAACACCGAGATATGCCTCATCGCGACGGGGACACCAGGCCTCTTTTTCTTGTACCTGAAGCGCAGCATTGGCACCAGCCAGTAGACCCTGAGCACCCGCTTCTTCGTAACCCGTTGTCCCATTAATCTGCCCCGCAAAGAACAAACCACTTACACATTTGGTTTCCAGTGAATATTTTAAATCTTGCGGATTGAAATAATCATATTCAATGGCGTAACCCGGGCGAGTGATATGCGCATTTTCAAACCCCTTAATCGAACGCACCAACGCCATCTGCACATCAAACGGCAGACTTGTAGAAATTCCATTGGGGTACAACTCATGAGTTGTTAGCCCCTCTGGCTCAATAAATATTTGGTGGTTGTCTTTATCTGCAAAACGGACCACCTTATCTTCGATTGACGGGCAGTAACGGGGGCCAACCCCCTCAATCACCCCTGTATACATGGGTGAACGATCCATTCCCGAACGAATAATCTCGTGAGTTCGATTATTGGTGTGGGTGATATAACAACAAATTTGCTGTGGGTGTTGAGACAGCTCACCCAGAAATGACATTACCGGTTCTGGCTTATCTCCCCACTGTGGCTGCAGCCCCTCAAAATCAACACTCCGGGCATCTATTCTTGGGGGCGTACCTGTTTTTAGACGATCTACCCTAAATGGCAAATCGCGCAGCCGTCTAGCTAAACTAGTCGAGGGTGGGTCACCCGCACGTCCACCTGAATGATTCTCCAGACCAATGTGGATTTTTCCACCAAGAAACGTTCCGGTAGTCAGCACCACTGTTTTTCCGTTAAATCGCAGCCCCATTTGGGTAACCACGCCCGTTATTCGATTATTCTCGATGATTAAGTCGTCGACCGGCTGCTGAAAAACTGAGAGATTTGGCTGGTTTTCCAGTGTTTGTCGGATAGCCGCCTTATACAGAGCACGATCTGCTTGGGCACGTGTAGCTCGAACGGCAGGCCCTTTTCGAGAGTTTAAAACCCTAAACTGAATCCCACCCTTATCTGCGGCATAAGCCATAGCTCCACCCAGAGCATCAATTTCCCTGACCAGATG
>JBFICW010000016.1:0-55479 GCA_041581635.1 Porticoccus sp. | reverse complement strand
GCAATTTCCCCCTCAATCTCTTTTAGGGCATCACGAAGCGTCGTCATAACTGGAACAAAATCTGGATTAAGAGTGGCGGATCCGGATGGAAACGATCCGTTCTCTCGAATGCGAATAGTGATGGAGCGTCCGTCGGCTTCAATATCAATTTTGCCCTCTTCAATTTCCGAATAGAGAGCCTTTTCCAGCTTTTCTGAATCAGCTTTTGTTTCGGCGACTAAGTCCTTGAGTTTTTCCTCGAGCAATCTTTTCGTCTGTTCTTTGTTCAGCCCTTTATCAAAGGCATCGGGGAGATTTGAACTGCCAACTCGAAGTGACTGTTTGGTTGTCTGGGCGGTCATTTGATTAACAGTGCGGCTGGGTATGAGTTGTGTCTGGCCGGGGCTGAATTCCTGAGCAATGACGCTGGTGCCTTTGGGGATGTCTTTTGCCTTTACCTGATTTTGCACACCAAAGGCATGGTTCATGGAGCCGGCAATTTGTTTAAATTTCAATACGTCCATTTCGGAGAAAGATAGTAGCAGCACAAAAAAACACATCATGAGCGCCATTAGGTCGGCAAAGGTTGCCATCCATGCCGGAGCACCCTGACTGGTATCATCGTCATCTTCAAACGTGGTCATTTAAGACGCCACTGAATCAGCTGGTGCAGAATCTTCAACGTTTCGTTTTTTAGGGTTGAGGTAGGCTTTTAGCATCGATTCAATAATACGTGGGTTTTGGCCGGCCTGAATTGCCAGAACACCATCAATACATATGGATTTGACGCGACCCTCTTCAGTTTTTCTCAGGTTGAGTTTGTCGGCAATAGGCAGTGCAATCATATTCGCCAGAATGGCGCCATAAAGTGTTGTCAGCAGGGCAACAGCCATTGCCGGACCAATCGCCTTAGGATCGTCCATAACGGACAGCATTTGAACCAGGCCAATCAGTGTGCCGATCATCCCCATTGCGGGTGCTACATCACCAGTGGCAGAAAATACCTTGGCTCCCCATTTGTGTCTGTCGATGGTTTGCTGCATGTCTTTATGCATGACGGTGCTTAACACTTCACGGTCATTGCCATCCACCAACATTTGAATGCCATCATTGAGGAATCGATTGTCTATCTTCTCGTTTTCCAGAGCCAGCAAGCCTTGTTTTCGTGCGATAGTCGAGAGGTTGACGATTTGTGCCATCAGCTCTTCGGAATCTACGGGTTTGGATATAAAGGCCCGGGCTGCTACGTTAAAAGCGCCAAGAAATTGTTGGAGTGTAAATTTGATCATGACGACCAGCATGGTGCCACCCAGTACAATCAGTAGTGAGGGGATGTTAATAAAAATGAGGGCTGAACCGCCGAATAATATCGCCACCAACACAATGCCGATGGCACCAATCATTCCTAACAGCGTAGCCAAATCCATGCTGAGACCTCTTAAAAAGCTAAATATCAAGTTAATTTGTAGACGGCATTAGGTGTTATCGGCTGATTTATGAATAGCTTGAGGTCAGAACAAGAAATTTTGACTCACGCCTGCTGAGGCGTGCATAAAAAATCAGGAGGAATGAAAATCATGTATTCAGTCACCCCACTAGGGACGCAAAAAAAGGGGAAAGGAGGCAGTCTGGAAAAACAAAAGACGGATAATTCTTAAAGAGCCATTGGTAATGCCTTGTCAGCGGTGTAAAGGATATCTGATGTATATGTTTGGAGAGTATTGATACCGGGTTATACCTTTAGGCTTTACATGCCCGATTTGGGTTTGGCGGTACGTATGAGTAGCTAAGGATTAGTCAAGAATTTGATGAGCCAATCAGTGTGTACTATTCAGAGTCTCTTCTGTTTGTTGCAACAGCCTCTCTATCGTCTGCAATATAAACCTTACATCGATTGGCTTGGTAACATATTTTATAAGCCCGGTAGCAAGCCCTTTTTCAACATCATTTGGTAGGGCGTTGGTACTCACCGCTACGACCGGAATGTGTTGTATGGTAGTTGTCTGTTGCCGCGTTTTGAAAACCTCATAACTATCCACCTCGGGTAAATTAATATCCAGTAAAATCAAACCTGGTCTGCCCACACTGAGCCGGTCAGTTGAGTCAATTGCTCCACAGTAATTTTTCTACCGGTAGCAGACAATACAGAAGGAGATGTCCTGAACAGCTCCGGAGACTTTGATCACATTGCCGGCCCTGTCTTTTTGGTGTGAGCTATAGGGTGAGTTGAGCGTGTATAGTATTGATAATGTTAATTTTAAGTCTTTCTGTGTTTGTCCAAAATAACCAGTTATTATAAATTAGTGTAGTGATAGTAATTGATCGTGCTGGTGAATAAGGGACTCGATTGACTCAATCAAAATTTATTCGCATCTTAAGGGAAGTGGTTCAAGGTAAGTCTGTCAGGATATTGCTTCTGGGCTTTATAGTGACCGCCTTACTACTGGTCGTTTTCACTCAAATTTCTGTTCGGCAGGCTGACTCTCTGGCCAAGCTAACAATCGACATGTACGAGTCTCCCTTTCTTGTGGCGATTTCAGCTCAAGATGCTTACGCGCGTATAGAAGTGATGGATCACCATGTGAGAGGTAGCCTTCTTGCCGAAAACAAAAAGGATTTTGAAGAGGCCTCTACGCTTCTTGAGTTTGAGACACTTGAGGTCTATCGATTATTTAAGATCATGATGGAAAAGTTTTCGGGCGACTCGGAAAGGCTTATTAAAGCAAAAAAACAATTCGATCTTTGGAATACATTTAGGGCAAACCTTATTCGCATGTGGGAAGAGGGGAGGCAAACCGAGGCGCTCAATACCCTTAACCTCGAGGGGCCAGAGTATCTTGATCGAGTGACCTATGACATGTACTTCTTTGTTACTACCGCAAAGCGGGAGGCTCATGAGTTTATGGCACGTAGCAAGGTTGAGCATCGTCACGCTATTTTAGTCTTGTGGGTATCATGCGCTGCATTGTTTGTTTTGATCGTTGTTATGGCAATTCTGGTGGTCGGTCGCGTACTGCGTGCGAAAGAGCGTATTTATCGAAACGAAAAACGCTTCAGGGGATTATTTGAACACGCTGAGATTGCGATTTTGAGTTCAGATTTTTCAGAAGTAGTTAGTGCCCTCAATACTGTTAGAGCGCAAGGTATCACCGATTTCCGTGCTTATCTTGAAGAAAATGAACCCAGAGTATTTGCGCTGATTGGTTTGATTCAGGTTCGTCATGTCAATGAGGCGGGCTTGATGCTATTTGGTGCTCACTCGGAACAGCAGCTTCTTGATCTGATGCCTGAAATCCTGGAGAGCCTCCCTATAGAAGTACATATTAATGAGTTATGTGCAATCTGGGATGGGCATCGCTCGTTTAGATCTGACGTCTCCTTTGTCGGGCTGGATGGTTGGGAGATTACCGCCATTATGTCTTTCCAAATACCCACGTCGAACAGTGGGTTCACTGATATTCCGGTGTCTTTGGCAGATATTACTTCCCGAAAAGCAGCTGAGGAGATATTGGCGCTTTCGGCAAGTGTATTTACCCATGCCGACGAGGGCATTTTGATTACTGATCCTAATGGCGTGATTATTGATTGTAATGATGCCTTTACTCGAATAACGGGCTACGAGAGTGTCGAGGTAGTAGGGCGTACGCCTAAAATGCTCCAGTCTGGCCATCACGGGGACGGTTTTTATCAGGCTATGTGGCAGAGTTTAAATGAGCGTGGGCGATGGCGTGGAGAGATTTGGAACCGGCGTAAGAATGGAGAGGTCTACCCAGAGATGCTGACCATTAGCTCTGTACTGGGAGAGAGGGGTGTCGTCAAAAATTATGTGGCTATGTTTTCCGATATTACTCAAATCAAAAAACACGAAGAAAATCTCAAGCGAATGGCTCATTTTGATTCACTGACGGGACTGCCAAATCGGGTATTAGCCGCAGACCGACTTCATATGGCGATGTCTTTAACACAGCGAAGCAAGAAGACACTGGTCGTTGCTTACATAGACCTCGATTTTTTCAAAAAAATTAATGATTCCTATGGTCATTTGGTGGGAGACAAATTGCTCGATGTTGTCGCAAAACGAATGAGCGAAGTGTTGCGGGAAGGTGACACTCTCGCAAGAATTGGTGGCGACGAATTTGTTGCTGTGCTGGTGGACTTGGATGATTGGCGGGATGCAGGACAAGTTCTCAACCGGCTTCTTGATGTTGTTGCAGCACCGATCCTCATTAATGGTGCAGAAATGGTGGTTTCGGCCAGCATTGGTGTCACGCATTACCCGCAGCTGGGCAGTACTATTGTTGAACCCGATCAGCTCTACCGGCAGGCCGACCAAGCCATGTATCAGGCAAAACTTTCTGGCCGTAATTGTTGGAGGGCATTTGATTCAAAAAATGACTCTCTGGTTGCCGGGCGGGAATTACTGATTACTCAGCTCAAACAGGCGATCAAAAACAATGAATTGGTTCTTTATTATCAGCCAAAAGTGAACATTCGAACGGGCCAGGTTATCGGTGCGGAGGCGCTGCTTCGCTGGCAGCACCCCGAGCGTGGTTTTTTGCTGCCAGATACATTTTTGCCCATGATTGAAGAGAACCCTATCAGTATTGCTGTTGGGGAGTGGGTTCTGGCCACCGTTATGAATCAAATGGAAGCGTGGCATGCCCTTGGGTTAGATACCACTATTAGCCTTAATATTGGTGGGTATCAGTTTCAGAAGAGTGATGTTGTGACACGTTTGAAAGAACAGTTCTCACTACACCCAGATATCAGACCTGAACGGCTGGAACTAGAAATACTCGAGACGAGTGCCATTCACGACTTGCCCCAAGTAAGAAAGACGATTTTAACTTGTAAGGAGCTGGGGGTTAAGTTTGCTTTGGATGATTTTGGCTCGGGGTATTCATCACTGATGTATTTGAGGGGGTTGTCTGTTGATGTGCTTAAAATCGATCAGAGTTTTGTGCGAAGCATGCTGGATAACGATGAAGATCAGGCCATTCTTCAAGGAGTATTGAGTATTGCTGCAAGCCTCAATATTGTTCCCATTGCCGAAGGGGTAGAGACGATAGCCCATGGAAATATGTTGTTAGACCTCGGCTGCGAGTTGGCGCAGGGTTATGCGATCGCTCGTCCCATGCCTGCTGAAGAACTACCCGGATGGGTGAATAATTGGACACTGAATCCATTGTGGTCAAAAGATAAGGCGACCTGAATAAGCCAGAGAAAAATGTTTGTAGTTAATAGGGGCAGTGTTAATTGTGGTTGCCCTCCCTTTCTGTGAATAAGAAATGTTTCTCTCAATTTGTGTCATAAAAACTCAGAAAGATTTCCCATCAAAATATTTATTGGTAGTGAATCGTTTTTGCTTTCACCTTACTTTTCAGGGTGGAAAAAAGCACACTAAAAGCGAGTTGTTTTTCAATTTATGGTGCAGAATCTGGCCGATTCAGTTCAATGCCACCAGCGATGATTCTGAGGAAATATATAGACCCATTGATGGCAGTACGAGAATATAAGGGGCTGCCGCCAATTGTGGTAAAACTTTCAGGCAACAACGTAAAAGAATCGTCTGGTGTTGCATTGTCAAGCATTGCTAGCTTGAGGGTTAGTGATCATAAAGTAATAGATGTATAAGGAAATTATCGCTGCGAAATAGCACCAGACCGAAATAAAAGCAAAATTGAAAAATACTATTGTCAATATTGCCGAGAGCAAAACAAGAGAGCCCAAAATTCTATGATGTTGATCAGATGAGAGCATCAATGGCACTAAAACTACCAGCATATATCCGGCGGTAACAACAGGCCTGACTAGATAATCGTCATAGATCAAAGTCGTTTGGTAAACAATCGAATGATTGACCGTAAAAATGGTCAACCAGTCAGGATGAAGTAAAAAAGGTATAAACATTGTGCCACCAAAGACAGCGCCAGCCCCAGAGATGAGTAAGAATAATATTTTTCGTTGATGGACAGGCTCGGTCAGATGGCATGAGAAGGGAATCCAGACTAACCAGATAAAGTGTGAAAAAAACAGAAATCCCAGTGCAGATAATCGTAAGTTTCTAGTGTCCTCGGTACCGAGTGCCCACCATACACTGCCTTCTATGGCTTGTTGTATACCAAACATCAAAGGTAAAAGAGCAAACATCCAATAGGGTTTGTTGATGTAGGTGATTTTTTTTAAACAGAACACTCCACCTGTTACCAGAATTGCAGCACTTGAAAAGCTGACCGTAGTTGAAAAACACATTTGTAATGGCCTTGCCCTATGTCAGTTTGATTATAGGGGGGATTGTTCAGAACAGTACGAATTTATCCAACGAAGTTAATTTGTCAGCACCGGTTCATGAGCATCTTGACCTGGCATAGGGCTAATCGATCAGTTCACATAGGCCTTTAAATACCAATTCATCATAGCTGACGATACCAATAACTTTTCCCTGTTCAACCACGGGCGCATTGGATAAACCAAATTGATCAAATAGCCGGGCGCAGTAGCGCACATCTAAATCCGGTTCTACGGAAATAACGGGTTTGGACATAATTTCGTAGAGATTAACCCGATCAGGAGCCTTGTCTTTAGCCAGCACTTTTTTTGCAATATCCGCCAAAACCACCATGCCAAGGGCATCATTTTCATTACGTTTTTTTACAATAAGAACACTGGCATGATTGGCTTTCATCGTTTCCAGTGCATGCTTTACTGTGTCCAGCCCATCCATTTCAATGTGTTTTTCATGCATAACATCACGGGCTTTAATGATTGTTTTGTTCATTACAAAAGCTCCTCTACATCCTGAGTTATTTTTTTTACCTGATGGGCAACTCCAACTGCGTCCTCAACATCAATCTGAATGGCAATGCCTGTACCGGGTTTTGCGTCGAATTCGCCAACGCGACTGATTTCTTCCAAAATATGTCGGCTGAGATGCTCTTCTACCAGAAACAGCACCACATCGCGCTGGGTTTCCAGTGATAACCCAAAGAAGGTTTTACTCTTATTTAAACCTTCTCCCCTGGCATTGTTAATCACTGTTGCTCCAGTAGCCCCCGCCTCTCGAGCGGCATCCATCACCACATCAGTTTTGTCATCTTCAACAAATACCACAATCATTTTAAAGTGCATGATGTTCTCCTGCGTGGAAAATCATAGGTCAGCCTCAGAGGCCGTCTTTCGTTTGGATATTTTGGCCCTGGCTTCGCTCAGTTGGGCGTATGCCATTACCGATATGATTGGAAACAGGCTGGCAAAAGCAATCAGGCCAAAACCATCGATTAGGGGATTGCGGCCAGGGACTGTTTCCGATAATCCCAAGCCTAGTGCCGCCACCAGTGGCACGGTGACCGTCGAGGTGGTGACGCCACCTGAATCATAGGCCAAGGGAATAATTAATTTAGGTGCAAATGTGGTTTGAATAACCACCACGATATAGCCGGAAATGATATACCAGTGGATAGGGTCGCCAACCACAATACGGTAGCACCCCAGGGAAATACCTACTGCGACACCAATGGCTACGGCAATCCTTAATCCC
The DNA here is from genome assembly GCA_041581635.1 of Porticoccus sp. Lineage (GTDB taxonomy): Bacteria > Pseudomonadota > Gammaproteobacteria > Pseudomonadales > Porticoccaceae > Porticoccus. The sequence continues at coordinate 47,963 of JBFICW010000016.1, read as the reverse complement.
CAAATACCGATGGCACCACCGGAGACTTCATTGGCCTTAATGGCCACGGCAATGAGGGAGGGTTCCGCAATGGTAGTGCTTAAGCCAATTAAAAAAGCAAATAGATAGACCCAGTAGTAATCTTGCCAATTAATAGCATTTGCAAGCGCTACCGAGCTATTAGTTCCGTGGATAAAGACGGGGTCAGTGAGCTGTCCTGCCATTAGGCGGCCAAGGGGGAATAAGCACCATTCCAGACCTAATAGAAATAATGATAGCCCTATGAGTACCCAGGCAAACCCTATTAATATTTGCCCTAGATTTGCGGGTTTTTTACGAATCACTGCAAACTGAAAACCAAAAATAATGGCGGCAATGGGCAGTACATCCTTAAGGGTATCCAGAGTGACCAGAATAATTTCCTGTAGGATATCCATTAGATCAACATTCCATAGGCCATCACAAAAATCATCGGTGTCAAAGAAGCAAAGGCAATTAAACCAAAACCGTCGACCATGGGGTTGCGACCCTTAATTGAGGAGGCTAATCCGACACCCAGGGCAGTGACCAGTGGAACCGTAATGGTTGATGTGGTGACTCCTCCGGAATCATAGGCGATACCAATAATTTCTTTGGGGGCAATCATGGTCATAATTACCACCAGTATATAGCCACCAATAATGAGCCACTGGATTGGCCAACCTTTGATGATGCGGATCACCCCGATGACAATGGCGAGCCCTACTGACAAGGCCACGGTAAATCGCAGGCCATTGGCATAGGAGGATTTTGCGGCTTCTGTGGCCTCAATCATCTGGCCGTTAGCCGCGACATTGGCTGCTTCTGCTGCCACAGCAATCAGTGCCGGTTCTGCCACCGTAGTGCCAAATCCAAGGGAAAAGGCGAAAATCAGCAGCCAGGCCACACTTCCTTTGCGTGCAAAGGCGTGGGCCATGGCTTCGCCAATAGGAAACAGCCCTTGTTCCAGCCCATGAATAAAAAAAGTGAGTCCCAGTACCACAAACAAAACGCCAGTGAGTAACTGCGCCACATTGGGCAGGGGTTGCTGCAGCACCAAAAACTGGAAGAACAGAATAACCAGAACGATAGGTAGCAAGTCCCGTAAACTGCCCAGCATGGACTTGAGTAATTCTTTGAGGGTCTTTGTCACTTAACTATTGCAGTTCCTAATGAAAAATGCGGGTGACAGATTTTGAGATCTGGTTAGTGCATAAGTATATCTATTTTTAATGGCAAAAGTATTGACCCAGATAGAAGATAAGGTGAATTTTCAGGGGAGGCATAAAACCCCCAACGTAAAAGCGGGATTTTAATATGATGGTGCCCAGGAGAGGACTTGAACCTCCACGCCCTTGCGAGCACTAGCACCTGAAGCTAGCGTGTCTACCAATTTCACCACCTGGGCTTTGCGTAAAGCATTGTGTCTGCTTTTGCGAAGGTGGCGAACTATAGTAATGGCGTCGTCGATTGTCAATTCCAGAGAGGAAAAAACACTATTTTGTTGTATGAGCGAAACGCTAGGCGGGAAGGTTGCTCTCCTTCTCCCTGGTATATGGTCGTTGGCTATTGAGGTTAATAGATGCAGTTTCGCCCGTTATTTTTCGCATCGTAAAGGGCATTGTCCACTCTTCGTATAAGCTCTTCATGGCTTTCTCCTTGCTGGTAGGAGGCAACACCAATACTGAGTTTGGGGGAAATTGTTAAATCGGGTGTTTCCTTTATGGCGATGTTGAGCGAGCTCATTATCTGGCTGGCAGCCTTGTGAGCACCTTCGAGGTTTGTGTTGGGCAAAATTAAAAGAAACTCATCGCCACCGTATCGGAATGGTAGGTCGGAATGACGAAGTTGGCTTCTAATGGCCACGGAGACCTGCTTTAAAATGGCATCGCCACCGATGTGACCGATACAGTCATTAATCGATTTGAAGTGATCGATATCAATCATCATCAGGGATAGATCATAACCGTAGCGCTGAGCTCGCTTTGTTTCCTTGGGTAGCAACTCATCTAAGGCCGTGCGGTTCATTACACCGGTAAGAGCATCGTGGAAGGCGATTTTCTCTAATGCTTGGTAGGCGATGCTATTTTTTAGATAGTGAATGAGGACATCTATACTTTGTTTTTGGGTAAACAAGTCCTGCTCAGAGAAAGGCTTTTGATTGGTAATGGTGATTTCGCCAAGGTAGTGTTTTTCCAGGCGGAGAACATAATGAATTTCGTGCTGTTGTTGCGAGCCCGCTGACAGTACGAGGTTTTCGTCGGGATGGATATAGTCGATGCCGGTTATCGGATGTTGTTCGATCAGCCAGCCATAAAATCGGTTGATGAGACTGGAGGTGTCTAGTGTTCCGGTGAGCTGTTGGTGTAGTTGCAGTTGAGTTCTTTCGGATAATACCAGTGGCTCATTCTGAGCTAAATTTGATTCGGCGGTCTGGTTTTTGGAAGCGATAATAGCCGGTTTGATGGATGAGACTTTTTTCATAGTAGAATTTCTTGTATTTCTTATGGTTGTAAGAGAAAGGAATACTATGTTGTTCAGTTTGTGCATATTTTAGGCATTATTAGCGCAGTTTTACAGAAATAACAAATAAATGATGGATAAAAAGGGGTTGTAGGTGGAGGAGGGTGATTTGACCAGTAGGATAAGAGCTGTCAGTGACAGTTTCTTTGAGCCAAAAACTGTTGGTGTTAACTTCAAGGTATTTGTTATTCAGGCGTAACATTTTTCGATCTTTACAGATCAAAGAGGTTGGTCAAGCATCAGTCAATATGTTCTGATGGTAAACATATCAGTTCTATTTTATCGATAATTTTTTTGCGGACGTAGTCATGAAAAAACATATTCAGAAAGACCCTTTTGCCGGTCGTGAAGCCGCGAAATACGATAACCCGGTTCCCAGTCGGGAATATATTCTCGATTTTTTGAGCGAGAGTATTGGCCCACTTACTTATGAGGAGCTTTGTTCGGCGTTTGATGTGCAGGGTGATGACGCTCGGGAGGCGCTGCGCCGTCGATTGGCTGCCATGGAACGTGACGGTCAGACCATTCGTAATCGCCGGAATGCCTACGGGGCTCTTGATAAGATGAACCTTATTAAGGGTCGAGTCATTGGTCACCCTGAGGGCTTTGGGTTTGTCGTTCCCAATCTGGGCGGAGGCGATCTTTTCCTCTCCAGTCGTCAGATGCGACGTGTGATGGACGGCGATGAGGTTCTGGTGCGTGTTGCGGGGGTGGATCGAAGAGGGCGTTCAGAAGCGTCGATTGTCGAGGTGGTGGAGCGCCGCACACGTACCCTTGTTGGACGATACTTCATCGAGAGCGGTATGCATTTTGTTCGTCCGGATAACCCCCGAATTATTCAGGATATTATGATTCCTCCCGATCAGCGGGGAGAGGTGGAGCCCGGGCAAATTGTAGTGGTGGAAATTACCACTCAGCCTAGCCGACACAACCTTCCTGCCGGGCGTATCGTTCAGGTAATGGGCGACCATCTTGCACCCGGGATGGAAATTGATATTGCTATTCACAACTACGGTATTCCCAGTGAGTGGCCGGATTCGGTGCTGGAGCAAGCGGAGTCCATTCCTGTTGAAGTCGCTGCTGACGATACGGCTAATCGTGTTGATTTACGCCATTTACCCTTTGTGACGATCGATGGGGAAGATGCCCGTGATTTTGACGATGCCGTCTATTGTGAACCCCGCAGTAGAGCAGGCTGGAAGCTCTATGTTGCTATTGCCGATGTGTCTCACTATGTGGCAGTGGGCAGCCCTTTGGATCTCGAAGCTTATCAGCGGGGCAACTCGGTCTATTTTCCTCAGCATGTTGTTCCGATGCTGCCAGAAAAGCTTTCCAACGGGCTCTGTTCATTGAACCCCCACGTGGATCGGCTGACTATGGTTTGTGAAATGTCACTGGACGGCAATGGCCAGGTGACAAAGTTTCAGTTCTACGAAGGGTTGATCTATTCCCATGCTCGCCTGACCTATACACAGGTTGCAGGAATGATTGCTCAGCGAGGGGTTAGAGACAGCGGTGTCCGCAAGCAGTTTCATGCGGTAGTGAGCCATATCGATCACCTTTACGATCTTTACTTGAAGTTGCATCAATCCCGAAACAACCGTGGTGCAATCGATTTTGAGACTCAGGAAACACGTATATTATTCGATGCTGAAAGAAAAATTCAGCAGATTATTCCGTCGGATCGTACCGAAGCGCATAAGCTCATTGAAGAGTGCATGCTCTGTGCCAATGTCTGTGCCGCTACCTTGTTGGAAAAGAATAAGCTAGCCGGGTTATACCGAGTACACGAAGGGCCAAGGCAAGAGAAGTTGGAAAACTTGCGAGAGTTTCTTGGTGAGTTGGGATTGGGACTCCCCGGTGGAGAAGACCCATCACCGAAGGATTTTCAGCGAGTACTCGCTCAAGTGTCGGGCAGGCCAGATGCCAGTGTTATTCAGACAGTTATTCTCAGGTCTATGAATAGGGCTGAATATACCCCAGACAACAACGGCCACTTTGGTTTGAATTATCCTGCGTATGCCCACTTTACCTCACCGATTAGACGTTACCCTGATTTGCTTGTCCATCGAGCGATTCGCTATCTGATTCGTAGTAAGGGACGGGTAAGCCACGCCAGAAAAGTCGAGGGTGCTCCAGTTTTAAATCGCGGTCAGATATACCCTTATGATGAAGAATGGATGGTCTCCTGTGGTGAGCAGTGCTCAATGACTGAGCGACGTGCCGATGAGGCAACCAGAGATGTGGTTGACTGGTTGAAGTGTGAATATTTATTGTCCCGCGTCGGTGAAGAATACGAAGGCGTGGTTGCTTCGGTAACCGGGTTTGGTTTGTTTGTTCAGTTGATGGATATGTATATCGAAGGGCTGGTGCATATTACGGGGTTACCTAAGGATTACTATTATCACGAGGTGGCTCACCACCGGTTAATCGGTGAGCGTACTCACCAAGTATTCAGGCTTGGCGATAAACTCAAAGTGCGAGTGAGTAGAGTTAATCTTGATGAACGAAAAATCGATTTTGATCTTGTGGAGGAAGGGCGAAAAAAAAGTAAGAAAGATCTTAATGTAAGCCCCAAGGCTTTGGCTTTGGCGGCAGAGCATGAGAAATCCAGGTCCAAAACAAAGAAAAAACCGGCAAAAAAAGCTGGGGGAACGTCTGCTCGTGGGCGGAGACCTTCTTCCGGTAAAATTTCTTCTGGGGCCCAGAGCCCAGCAGCAGCGGGTAAGAAACCTAAAGCAAAAACAGCTAGAAAAAAAATAAAACAAAAAAAGTCGCCACCTCCTCGAAGTTAAGTTAAGGAGGGTGGTTTGTTAATGGAACTGAATTAATGGTAAAGAAAGAAGAAAATAAAACCGATGTCGGTTGTGAGTGGCTGTTTGGTATACATGCTGTACAGGCAATTCTGAAGACATCTCTGGGTAAGATAGATGAGATCAGAGTTCAGAAGGGCAGGGATGATCAACGCCTGAAAAAATTGATTAGCCTGGCGGAGCAACAGGATATTTCTGTGACCTGGGTACTTCGGTCCGATTTGGATGCGCTGGCGGGTGGGCGTCATCAGGGTGTGGCTGCATTATGTCGTGGAGCCGATATCCAGGATGAAAACTATCTCTATGAGTTACTTGAGCAATTGGATCAAGCCCCTTTTTTACTGGTGTTGGATGGGGTGACCGATCCTCATAACCTCGGTGCCTGTATGCGCTCGGCGGATGCGGCAGGTGTTCAGGCTGTTATTGTCCCTAAAGACAATTCTGCTGGAATGACCCCAACGGTACAAAAAGTGGCATGTGGTGCAGCTGAAAGTGTTCCCTTGGTTGTCGTGACAAATCTTTCCCGCACATTGAAACAACTTCAAGAGCAGGGGCTTTGGATTGTGGGCACCGCCGGTGAAACCGAGCAGATGATTTATGATGTGGATCTGAAAGGCCCTTTGGTGGTGGTGATGGGCGCCGAGGAAAAAGGATTGCGCCGCCTGACTCGGGAAAATTGTGACCTGTTGGTGAAACTGCCTATGGCGGGAGCAGTAAGTAGTTTGAATGTCTCAGTGGCCACAGGTATTTGTTTGTTCGAGGCTGTTCGTCAGCGGTCTTGAGTTCTGGAGATAATGGCGAAGGAGTTAGTGTTATTAAACACGGAAAAGTTATAAAGCATCGAGTGATTCAGAATAACCAGGTGGCAACCCAAAATTTGGTGGTGAGTCTTCCTAATGTGATTAGTGCCATCAGGGTCGCTCTGGTGCCGGTGCTTATTTTTCTGGCCATGGAGAAAAAGGCCGACGTTTTTTTATGGGTATTGGCCTTCTCTTTATTTACCGACTGTATTGATGGCTATCTGGCTCGACGCTTGGGACAGGTTACCGATTTAGGCACTCGACTCGACAGTTGGGCCGATCTCATAACCTACGCTGTTATGTTGCTAGGGTTGAAGTTGATTTGGCCGGAAATATTTGATCGTGAATCTGGCTATTTGGTTATCGCTTTCAGTTCCTGGATAGTCCCCTTGCTGGTGTGCCTGGTAAGGTTTAAGTGTTTTCCAAGCTATCACACGCTGGCGGCAAAGATCGCTGCGATCTGTATTGCACCAGCGTATTTTGTGGCTGCAATTTGGGATTACTCCTTGATGTTTCGCGCGGTCTTATTGTTTTATTTGTGGGTGGCGCTAGAGCAGGTGATTATTACGTCAATTTTGCCAAGGTGGCAGGGGAATGTGGCGGGCTTTTGGGCCGCAGCTACTATTGCTCGTGGTTCTGAGGAGGCGGGGAGTGGGCAGCCAGAGTGTTAGTCTGCACTGCCCGGTCATACTTAATAACTAGGGCGCAACCTTACTTAAATACGCAATGCTTGGCAAAGTCGCTGGCCTCGTTGGCTGACCAGTCACCCTTAGGTTTTTCTTTCATATTCTCGCACCAGGCATCACTGCCAACTTTTGTGCAACCAGCCAAAGACAGGACGAAAACAGTGGTGAGCAACAGCGAAAGCTTTTTCATTTTATTATCCTTGTAAAGTGTCGGAGTCGAAGTCGGTCAATAATAGCGTGTTCTAAAGAGTGCTTGTACTCCCATATGACGCAATTTCATACTTGATATACCCTGCACATGCCCGTAGAATGCCGGCCCTTGGTCTCTTTGGGCCAATAACTCCTTGTTGCATCGCATGGGGCGAGCAACTACTAACCCGTAAGGAGGCACAATGCGTCACTACGAAATCGTATTTATGGTTCACCCGGACCAGAGCGAACAGGTTCCGGGCATGATTGAACGTTATACCGCTACTATTAATGGTGGTGAAGGTAAAGTTCATCGTCTCGAAGATTGGGGCCGTCGCCATTTGGCATACCCAATTAATAAAATTCACAAAGCTCATTACGTGCTGATGAACATTGAATGTGGTCAGGATGTATTGGACGAGCTTAACTCTAATTTCCGCTACAACGACGCTGTTATCCGTAGCGCGGTGTTTAGTCAGGATGATGCAGTGACTGTCGAATCTCCGATTATGAAGGCTGAAAAGTCTGAAAAATCTGAGCGTCGTGAACGTCGTACTGAAGAACCTCGGGCAGAAAGATCTGAGGGTCAAGCTCCAGCAGCAGAAGCTCCAACGGCTGAAGCTCCAGCAGCAGAAGCTACTGCTCCGGTAGAAGAAACTACCGATCAAACTGCGGAAAAGGGAGAGTAACCCATGGCTCGTTTTAATCGTCGTCGTAAGTTTTGCCGTTTTAGTGCGGAAGGTGCTGCCGAGATTGACTACAAAGATCTGGATACCCTTAAGCAGTACGTTTCCGAGACTGGGAAAATTGTACCTAGCCGTATCACTGGTACCAAGGCTAAGTATCAGCGTCAGTTAGCAACCGCAATCAAACGCGCTCGCTTCCTGGCTTTGCTGCCCTATACGGACAGCCACAAGTAATTTATAGAAAGGTTGTCTGATGCGTGCCCTGGCTGAATTTATTATGCGTGGGCGCTTGCAGGCTTACCTTGTAGCGCTTTTTGGCAGTTTACTGCCATTGCTAAGCCCGGCTGCTATCAGCTTGGTGACTCTGAGTAGAGGGTTGTCAGAGGGTTTGTTGGTCATGCTTTGGGCGTTGTTACCTCTGCTGGTGGCATTTTATGTCAGCGAGTTCAGCCCAATGATCACTCTTTCCTCCATTGCAGGTCTGATGGTGGTTGTAGTTGCCTCGGCACTGTTGAGGTTAAGTGCATCGTGGTCTCGCACGCTGATTTTTATTGTAGTGATCAGTGGTGTTGTCACGAAGTTGCTCGACCTCTTGTTTCCAGAGCAGGCGAATGCCCTTGAGCTGGTTGTTGCCGACCTGTTTCGTCAGGTGCAACAGGAACAAGAGAGCGCATTTATACCCGGTCGCACCTTTCTGTTGGGCGTGATCGGCTATGTAATTGCGTTAACCTCGATTATTTGTTTGATGCTGGGTCGCTGGTGGCAAGCGATGCTGTATAACCAGGGTGGATTCCGTGTGGAGTTTCACCAGTTGCGTTTTAGTTTGGTGACGGCTGTTGCCCTGTTTGCAGGGGTCGCAGTTTGTTACTTCGCACCTCAGGAGTATTCCAGCTGGGCTGGATTGTTGGGATTACCCCTACTCTTGGGTGGTATAGCACTGGTTCACCATTCAGTCGCGTTTTACCAACTGGGTGTGCACTGGTTAGCAATATTTTATGTGGGACTGTTTATGGTTGGTCCCATGAGTTTGATACTGGTTGGGTTAGGATTCCTCGACAGTATTATGAATATACGTTCTCGACTGGTAAGGCGCTCTAGTGGCTCCTGAATCCAGCAGAGCAAATTAGGTTTAACAAGAGAGGAAATCCGAGATGGAAGTTATTCTTCTGGAAAAAGTCGGCAAGCTCGGCAGTATCGGTGACAAGGTCAATGTTAAGGCGGGTTATGGTCGTAATTACCTGATCCCTACTAATAAGGCGGTGTTTGCTACTGCTGATAACTTGGCGGCATTTGAAGCCCGTCGTGCAGAACTGGAAGCGGCAGCTGCTGAACAGCTCAAAGCAGCAGAAGCTCGTGCGGCACAACTGGCTGGTCTTGAGTCTATTATCATCACAGCAAACGCTGGTGATGAAGGCAAATTGTTTGGTTCTATCGGTACTCAGGATATTGCTGATGCGCTTACGGCTGCTGGTGTTGAAGTCGTTAAGAGCGAAGTGAAGCTACCTGAAGGTGCTCTTCGCGAAATCGGTGAGTACGAGATCGACGTTCAGTTGCATGCTGAAGTGACTCAGGTTGTTAAGCTGTCTGTTGTTGCAGAGTAGTCGTCGAGTAAATCGCTGACATCCGACAGTTTTTGTCAGATGAAAACCAGTACAATACGGCACTGCACTGAGTAATATACGATGTGACAGTGCCGTTTTTACAGGTGGCCTTTTTTACAGGTGCCCGTTTTTTCAGGTGACAGTGTGATGGTTGAGAACCGAGGCAGCGAGGAACAGCAACTTCCTCATTCCGTTGAGGCTGAGCAAGCCGTGCTTGGCGGATTAATGCTGACCAATGACTCTTTTGATTCAGTCGCCTCAGTCATTTCTGAAAAAGATTTCTTTGCACAAGACCATCAGCTAATCTTTGAAAATATGCGGGCTCTTTCAGTCGAAAGTAAGCCGCTTGATGTCATTACGCTTTCCGAAACCCTTCAAAACAATAATGAGCTGGATCAAGTCGGTGGCGCTGCCTATTTGGTGGAGCTTGCCAATAATACGCCGAGCTCTGCAAATATTGGTGCTTATGCTCAGATTGTCCTTGAGCGATCAATCATCAGGCAGCTGATTACTGCGGCCAGTGATATCGTTAAGAAAGGTTTTAATCCCCTGGGCTCTGATAGTAGTGCACTGCTTGCAGAGGCCGAGCGCAAGCTGTCAGATATTATTGAAAATCGCCCCAAGTTAGGCGGTTTTAGGGGCGTCAATGAACTGCTGAAAGAAGCGGTAGAGCGCATAGACGAACTATTTAACACGGATGCCGATATTACCGGCATCAGTACTGGCTTCACCGAGCTGGATAGCATGACGTCGGGCTGGCAAAAAGCTGATTTGGTCATTGTTGCTGGCCGACCTTCAATGGGTAAAACCTCATTCGCCATGAACATGGTGGAGCATGCAGTACTTAATCAAGATAAACCCGTACTGGTGTTTAGTCTGGAAATGCCTGCTAGCCAGCTGATCATGCGTCTGATGTCGTCTCTTGGGAAAATTGATCAAACGCGAATGCGTTCCGGGAGTCTTTCTGAGGACGATTGGCCTCGTTTATCCAGCGCGGCGTCAAGACTTAAGGATCGCCCTCTGTTTATAGATGACACGCCCGGCATCAAGCCGATGGAATTGCGTAATCAGATAAGGCAGCTGGCTAGAGAGCAAGGTGATCCCGGTTTGATTATGGTGGATTACCTGCAATTGATGAGTAGTAGTGTCCCTACTGAAAATCGTACCAATGAAATTACTCAAATCTCCCGGGAATTAAAAAATATTGCGAGAGAGTTTAATTGTCCGCTCATTGCTCTTTCTCAGTTGAGTCGTAACCTCGAAAATCGCCCCAATAAGCGGCCAATTAACTCTGATTTGAGGGAATCGGGAGCTATTGAGCAAGATGCGGATGTTATTGCATTTATTTATCGCGATGAGGTTTATAACGAAGAGAGCCCGGACAAAGGCGTAGCTGAGATTATCATCGGTAAGCAGCGCAATGGTCCTATTGGCACCTGTAATCTTGCGTTTCTTGGTAAATATACCCGTTTTGAAAATCTCGCCAGAGATTATTTCGCAGAGCAGTAGTTACCCGGACTTTTCTCTATGCAGATTTTTCATACCATTCAAGGACTCAGGGAAGCGCTTGATGAAGCTCGTCAGCAGGGAAAGCGTATTGGTTTTGTCCCGACGATGGGCAATCTCCATGACGCCCATATCGAATTAATCAAAAATGCTCAGCAGACCAACGATGTTGTGGTCTGCTCTATTTTCGTCAACGGCCTTCAGTTTGGACTTAATGAAGATTGGGATCAGTACCCTCGAACATTTGAAGGTGATTGCAATAAGCTACGCAAAGTGGGTTGTGATTTCTTGTTTCACCCCGATGATAATGAAATGTATCCGAATGGGCTCGACACCCAGACGCGGGTGATCTGTTCAACCATGACGGACATGCTTTGTGGTGCCAGCCGGCCTGGGCATTTTGAGGGGGTGACCACTGTTGTCACCAAACTCTTTAATATAGTGCAGCCAGATGAGGCCGTGTTTGGTGCCAAAGATTACCAGCAATTGGCGGTTATTCGTCGAATGGTGGAAGACCTTTGTATGCCTGTCGAGATCACGGCAGCGCCTATTCATCGTGAATCCGATGGCTTGGCAATGAGTTCCCGAAACGGCTTCCTTTCTAAGGATGAAAGGTTAAAAGCGAGCCAGCTAAATAAAAGTTTAAACTGGGTTGCCGACCAGATTAAAGCGGGTAACCGTGATTTTATTGCCTTGGAAGAGGAAGCGAATAGGCAGATTGAGGCAGAGGGATTTAAGCCTGATTATGTTACTATCAGTAACAGTAAGACGCTGGAGTTAGCGGCAGTAGATGACGAACATATTACCGTACTGGGGGCAATGTACACTTCCTCGGCACGCTTAATCGACAATATTTCGCTGAATTAGAGGACATTCACTATGTTGAGCACCCTGCTTAAAGGCAAGTTGCATATGGGTACAGTGACCCACGCGGAACTATGGTATGACGGCTCTTGCGCCATTGATTCGGATCTACTCGATTTGGCCGGACTGAGAGAGTTTGAGCAAATTGACATTTATAATGTCAATAATGGTGAGCGAATCACTACTTATATTATCCGTGGAGAACCAGGCTCTGGGATTATTTCTATGAATGGTGCTGCAGCGCGTAAATGTCAGGTCGGTGATCAGGTTATTATTGCGACCTACGCACAATATACCGAAGAAGAAATGGCCACCCACAAACCAAAATTGGTCTACCTCAATCCTGATAATACCGTCGAGCGAGCCTCAAATACCATCCCTGTACAAGCAGCCTAAGGGCTGCTTGATACTTCTAGTGTTTTCTGGTTTTACGTTGTTATAGATTTCGTTTAGTTGTTTCTCCTGTTCTTAAGTGCCTTTATTTTTAGGTTAAAAAAAACCGGTAGTATCAAACTACCGGCAAAGTTGCTGGGGTATAAACTTGCTAGGAGGACTTTAGGGTGAGGAAGCACGCAATGTTTTGATGGCTTCCGCTATCTCGGTTAGGCTTTCTGGGTCATCAATTGTTGAGGGAATAGAGTAGGGTTTCCCATCTGCAATTTGGCGCATGGTACGCCGTAGAATTTTCCCAGAACGGGTTTTAGGCAGGCGCGGAACAACCACTGACTTGTCACAAGAGCCGATCGCCCCAATCTTTTTCCGCACCATTTGTTTGAGTTCTTCTATCAAAACCTCTGTATCTATATCTACGCCATCTTTGAGTACAACTAGGCCCATAGGTAACTGGCCTTTCAGTTGGTCTTCAACGCCAATCACCGCACACTCGGCTACGGCAGGATGGGCTCCCACGACTTCTTCCATTCGACCTGTAGACAGCCTGTGCCCGGCCACATTAATTACATCATCACAACGGCCCATGACAAAAAGATAGTTATCCTCATCAAGAAAACCTTCATCCCCTGTGAGGTAGTAACCTGGGTAGGTGCTGAGGTAACCTTTTTCAAATCTCAGATGGTTTCCCCATATGGTTGTCAAAGTCCCCGGTGGTAGTGGAAGCTTAATGGCTATGTTGCCGTGGATTCCCTGGGGGACGGGTTCGCCCTCTTCATTTAGAATATTCACCTGATAGCCAGGCATCGGCACTGTCGATGAACCGGCTTTGCTGGGTAAGGCACCTATTCCTATCGGGTTACTTGCAATAGCCCAGGCTGTTTCGGTTTGCCACCAGTGGTCGATAATCGGTAGCCCCGTTTTATCACAGAGCCAGTCGTAGGTCGTTGGATCCAACCGTTCTCCGGCAAGATAAATACGTTCAAGCTTTGATAGATCATACTCAGCCATGCCCTCAGCTTCAGGGTCTTCCTTGCGTATAGCCCTGAAGGCAGTCGGCGCTGTGAACATGGTTTTGACGCCGTATTCAGCGCAAACACGCCAAAAAGCACTGGGATCTGGTGTTCTGACAGGTTTACCTTCATAGAGGATCGTGGTGCAGCCGGTCAGCAGTGGGGCATAAACAATGTAGGAGTGACCTACAACCCAGCCTACATCCGAGGCGGCCCAGTAGACATCACCCGGATTGATGTCGTAGACAGTCTCCATGCTGTAGCGCATTGCCACGGCATGACCGCCATTATCTCTGACTACACCCTTAGGCGTTCCTGTGGTGCCTGAGGTGTAGAGGATATACAGCGGGTCAGAACCTTTTACAGCTACGGGTTCAGCTGGTGAGGCTTTGGCATTCAGTGATTCCCAGTCGAGATCACGTTTGTGTTGCATATCGGCATGGCATTCGGGGCGTTGTAACAGCACTACATTGCTGGGTTTGTGGTGGGCAATTTCGATAGCGTCGTCAACAAGAGGTTTGTAAGGGATAACTTTACTGACCTCGATGCCACATGAGGCAGTAACAATAACCTTGGGCTGGGCATCGTCAATCCGAACGGCAAGCTCATCGGCTGCAAACCCGCCGAAGACGACCGAGTGAATTGCGCCAAGTCGTGCACAGGACAGCATCGCAATCACAGCTTCCGGCACCATGGGCATATAGATCACTACGCGATCACCTTTGCTGACACCAAGGCCTTTTAATGCGCCAGCAAAAAGAGCGACACGCTCTTTGAGCTCCAGATAGCTGAAGGACTCTTTGTTGTTGGTGACGGGCGAGTCGTAAATTAGGGCGGTTTGCTCTCCGCGGCCTTGTTCAATGTGGTAATCAAGGCACAGATAGCTGGTGTTCAATTCTCCATCGGTGTACCAACAAAAATAATTGTTTTCATCTTTGCTCAGTATTGTTTCTGGTTTTTTATACCAGGCAATAAGTGAGGCTTGTTCTTTCCAGAATATTTCAGGGGCATCCAGAAATTTTTGGTACTCATTGGTGTAGGCATCTTTTACATTCATTGTGGTTGCCATTCTGTCGTTCAATAGTTTCATTGAGTCTGGATGAGTTTCGTAGATGGGACAATTCGACCTAGGTACAACACCATTCACATAGAGATAACTTGCAACCGATCGGCAAATCGACCAGTCTTGCTGATGTAACGAGGGGGAAAGGCTTTATATCCACAATAATCTCACAACCTGTGCTGTTACTTTTGGCCCTAAGCTATGTCTTTGTTCTGGTCCTTGTTGCCCTGTGGGCAGAGCGTCATCCAAGTTGGCACCATCGATTACATCCCGTCATTTACAGCCTCACCCTGGCCGTGTATTGCAGCTCGTGGACATATTTTGGTGCTGTAGGGACTGCTGCCAGAGATGCATGGTCCTATCTGCCTATATATCTCGGCCCAATTCTGTTGTTTGTTGTTGGTGCACCACTTATACGCAAATTGGTGCGGGTCGGCGTTCGCCAAAAAACCACCTCCATTGCAGATTTTATTGGCTCGCGTTATGGCAAGCGTCAGGCGCTGGCGGCACTAGTGGCCATCGTGGCTGTGGTGGGCTCAATACCCTACATAGCCCTTCAGTTAAAAGCCGTTTCTCTGGCCTGGGATACCGTGGCAGGGGGACTAAGCTCGGGTCAAATCGGTGGGTATCAGCCGGATAGCGCTTTAATTACCGCTATTTTATTGGCTGTTTTTTCTATGGTCTTTGGTACTCGGCACCTTAAAGGGCGCGAGCGTAATCATGGAATGATGGCGGCACTCGCTGTTGAATCGTTAGTTAAATTGCTGGCGCTGCTGACCATCGCTGGGCTGGCTTTTGTGATCGCCACCAGTTTTGATAGTTCAGAGTTCTTCCGCAGTGAAAAACTGCTCGACTCCTGGTTAGAGAACCCGGTCGATACAAGATTTATCACTACGGGGTTGCTGGCTATGTTGGCAATTATTTGTTTGCCTCGGCAGTTCCACGTGACAGTGGTTGAATTTCAGGATGACCGCGATTTACGCATGGCTTTCTGGTTGTTTCCTTTGTATCTACTTGTGGTCAGTGCCGTGGTTCTCCCCATCACATTTGTTGGCCAGCAATTATTCAGTGGGTCAAGTATTGCTCCAGACACCTATCTGCTTAATTTGTCGATGTCGGGTAATTCTCAGTTTTTAACGGCACTGGCATTTATCGGTGGTTTTTCTGCAGCCACGGGTATGGTGATCGTCGCTGCAGTCACACTTTCTATCATGGTCTCAAATGAGATAGTCTTGCCTCTGTTATTAAGATGGCGAAAAGAGAGGTTCAGGCAGGTTGATTTTCTCGCTAAATACCTTCGATGGATTCGCCGGGGTAGCATCCTGGTTCTATTGGTGGCGTCTTGGGTGATGAACAAAATGTTGGTCAAAGATGAAAGCCTGGCATCCATTGGCCTGGTTTCTTTTGCCTGCTTTGCCCAATTATCACCGGCTTTAATTGGCGGTGTGTACTGGCGCAAGGCCCATGCTAAAGGGGTTTATGCAGGACTCGCAGTTGGCTTTTTATTCTGGTGGTATTGCCTGTTGTTGCCTTCGTTGCTGGCGGCGGGAGATTTGATACTGGTGAATGGTCCCTGGGGGATTAGCTGGTTACGCCCCGAGGCATTGTTTGGTTTAGGTTTTCTTGATCCTCTAAGTCATGGCGTATGGTTGAGTTTAACAAGTAACCTGATTTTGTATGTGGGCGTCTCGTTGTTTGTTCGAGCCAGGGAAGCTGATGAATTTCAGGCTGAAGCATTTGTTTCTGCACCACAATTTAAAGCTTATGGGGAGGATGATTTTGAACTCTCCTCCATTCAAGTGGTTCAGCTTCGCCACTTGCTCGAGTCTTTTATTAGTCGACAACAACACGAAAAGCTTTGGCGCGACTGCGAAGTTCGTTATCACCAGCGTTTATTAGATAATGACAAGGCCCCAGTATTTGTGGTTCGACGGGTAGAGCAGTCCTTGGCGGCCATTGTAGGTGCCGCATCTGCTCAGAGTACAATTGAACTTCTCGAGCGAACAGAGCCTCTTCAATTTCGAGACATTGCTGCAATAGTTGGTGATACCTCAGAGCAGCTGCAATTTAGTCGAGGTTTGTTGCAAAGTACGGTAGAAACGATTTCACAGGGAATCTGTGTAGTGGATGCCGAATTAAAAGTGTTGGCATGGAATCGTCGCTACGAGCAGATGTTTGATTATCCACCACGACTGCTCTACGTGGGTTGTCCTATCGATACAATTTATCGCTTTAATGCTGAACGGGGGCTATACCGGGATTCTGATAATTTAGAGAACCAAATTGAGCGTCGACTGAAATTGCTGCGCACGGGCGGTTCTCATCGATTTGAGCGGGTCATGCCCAATGGAACCACTATACAGGTAGTGGGAAATCCTATGCCCAAGGGTGGGTTTGTCTCCACGTTTACTGATATTAGCGAGTACAAATCCGTTGTTCGAGCACTGGAAGATGCCAAATCAACGCTAGAAGAGCGAGTCGAGCAGCGAACCGCCGATTTGTCTGAATTGAATCGGGTGCTGGAGGAGGAAAACAGGTTGCGTGCTTCTGCTGAATCAGAGGTGCGAGAAATGCATGCGAGTAAAAGTCGTTTTATGCAAGCGGCTAGTCATGACCTGCTTCAACCGATTAGTGCCGCAAGACTTTTTGTCTCGGCAATGCAACAGAAGCTACAAAGTGATGATCAGGTTGAATTAAGTTGTCAGGTAGGTCATGTGGAAAAATCACTCGAGACAGCTGAGCAGTTAATTTCGGCTCTGCGAGAAATTTCTCGACTGGATAGCGGCAAGATGCAACCTGACTACCAGCATTTAAATATTGGTGATTTATTGCAAGAGCTGGCGACAGAGTTTGAAGTGTTGGCGGTTGAAAAAGGGATTGAACTGCATTTCGTGTCTTGTGATGTGTGGGTTAGAAGTGACCCACAACTGTTGCGACGTATTCTGCAAAATTTCTTAAGTAATGCGATTCACTATACGAAACGTGGACGATTGATTCTGGGGTGTCGCCGAACGAAAGAGGGACTACGAATTGAAGTTTGGGATACTGGCCCCGGCATTGCTCCCGATGCGATGGATCGTATCTTTGGGGAGTTCGAGCGGCTTAGCCCAGGTGTGACCAGTACTGATAAAGGGCTTGGCTTGGGCCTGACAATTGCTAAACGTATGGCAGACCTGCTCGGTCATAATATCGCAGTAAAATCTGAGCCTGGCGAGGGGTCTGTATTCAGCGTTCTGGTTCCGTATGGGCAGCCCGTAATGGCGACTTCGATAACACATGGCAGGTTGCCACTGCGCCCAGAGCTAAAGGGTGTCAGGGTACTTTGTGTCGATAACGAGGAAGAGATTCTTCAAGGAATGAAGAGTTTGTTAAGTCAGTGGGGCTGTGAGGTTGTAATTGCCCGTGGGCGAAATGATGTCATGGCGCTACCCTCTGACATACAGCCCGATATATTACTGGTCGATTTTCATCTTGAGGAGCACCTCACGGGATTAGAGTTGGTGAAAGAGCTACCTGTAGCGTGGCATCAATCCCCCGGCATCCTGATAAGTGCTGACAACTCAGATGAGGTAAGGCAGCTTGCAGAAGCAGCTGGCTTCGCCTTTATGTCAAAGCCTGTATCGCCGAATATTTTGGCGCAGAAAATGCGGGCGGTGATCAATAAAAAAGATGAAGTTGATTGTTAAGTTTTCGTATCTAGACCCTTAGCCCGCTATGACCAACCTGACAATCACCGCCATTATTCAGAGTTTTTATCGAGGTTCTTTTACTAAAGCTTGAGGGGCGCTAGACTATCGACCTTTCGTGTTTGGTAACCAGGATTTTTAGATGCCTTCATTTGATATTGTTTCCGAAGTTGAAGTGGAAGAAATTCGTAATGCTGCGGAAAATACCCAGCGTGAACTTGCCACCCGTTTTGATTTTAGGGGTGTGGATGCAAAGGTTGAATACAAAGATGGAGAGGTGACGCTGGTAACAGAAGCTGATTTTCAGTGCCAGCAACTTCTGGATATGTTCCGGGGTAACTTGGTAAAACGTAAAGTTGACCCCTATGTGATCGACGTCGATGAAGAAACCTTGCACAGTGGCAAAACCTTTTCCCTGCAAGTTCGTTTTAAGCAGGGTATTGATCAGCCCATGGCGAAGAAAATTGTCAAGTTAGTGAAAGATGCCAAGATGAAAGTTCAGGCCGCGATCCAGGGCGACAAAATTCGTATCACCGGAAAAAAACGCGACGACCTTCAGGCGGTGATGGCGCTGGTTCGAGGTGCCGAACTCGACCAGCCTTTTCAGTTTGAAAATTTTAGAGATTAATCGTCTATTATCACCCTTAGTGGGTCAGAAGTTTTCTGGGTAGTAGGGACGTTAGTAGTTAATAGGTAGCGACAAGGTCAACGTGGTTTTTACGCGTTAACCTGAAATAGAAAGTAAGTAAGGGAGATGACGTATGAAGCAGGCATTCCCTCGTTACAGTTTTCTTGGGTTGTTCCTGACCTTGGTGAGTTTGCTGCTGTTGCCACCATTTTTTGGGCAGAACTTTGCTGCTATTCACAAGCTGGTTTGGAGTTTGTCGTTACTGATGGGGTTGTGGTTAGTCACACACAAACATAGAACGCTATTACTCGGTAGCTTGTTGGCTTGCCCCGGTATTGTGGTTAACTGGCAGACATTATCTACTGATGCCAATCTGTTATCTTTGGGTTATACCAGTCTTTCAATTTTGTTCTTTTTATTAATTTTGGTGCATCTTCTTTATTTTGTCGTTCGTGCTAAACGTGTCAGTAGTGAACTTATTTTTGCTTCTCTTTGCGCTTATCTATTGATTGGCTTGGTATGGGCGCATATTTATTTGATGATGGAGTTATGCTCTCCCGGTAGTTTCGTTCTTAATGAACAGCTCATCCAGAGTTTTTCTGAATTACTTCGACGATTTATTTATTACAGTTTTGTCACTCTATCTACACTGGGTTATGGCGACATAGTCCCAGCCAATCATTTGTCGAGTTCGTGGGCTGCTATGGAAGCAATTATGGGGCAGTTATATTTAACCATCATTGTCGCTCGTCTGATGGGCCTTTATATTGGGATCGAGTTAAGTAAAAGTAACTCTGAGGACAAATAAAACCAATATCCCTGTGTTTACATAACGCTAGACGTTGAGATCGAGTGGTTTTAGGGAAAACCATGCTCATGCGGTGGCATTGGCTTTATTTTACCATTAGATTATTTTGCCGAGCCAAGATTCAGTTCTGATTAGTGCATTCATTCATATAATACTCTCTCGCTGCACTTCTTCTAATAGGTCGGCCCTTTAAGTCTTCGATATCTTTCTGGAGTTGTTGGCATCGCTCCATTAATTTGGCCTGCTCTCTTTGATCTGACGATGAGTCTGAAGAAGGTGATGAACAAGAAGATAGGAAACAGGCCAGTAATATTGCGAAAGTCCCTAGCTTAAACAAAAGACGCAGCTTACACATTGCAATGCTCCATATTTAAATTGCCTAACTAAAGAGTATCGGTCTCAACTAGAGAAAACAATCTTAATTTCGAGAGAATAATTTCAGTAAAACTCACAGCCTATTATTAACAATTGTCCTTAGAGTAATGGTCTACTATTACTCTAGTGATTGATCAAAAATAGGTATGGCTTGAGTTTGACTTTGAGTTGAATCCTACCACTGGGAATTAAGTTAGGACTAAATTGGCAACGGAGAGAGTTAACTGGATATGGTGGCCAGAAGACGTATTGAACATGAACAGGCTTGCCTAGCCTGTCCATCCTGTGACCTCGTATTTAATGTTTCCCTACTAAGGGATGGCGAATCCGCACAGTGCACGCGGTGTGGCCATTTTCTGACCGTTTGTCGTGAGGGTGCACTCAATCGTGTGATGGCCTTTGCGAGTTCGGCTCTTATCCTGTTGGTGTTGGCCTGCAGTTTTCCTTTTATGACATTTAAGGCCGGAGGCTTGGAAAGCGCAATGACTCTGCCTGAGACTGCACTTAAGCTGTGGGATAATGAGATGCCTGGTCTAGCTCTTCTGGTGGCTGGATTCATCATTATTATTCCTGCTCTGATGCTCTTTCTAATACTCGCTCTGGTTGGTGCGTTGTTACTCCTGCGTAATTACAGTTGGCTACGGTTTGTAGGTAGGTTGATATACACACTGGAGAGCTGGAGTATGGTGGAAGTGTTTTTCATTGGTGTTCTTGTCAGCTTGGTGAAAATCGCGAAGATGGCAACTATCCTGATGGGTATATCTTTTTGGGCTTATGGGGCTTTTAGTATTCTCTTCATCTTGGCGCTGTCAGGCCTTGATCGTGTCCAGTGTTGGCGTCGTATAGAAGATTTAGGTTCATCATGAGTAACAGGCTTACCGCTTCATCTATGGGGCTTGCCTCCTGTCACCTATGTTTAAAATTAGTGGATGAAAAATTACATGATTGCCCGCGTTGTGGTGCAGTAATACATCTTCGTAAATCCAATAGTTTGCAACGTACTTTAGCATTCCTGATCACAGCCTCTATTTTGTACATACCCGCTAACCTGTGGCCCATTATGATTACAGATCAGCTAGGTCAGTCAACTGAGAGTACCATCCTTGGTGGCGTAGTCTTGTTGATCGAGCTGGGCTCTATACCTATTGCACTGGTTATTTTTATTGCCAGTGTGATGATCCCTCTGGCCAAATTGTTAGTGATGTTTTATTTGTGCTGGAGCGTCAATCATGGGCCACCAGAGAGTATTCGGCAGCGTACAGTGCTTTATCGGGTTACAGCGTTTTTCGGTAAATGGTCGTTAATTGATGTGTTTGTGGTGGCCATTCTGGTGGCACTGATTCATTTGAGCAATTTGTTGGTAATTCGACCCGGTGGAGCAACCATCGCGTTTGCCGGGGTTGTGATTATTTCCATGTTGGCAGCAGAAAGTTTTGATCCAAGAATGATGTGGGATCAGGTGGAGGACGTTAATGAGTAATCATTCTCCAACGGAAGGGGCCTCTCCTCAGGTAACCCGCGGCCGACGGTTTTCTGCCATCTGGATTCTTCCGTTAGTGACATTGGTGGTTGGTATTTCCATGGTGGTTCACGCCTTTATGACCGAGGGGCCGACCATTACCCTGGAGTTTGAAACAGCAGAGGGACTGGATCAGGGAAAGACCAAGGTCAAACTGCTAAATGTCGAAGTGGGTTTGGTGGAGCATGTCACCTTTAAAGAGGATATGTCCGGGGTGGTTGCCTCGGTGAAACTGGATCCGAAAACCCGTCCCCTATTGCGTGATGATACCCGTTTCTGGGTAGTTCGTGCGCGTGTTGGAGCCAGCGGGGTATCCGGCCTTAGTACCCTTCTCGGTGGCACTTATTTGGAAATGGCACCAGGTAATGGGGCTGTGGGGAAGCGGGAATTTATTGGGCTTGAGCAACCGCCATTAACACCGGTCGATGCACCGGGGTTGCGCTTAACACTGTTTAGTCTGCGTGCGGGTTCCGTCAGTTCTGGTGATGTTGTGCTTTACCGGGGTTACAAAGTAGGGCGCGTTGAGGCAATGTCCTTTGACACTGATAGGCAGGAAGTACGCTACGATATCTTCGTGGACGCGCCTTTTCATGATTTGGTGAATACCTCTACCCGATTTTGGGATGCCAGTGGTGTGAAAATAAAGGCTTCAGCAGGGGGGATAGAGATCCATACAGGATCTATAGACACTATTTTACTGGGTGGTGTGGCTTTTGATTCACCTGCGAAATTACCACCTGGGGATCCAGTGGAAAGTGGTAGAAAATACCAACTTTATGAATCTTATGATGACATTCTGAAACGTCCATTTCATCACCGTAACTATTATGTGGTCTCGTTTCAACAGTCCATGGGTGGCTTGGTGACAGGTGCACCGGTGGAGTACCGTGGTATACAAATTGGTCAGGTAGACCGTATTTTGACCAAAGAATTGGCAGCACAAGATTTAAACGGGGCTGGTAGCCCCATTCCGGTACTGATTTACCTGGAACCTGGGCGACTGGAATTACCTGATAATGCAGAATCCGTTGAGCACACCAGGAAAATAGTTGAACGAGGGGTTGAACAGGGTCTTCGTGCAACCCTGCTAACGGGTAACTTGTTGACAGGAAAGCAAGTGATCAGTTTCGATTATTTCCCGGATGAGGCTCCCGCTAAACTGGGCCAGTTTGAGCAATATACCCTGATTCCTTCTATTGAAACGGGTGTGGAACGATTGGAAGCTCAGGTGAGTAATTTTCTGGACAAGCTCAATGCACTGCCGTTGGAAGAAACCCTGGTCAGTGTTAATCAGGCACTGAATAATGCGGATAAAACCATGATATCGCTGTCGAGCACTCTAGATACGGCAAATAACCTGATAGATAGCGATGAATCTAAAGCGATGTATCAGAGCCTCGGTTCGTCGGTAAATTCATTAAATAGCACATTGGAAAATCTGGATGAACTAATTCGTAAACTATCGATCAGACCGAGTTCACTGCTTTTCCCTTACGAACCTGAATTGGATCCCATTCCCAAGGCTGGATCACGATTAGAGGTCGATATTCAATGAGAGTAACAGTGTGTATAACAGGTTTTACATTAGTGATGCTCACGTTATTGGTTGGCTGTTCCTCTACGTCTGCTCCATCTCTTAAACAATATTTGTTGCGTACAGAAGCCCCTGTTAATTATTCACCACCGGATTCTTCACTGAACCTTCAACAGGGACAGCTAGCGACAGTTGGTATTGGCTCAGTCTCTGTGGCCTCTTATATTGATGGTCTGGGGCTGGTTCTGGAAACCAGTGGGGGAAAGGTTCATGTGGCCAGGGATCACCAATGGGTTGAACCCCTTCGTTTGGGCTTGCGCTCATTTTTATCCAGCAAAATCTCAGAAAAATTCGGCCAGCCAGTACGCGCCTACAATGATGGAAAAATGCCGTTGGCACGACGAATTGATATTCGCATTGATGAACTACATGGTACGGCGAATGGCGAAGCAAAACTGGTCGCTTACTGGGTGACTAGTGATCCAGAAAAACAAGTTGTGTTATCAGAGGGTAGCTATCAAGGCACCGAAGCGTTAACCCGAGATGGTTACGATGCATTGGTTGAGGCAGAAAAGAAACTGCTGGGTAGATTGGCGGCAGATATTGCAACAACACTCTAGATTTATTCCTAAAATGGCTTGGGTCTTGGCACATTAACTTTGTGTTCCTGGCCCTCACGGAACACTGTGATTTCTACCGTACCCTGATCAGGATTGTTCCGGAGATGTTCTCTTACTTCTTTAAGTACTTTCCTTGAATTGAGGATTTTTTTACCCGCAATCCTAATAATATCCCCACCAAGTAACAGGTTGTGCTTGCCAATACTCACGGGAACTGTTCCTGCTCGTATTCCCGCAACATTTCCTGGTGAATTGTAAGCGACTCTCTGCACAAGTAAGCCGTTGGAAAAGGGTACATTAAGCATTTTTGAAAGTGTTTCATTGAGAGGTATAACATCTAGCCCAGCCCATATTGGCGGATTGTCCAGAAGCAGTGATTTAACCGTGTTAATACTAGCAGCAAACCCTAAACCTTCATTTCCTCCAGAAATAGAACGCATATGGCTGACAATGCCGGTTACTTCCCCTTCGCTGTTGAACAGTGGGCCACCGGAATTTCCAGGGTTCAGCAGTGCATCCTTTTGCAGGAACTCCATCGCGGGAAAAAACTCGGTCTCTTCATAGATACGGCGGCTACTAAAATGCCCTGCGGTAAAGGTATGAAATAGTTCGCGGGGTGCGCCAATGGCAAAGAGCTCTTCACCTACCGAAAGTGTGTCCGAATTTCCCAGTGGTACATGCGCCAGGTTATCCGGTACATGTTTTAATTTGATCATAGCGATATCTGCTGCGGTGATACTTGAAATGACATCAGCGGGAATGACATCGCCATTGGCTAACTGAACCTTAAATAAGGTCCGCCACGTGAACCATATGGGCTGCAGTGAGAATTTTTCCATCAGCGGAAATAATAACTCCAGAGCCAAGCCCTTTACTGCTGTTAACCGTCACGTGGATCCCTGACTTTAATTGGGTGTGCTCTTTGGTAAAAAATACAGCTATGGAGGGATCGACCTGTTTGACCTTGTGGCTAAAGTTGGCAGCTATTGCAGAATGACAGAACAACAGGGTAAAGGATGCAATCCAGATAATAAGCCTGCTCATAGCTACGTTCCCTTATTGTCAATATTTTTCGGGTGCTATATTAATTATGCGACTAGTTTTGTGGTATTAATAAAGCATTATCTCGACATAAATATTTTCTGGGTAGAAATTCCTTCACTCATTTATTTTTAGGAATCGATTTTGTTGTGTTGTATGTGATGTGATCTCAAATTTCTTGTATTCCTATTAATACCACCTAGACTTCAAGAAATAATAAATTAAAAAATTGAAGTGGGGTGGCCCTTCTGTTGGTTTCCTTTATTTTTTTGTTATTGAAAAGGTCATTTCTAAAGCCATTCCTCTGGCCAATAACGCTGGGGTTTTTCGCTGTATTACTTCTGGATGGCTGTGTTTCCCTAGGGCCAGATTTCGAAAAACCCAATACCAAAACATCCAATGACTGGCTTGCCAGTACACCGGTATTTAATGCTTCCTCTGAATTGCAGGTTAAGTGGTGGGAAAGCTTTAATGATCCAGTATTGAATGCGTTGATCATGAAGGCTCATGAACAAAATCTACCCCTAAAAATTGCCGGCCTGAAAATTATGGAAGCTCGTGCGCAATTGGGTATTGCCAAGGGCAACCGTTATCCCCAGACACAACAGGTAAGTGGTGCTGTCTCTGATACTGGTATCAGTGAAAACAGTCCAAACTTTAATTCCGGTGTCGATGATAGTTACACCAATCATCAGGTGGGTTTTGATGCCGCCTGGGAACTGGACTTTTGGGGGCGGTTTCGTCGTGGGATTGAGGCATCTGAATCCAGTTTGGCGGTAACAGAAGCTGATTATGATGATGTCCTGGTGATTTTGACTGCGGAGGTGGCCAGGGCTTATGTAATTATCCGGACATTGGAAGAACAGCTGTCTCTGGTCAAGTCGAACATCACTTTTCAGGCAGAAAGCCTTCGAATCGCCCAAATTCGTTTTGATAATGGTGTAACAACAGAACTGGATGTTCAGCAGGCGATGTCTAATTTGGCGGACACTCAAGCATTGGAACCAGGTCTGATCCGGTCTCTGCGCCAGACGACAAATGGGCTCAGCGTACTGTTGGGTATGCAGCCTTCTGGTCTATCTGATCTGTTACAGGGCTCCGGTCAGATTCCTGTCGCTGCATCAACTGTTACTACCGGGGTACCCTCAGATTTATTGCGACGACGCCCCGACGTGCGATTGGCGGAACATTTTGCGGCCAGTCAAAGTGCTTTGATTGGCGTTGCCAAGGCAGACTTTTTTCCAAGTTTTTCTTTGACGGGAACCATTGGTTATCAATCGAGTAATACCGGTAGTAGTGACAGCGATGATCTATTTAACAGTGAAAGTCTGTTTTTCTCCGGTGGGCCTTCATTCCGCTGGAATATTTTTAATTATGGCCGGATTAAAAATAATATCCGAACTCAGGATGCTCGATTCCAACAAAGCCTGGTGAATTATCAGAACACTGTGCTTACTGCTTACCGGGAAGTGGAAGATGCCATGGTGGCCTATGCCCAATCCCAGCAGGAGACTAAGTTCCGTGCAACCAGCGCTGGTGCAGCATTGCGGGCTGTTGAGATTGCCAAAATCCAATACAGAGAGGGGTCCATAGATTTTCAAAGGGTGATCGACTCAGAGCGCTTTCTTGTGGATCAGCAGGATCAATGGACCCGAGCCCGTGGGGATATATCCCTGAATTTGATTGCGGTTTATAAAGCTCTTGGTGGTGGTTGGGAGGTTCGAAAAGGGCTGCATGTCATCCCGGACGAAATGCGTGAAGAAATGGAAGATCGCACCGATTGGGGTGATTTGTTGGACGAGTAAGTAGATCGGTGCGATTTATTTGATGGCCAGTCAAGAGTGACCGAAAATTAGGTGGAATCCCTGTGGAGGAGTGATATGAAACCAAGCAGCATCAGTTTCTTTCAAATAGTCAGGTGGGGGGCAGTTTGTTCGTTCTTGATATTGTCAACCCTGCTGCTCTCAGCCTGTGGGGAACCGTCAGAAGAAGAAACCATCGAGGTGATTCGTCCGGTCAAACTCTTTACCGTGAGTAGTGAAGACAACCTGTTCACCCTAGAGTACCCCGGTGTTATTGCCGCCACAAAGAGTGTAGAACTCGGTTTTGAGGTACAGGGAAAGATTACTGAATTGCCCATTATAGAAGGCCAAAAAGTTACCGAAGGTGAGGTTTTAGCAAAATTGGATCCGACAGATTATATTGCTGCAAGGGATGGTGCGAGATCAAATCATCACGCATTAAATTCGGCCTATCAGCGGGCCAAAAAAATATTTGATTTGGGTGCCGGATCACAAGCCGAGGTCGATTTAACCTTGCGTGATGTTCGGGTGGCCAGGGAGCAATTAAAGTCGGCACAAAAAGCACTGGATGACACTGTGCTGGTCAGTCCATTTGAGGGCGAAGTGGCAAGAAAAATGGCGGATAACTTCCAAAATATTCAGGCCAAACAACCCATCCTGTTACTACAGGATATTTCAAGCCTCGAGATAGATGTCACCATCCCGGAGAAGGATTTCACGCAAATAGATACCACACTAACACCGGAGGACCGTACGGCAAAAGTTGAACCTGAAGTTGAGTTGAGCGCTATTCCCGGTAGACGTTTTCCAGCACGTTTTAAATCTTTTTCTAGTGCAGCAGATCCGATCACAAGAACTTATACCGTGACCATGGCATTTGATAACCCCGCAGATACCACGATTTTACCTGGGATGACAGGTAAGGCCATTATTACGCTGAGCGGTGAAGAGGGTCGAGAGATTGGTTTGGATGGTTTGCTGGTTCCGGCATCATCGGTGGCGGCAGACGAACAGGGTAACGCCTATGTCTGGGTTGTTCGTCCCGAGTCTATGCAAACCATCAGGGTGGCTGTTGAATTGGGCACTATGTCTGGCGCTGAAGTTCGTGTGTTAAAAGGGCTTAAGTCCGGCGATCAAATTGCAATTTCAGGTGTTCATTTTCTTCGGGAAGGGATGAAAGTACGCCCCTTGGGTGATGAGTGATGGGGCTGGCACTGCAAGTGGGATCAGATAAAATTAGGTTTGTAAGGACGGTGGCAATATGAATATTGCCCAGTTTTTTATTGAGCGCCGGGTTATTACACTGGTGCTCACCGTTGTCATGCTTGGTGCTGGAATGGCTAGTTATCAGGGATTGAGTCGCCTTGAAGACCCAGAATTTACTATTAAGGATGCTCTGGTTATTACTCAGTACGCCGGTGCATCAGCTGCAGAGGTTGAGGCAGAAGTCTCTGATCGTTTAGAAAAAGCTGTTCAGAAAATGGGGCAGCTGAAGCGGGTGGTGTCAAAATCTGACAGGGGTCTTTCAACACTTACCGTTACTATTAAAGATAATTACGACAAAACCTCGTTGCCCCAGGTTTGGGACGAACTTCGACGCAAGGTTGCCGATGCTGAGGGAAAACTTCCACCAGGGGTTGGCCAGCCATTAGTGATTGATGACTATGGTGATGTCTATGGTGTTTTTCTGGCATTTTATGGTGACGGCTACAGTTACGCAGAAGTAAAAGATGTTGTGGACTTTATGCGGCGGGAGTTGCTGCTGGTCAAAGACGTCGGAAAAATTGATACCTTTGGTGAACGCACTGAGGCCATTTATGTTGAGTTAAACCGTGATCGGATGTCTCAGCTGGGGATTCCCTCAGACGAAGTGATTAGTGAATTGCGCCAAAAGAATCTTGTTACCGATTCCGGTCGAGTAAAAGTAGGTACTGAATTTATTACACTCAACCCGACGGGAGAGATTAAAACGGTTGAGCAGTTTGGCAGTATTTTGATCAGCAGTGTCGGATCAGATCAGATCTATTTAAGAGATATTGCTAAAGTTCGACGGGGTTACGTTGAACCGCAAAACAATCTGATTTTGTATGATAGCAACCCTGCAATTGGGCTGGGTATCTCTACGGTTTCCGGTGGTAATGTCATCGATATGGGTGAGGCTCTGAAGCTTCGCTTTGAAGAGTTAAAGTCACAAATTCCCATTGGTATAGAGGCCGGTCTGGTGTCGGTGCAATCCGATGCAGTTGATATTGCCATTAAAGGGTTTGCACTCAGCCTGCTGGAAGCTGTGGCAATTGTGATTGTGGTGCTGTTGTTTTTTATGGGTGTGCGAAGCGGCATGCTTATTGGTTTTGTGCTGTTGTTGACCATAGCCGGAAGCTTTATTTTTCTCTCCCCCATGGAAGTGGCTTTGGAGCGTATTTCACTGGGAGCCCTGATTATTGCGCTGGGGATGCTGGTAGATAATGCCATTGTGGTGGTGGATGGTGTGTTGGTTCGGCTGGAAAAAGGTGAAGACGTTAAATCAGCAGCGATTGAGGTGGTGAAGCAAACGGCCATCCCATTACTGGGTGCAACGGTTATTGCCATTTTGGCGTTTGCAGCCATAGGAACCTCCGATGACAACACCGGTGAGTTTTGTCGCTCGCTCTATCAGGTAGTGCTGGTCTCTCTGCTGCTGAGTTGGGTAACAGCAGTGACGATAACCCCATTACTTTGTGTCATGTTTTTAAAACAACCTGAACAGAGCGAAGGTGAGAGAGATCCTTATGGTGGAGGTTTTTATTCCATGTACAAGGGTTTTCTCAAATTATGTATCCGCCTAAAAACCGTCACCTTAGTGGTTGTCGCCGCTTTATTTGTGGCGGCACTTTGGGGCTTTCAGTTTGTTGAACAAAGCTTTTTCCCGCCGTCAACTCGTCCACAAATTATGGTCGATCTGTGGCTGCCACAGGGTAGCCATATTGAAGAAACCGAGAAATTGGCAAGTGAGGTGGGAGAGTATGCCAAACAACAGGAGGGCGTTACTCATGTTACTTCATTGGTAGGTAAAGGTGGATTGCGCTTTTTACTGACCTATACCCCTGAAAAAGCCAACAGCGCCTATGCTCAATTATTGGTTGATGTGGAAGATCCTGAGGTTATTGAGGATCTTCTGGTAAATATTGAAGATCATCTTCAACACAATTATCCCGATGTGTTGGGTTACGCCTCCAAATTCCAATTGGGGCCAGGCAGCACCGGCAAAATACAAGCAAGGTTGAGCGGTCCGGATCGAAATGTGTTGAGAGCGTTGTCTGAACAGGTCAAAGTCATTTTGTATGAACACCCGAATTCCAAGGGAATCAGAACCGATTGGCGCCAGCGGGTGAAAGTGGTTCGGCCCATAGTGGCTGAAAAGCAGGCCAACCTGAATGGTATCACCCGACCCGATATTGCCCGAACATTACTGGAGGGATTTCAGGGTGAGCGAGTGGGTGTCTATCGAGAGCACGACTTATTACTTCCCATTATTCTGCGTGCAGAGGACCTCAATCGTTCAAATATTTCAAGCCTGAATAATCTGCAGATATGGAGTCCCGCGGCAGGCAAGATGATCCCGCTGCGCCAGGTGGTTTCAGGTTTTGAAACCACATTCGAAGATGAAATTATTATGCGGCGTAATCGTAAGCCTACGATCACGGTTTACGCCGATCCTGTTTCAGGCCCAGCCAGCATATTGTTTGCTGATGTCCGTCCCAAGATAGAAGCCATTGAATTACCTTCAGGTTATGAAATGGAATGGGGTGGCGAATATGAAGACTCAGGTAATGCACAGGCTGGGTTGGCTGCAAGTATTCCTATGTTTGTGATGATGATGGTATTGATCACCATTATGCTGTTCAACTCGCTGCGGCAGCCGCTGATAATCTGGTTGGTGGTTCCATTGGCATTGATCGGTGTGACGGTCGGGTTGTTGTCTACCAATCAGCCCTTTGGTTTTATGTCGCTACTGGGCTTCCTCAGTTTGATGGGCATGCTGATTAAAAATGCGATTGTTCTGATTGATGAAATCGTACTTCAGAATAACGAAGGCAAGGGTTTAGAGGCGGCGATTATTGATTCAGGCGTTAGTCGGCTACGTCCGGTAGCCATGGCAGCGTTAACAACAGCGTTAGGAATGATTCCACTGATATTTGACGCCTTCTTTGTGGCAATGGCGATCACTATTATTGCCGGTTTGATGTTTGCTACCCTGCTGACAATGATAGTTGTTCCTGTGTTGTATGCGACCTTTTATAAGGCATAGAAAATTGTTATTAGATCTCTAGTGATACACGTTGGTCGGTATTACATGTTTTATAGCGGGAAGAAATAAACAAACAATAGAGTGATATGTGACTATGTTAAAAATAATGGCCGTTGTAAGTGTGTCTTTGTTCATACTTGGTTGGCATGTTTCTGTTTTATCTGAAAATATAGGCCAACGTTTAAAATTTACCGTTGTTGCTGTAACTGATGAACCCAATCTTCGCCATGATTTTGAAAACGAGCTAGTCAAAAATTTAAAAGCGCATAAATATGATGTCGTTGCTAGTCATTCATTCTTTGCAGAGATTTCTGATTTTCGTCAACCCGATATTTATAAAAAGCTTCACAGAAGAGGCTTTCAGGGGGTGTTGTTGTTGATGCCGGTTGATGTGGGTGAACAGGCCAGTATTAACTCTGCTCAGCCTCGAGTTTGGTCGACAACTTATGATTCTATCGAAACGTTTGTTAACGGTTATCGAGGTGGAGACTTTAATACCCAAGCTGTAATTCAAGTTTCTGCCTTTTTGATATCAGAAGAACAGGCATCTAATTTTTGGCAGGGTATTATTTGGTTGGATAATTCGGTTGCTACACGCAAAGAGGGAATAGAAAAGTTGTCCGGATTGGTTCTGTCTAACTTAAATGCTTCGAGGGCGTACCTCCGAAAACTGCTTGGGTTAGCTCCTCTGCAGGACTGACTCTAGAAAAGCCTATTTCTGAATGTTTAAGTTTTTCTAAGCTAGTTCTCTATGTTTTGTGGCGGTTCAAGATTAAGTTTGCTGATAGCCAAAACTGCTTGAGTTCTTGATCTGACGCTCAGCTTCCTGAAAATGGCCGTCATATGCGCCTTGATAGTCGCTTCGGTTACATCC
Organism: Porticoccus sp.; assembly: GCA_041581635.1. Classification (GTDB taxonomy): domain Bacteria; phylum Pseudomonadota; class Gammaproteobacteria; order Pseudomonadales; family Porticoccaceae; genus Porticoccus. Next base: position 16,657 of record JBFICW010000016.1, on the reverse strand, counting down.
AGTTCATAAGCAATCTGCTTATTAAGTAATCCCTCTGCCAACATCGTTAGTACCAAGTACTGCTGCGGTGTCAATGAGGCTATACCTTCCATAAGTTGGCATTCGTCTTCACTCGCCGGGGTGCGTGTGCCGGCGTTATCGGGTAACCAGGTTTCGCCTCGAAGAGCCGATTGAATGGCTGTTTGAATGAATTCAATACCCGAGGATTTTGGTAAAAAACCTTTGGAGCCGAATTCAACGGCTCTTTGCATGATCTCCGGCTTTTCATTGGCCGATACCACAAGAACAGGTAAGTCGGGAGATTGTCCTTTCACGTAAGCCAGGGCACTAAAACCATGTGCTCCTGGCATATGTAAATCCAGTAAAACCAAGTCGGCATCAGGGTGGTCTGTTAATTTAGTTTGTAGGCTCGCCATGTCTTGGGCTTCTACAATCTCAGGGCTTTCTTCCAGTGTTTTTAACACATGGCAGATAGCATTTCTGAATAGTGGGTGATCGTCGGCAACAATATATTTAGACATATTATTATGTTTCTCCCTACCGCCTGATGTTAGCCGTCTGTAACGATACTGGCAAGGTTTTCAATTTTCAGCGTTAGTTTCATCGCTTTTCATTAGACATTAGTCGTAAAAATCCACCGAAATCGACCTTGGTCGCATACCCATATAAGGGCGCTATGCGTAAATCTGTCAACGTTAAAGGTTTAATGAATGGGAGAGTGATTATGTTGAACAAGAAAACAAGGGCTATTGCTGCGGGGGTAATATTGCCGACGCTGACATTTTCAGGTCAGCTTATGGCGAGTACCAACGATGAGCTTTCAGCCAAAATTAAAATGCTTGAGTCTCAGCTTACACAGTTGCAACAACTGGTAACAGAGCAGGGGCAGAAGCAGCAGGAAATGGCGACGGTAGTAACGAAAAAAGCCGATTCCCCCGTCTCTGGTTCCAAGTTTACTTATGGTGGTTATGTGAAGTTTGACGCCATGCAGAGCGATTATTCTGATGGTGAGCGAGCAACAGCAGCGATCGGTGACGATATTCTGGTGCCTTCAACCATCCCCGTTGGCGGTAAAGACGGTGCGACTCGTTTTGATACCTCGGTTAAAACCTCTCGTTTCTGGTTTAAAACAACCACCCCAACCGATATGGGCGATGTGCGGACTCACTTCGAAATGGACATGTTGACGGGTGACGGAGACGAGCGTATTTCCAACTCTTCTCATTCACGCATTCGACATGCCTATGTGGCATGGGACTACGAAAAAGATTCTTCACTGTTACTGGGCCAAACCTGGAGTACTTTTATGAGTACAGCCGTGTTGCCAGAAGCAGTTGACTTTATTGGTCCTACCGCCGGGGTTATCTTTAACCGCCAGTCTCAGGTGCGTTGGAGCCATCAGTTTGATGATGGCGGAAAACTTCATCTGGCATTGGAAAATCCTTCCACAGGTGTCTTTGATAACGGTGGTGGTATCGATGGAAATAACTTCGATGACAACAGTGTTCCCGATGCGGTTGTTAGATACGACGGTTCAGTCGGAAGCTTTGCCTACAATGTTGCCGCATTGGGACGGCAGATTACCTATGACACCGGCACGGAAGATGAAGATAAGTTTGGCTTTGGTGTCAGCTTATCCGGTAAATATGTCTTCGGTAATGGCGATGACGTCAAACTCCAGTTCAACCACGGACACCTTGGCCGTTATGTAGCACTTCAGGCATTCCGCGATGCGGCAGTAGATGCCGATGGCGATCTTGACCTGTTGGATGTGACCGGAGGTTTTGTCGCCTACCGACACCTCTGGAATTCCAAGCTTCGTAGCACCTTCTCTTATGCTATGACCAGTGCAGATAACCCTAGCGATGTCGCGGGTACTAACACTGAGGAAGTCAGCAATTATTCGGCAAACCTGTTTTATTCCCCCACCCCAAAACTATCCTTTGGTGTGGAGTTATTTAAGGCAGAGCGCGAACTGGAAAATGGTGATGAGGGTGATTTGAGAAGACTTCAGTTCACCGGTAAGTACGTATTCTAAAAAATATTAATAACGGGATACTGGCCCACTTAGACCAAGGTTGCAGAGACAGAAATTTTTAAACTGTTATTTTGGTTAGGGTACAGAATTTAAAAGATAACAACAGGAGTATTGATCATGAGCTTCCAAACTGATGAGCATGCCAAAGCCTACTGGAAAGAGAATCTGCGTTTGCTGCTGACTCTGCTAGTAATCTGGTTTGCCGTTTCATTCGGGTTTGGCATTCTGTTGGTTGAGCCGCTGAACAGCATTCCGCTGTTTGGCTTCAAGCTCGGCTTTTGGTTTGCCCAGCAAGGTTCCATTTATGTATTTGTGGTACTGATTTTTGTCTATGTGGCAAAAATGAAAGCACTCGACCGTAAATACGACGTTCACGAAGACGACTGAGGAGTCTCATCATGGGTATTCAAACTTGGACTTTTTTACTTGTCGGCATTTCGTTTGCGGTGTATATCGGTATTGCTATCTGGGCTCGTGCTGGTTCCACCAAAGAGTTTTATGTAGCAGGTGGTGGTGTACCGGCAGTTGCTAATGGTATGGCTACTGCAGCAGACTGGATGTCAGCCGCATCGTTTATTTCCATGGCCGGGCTAATCTCATTTATGGGATATGACGGTGGTGTTTATCTCATGGGCTGGACTGGTGGTTATGTACTGCTGGCGCTGTGTTTGGCACCTTATCTAAGAAAGTTTGGCAAATTTACGGTGCCAGATTTTATTGGTGATCGCTACTACTCTCAGACAGCTCGAACCGTGGCAGTAATCTGCGCTATCTTTGTGTCATTTACTTATGTGGCGGGACAAATGCGTGGTGTTGGCGTGGTGTTCTCTCGCTTCCTGGAAGTGGATATCACCACCGGTGTCATTCTTGGTATGTGTGTTGTGTTTTTCTACGCCGTACTCGGTGGCATGAAAGGCATTACCTATACACAGGTCGCTCAATACTGCGTGCTGATTTTTGCCTATCTCGTTCCCGCAGTATTTATCTCTATTTTGGTCACTGGCAACCCCGTACCTCAGTTCGGATTTGGTGATACATTAGCCGATGGCTCGGGTACCTACTTACTCGATAAGCTGGATGGGTTGTCGACGGAACTCGGGTTTACGGAATACACATCGGGGAACAAGAGCATGATTGATGTGTTCTTTATAACCTTTGCCCTGATGGTGGGAACCGCAGGCTTGCCCCATGTGATTGTGCGTTTCTTTACGGTGCCAAATGTCGCTGATGCTCGTCGTTCGGCAGGCTGGGCTCTGGTCTTTATTGCTATTCTTTATACCACTGCACCAGCAGTTGCTTCATTCGCTCGTATGAACATGATTGAAACCATTAACGGTCCCGATAGTGCGGGTGTTGCCTACGAAGGTGCTCCAAGCTGGATCAGTAACTGGGAAAAAACCGGACTGATCACGTGGGAAGACAAAAACGAAGATGGCCGTATGTTCTATTCCGGTGATGATCGCAACGAGATGAAAATTGACCGCGACATCATGGTATTGGCCAACCCTGAAATTGCCAATCTACCTGCCTGGGTTATTGCCCTGGTGGCTGCTGGTGGTGTTGCAGCAGCGCTGTCTACGTCGGCCGGGTTGTTGTTGGTGATTTCTACGTCAATTTCACACGATCTACTGAAACGGAATTTAATGCCGGATATTAGCGATAAACAGGAACTCATGTACGCACGTATTGCTGCGGGATGTGGTATTGCGGTGGCCGCCTACCTCGGTATTCACCCACCGGGCTTCGTGGCACAGGTGGTGGCGTTTGCCTTTGGCCTGGCAGCGTCGAGTTTCTTCCCGGTCATTATTTTAGGTATCTTCTATAAAAGGATGAATAAAGAGGGCGCAATTGCGGGTATGTTATCCGGTATTGGATTTACCGCCTCCTATATCATCTACTTCAAGTTCATCAATCCTGGTGCGAATATGCCAGAGAACTGGTGGTTTGGAATTTCACCAGAAGGTATCGGTACTCTGGGTATGGTGGTTAACTTTGTGGTAGCCCTTGCCGTACAGAAAATGACTGGCGATGCACCAGAGCATATTCAAGATCTGGTGGAGAGCTTGCGTTACCCTAAAGGCTCAGGTGAAGCCCAGGGACACTAATGCTTCATTGTTTGTCTCTATAGCAGTTGGCCGCCCGATGGGCGGCCTTTTTTTTATATTGATAATGACTCTTCTACCTTCGCCTAATTGCGGCAAGTCATCTCCGCGGGCTAACGTTAAGTTAATCTGTTGATGTTATTCTTATTTACTGATGATTCAGGGTGGCGTGGATATGACTGTTAGCGTAGAAGTGGCCGCGGTTAGAGATTTTCTTTCCCAGAACACACCTTTTGACCAGTTGACTGAAGCACAGCTGACGCAGGCCGCTGCGCAAGTTCAAATTGCGTATTTCCGTGCCGGAGAGACAACAGATATTCTCGATTACTCCAATCCCCAGTTGTATGTCGTGCGCAGTGGTGCTTTTGAGGTGCGAGACAATGAAGGCCAGTTGTTGGATCGGGTTGAGCCCGGTGGTTACTTTGGCTACCCATCGTTGTTAACCGGGGATGCTATTACCAATAAGTTAGTCGTCATTGAGGATGGCTTGTTGTATGAACTCGATGAAGGCACATTCCAGAAATTACGTTCTGCAAGTCGCCCCTTTGACCGGTTCTTTAACCAAGCTCATGCTAAACGGCTGCATCACGCCGTTCGGTTTCGCGAGCAAAACTACCAGTTAACCCTGCGTGTGAGTGATCTCGCCACCTATGAGCCAGTTACCGCTAAGACTCACGAAACCGTGACAGAAGTGGCGCGGGTGATGACTGAAAAAAGAGTCTCCTCCGTAATGGTCGTCGACGATGATAATAAACTCTGTGGTTTGGTCACCGACCGCGATATGCGGGTGCGGGTCATTGCCGAAGGCAGGCCGACCGATTCAGTGTTATCCGACATCATGACCCGCGACACCATTAGTGTTGCATCTGAAAGCCTGGTGTTTGAGTCGATGTTGCTGATGACTGAACACAATATCCACCACCTGCCGGTGACAGAGGATGGCGAGCCAATTGCCATGATGACCGCCACTGATTTAGTGAAGTCACAAAAATCTGACCCAGTCTTTCTTATCAGTGAAATTGGCCGTCAGAGAACCGTGGATGGCTTGAAAAAAATATCCAGAGATATCCCCGAGCTATTGCGGAGTTTGATTCGTGCAGAGGCCAGTGCAGATCAAATTGGCCGATTGTTGACGACGGTCACCGATGCATTGACGCGACAGCTACTAGGGCAGGCCATCGATCAACTAGGTCAACCTCCCGTGCCGTTTGCCTGGTTGGCCTTTGGTTCACAGGGGCGGCAGGATCAGACGGCGATCTCTGATCAGGATAATGGTTTGTTGGTCAGCGATGCCATGACTCACGATGATGATGTCTATTTTAAGGCCTTGTCGACCTATGTGAATGACGGCCTCGATGCTTGTGGTTACTGCTATTGCCCCGGCGAGGTGATGGCCAAAACAGATTCATGGCGTCAGCCGTTAGTGGGCTGGAAAAAACAATTTCTTCGCTGGATTAATCAGCCTTCATCCAAAGCTCTAATGCACGCCAGTATATTCTTTGATATGCGCTGTATTTATGGTGATCAAACGTTGTTTCACGACTTACAAAAAACCGTGTGTGAGGCCGCCAGCGGAAACGAAATCTTTCTTGCAAACCTGACGGCCAACGCACTCAAGCTCACACCTCCCATGGGGTTCTTCAAGAGTTTTGTGGTGGGTCGCAGTGGCGAGCACAAAAATACCTTCGATATGAAGCTTCGAGGCATCATGCCGATTAATGATATTGCCCGAATTTATGCGCTGTCATTTGGAACGGATCAAATACATACATTGGATCGCCTGAAAGAAGCCGCGGCTAAAAAATTACTGACACTTAAGGATGCGCGCAACTTGATCGACGCCCATGAATTTATTTCCCGATTACGTTTGGTGCATCAGGGTGAGCTTTTGAAAGTCGGGAAGGTGCCCGATAATCACCTCGACCCTTCAACACTGTCCTCTTTATCCCGGCACCAGCTAAAAGATGCGTTTGCTGTTGTGGCGGCTGCCCAATCGGCACTTAGGGTGAAGTTTACTCGCGGGCTGATGTGATATGTTTTTACGTGGTGCTGACTGGATTGTAAAACTCAAGCAGCGGCGTTATCTACACCGTTGTCAGAATTCCGTCATGCGGGATTACCTGCAGTCCGAACTCCCCTCGCTTCGTACCGATTACCGCCAAGTCGAATATTTGGCCGTTGACCTTGAAATGACCGGCTTGAATGCATCAGAGGACCATATCCTGAGCATTGGTTTTGTGCCGGTAATTGATCAGAAAGTGGTGCTGAGTGGTGCGCGACATATTTATGTCAGTAGCGATCAGGGGGTGGGGCAGAGCGCCGTTATCCACGGTATTCACGACAAGGATATTGAACAGGCGGCACCCTTGGCAGAGGCGTTTGGTCTTCTATTGGAGGCCCTTAAGGGGAGGGTGATGGTATTACACTGTGCCCAATTAGACATGTCCTTTCTGGAGCAGGCATGTCAGGGGCTCTATGATTCTTCACTGTATGTACCGGTGGTGGATACGATGGCATTGGAAGATCAAAGGCTCCAAAGAATGGGCATGGAACGGGGTAGTGAAAGTCTGCGTCTTGGTGACTGTCGTAGGCGGTATAACCTGCCAGATTATTCAGCCCATAACGCACTAATAGATGCCGTCTCCACGGCCGAGTTATTCTTGGCTCAAACTCGTTACCGGTTTGGTTCTCACCCATCGGACTTGCGCCACATTGTGTCGATAAAATAAATGCTGGGCATGAAAATTCGAGGGCATATTATGCAAAGGTCGAATAGATGCTAGTCTTCATTTCAATTAATCTGACACTAACAAATGTTGAACCCCACAAATAATGTTAAACAAGGGAGGCTTCCATGTCTCATGCACATGTTCACCCCGTTCCTGAAAGTTTTGCCAAGGAGGCACATATCAATGCCGACACTTATCAGGAAATGTACCGTCGATCCATAGAAGACCCGGATAATTTCTGGGCCGAGGAGGCGGAAAAATTTCTCGACTGGGATCAACCCTGGAGTAACGTTAACAGCTTCGATTTTCACAGTGGTGAAGCGAGCTGGTTCACTGGTGGAAAGTTGAATGTGACGGTCAACTGTATTGATCGTCACCTAGACACGCGCGGCGAACAGACCGCGATTATTTGGGAAGGGGATAACCCGTCTTATAGCAGCCACATTACTTACAATCAGTTGAGTCAACACGTTAATAAACTGGCGAATGTGCTCAAGAGCCGTGGTGTCGCAAAGGGCGATAGAGTCTGTATCTATATGCCGATGATCCCTGAAGCGGTGTATGCCATGTTAGCCTGCGCCCGAATCGGTGCTGTTCACTCCGTGGTGTTTGGCGGCTTTTCTCCAGAAGCCCTGAAAGACCGAATTTTAGATTCCGACTGCCAGGCCATTATTACCGCCGACATGGGCTTGCGAGGAGGTAAATCCATTCCGCTCAAAGCCAATGCCGACAAGGCGCTGGAGCACTGTCCAAATGTGCACACCTGTCTGGTGGTGAAACATACCGGTGGACATATCGACTGGCACGAAGGGCGTGATACCTGGTATCAAGAGGCCTTGGCCGATGCGTCAGATTTCTGTGAACCCGAGAGCATGGACGCAGAAGATCCTTTATTTATTCTTTATACCTCGGGCTCAACTGGAATGCCCAAGGGTGTGTTACACACAACGGGTGGTTACTTGCTACAGGCAGCCATGACCCACAAGTATGTCTTTGACTATAAAGAAGGGGATGTGTATTGGTGTACTGCCGATGTGGGTTGGGTGACAGGCCATAGCTATATTGTTTACGGGCCACTTTGTAATGGCGCCATCACCTTGATGTTTGAAGGTGTGCCTACCTACCCGGATGCCTCCCGTTTTTGGCAGGTAGTCGATAAACACAAGGTCAATATTTTTTACACTGCACCCACAGCGATTCGGGCACTGATGGGCGCGGGTGATGATTTTGTTACCAAAACCAATCGTAGTTCACTGCGGGTGCTCGGTACCGTGGGAGAACCAATCAATCCCGAAGCTTGGGAGTGGTATTACAAGGTCGTCGGTGATTCCCGTTGCCCCATTGTAGATACCTGGTGGCAGACAGAAACCGGCGCCCATATGCTGACACCGCTGCCCGGTGCGATTGATATGAAACCTGGTTGTGCCACTGTTCCGTTTTTCGGTGTTGAACCGGTATTGCTGGATGGTGACGGCAAGATTGTCGAGGGACCCGGTGAGGGAAATCTGGCAATCAAATCTTCATGGCCCTCTCAGATTCGCGGTGTCTATGGCGATATGAAACGGTATCAGGAAACCTATTTTTCAGCCTTCCCCGGTTATTACTTTACCGGTGACGGTGCCCGGCGCGACGAAGATGGACACTACTGGATTACCGGGCGTGTGGATGATGTACTGAACGTCTCTGGTCACCGTATGGGTACTGCCGAAGTCGAAAGTGCGCTGGTTCTTCACCCGAGCATTGCTGAAGCCGCAGTGGTCGGATATCCACATGACATTAAGGGGCAGGGCATCTATGCCTACGTGACCTTGATGTCGGGTCTGGAGCCTTCCGATGAACTGCGTAAAGAACTGATTGGGCTCTGTGCGGAAGAAATTGGACACATCGCAAAACCCGACCTGATTCATTGGGCACCGGGGCTACCTAAAACACGCTCAGGTAAAATTATGCGACGTATCTTGCGTAAAATTGCTGCAAATGAACTGGAAAATCTAGGCGATACTTCAACATTGGCCGACCCCTCGGTAGTCGATCAACTTATCGATACTCGACTCAATCGGTAAATTAATCTCTAGTTAGTTTTACCGTTAAAAAAGCCCGCTTTGCGGGCTTTTTTATGGCGGATCAAAAAATCAAAATAAAGTAATTAAGCAATTACAGAACCTTTTTGCCGAGCAGTGTGACCTGATTGTGAGATAGCGGGCTGGCTATCAATTGATCGATGGCTGTGGATGACAGCAGGCCCGTCTGGGTGTCTACATATTCGACAACACTCCCAGCATTACGGGTGGCCGCTAAAAGGGCTCGCTCTGCGCTATAGCCCATAAGTAATTGTGCGACGATGGTTGAGGCAAAGGCATCTCCAGCGCCAGCTGTTCCCCAGGGCGTCACCTTATAAGACGAGCAGTAGAAGAGTTTGTCTCCATCAAAAAAGTACGCACCTTCCATACCATCCGTTAATGAAAAATATTTGGGGCCGGCGCCACAGATAATGGAAATGGCATCTTCCAGCGGTAGCCACTTATCTTTCACGTGAACACCGGCTTTACTAAGCCTCGGTATGGCATGGCTGTCTTTGAGTTGAATCGAAAAATGGCTTTTCAGTTTATGAATTGATCTGGAGAGCAATGCGACAGCTTCGAGCTTATTGAGCGAAAGATAATCTATTTGTTTGGCAACACTGAGGAATTCATCAATGTGATGGGTTAATTGTTCAATCCCCGGGTTCGTCGCAACGTAGCAATCGGCGGCCTTGGCCTTTTGGACTATCTTGGGGAAAGCCTTGTGAGCTTTTCCTGAAAGGGAGCCTATATACACAAGATGGTAGTCTGAAAAATTAATGATATCGAGGTAATTTTCCAGATAAGTGTTGGCCCCTCGGCTGGTAAAAATGGCGGCATTCTGATCGTGAGAGTAGATCAGGATAGAGCTTCCGGTTTCAGAACTTGGCTCAGTAATTAAGTATTTCAGGCCAATGCCTTCATCACTTAACTTTTGGGTGATTTTACTGCCGTTATGGTCGACACCAATCAGCGACATAATGTCGACATCAAATCCTTGTCTGGCCATAGAAACGGCTACGTTGGCGCCCCCGCCACCCACATGATTGGAGATATTTTCTGCACTTATCTTTTTGCCCTGTTCGAGCAGTAAATAGGAGGTATCCCCATTGTCGCGGGTAATACGTTCAATATTCTTTGTTGCTACGACGGCAATGTTATCAATAGTGACAGAGCCGATAACCAAAATTCTAAACGGAGTTTCTGACACGTTATTACACCTCAATACAAGCAAAGGTATTCCTTGTCACTATAGCGTTATGTCAACAGCTACGCGAGGTGATAGTGGGTTATCGTTAAAGCCCAATAAATAGGGGTTCGTAAGTTTAAATAAAAAAACGTCCCCTATAAGAAGGGGCCGTTTAAGGCGACATCATCCTTGATGTCAGTGGGTGGTGATCGCTGTGTTGATAACAGAGAGGTTACAAAATGTTGCCCAGATTTATCAGTTGGGTTTCACAGTTGGGTAATATGAAATATCAACGAACCCCAGTTGTTCCTGCTCGCTGCCGGTATAAACAAGGGTTTTACCATTCTCGCTGGCCACGACGATTTCGGCGACGGTTTCTGTGTCCGTATCACAGTCGGCCTGAATGTTTTGGCATACAGGAAATACGGCAACACGCTGAAAGTAGTTTGTCTCAGCCTGGGAGGACAAGGCGGCGCTACAGAGCACAACGGCCACCGAGAGTGGCACTGAGCGGATTAGATTTTTCATCGTTAATTCTCCATATTAGTCATCAGTAGCGGGTTGGCAACCAGTCAATTTGTGTGCGCTGTGAGACCTGCATAGGGGGTGAACCTAAAGGTCAAAAATGACCAGGTAATGTCACTTTTATTAACGGCTTTAATTAGGTGGGACTGGTTGTGTGGGTAAGCTGTTGTTTTGTGAATGGTTGTTCAGTGCGATCGACGCTACGGTTATTTTTTGAACAAAGAAAAAGCCTGTATACCCCAGGGTATACAGGCTTTGTGAACAGTAATTACTTCACTTTAAATCCAGTGATCATGACGATATCGTCAGTGCCATAATCATCGACGTCGGACATTAAGTCATCGTTTGAATGCTGAATAGAAACCAGCGCTGCTTTGCCGTTACCAAAAAACTCAAAACCTGAAGGCTCTGCAGATTGGTCTTTCACAGAAAGCACCTTCACGCAGCCATCAGTCTTGATGTTGCGGTCTTCTCCATCGGGCAGGCAGGCAAACACATCGCCGTTGCGGTGGTCTTCAATCACATACATCACACCGGTGATAGGCTGAAATGCCAGGTTATCGACCGAGTTGAAGTCTGAGTCTCCTTCGACAAAACGGTTTACCTCGACTGAGCGCGTATCAGAATCTGCCAACAATGGATCAGAATCGATGCCACAGACCACTTCGCCGTAGTTTTTGGCGCCTTCATTACCCGTGTTCGTCCAGCAGAAGCGGATACCTTCACCGTCGAATACCGGGTCTGCGTGGAGGTCTTCGGGGCGGTAGTAACCGGTGGCACCGGCCTGATTGGCATCATCACGCGCTGTGGCGGCATTCACGGGAACCCACGCGGCATTGCCAATTTCACAACCCTGTCCGTATTGGGCCTTGGAATCACGGCAGGATACCTGCATCGCATGAACCGTTCCCGATGTCAGTGGGGACTCGCTCAAATCGAAAATCTGTCCACCGGCATGGGGTATTTCAGGCACAAATTTATAGATAGCACCGCCATCGACATCATCGTCGGCGGTGCCGGGGCGAAGTTCATCACCGGCAATAATGACGCCCTCGTCGGTGACAGTAAGACCTTCCCAGGCCATCGTTGGAAGTGCATCACGCTTAACCACCTCGGTGGAGAGTGCATTAGTGGCGTCTACGATGGTTCCCGAAGAGCGATCGAGTACCGTGTGGTTTGTGGTGCCAATAGGGTCGATAAGCTCATAACCTTGTCCATCGGTTGTCTCTTCTGTTGCCAGAACTGTTCCCCAGGCTGTGGTTCGAATCCCATCACAGCGATCCATGCCGCGCAGGACTGTTTCTACAATACCGGTGTCCAGATCGATTCTTTGAATCGAGGGGTTATACTTTTGGACAAGCCCGGAGGGCAGGGTGGTGCCCAGATCTTCCGCGCCACCTTCAATGCAGAATACCGCGTGAGTGGGTTCATCTTCATTTGGCCAGAAGGAAAACATGTCAGCTTTGTTGCCGGCCTGCCGGGTCAAAAAAGTGGCTTCCAGACCGTCAGCCAGATCCATTAAATCACTGGCAGATTGGCTGCTATGGCGTTGAATATTTTCTTCTGATGAGGCTTCCAGAGGCTGCTCAAAACCGAACAACTTTTGAGATTGTGCATGCAGTAGGTGCTCTACTTGCATACCGAAATCGGTACTATTTTGTCCTGCGGCGATAGCACTTCCTGCCACAATCGAGCAAAGAGTGAGGGGTAGTAAAAGCTTTTTATTCATGACTTTCTCCAAAAAAGTTCGTTAGAAATGTCAGCCAAACACCCGGGTGACAGCATGGCGCTGACTGCCCGATCAGGCTAGTGAGCTTGTATGAAAGTAATGAGAAGGAATTGTGAAAGATTTCTTATAGAAAGGTTACACAAACCCATAAATAACATTAAATATCTATTATAACCAACTGAAAATAAAAAAATTAATCCAAATTATTGGGCGTTGTTAAAGTGATTTGTCAGCATGTTTTTGGCTGTTTATTTGCGATGGCCTTTTCTGTAGAACCGATTAGACTAGTCGTAGATCACTGTGGAGCATGCGATGAAACACCCGGTAGCGACGGCCAACAATGCGGCCAAGTGGGTTCCCGAAGGAGCCAGCACAATCGAAGGTCATCAGCTGATGAGCAACAGCTCAGCCTCGGATACGCAGGATATTTACTACGGTTGTTCCGTCTCGCCCTTTGGCCAGATGTGGGTGGTCTGGGAGGGAGCTTCTGATGCTGGTATTGGTGGTGACATTAATGATTCTTGTCGCATCCATCAGCTGGTGTTTGAGACAGACGGTGACAACCCTATGGAGCAGTTATTGGGCCGTGCTGGCAATCCGGAAAATGCTCGGCGTGACGATGAGGGGGCCGCCAAGTTAGCCGATCAGTTATTCCAACGAGGGCGTCTTTCACCACAGAGTTTGCAGGTAGGTGGAACACCTTTTCAGCGAACTGTCTGGCAAGCGCTGTTGGCGATTCCCTTCGGCACGGTTGTGACCTATCGCCAGATTGCCAATGCCATCAGTCGGCCAACATCTGTTCGGGCTGTCGCTAATGCGATTGGTGCCAATCCCATTGCCTGGTTAATTCCCTGTCACCGAGTGATTCGCAGCGATGGTTCGTTAGGAGGTTACCGCTGGGGACTGTCCCGCAAACAGGCGATGTTAGCCTGGGAGGCCGAACGGGGATAAAGAGCTAAAGTAGTCGCCCGATCGCCCGATTGAGTCATCTGATAGTTGCACACCGGGTGAACACTTTCTTCATATACTAAAAGTAGCCGAATGCGATGAGGGTGTGACGACGTTTTATCAAGGGTTGGCAGATGCGGTGGTAGTACTCCACTTGCTACTGATTATTTACGGCTTGCTGGGTGGCTTGTTTGCACTGTGGCGCCGTTGGGCCTTAGTGATACATTTACCGCTGGCCATTTGGGTGTCTGCCATTGAATTCACCGATTGGGTTTGTCCGCTTACGCCACTGGAAAAATGGTTGCGAGAGTCCGCTGGCGCTCTGGCCTACTCCGGCGGGTTTGTGGAGCACTACCTGATACCAGTGATTTACCCGCCGGGGTTAACCCCACAGGTAGAGATTGCGCTGGGCTTGATTGCCTTGGGAACAAACCTGTTAGTGTATGGCTATGTTTTTTATCGTTGGCGAGCCTCGGGCATCAAGCCATAATTTAATAAAACGACGCCTGTTAGTGCCATCAATGAGTACTACAACTAATCAGCAGGGTTAAGAACACCTCTACCACCCCGGTCAACCACATGGGTATATATTTGTTCAGTGCGGTATGCGAGACCAGGTGTACCTATATGTTGTCGCAATCGGTCAAGCAATCGTGGTGGTGTAGGGGGTAGCCGGTGTCGAGGGTACCTCGGCAATATAACACCTTGATTTCTAACGAGACAAAGATATGATCAAGGGACCAAGGGAATGGCAGAATAAGTTAAGGAAAGTCTCACTATGCCCGTCAAGAAAAACCCTGTTCAAGCCCAACACCTTGTTTTAACAATAAAAACTGAAACACCTATCGCTTACCACCCGGGAACAAGGGGCCAAAGTGATAGAGTGCCTGAGTCTTTATAATTGGCTGTTATGTGCAAGTTCAAGGTAGTGCCAGAGGACATATTAAATTATGAAGTTTTCATTGTTCAGTGAATCTAAATCTCAAAAGGTTATCGACCTTTTTAGAAGTGTATTCTCTGCGTCAGAAGGTGAGGAAGAAGGCCAAGTTATTTCTGACTTTGTTTCAACCTTAATTGCTACAACTAATCCACAAGATTTGGTTGGATGCATTGCCGAAGAAAACGAGGCTATTGTTGGGTGCATATTCTTCAGTCGTTTTACTGTGCCTAATGGTCAAGTTGCATATATTTTGTCGCCGGTTGCTGTTTCAACAAATGTTCAAGGTACAGGCATAGGGCAAAAATTAATTCATTATGGCCTTGATCATATTAGGTCATTAAATGCTAACTTGGCTTTTACATACGGAGACCCTAGTTATTATTCTAAAACTGGTTTCGAGCAAATCACTGAAGATATTGTGAAAGCGCCTTGCCCACTTACTCAGCCAATTGGATGGCTCGGGCAATCACTTGATGGCAATAAAGTTCAAGCAATGATTGGCCCCACTAAATGTGTTGAAGCATTAAACGACCCAAGTCTATGGTAGTAAAAGCACATAACAAGGCCATTAAAAATCGTGCCGCTGCGCGTCCACTGGACGCAGCTAAATCTGCGCCTTTTATGGCGGCGTTATACGTAACTCCATGACATTACCCACCATACTCATAATAATATCCACAGCCATCTTCCTTTCGTGGGAGCGAATTTTCCCTGGCAGGATGCTACCCAATTCTAGAGGTTGGTATTTTCGATCAATTTTGATAAATCTAGCGCAACTTGGCATTACTCTATTAACTGGAGAACTGTGGCTTCATGTTCTTTCCGGCGAATCTCTGCTTAGACTTTCAGACCTAGATTCGACTATCGCCCAAGGTCTTATTGGCTGGTTTATTGGCACCTTCGTATTTTACTGGTGGCATCGACTTAGGCACAAAAAGGGATTCTGGGGCATATTCCATCAAATCCACCATTCAGCATCTCGGATAGAAATTCTCACCTCTTTCTATAAGCACCCGGTCGAGATTTTTGTAAACTCATTTCTCACTGCGTTAATTCTATTTCCTATATTGGGGTGTTCGCTTCTCGGTGCGATCTGGTACAACTTTTTCGCTGCAACGGGCGAGTACTTTTATCATGCAAATGTTAGAACGCCAAAATGGCTGAGGTACTTTATTCAAACTCCAGAGCTACACTCGATTCATCACGAATTTGACTCTCACAGCTACAACTTTAGTGACATACCCATATGGGATAGGATATTCGGAACCTACAGAGACACAACAACGTTTACGAAACGCTGCGGCTTCCCCAAGGAAAATGAACGAAAAATCTGGAGCATGCTGGCGTTCAGGGATGTGTATGATGATTAAACGCCTAGTATCAAGTTTGAAGTGCAACAGTAATGTTTAAATTCCATAGTACATTTCCTCTAGTGTTTTGTAGCCGAAACGTTTTCTAGGGCGGCGGTTAAGCTTGTCAGCAATTGCGTCACATCGCTGTTGTGTCAGAGTCGCCATACTTTCTATTTTTGGCAAGTATTGACGAATAAGGCCATTAACATTTTCATTACTCCCTCTTTCCCAGGAATGGTAAGGATTGGCAAAGTAGAATGTCGTTTGGCAGCGTTCTTCTATTTTTTTGTGCTGATGGAATTCAGTCCCATTATCTGCCGTAATGGTTTTGAAATTGAGCGGATCACGGCTGATCAGTCGAATCGTCTTTTTGTTCAATGATGCCGTTGATTTATTATGAAGCTTACCGATCATGACAAAGCCTGTTTTTCGCTCCAAGAGCGTGACGATACAGTGATGACTGCCTCGTCCATGCACGGTATCTATCTCCCAATGGCCCTTGTATCTTCGGGATTCAACGCTTGCTGGACGCTCACTGATGTGACGTTTATTCGCCAATCGACCTCGGCTATCGTAGGCTTTATAACGCTTTCTTCGCCGCTTTGGTGATTGTCTGAGATGGGTCCACAGATTTCCACCTTCGGCCTTATCACGCCAAATATATTGATAAATGGTTTCATGACTCATACGCCGCGTCATCAGTTTGAAGCGACGTATATACCCAACAATTTGTTCGGGCGACCATTTCCTTCGCAATAACTGACGCACCAACAAAAAGTCGCCCTCTGAGTAATGCCGGTTTCGCCTAGATCGCCTTCTTCGTGCGCGGGTTCTTCTTTCAGCCTTGCTCGGTCGGTAGGCACCATCAATTTTATTGCAACGATTACGCGCCAACTCTCGATAGAGTGTGGTGTGATGACGTCCCATCGTCTTTGCGATGGCCCGTAGGGATAACCCTTGCAGCTTGAGGGTTGAAAACTGTACTCTTTCTTCATAGGTGAGCTGTTGATACTTCATACTCTGTTTCTACTTCTTGGCGGGAGTG
>JBFICW010000015.1:0-56989 GCA_041581635.1 Porticoccus sp. | reverse complement strand
GCAAAGATCACTGTGAACATCTCAGGAGAAATACCAATAGCCTTCATGATAATGCCTGAATAGAAATCAACATTTGGATAGAGTTTTTTCTCAACGAAATATTCATCTTCTAGCGCGATTTGCTCAAGACGTTTGGCTATTTTTAGGAGGGGCTCATTATCCAGACCAAGTTCAGCGAGAACTTCATCACAAGTTTCTTTCATCACTTTGGCGCGAGGATCAAAGTTTTTGTAGACCCGGTGACCAAAGCCCATCAAACGGAATGAATCTTCTTTATCCTTGGCACGAAGAATAAATTCATCGATGTTCTTTTCATCACCAATTTCTTCCAGCATTTCCAGTACAGCCTGGTTGGCACCACCGTGTGCTGGGCCCCAGAGTGCAGCAATACCCGCAGCAATACAGGCAAACGGATTTGCACCGGAAGAACCCGAGAGTCGTACAGTAGAAGTGGATGCATTTTGCTCGTGATCAGCATGTAGCAAGAAGATTAAGTCCATGGCTTTAGACAATACCGGGCTTATGTTGGCTTCTTTACCTGGTTCTCCAAACATCATGTTTAGGAAGTTTTCGGAGTAGCTCAGGTCATTGTTTGGGGCTACATAGGGCTGACCAGAGAAATGTTTGTGGCACATGGCAGCCCAAATGGGCATTTTCGCAAGTAGTCTGATGATGGTGAGGTTTCTGTCATCAGCATTAGCTACGTCAGTGCTGTCATGATAAGTGGCTGATGTAGCAGCCACTACAGCACAAAGCATGGCCATGGGATGTGATCCCGGGCTAAAACCAGCCATAAACTGCTCTACAGAGCTTTCTACGTTGTTATGATCTTTAATGGTTTGCTCGAAAGCTTTCTTCTCTGAAGCAGAAGGAAGTTCGCCATTAATTAAAAGGTAGCAGGTTTCGAGAAAATCTGAATTTGCTGCTAATTGCTCAATGGGGTAGCCGCGGTGTAAAAGAACTCCCTTTCCGCCGTCAATAAAGGTAATGGCTGATTCACAAGACGCTGTAGCACCAAAACCTGGATCAAATGTAAAGCAGCCTGTCTCGGGAACCCTGGCAATATCGATAACATCTTGCCCAAGAGTACTGCTTAGAACCGGTAGCTCTATAGAAGTGTCTGTACCTTCTTCAGAGAGGTGGAATTTCTTATTGCTCATTGGATTCTCCTACGAGTCCTAGATCGATGCCAGCAAACAGTAGCGATTGCTAACTAAAACAGAGGCCGGAAACTATAACTTGCTCGTGGTATTTGTCAATTTTACTGAGGGATTAGTTTGCATAGATTAAATGAATACTGAATATGCCTCAGGGTAATAGTTTTGTAGTTTATTTACATATTAGCCGTATTTTACACATTACATCTTATTCCTCCATTGTAATCACTGGGCAATGTTTCTATAATTTCCCACCGATTTTAGCCCGGCATGTCAGAAATGCCTGCCGATTCCCCTACATTTATCTCTGCTTTATTGTGCAGATATAAGGTGTAAATACCGTGAACAAGAAAAGACCTGTAAATCTCGATATCGGAACCATTCAGCTTCCGATCACCTCATATGTATCCATTCTTCACCGAGTTTCTGGCGTTGTGCTCTTTGCTGCGATTGCTGTGTTTCTTTGGGTGTTAGATGCAAGCCTGTCTTCGGAAGAAAGCTTTAACGCCGTTAAAGATTGTATAGGCAGCACTTTTTGTCAATTTATCATCTGGGCTTCATTGGCTGCGCTTGCCTACCACATGGTAGCGGGCATCCGTCACTTGGTGATGGATTTTGGTGTAGGTGAAACACTTGAGGGTGGACGCTTGGGAGCAAAAATCGCATTGATTGTTGCTGCTGTACTAATTGTTCTGGCTGGAGTTTGGGTATGGGCATGATAACTAACGTTACAAGTTTTGGACGAAGCGGCTTGTCTGATTGGCTGCTGCAACGTTCTACCGCTGTTGTTATGGCGTTATACGTCGTTTTTGTTACTTTTTATCTTCTGGCTAATCCCGGTCTCGATTATAACCAATGGCTCGCATTAAATAGTCATATCTGTATGAAGGTGTTAAACGTTCTTACAGTGCTATCTATTGCAATACATGCGTGGATTGGTCTGTGGGCTGTACTGACTGACTATGTAACTGTCCGTCTTCTGGGGCCTAAGGCGACACCACTGAGAATTTTTTTCCAGTTGGGCATGATTACCATCACCTTGGTATATCTCATTTGGGCACTTGATATTGTTTGGGGAATTTGAATCCATGAGTAGTAGCATAAGAACTATTTCTTTTGATGGGGTGATTGTCGGAGGCGGCGGAGCTGGTATGCGCGCGGCTCTTCAACTGGCTCAGTCTGGTTATAAAACAGCGGTAATTACGAAAGTGTTCCCGACTCGCTCACATACAGTATCTGCGCAAGGCGGCATTACTTGTGCAATTGCCAGTGATGACCCCAATGATGACTGGCGCTGGCATATGTACGATACAGTTAAGGGCTCCGATTACATTGGCGATCAGGACGCGATTGAGTATATGTGCTCTGTCGGTCCAGAGGCTGTATTTGAACTCGACCATATGGGCTTACCCTTTTCCCGGACTGAAGAAGGCCGTATTTATCAGCGTCCTTTCGGCGGTCAATCGAAGAATTTTGGTGAAGGTGGCCAGGCCGCGCGTACTTGTGCTGCTGCCGACCGTACAGGCCACGCACTGTTACATACCCTGTATCAAAACAATGTTAAACACGACACCGTATTCTTTAATGAATGGTTTGCTGTTGACCTTGTTAAAAATGCCGACAATGCCGTAGTTGGTGTTATTGCGATCGATATCGAAACAGGTGAGACTGTTTTTGTTAAATCAAAAGCGACCGTACTCGCTACTGGTGGCGCAGGCCGTATCTACGCCTCTACGACAAATGCTCACATTAATACGGGTGATGGAGTTGGAATGGCGCTCCGCGCAGGTTTCCCCGTCCAGGATATTGAAATGTGGCAATTCCACCCAACCGGCATTGCTGGTGCAGGTGTACTTGTCACTGAAGGTTGTCGTGGCGAGGGTGGCTACCTGGTCAACAAAGATGGCGAGCGTTTCATGGAGCGTTATGCGCCCAACGCCAAAGACCTTGCTTCGCGTGATGTTGTTGCTCGTTCAATGACACTGGAGATTCTTGCTGGTAAAGGTTGTGGAGAGAAGGGTGACCACGTTTACCTGAAACTTGATCACCTTGGTGAAGAAGTTTTGGAAAGCCGTTTGCCCGGTATTTGCGAGCTTTCACGCACATTCGCTCACGCAGACCCAGTCAAGGAACCAGTACCGGTTATCCCAACTTGTCACTATATGATGGGTGGTGTTCCCACCAATGTTGATGGCCAAGCTCTGTCACTTGATGCTGAAGGGAATCCTGAGGTTATCGACGGTCTCTACGCCTGTGGTGAAGCAGCTTGTGTTTCTGTTCACGGCGCTAACCGTTTGGGTGGTAACTCACTACTTGACCTTGTTGTGTTTGGTCGATCTTCAGGTTTGTTTATTGAAAAGTCTCTTCGTGAAGGGATTCATCTCGAAGAACCGACAGAAGAGCATATTAATGCCGCTATGGCTCGCCTGAACCGCTTAAACACTAGTAACAATGATGGTGAAGGTGCGGCTGAACTGCGTGAAGAGCTGCAAAATATTATGCAGCACCATTTCGGTGTATTCCGACGCGGCGACTTTATGCAAGAAGGTATTAAGAAGCTTGAAGCTTTGCGCCCACGTATCGAAAATGTACGTCTTGATGATAAAAGCAACGCCTACAATACAGCGCGTATCGAAGCACTCGAACTGCAAAACCTATTGGAAGTGGCCGAAGCAACAGCCATTACTGCAGAAGAGCGTAAAGAAAGCCGTGGGGCACATGCTCGCGAAGATTTCTCTGAGCGTGATGATGTAAATTGGTTGTGTCATTCTATGTACTTCCCCGCAGACAAGCGTGTTGGTAAGCGTGATGTAAACTTTTCACCCAAGACTATGGAAGCCTTCGCACCGAAAGCTCGGGTCTACTAATAAGAGTTTGTTGAGCCATGTTGAAAGTAAGTGTTTATCGTTACAACCCTGAGACGGACGAAGCGCCGTATATGCAGGACTATGAAGTTGACACCGGCGGCAAAGACCTGATGGTGCTCGATGTACTGGAGCTGTTGAAAGCTCAGGATACTACGCTGGCCTATCGCCGATCATGTCGCGAGGGTGTGTGTGGTTCTGATGGTATGAATATTAGTGGTAAGAATGGACTGGCATGTATTAAGCCGTTGTCCGAATGCGTGAAGGATGGAAAGCTAGTTCTTCGTCCACTTCCAGGTTTGCCGGTTATTCGTGATCTGGTGATTGATATGAGCCAGTTCTATGCCCAGTATAAAAAAATCAAACCATACTTGGTAAACGATGAGCCAGCCCCCGCTATTGAGCGCCTTCAATCTCCTGAAGATCGCGAGAAGCTTGATGGTCTTTACGAGTGTATTCTCTGTGCTTGTTGCTCAACTAGCTGTCCATCATTCTGGTGGAACCCAGATAAGTTTATTGGACCAGCGGGCTTGTTGCAGGCATACCGTTTCTTAGTTGATACCCGCGATACTGATACAGAAAATCGCTTAGCTAATCTCGATGATCCTTTCAGTGTGTTCAGATGTCATGGTATACAGAATTGTGTTGCTGTATGTCCAAAAGGGCTGAATCCCACCAAGGCAATTGGTCATATTCGCAACATGTTGTTGAGAAGTGCTACCTAGGAACATTACGTAAAATCCGCTAGACCCTCTGTTTGGAGGGTCTTGATAATTCTGTGTCTAGACCATAGGGAACAGATCGATGCCAGAAAGCATCATGCAGCAATTTCTGCGTAGCTCACACCTATCTGGTGGGAATGCCGCATACATTGAAGACTTGTACGAAACCTATCTTCACCAGCCCAATGGAGTCCCTGATGAGTGGCGCTCTTTCTTTGACTCTCTTCCTCGCATAAATGAACATAGTGGCACTGATGTGTCTCATGCCACGGTGCAGTCGCATTTCGAGCTAATGGGTCGCCGTAGGGCGAGACCTGTTCCTGCTCCCGGTTCTGGTGGGGTCAATATTGAGCATGAACGCAAGCAGGTCAAAGTTCTTCAACTAATCAGCTCCCACAGAAATCGTGGCCATCAGAAGGCCAGTCTGGATCCACTCAACCTTTGGGCTAGAGAACAGGCACCCGACCTTGAACTTTCCTATCACGGTTTAACCGATGCTGATCTTGATACCACATTTCAGTGTGGCTCTCTTTTCTTTGGTAAGCAGGAAGCGACCTTAAAAGAAATCATTTCGGCACTTGAAGAAACTTACAGCCGACACGTTGGCGTTGAATTTGGCCATGTGACCGATTTGTCTGAAAAGCAGTGGCTTCAACAGCGGTTTGAAAGCGTACGCTCCACACCTAGCTACGACGATGAAATGCGCAAGTATGTACTACAGCGCTTGTCTGCGGCAGAGGGCTTAGAAAGGCACCTCGATTCAAAATATCCTGGTACTAAACGTTTTGGTCTTGAGGGTGGCGAATCTTTGATTCCGATGCTCGACGGAATGATTGAACGTGCTGGGGAGTATGGCGCGAAAGAAGTTGTACTGACTATGGCGCACCGTGGTCGTCTTAATGTCTTAGTCAATGTTCTAGGTAAAAATCCTGCGGAATTATTTGCTGAATTTGAAGGGCGGCGACATGTCGATACCTCCGGTGATGTTAAATATCACCAAGGGTTCTCATCAAATGTTATGACACCTGGCGGTGAAATCCACTTGGCATTGATGTTTAACCCATCCCATTTAGAAATTGCAGCACCCGTAGCAGAAGGGTCGGCAAGAGCTCGTCAGGATCGGCGCCATGATACCGAAGGTAGCCAGGTGGTTCCCATCGTCGTCCATGGTGATGCGGCTTTCGCTGGCCAAGGTGTCGTCATGGAAACCTTCCAGATGTCACAAATCCGCGGTTATAAAACTGGTGGCTCGGTACATTTGGTTATCAACAATCAGGTTGGTTTTACTACGAACCTAAAAGAAGATGCCCGCTCAACTGAGTACTGTACTGATATCGCAAAAATGGTGCAGGCACCTATTATTCATGTGAATGCTGATGACCCCGATGCGGTTATGTTTGCTACTTTTCTAGCAATGGATTATCGATATCAGTTCAAGAAAGATATTGTGATTGACCTTGTATGCTATCGTCGTCGCGGTCACAACGAAACTGATGAGCCGTCATCAACCCAGCCCTTGATGTATCAGATCATCAAAAAACATAAGACCACTCGCGCTCTTTATGCAGACAGGCTAGTTAATGAAGGCATTATTAATCAAAAAGATGCTGACCGCTTACTGACAGAATATCGCGACACCCTTGATCGAGGCGAAAATGTAGTTAATAAGCTGGTATCTGAACCGGATGAGGCGCCATTTGTTGATTGGACCCCTTATCTTGATCAGGATTGGAACACACCAGCAGATACCACGTATCCCTTGAAAAAACTTCAGGATCTCGCTGAAAAAATAACGCAAGTGCCCGAAGGTATTGTCACGCAGCGTCAGGTAGAAAAAATCTACGAAGATCGCCGGAAAATGGCAGGGGGGGCACTAGCTCTCAACTGGGGCATGGCTGAGTTGCTTGCCTACGCCACTCTACTCGATGAAGGCTATCCTATTCGGATGACGGGCCAAGATATTGGTCGAGGCACGTTCTCTCATCGTCACGCTGTTGTACATAATCAGCGCGATGGAGAAAGCTACATTCCGTTAAAAGCATTGCCCGAGCATCCATCAGCTTTTGAAATCTATGATTCTTTTCTTTCAGAAGAGGCTGTCTTGGGTTTTGAATATGGTTATGCATCGACGTCGCCATCAGGGCTGGTCATCTGGGAAGCTCAGTTTGGTGACTTCGCAAATGGCGCTCAAGTTGTCATTGATCAGTTTATTACCAGTGGTGAACATAAATGGGGCCGTATGTGTGGCTTAACCATGTTGTTGCCACACGGCTATGAAGGGCAGGGGCCAGAACATTCGTCGGCACGTTTAGAGCGTTATCTACAGCTTTGTGCCGAGCATAATATTCAGGTTTGTATTCCGACCACGCCCGCCCAGGTCTACCACATGATACGCCGACAGGCTATACGACCAATGCGCCGACCTCTGGTTGTTATGAGTCCGAAATGGATATTGCGTCATAAGCTAGCAACATCTACGCTGGAGGACTTAGCTAATGGAGAATTCCAGAACCTTATTCAGGATGTTGAGGTTGATAAGGCAAAAGCCCGCCGTTTGATACTTTGTTCCGGTAAGGTTTATTACCACCTTTACGAAGCCCGGCTGGAAAAAGGAATCGATGACATTGCTTTGGTTCGTATCGAGCAATTGTATCCATTCCCTGACAAAGACCTACTCGAGGCATTTGAAGGATACACCAATCTTACAGATGTGGTCTGGTGTCAGGAGGAACCGGTTAATCAGGGTGCGTGGTACAGTAGTCAACACCATATGCGTCACGTACTTGCAATGTTTAATAAAGATTTGTTATTGAGGTATGTCGGTCGTGAGGCTTCTGCTGCACCAGCATGTGGCTACATGTCGGTACACTTGGAAGAGCAGGAAAAATTCATAAACGAAGCTTTGAGTTATTAAGCAGCGGTTGAACCGCTGTTCTTGATCAAGGAAACGAAAAAAAATGAGTATTGAAATTAAGGCACCAACCTTTCCCGAGTCAGTTCAGGAAGGCAGTATTGCCACTTGGCATAAGCAACCCGGTGAATCTGTCACCAGAGATGAGCTTTTGGTTGATATTGAAACAGATAAGGTTGTTCTTGAGGTGGTTGCCCCTGCTGATGGAACATTGAAAGATGTATTAAAGGAAGAAGGTGAGATTGTCCTCAGTAATGAGGTCATAGCTCATGTCGTCGCTGGTGCAGTTGCAGCTAGCGAACCTGTAGCCGAAGTAGTTACTGAAGAAAATGTCGCCAGCGACCAAGAAGCAATTGCTAGCCCCGCTGCTAGAAAAATTGCCGAGGAGAGAGGAATAGACCTTCAGAAAGTTGTAGGTAGCGGTAAAGATGGGCGAATAACCAAAGAAGATGTCGCTTCTTTGAAGACGCTTGAGCCAGCTCCTGCTCAGTCAACTACTGTGGCTCCTGAAGTCGCCGTGGTTGTTTCTGCTGGCGATCGTGTCGAAAAACGCGTTCCAATGACACGAATGCGCGCAAGAATTGCTGATAGGCTGTTGCAGGTGACTCAAACGACAGCAATGCTGACCACCTTTAACGAGGTTGATATGCATCGCATTATGGCTCTTCGCTCTGAATACAAAGATGAGTTTACCAAGGTTCACAATGGTACTCGCCTAGGCTTCATGGGTTTCTTTGTTCGTGCAGCCACTGAAGCACTTAAACGGTTCCCTGCGGTTAATGCTTCTATTGATGGAAATGATGTTGTTTACCATGGCTATCAGGATGTAGGTGTCGCCGTTTCTACCGACAAAGGTCTAGTGGTACCCGTGCTTCGCGATGCCGATAATATGAGCATCGCTGAAGTTGAAAGCACCATCGCAGAGTTTGGTGCAAAGGCACGCGATGGGAAGCTCACAATTGAAGAAATGACCGGCGGGACATTCACTATCACTAACGGTGGCGTGTTTGGCTCACTGCTATCAACACCGATTTTAAATCCGCCGCAGGCTGCTATTCTCGGTATGCATTCAATTAAGGAACGTCCCGTTGCTGAAAATGGACAAGTCGTTATTCGTCCTATGATGAATCTCGCCCTGTCATACGACCATCGCTTAATTGATGGTAAGGAAGCGGTTCGATTCCTGGTCGCCATTAAGGAAATGATTGAAAATCCAGCTAAGATTTTGCTTGAGATTTAATCGATAACACACTGATACACTTGAGATTACTATGTCTGATAATTATGATGTCATTGTTATAGGTGCCGGCCCCGCAGGCTACGTTGCGGCGATCAGAGCAGCACAGCTTGGTTTGAAAACGGCCTGTATTGAGAAGTGGCAAAATGCAGAGGGGAAAGGTGTCAATGGCGGCACTTGCCTTAACGTAGGGTGTATCCCCTCTAAAGCATTACTCGATAGCTCCTATAAATACCATGAGACCAAGACCGACTTGGCCAGCCATGGCATCAATACCGGTGATGTAGCGTTAGATGTAGATGCGATGATTAACCGAAAAGGTAAAATCGTAAAGCAGCTGACTGATGGCATTGCCGGATTGTTTAAAAGCAACGGTGTAACCTCGTTATTTGGCAGCGGTAAGCTCCTGGCTGGCCGCCAGGTTGAATACACAGATCACAATGGCAAAACAACTGTCCTTTCAGCTGGCAACGTCATTATTGCTACAGGTTCACAGCCAATCGATATCCCCGTCGCTCCGCTCAATGGTGACACAATCATTGATTCAACGGGTGCTCTTGAAATTACATCGGCCCCCAAAAGGCTGGGAGTCATTGGTGCTGGCGTCATTGGTCTTGAGTTAGGCAGTGTTTGGAATCGTGTCGGTAGCAAGGTTGTGCTACTCGAAGCCATGGACGATTTCCTGGCCATGATGGATCAACAAATCGCCAAGGAAGCCAAAAAAATATATACCAAGCAAGGCTTGGACATACGCTTAAGCTGCCGAGTTACTGGTAGCGAGGTAAAAGGCAATGAGGTGATTGTCACTTACCAGGATAGCGACGGTAATGAAGCACAGGAAACCTTCGATAAATTAATCGTTTGTGTTGGTCGGCGTCCTTACACAGAAGGTTTGCTTGCAGCTGACAGTGGCGTAAACCTCGATGAAAGAGGCTTTATTTTCGTCAATGATCAATGCGCAACCAATGCACCGGGTGTATGGGCAGTGGGAGATGTTGTTCGAGGTCCAATGCTGGCGCATAAGGGTTCAGAAGAGGGTGTTATGGTCGCTGAGCGTATAGCGGGCCAGAAGACACAGATGAACTACGATATTATTCCTAATGTTATTTACACTCACCCGGAGATTGCTTCGGTGGGTAAAACTGAAGAGCAGCTAAAGCAAGCTGGTGAATCTTATAATGTGGGTATTTTCCCCTTTATTGCCAGTGGTCGGGCAATGGCTGCTAATGAAACTGACGGCATGGTAAAAATGATTGCCGATGCCACTACGGACAGAATTCTTGGTTGCCACATCGTTGGCCCTAGTGCTGCCGATCTGGTTCAACAGGTTGCTATTGCCATGGAGTTTGGTTCCAGTGCCGAAGATATTGGTATGACCGTCTTTGGACACCCAACACTCTCCGAAGCCGTTCATGAAGCTGCGTTGGCTGTCAATGGCCACGCTATTCATATTCCAAATCGTAAAAAGCGTAAATAGTCGTACCCCGAAACTCAACAGGTCTCGCTAACCAGTGGAGTTTTTATATCACCAATGAAACCAGCAAACGGAAATCACTATGAATCTACATGAATATCAGGCGAAGCAGCTTTTCGCTGAGTATGGACTTCCCGTGTCAGAAGGAGTGGCTGCGGAAACTGTTCCTGAAGCAATTGCTGCTGCCGATGTTATCGGCGGTGATCGCTGGGTTGTAAAAGCTCAGGTTCATGCGGGCGGTCGCGGGAAAGCGGGTGGCGTTAAGCTAGTCACCTCGAAAGCAGAGATTGAAGAATTCTCACGCAAGTGGCTTGGAAATCGTTTGGTGACCTACCAAACAGATGATAATGGACAACCTGTAAGCAGGATCCTTGTTGAGCCCTGTACTGATATTGATCAGGAGTTGTACCTTGGAGCTGTGGTTGATCGCTCATCGCGTCGTATCGTCTTCATGGCATCCACTGAAGGTGGTGTAGAAATTGAGAAAGTGGCTGAAGAAACGCCTGAAAAGATCCTCAAAGCTACGATTGATCCACTGACGGGCGCACAACCTTACCAGGCCCGTGAACTGGCATTCCAACTAGGTTTAAACCCTAACCAAATTAAACAGTTCACGAAGTTGTTTTTGGGGCTGGCAAAATTATTCCAAGACTTTGATCTAGCGCTATTGGAAATCAACCCATTGGTTATTACTGCAGGCGGTGACCTCCACTGCCTCGACGGCAAAATCAATATCGATGGTAACGCAATGTATCGCCAGCCTAAACTGCGCGAAATGCACGACCCATCCCAAGATGATGCACGCGAGGCACATGCTGCTCAGTGGGATCTTAACTATGTCGCGCTAGACGGCAATATCGGCTGTATGGTCAACGGTGCTGGTTTAGCCATGGGTACCATGGATATAGTTAAACTCCACGGTGGTGATCCTGCTAACTTCCTGGATGTAGGTGGTGGCGCGACCAAAGAGCGTGTCGTTGAAGCATTTAAAATTATCCTTTCCGACGAAAAAGTTAAAGCTGTGTTTATTAATATTTTTGGTGGGATCGTCCGTTGTGACTTGATTGCCGAGGGTGTTATCGGTGCCGTTGAAGAAGTAGGTGTAGAAGTCCCTGTTGTTGTCAGGCTCGAAGGCAACAATGCTGACCTTGGTACCAAACTTCTTGCGGAGAGTGGATTGAATATTATTGCAGCAACCAGCTTGACCGATGGTGCTCAGCAAGTGGTTAAAGCAGCGGAGGGCAACCAGTAATGTCTATTTTGATTAATAAAGACACTAAAGTAATTTGCCAGGGTTTTACCGGTGGCCAAGGTACTTTTCACTCAGAACAAGCGATTGAATACGGTACAAAAATGGTCGGAGGTGTAACACCGGGCAAGGGTGGAACAACACATTTGGGTTTGCCTGTATTTAATACCGTTGCTGATGCCGTCGCTGAAA
Organism: Porticoccus sp.; assembly: GCA_041581635.1. Taxonomy (GTDB): domain Bacteria; phylum Pseudomonadota; class Gammaproteobacteria; order Pseudomonadales; family Porticoccaceae; genus Porticoccus. The sequence continues at coordinate 45,183 of JBFICW010000015.1, read as the reverse complement.
CAGGTGCTGAAGCTTCTGTTATCTATGTTCCTGCGCCGTTCTGTAAAGATTCCATACTGGAAGCTGCTAATGCCGGTATTAAGCTTATCGTCTGTATCACTGAAGGTATTCCAACGTTGGATATGCTGGACTGCAAAGTGAAATGTGATGAGCTAGGTGTACGCCTGATTGGACCTAACTGCCCAGGCGTTATCACACCCGGAGAATGCAAAATAGGTATTATGCCTGGCCATATCCACTTGCCAGGTAAAGTGGGCATTGTCTCTCGCTCTGGCACTTTGACCTATGAAGCGGTTAAGCAAACCACCGATTATGGTTTTGGCCAATCTACTTGTGTTGGTATTGGTGGAGATCCTATTCCGGGTTCAAACTTTATTGATATTCTTGCCATGTTCGAGAAAGATCCCGCCACTGAGGCTATCGTGATGATCGGCGAAATTGGCGGATCTGCGGAAGAAGAAGCAGCGGCTTTCATCAAAGAAAATATTACCAAACCGGTAGTTTCCTATATTGCCGGTGTTACAGCACCCGCTGGTAAGCGCATGGGCCATGCTGGCGCTATTATTGCTGGTGGCAAAGGCACTGCGGATGAAAAGTTTGCAGCACTAGAAGATGCCGGTGTTAAAACTGTCCGAAGCCTTGCAGACATTGGTGATGGACTCAAGGAAGTGACTGGCTGGTAACAACCACCACCTTTCTAAAAAAGCGGCCTCAATGGCCGCTTTTTTTTACCTCGTAATTTATTCTGTCTCAGACGCGCAGGGACAATCTATTGGCGCCACATATTTTATTTACCTTAGCAGTTGAATTATTCAGCCTCGCCCCCATTTGTGTTCACAGACCATTAATTAGTCACACATCGTAATACACAAATAAGGTAATAGGAGATTGTCGTAACCATGACTGTTGAAACTCACGGTTTTCAGACCGAAGCAAAACAACTTCTGCACTTAATGATTCACTCTCTGTACAGCAACAAAGAAATCTTTCTCCGTGAGTTGATTTCCAATGCTTCTGATGCAGTGGATAAATTGCGTTTTGAAGCGTTAGCTGACTCGTCGCTCTACGAAGATTCCCCTGACCTTAAGGTGAGAATCACCTCTGATCCCGAAGCTGGAACAATTACTATTCAAGATAATGGTATTGGGATGTCTCGTGAGGAAGCCATTGAGCACTTGGGTACCATTGCAAAATCGGGTACCTCTCAGTTCTTAAGTGGACTTAGCGGCGACCAAAAGAAAGATTCCCAGTTAATCGGACAATTTGGTGTTGGTTTCTATTCAGCCTTTATTGTTGCAGATAAGGTGGTTGTAGAAACACGCCGAGCTGGGTTACCTGCAGACCAAGCAGTTCGTTGGACGTGTGAGGGTGAAGCTGAATATACTGTAGAAGATATTGAAAAAGTAGATCGTGGCACCACCATTACCCTTTACTTGAAAGAAGATGAACTTGAATATGCCGCTGACCTGAGAATAAGAGGTACCATCAGAAAGTATTCAGACCACATTGCTGTGCCTATTGAAGTAAAAAAACCGTCGTCAACAACTGATAATGACAGCGATGAACCGGTAGAGGATGAATACCAGGTATTAAATTCAGCCACAGCACTCTGGACTCGTCCTCGCAATGATATTAAAGATGAGGAATACAAAGAGTTCTACAAGCATGTATCCCATGATTTCGAAGACCCTCTCATCTGGAGCCATAATCGCGTAGAAGGAAAGTTGGATTACACCAGCTTGCTTTATATTCCTGCACATGCCCCCTTTGATCTGCATAACCGTGAAGTTGCCAGAGGCCTGAAACTCTACATTCAGCGTACTTTTATCATGGACGATGCATCGCAGTTTCTACCGATGTATCTGAGGTTTGTGAAAGGCATACTAGATTCTAATGACCTGCCACTAAACGTGTCCCGTGAAATTCTTCAGAGCAGTACGGCCGTCGATAGTATCCGAAGCGCCATGGTTAAGCGTGTTTTGGATTTACTGGAGAAAATGGCCAAGGAATCACCGGATGATTACTCAGGTTTTTGGAAGGAATTTGGCAGTGTCTTGAAAGAGGGGCCTGCTGAGGACTTTGCTAACCGCGAACGAGTTGGTGGTCTATTCCGTTATTCGACGACAGAAACTGAAGGCGATGAGCAAACTGTATCCTTTGCGGACTATATCTCACGTATGAAAGACGGCCAGGATAAGATTTATTATCTTGTGGCAGACAACATAACAACAGCTCGTAATAGCACCTATCTCGAAGTATTCCGGAAGCAGGGTATAGAAGTTCTATTACTGACCGATCGCCTTGATGAGTGGACGTTGTCTCACCTTCAGGAGTTTGACGGTAAACCCTTACAGGACATTACCAAAGGTGAACTTGATGAGTCTATCTTGGGTAATACTGAAGATGCCGATGAAAAAGACACCGAAACATCATCCGATATTATGAAGAAAATAACTGGTCACCTGGATGGGCGAGTGGAAAGCGTGCGTGAAACACGTCGTTTAACCGATTCTCCCGCGTGTCTAGTTTATGCTGAACATGCGCTTAGCCCACAAATGCGTAAGATGATGGAAGCGGCGGGGCAACCAGTACCAGAGGATAAACCTGTCCTGGAGGTGAATACCAAACATCCATTGGTTACCCGTCTCGCTGAATCTACCGATGAAGAAAAATCTGGTGAGCTTGCTGAGTTGCTCTACGATCAGGCTACTCTGTCGGCAGGTGAGCAATTGGACAACCCCTCGCTGTTTGTCAAACGCCTTAACCAATTGCTATTTGATAGAGCTTCATAACGAGTTTCATATAGCTATGAGCTGATTGATAGCCCTATAATCAACCCATTGACAATATTGAAGTTCAGAAATGGCAGCATCAAGTAAAATAGCAGTGTTAGGTGGCGGTAGTTTTGGTACTGCTATAGCAAATATGATAGCAGCCAATGGACACGATGTTGTTTTATGGATGCGTGATCAAGCAAATGCCGAGCAGTGTGATCGAGACCATGAAAATGCTCGATACCTGCCCGGCTACCAGCTTGAGCCTACCTTAACTTTTTCATCTAATCTGAAAGAATGTCTGCAGGGAAGGCAGACAGTTTTCTTTTCTGTTCCCAGCAAAGCATTTCGTCACCTGGCCCACGAAGCCAGTCCTCATATTGCCCAAGGCACTAAAGTCATCAGTACGGCAAAGGGTATAGAGGCTCAGACTTTCAAGCTAATGAGTGAAATTCTTGAAGAAGAGCTCCCTCAGGCCAGGGTTGGCATTATCAGCGGGCCAAATTTAGCGAAAGAAATTGCCAAGAAAGCGATAACTGCAACAGTTGTTGCCAGTGCTGATGACTCTCTTTGCAAAGATGTTCAAACATTACTGAGTTCTAATTATTTCAGAGTGTATGCCAACACCGATCGATTTGGGGTGGAACTTGCCGGGGCACTCAAAAATATCTATGCCATAGCGGCGGGTATGTCGGCAGCCATGAAAATGGGGCAGAATACCGTCAGTGTTCTCATCACACGTAGTCTGGCTGAAATGAGCCGCTTTGCAGCGAGTCTTGGCGCTAACCCCATGACATTTTTAGGTCTAAGTGGAGTAGGCGATCTTTTTGTCACCTGCACATCGCCACTTAGTCGTAATTTTCAAGTAGGTTATGCGTTAGGTGAAGGCCTAGACCTTGAAACGGCAATAGAACGGGTGGGGCAAGTTGCCGAGGGTATTAATACGACCAGGATTATTAAAGAAGAGGCGGAACAACTGGGTATTTATATGCCGTTGGTCAATGCCCTATACGATACAATGTTCAATAAGCGCCCAGTCCACGAGGTTCTAACGAGCCTCATGCTGGCTGAACAAAGTACCGATGTTGAATTTACCGGGGGGGCATGATGGAACAGAAAACAAAATCAAACCTACTGAATACTGAAACCTGGATTCGCCTGCTCTACATGGTCGTGATTGGCGTGTTGTCTGTAGTGGCTCGCATGGTTATCTGGGTTGTTGCTGTCTTACAGTTTCTATTGGTGCTTATTACCGGCTCTGGGAACGATAATCTACGCGATCTCGGACAGGGAACATCAAAATGGACCTACCAAGCCTTTCTGTTTCTCACCTTCAACAGTGATGTAAAGCCATTCCCTTTTTCGGATTGGCCGGAAGTGGATCTTCAGCAACCCGACGAGGTTATTGATGTTGAGTTTGAAGAGGTTGACGGGAGCCCTGCACCTACTGATATGGAAGACGTGCCAGCATTTGTTAATAACAGAGAGGAGCAACCCCCGCAAGATGACAAGACTGTGTAGCAACATGCCCTAGCATCATGCTTATTTACCTATTACGTCATGGTGATGCACCCTTTGATGCAGCCTGTGGCGAACGCTCATTGTCAGCTCAGGGGCAAGTCGAAACCCGCAATGTTGTGATGCAACACATCGATGAGTTATCCCGCGTACCATTGATTCTCTGTAGCCCCACCTTAAGAGCCCGACAGACACTCCAAGTTGTAACTAAAACCCTAAACTATCGTGGAGCGTTGATTTTTGAAGACTCGCTGCGTTCTGGGGGCAGCTTGCATGACGTAGAAGCACGTGTTGATTCACTAACAGATGTCGATCAAGTACTACTACTGAGCCACCAGCCCCTTGTTGGACAAATACTCGAATACCTCACGGATAAACAAGGGATAGGTTGGTCAATGTCGACGAGCTCTCTGGCCTGTTTAGATGCCATTACATTTAGTCGGGGCTGCGCTGAGCTCAGGTGGCAGACTCAACCATAAAAAATTCTTAATTTATGAAAGTCTAACAATTAATCAGTGAAAGAAATTCATTGCGTGTCGCTTGATTGTCTCTAAATGAGCCAAGCATGGCTGAGGTTTTCATAACGGAATTCTGCTTTTCCACACCACGCATCATCATACACATGTGTTTGGCTTCAATAATGACGGCAACACCCTGGGCTTCGGTCACTTCTTCTATGGTATTTGCAATCTGGGTTACCAGTGTTTCCTGAATTTGAAGGCGACGAGCAAACATATCGACAATACGAGCAACTTTTGAAAGCCCAAGTACTTTTCCGTTGGGGATGTAGGCAACGTGACACTTTCCGATGAAGGGAAGTAAGTGGTGCTCACAGAGTGAGTAGAGTTCAATATCTTTCACAATCACCATTTCGCTTGCATCAGAGGGGAATAGTGCATCATTGATGACTTCATCCAATGTTTGGTGGTAACCACGAGTCAGGAACTCAAATGCTTTAGCTGCGCGCTTTGGTGTGTCAACCAGACCAGCACGGGAAGTGTCTTCGCCAGTAGATTCGATAATTTGTTTATAGCTGTCAGTAGTATTCAACGTTAGTCTCTGAATTAAAGGTTAAAAGTTAAGGAGCATAACCGTACGTCAGCACTCAATAAACGTAAAGCCATTTATCCCCTGAATAGATACAATACCACCCATGTTAAACACACCAGCACATTTGAAGACTGTCGGCGATTTTATCTTATGGGGTGAAGAGCAATTTGACCTTAACAACCTCTATTTTGGTCATGGAACAGATAACGCCTGGGACGAGTCGCTGACGTTGGTACTGTTCGCGCTAGCACTACCTTGGGATACGGATAGTAGTATTCTCGAGCAACCGGTAACTGATCAGCAAAAGACTATCATTACTCAGTTATTCAATCGAAGAATCAATGAGCAGCTTCCCGCAGTTTATCTTACCGGGGAGGCCTGGTTTGCCGGTTTCAAGTTTGAGGTGGATCAGCGGGTATTGGTACCCAGATCTCCCATAGCTGAGTTAATTGAACGGCAATTTGAGCCTTGGTTGCCACACCAGCCAGCTACGATTCTCGATCTTTGCACTGGCAGCGGTTGTATTGGTATTGCCTGTGCCTATTATTTTCCCAATGCCAATGTCACGCTAAGTGACATTTCCACCGACGCGCTTGCTGTAGCAGAGAGAAATATTCACCATCATCAATTAGCGCACAGAGTCTCCGCCAGGCATTCAGATTTGTTTGCCGGACTAGGAAGTGACAAATACGATTTGATTGTTACTAACCCACCCTATGTCGATGCAGAAGATATTGCATCCATGCCACCGGAGTATCACCATGAGCCTGAAATCGGTTTGGCTTCCGGTGATGATGGGCTCGACTTTACACGCAGGTTATTACTCGAGGCGGGAGGACACTTAACCGACCGAGGTACCTTGATCGTGGAGGTGGGTAATTCAGGTATGGCATTGGAGGAAGCGTTTCCTAATGTTCCATTTATGTGGTTAGAGTTTGAACGAGGCGGGCAGGGTGTTTTTGTGATGACAGCAGAAGAGCTCCAGGTTCATCGGGATGAGTTTATTTCAGCGTAACAACATCAGAACAATCATCGTATAATATCCACCATCTCGATCGACAATGTTCGGCCTCAGTTTAGCCTGCATTTTCGAAATATCGTTAACATCTTTTATGTGGAAGTATTTATGTCCGGCAATACCATAGGCAAGCTCTTTACTGTAACCACCTTTGGTGAAAGCCATGGCCCTGCACTAGGCTGTATTGTTGATGGTTGCCCTCCGGGTCTTGAGCTTTCTGTAGAAGACATGCAGCACGATCTAGACCGCAGAAAACCAGGACAGTCACGTTATACCACCCAGCGTAAAGAAGGTGATGTGGTAAAAATACTGTCCGGTGTCTTTGAAGGAAAAACCACGGGTACACCGATTGGTTTAATTATCGAAAATACGGATCAACGCTCAAAGGATTACTCCAACATCAAGGACCAGTTTAGACCAGCCCATGCTGACTACACTTACCATCGCAAGTATGGTTTTAGGGATTATCGGGGTGGAGGTCGTTCATCTGCACGCGAAACAGCCATGCGAGTAGCTGCCGGTGCTATTGCTAAAAAGTATCTAAGGCAGCTCGCAGGAATCGAGGTTAGGGGTTACTTATCTCAACTTGGCCCGATTAAGGCTGAAAAAGTGTTGCTTGATGAAGTAGAAAACAACCCGTTTTTCTGTCCAGATCCTGACAAAGTTCCCGAAATGGAAGCGTTCATGCAGAACCTATCCAAAGAGGGCAACTCTATCGGTGCCAAAATTACGGTGACTGCGACTCAAGTTCCAGCCGGACTAGGTGAGCCTATTTTTGATCGGCTCGATGCTGAAATTGCACACTCGTTGATGAGTATTAACGCTGTAAAAGGCGTAGAAATTGGAGCAGGTTTTGACTCTGTCGTTCAAACTGGGACAGAGCACCGGGACGAGATCACCCCAGAGGGTTTTCTTTCGAACAATGCCGGGGGTATCTTGGGCGGTATTTCATCTGGGCAAGCCATTATTGCGCATATCGCATTAAAACCTACTAGCAGCCTAAGGATTCCTGGGCGCTCAGTAGATGTGCATGGTAATCCTATCGAAGTCATCACCAAGGGCCGTCACGACCCTTGCGTTGGGATTCGTGCTACCCCTATAGCTGAAGCGATGTTGGCCATTACCCTAATGGATCACCTGTTGAGAGACAGGGCCCAAAATGCCGATATCCACCCAGGCCAACCACTAAAACCAGTCCAGTAAGGCCATTAATTGACCCACAATGGGGAATTAACACCGCCAGTTCCATACTGGCGGCTATCTGCCTTTTACTTTTGTTTTTTCGGCCTACTAGGGGCGCTCTATCCGTTCTGGTCACTCTACCTGCTGGATCTTGGGTTTTCCTCTACCGATATCGGTCTTCTCTTGGCCATACCTATGGCAACCAAAATTATTGCCCCTAATCTATGGGGTTGGCTTGCTGATCGTACAGGCAAGAGATTACTGATTATACGTATTGGAGCCTTCCTTTCGTTCCTCTGTTTTACTGGTATATTTCTTGATCAAAAGTTTTGGACCATCGCATGGGTAATGGTTAGTTACAGTTTTTTTTGGAATGCCATATTGCCGCAACATGAAGTTATCACGGTCAGTTTTCTACGACACCAGCCTGAAACGTATAGTCGAATTCGTTTATGGGGATCTATTGGTTTTATCATATTTGTTCTAGGCGGAGGCCTTTGGTTTGACGGTCATGATATTCAAACACTACCCATTATTGGCTTATTATTGCTGGCTGGTATCTTTGTCAGCAGCTTGTATGTGCCCAATCCGAATCATCAACACCACGAAAAACCATCTCAGAAATTTGTCACATCACTTAAAAAGTCTGCAGCCATAGCTTTTCTGGTTGCAGGTTTATTAATGCAGGTTTCACATGGTATCTACTACAGCTTTTTCAGTATTTATTTAGAAAGCTTTGATTACAGCCGTAGTAGTATCGGTATGCTTTGGTCTGTTGGTGTCATTGCCGAAGTATGCCTCTTCTTACTGATGCACCGGTTACTTATTAGATTTGGGGTTAGGAGCATTATGTTGAGCTGCTTGGCGCTAGCAACATTGCGCTGGCTGCTGATAGGCTATTGCTCTGATCAATTAGTTATTTTGCTTGCCGCCCAAACTTTTCACGCCTTCACCTTCGGAGCATTTCACGCAGCAGCAATAGAATGTGTTCGTCGACTTTTTGAACCCGGTAATCAGGGAAAAGCGCAAGCTTTCTACAGTGCTTTTTGTTTTGGCGCAGGTGGTGCTATAGGTTCTTATATCGGTGGAACTCTTTGGGATATTGAACCCATCCTAGCCTTCAATGTAGCTGCGCTTGTCAGTTTTATTGCTTTCATTCTAATTTGGCTCTGGCTAAGGGACGAAAGGCTAAATCTTGGGGTTTAAATGCGGTAAAATGCTTTTTTACGGCAACCTACTTATACTTTGCCCATTATCGAATACACTGAGGTTGAGCTATACATGAAAGCTGTTGTGATACTTTTATTTCTGGTTTGCATAGCCCTTTTTTATCCTACCTATGATTTAGTGGTTAAAACGGACTTTTTTTCTGACGATTTTTCTCTACAAGAATCCGGTTTTATGACCCATAAAGGCTGCCATCAGGCCGCCTTCGATGCCAAGGTAAAGTACTACCGCTGTGACAGAAAAACCCTATGGCATACGCTGTTTTCTACGGCAACCAGCTATGATCCAGAGCAGCGTTACAAAGAACCTGAGCAATTTAAGGACTTGCACTGGGAAGATAAAAATTAAACAAAAGGGCACATATTATCCCTTCCGAAAAACAAGTCTTTGATTTATAGGTTCGATTACCCAAAACAGTAAATGCGCTGTGACCATTGACAGCATTTTAGTTTTCATCAGACAATCAAACCTTGCTGATGACACAAGCCAATCCATAAAATGTCTAAACCACCTGACAGTACCTGTAAAATACGTGAAAAGAAAAAGCGTTTTCTTGAACGTGAAGAACGTATTGTTGAAAAGGCATTATCTCTATTGATTCGAGACGGCATTGATAAAGTGACAGTGTCTGCTATCTCTAGGGAAGCAGGCGTGGGTAAGGGCACTGTTTATAAACACTTTCTTACCAAAACTGAAATCTTGGTACGAATAGTTCTAGACTATGAACGCCACATTACCGAAAACCTGCGTATTGGAATTGAGGCCTCCGAGGCTGGCGACCCTGGTGCTGCAGCACGTTGTTATTTTCAGGCGCGCTTGTCGAATCCTGCTCTTGATAGACTGGTTCAGCAATTGGAAGCCAGGTTACAAGGAAATGTAGAGGTAGAAGACAAAATGTCGGCGCTACATGACATGCGGCGCTCCAATATTGACGCGCTCAATACCATGATAGCCAAGTTAATCGATATGGATATCCTCGAAGATGTACCCCCTCAATATCACTATCTGTCATGCTGGGCTCTCGCCCAAGGGGCTGTGGAAGCCTATTTCAACGTTAGCTATGGCACCGGTGTTGAAGACAAGGAAGATTTTCTCCGATTTGTGGCAAATATCGGTATCACCATGGGGAATAGGGGACAACTCCTGGGCAATATACCTTCTAAATGTCTGATCAATCTTACCAATCCTTAATTAATGTTTTACTGGAACAACAACTGGCTCAGTCGAAACTGCCACCGGTTGCAAGCTGGAACCCTCCTCTTAGCGGAGATATAGACATACATATAACGTCTGATGGAACCTGGTACCACCAAAACAGTGCCATCCAAAGACAACCCCTGATTAATTTATTTTCAACGGTTTTAAAACGAGAAGAGGATGAGTACTTTTTAGTCACACCTGCCGAAAAATGGAGAATTAAAGTCGATGATGTTCCGTTTATCGCTATTGCCTTGGATGTCCATGGTAAAGGGAGTAGTAGCCAAGCACTGGTCTTTCACTGTAATACCGGGGATCGAGTTATCGCCTCAGCAGGTCATCCTATCAGGGTTAATGTCCAATCTCAGACAGGCGAACCTTCACCGTACATACTTGTTAGAGATAACCTTGAAGCCAAGATTAACCGGTCGGTTTTTTATCATCTTGTTGAAATAGCAGAACAATCTCATGAACCTGGTTCGACATTCTATGGCGTGCTAAGTCAGGGACATTTTTTTCGACTCGAATAAATTTCAATTCTGGAGTTAATAAACCAAGAGGGGCCTACCGACCCCTTGATCATCAATAGCTACATATTTGGGTAATTGGGGCCACCAGAGCCTTCAGGGGTGACCCAAACGATGTTTTGGGTAGGATCCTTAATATCACATGTTTTACAGTGAACGCAGTTCTGTGCATTAATCTGGAATTTCTTGTTGCCAGCTTCATCATCAATAACTTCGTAGACACCTGCCGGGCAGTAGCGTTGTGCCGGCTCATCAAACAATGGAAGGTTATGACTGATAGGCACGTCTGGGTTTTTCAAAATCAAATGACAGGGTTGTGCCTCTTCATGGTTGGTATTCGATAAAAATACTGAGCTGAGCTTATCAAAGCTTAATTTATTATCAGGTTTGGGGTATTCAATTTTTTTGCACTCGGCCGCAGGCTTTAGTTTAGCGTGATCGGCAATTGGGTCTTTCAGTGTCCACGGCAGCTTGCCATTAAAAATATTGATATCGATGAAGGAATACGCAGAACCTACTATGTTTCCCCACTTATGCTGTGCAGGACCAAAATTTCTCTGCTGGTACAACTCACTATAGGCCCAGCTAGCTTTGTAAGATTCAGTGTATGACAGCAATTCATCGTGTTTACGACCATCGCTAATAGCGGCAGCGGCAGATTCTGCTGCGATCATCCCGGATTTCATGGCACAGTGAATGCCCTTAATTTTCGCAAAATTTAAGGTGCCCGCATTGTCACCAATTAAGAGCCCACCAGGAAAAGTCATTTTTGGCTGTGATTGCAAACCACCTTTGACCAAGGCTCGTGCACCGTAGGAGAGCCTTTTACCATCGTCTAAATACTGACTGATGACTGGGTGATGCTTATAGCGCTGAAATTCATCAAATGGACTGACATGAGGGTTGGAGTAGGATAAATCCGTGATTAAACCGACAGCCACCTGATTACCTTCCAGGTGGTATAAGAATCCACCACCGGAGGAATTGCTCTCATTGAGTGGCCAGCCTGCACTATGAATCACCAGTCCTTCTTGATGTTTGTCATTAGGTATTGACCATAGCTCTTTGATTCCCAAACCATAATGTTGAGGAGAAGACTGCTCATCAAGAGAAAATTTAGTAATTAATTGTTTGCCCAAGTGGCCACGACAACCTTCGGAAAAAAGTGTGTACTTTCCACGCAACTCCATACCTTGCATATAGGAGTCTTTATGTTGACCATCAGGACCGACGCCCATATCGCCTGTAATAACGCCATTGACGATACCTTCTTCAGAGTAAAGAATCTCTGCAACTGCAAATCCCGGGAAGATTTCAACACCTAAATTTTCTGCCTGTTCAGCCAGCCAACGGCACAAATTACCCAGGCTGATGATGTAATTACCCGTGTTATGCATTGTTTTTGGGGCAAACAATGAGGGGACTTTAAACCCTTTAGTCTCGCTAAAAACGTAGATATTGTCGGTTTTCACTTCCGTTTTAATGGGTGCATTCAGCGACGCCCAAGTTGGAAATAGCTCGTTCAACGCCGTAGGCTCAAACACCGCACCGGAGAGTATGTGTGCTCCAACCTCAGAACCTTTTTCCACAACAACAACGGAAAGCTCAGGATTAATCTGCTTAAGACGACAGGCTGCCGACAGGCCAGCAGGCCCAGCTCCGACAATAACCACATCGTAATCCATATATTCACGTTCCACAGAATTCTCCTTTAGGCTCTTATTTTTGGTGGTTGCACAGATGACATTAGGAAGCGGCGATTTTATCCTTTATATTCAATAGGTGCCACGCAGATTTAATGACCGTGCAGTCAGTACCAGTTAGTCAGTATAAGATTCCTATAAAACCCACTGCCACCTTGATTTGGATGACTCAGAGCGGCATTATTACAGCCTTTCTAGGGTAAAGGGATTTTTGCTTATTCCTGAGTTACCCCTTCAATGTAACCGGCCATATTCAAAGGGTATTCAATGAAAGTTCTTGTAGCGGTCAAACGCGTTGTTGATTACAACGTAAAGGTACGACCAACAGCCGATGGCTCGGGTGTAGACCTTAATAACGTAAAGATGTCGATCAATCCTTTTTGCGAGATTGCTGTTGAAGAGGCGGTGCGTCTCAAGGAAAAGAACCCCGAAACAGAAATTATTGCTGTCTCTATCGGCCCAAAACAGGCCCAGGAGCAAATTCGTACCTCTCTGGCACTCGGCGCTGATAGAGGTATATTGATTCAATCTGACATTGACCTTGAACCCTTGGCTATTGCCAAGTGTTTAAAAGCAGTTTGTGATCAAGAGGCCCCGGATCTTATTCTGATGGGGAAGCAATCTATTGATGGTGACAACAATCAGACAGGTCAGATGCTGGGGGCACTGACAGGGTTTCCTCAGGGTACCTTTGCTTCCGAGCTTGTAATCGACGGATCGACAGCTACCGTGACACGTGAAGTCGATGGTGGTTTACAAACGGTAGAACTCAACCTTCCGGCTATTGTGACTACCGATCTACGCCTTAATGAACCTCGATATGCCTCCTTGCCTAATATTATGAAGGCTAAGAAAAAACCGATGGAGACAACGACACCAGAGGAATTGGGTATTGATATCACACCACGCGTTACAACGTTAAAGGTCGAATCACCTGCCGAGCGCTCTGCGGGTATCAAAGTAGCAAGTGTCGATGAGTTAATCGATAAATTAAGAAATGAAGCGAAGGTGATCTAATGAGCATTCTGATTATTGCTGAACACGACAACAGCAGCCTGAAGGCTGCAACGCTCAACACCATCGCCGCAGCTCAAGCCATTGGTGGTGATATTGATCTGCTTGTTGCTGGGACTGAGTGTAGCGGTGTTGCTGATGCTGCCGCTAAAATACCCGGTATAGGAAAAGTTCTGCTTGCCGACAATCCAGCCTATGGCAACCGTTTGGCGGAGAACCTTGCACCTTTGGTGGCCGAACTTGGTGCCAATTATTCGCATATCCTCGCTCCAGCTACAACCACAGGAAAAAATATTGCACCTCGTGTCGCAGCATTGCTGGATGTTCAGGCAATTTCCGATATAAGTAGTGTAGAAAGCCCAGACACTTTTAAGCGGCCCATTTATGCAGGCAATATCATTACCACTGTTAGAAGCAGTGATTCCATAAAGGTATTGACGGTTAGAACCACTGCTTTTGATGCTGTCCCCGCTGATGGCGGCAATGCTTCAGTCGAAACCTTAACCACTATTCATAACGCTGAAACCTCTGTCTTTGTGAGTGAAGAGCTTGCGGTTTCAGAGCGCCCTGAATTAACCTCGGCTCAAGTTGTGGTTTCAGGCGGCCGAGGTATGGGCAGTAGCGAAAGCTTTCAAATGCTTGAAAAGATTGCCGATAAGCTGGGTGCTGCTGTTGGAGCCTCTCGCGCTGCAGTCGATGCGGGCTTTGTCCCCAACGATATGCAGGTCGGTCAAACTGGCAAAATTGTGGCCCCCGAACTCTATATAGCAGTGGGTATCTCAGGTGCTATTCAGCATCTGGCCGGGATGAAAGACAGTAAAGTGATCGTTGCGATTAACAAGGACGAAGAAGCACCCATATTCCAGGTAGCTGATTACGGTCTGGTCGCCGATTTATTTGATGTTATACCTGAGCTTGACGCTAAACTTTAATTTACCGTATATGTAAAAGCCGGCACTTAAAAGTACCGGCTTTTACATATCACAAACATGATTATTTTTAGCTAATCGTATCGCTTTTTGTCCTTTTTCTTATGCCGTTGCCTTCTTTCCTCGGGCGTCATTTTTTTCCATTTATCCTTTAATTCCTGGCGTTTATCAGGCGGCATATTACGGAATTTTTCCCTCGCCTTTCTAATTCGTTCACGCTCTTCTGGAGGCAATGATCTAAAATCATCACGACGCTTGCGCAGATTTTCTCGTTGTTCTGGTGTGAGTTCTTCATAGCGTTTGTGATGATTACCGTAGCCTTTTGGTTCTCCGCCTTTATCGGCAAGCTCAAATAATTCGTAAGGTAATACAGGATAGACTTCTTCCCAGTTCTCCTCACTTTGAGTGTTTTTCCTCTCAAACCCTTGTTGCAAGGCAGATGGAGAACCCAAGCCGCCGTGGTTTGCTACTGCCGGAGTCACTACGAGGGTAGAGAAAACCAATACAAGTAGGTAGCGAAAAACAGACTGATTATGAGTGTCGTTCATCATAAAGGCCTAACCTTGTAAGTTCTCTTCATCTGCCAGCCAATAGTAAAAATCCATATCTTCATAGAGATCTAACCCCTCACTAAGGAGAGTTTCCTCCTGGTTTGCTGGGTAATCCTGAACACCTGGCGATAAAACCAAAACCACTGCCAATACTGAGGCCAAAGCCATACCTGTGGCCGGTACAAAAAACCTCGGCATACGCATCTTGCTCGCAGCATTAAGGGCGGTGATTCTGGCCTGAGCCAAGTGCTGAGCTGTTTCTGTATCTAACTCTCGCTCAGAACGGCGCAATACGTTTTGCATTTGCTTTTCAAAGTCATTCATCCCAATGCTCTCCAAGTGTTGCTCTCAGACTGTGTATGGCCCTCGAATAATGAGTTTTTACACTACCTTCACTACACTTCATGACACTTGCCGTCTCTGCGGTGCTAAAACCTTCCCAACATCTCAGCATAAATGCCTGCTTTTGGCGTTCTGGCAGGGCAACTAATGCATTTTGTAAAACACCTATCTGCTTTGACCGCTCATGTTGCTGATGAGGGGAGCCGCTATCCGGCCCAGGCACATTTTCAATGGGGTCTGGCTCGCTATCAATCCCACTGTCTTTATCGCGGAATCGGGTCAGCCAGCCCTTAAATTTGTTCTGGATCTTATGACTGCGGTGTAAATCGTTAATCCTGTTTTGTAGAATCCTATAAAATAATGGTCGCCACTCATCGGCTGCTTTGTTGCTATAGCGTGCGACAAGCTGTGTCATTGACTCCTGAACTACATCTAATGCATCTTCACGGTGACCAAGTGAAGCATAGGCCATTCTATAGGCTCGTCGTTCAACTGAGACCAGGAAGTTTTCAAGGGATTGCTGTTCCAGTGTCACACTCCTTTCGTCTACCTTGGTCATATCACCATAACAATTAAGCAGCATAGCGTGCCCGGTCTTTATTAGTGGCGTTCATGTGAATGGTACAACAATTCGTTAATCAAAATTGTCCCACCTAAAATTACAAAATAATCATCAACGTAGTCATGGCTTCGATAATAGTATCTATGACCATAGTAGCGGTGGGAATCGTTAAAGCGATGATAGCGTTTATGCCCATAGTGACGGCCATAGTCATGCCTGCGATCATAATTCCGATAATGATGCTTGGAACCCCGACGATAGTCATGATTATAACTACGATGCCTATCACTGTGGGCCTCGTACTGCCGGTCAGAACTGTAATGACGATCCTTGGCTAAAGCGGGCGTGGCAGTCAAGGCAATAGATGCGGCCAACAACCCAATAACAGCGAGACTTTTCATCGAAATTCACCTCGTTTTTTAGCTTTCGTAATCTTATAAGCGTTCGAGGTGACAATCCGTTGACTTTTAGGGGGCGATTGATAGCCAGACAGGGCAGTGATCGGAGGGCTTTTCTAATGCACGTATTTCATGATCTATGCCGGCATCGGATGATATTCTGATAAGTGGAACCGATGCCAACATAAGATCTATCCGCAACCCCCTTTTGGGGTCTCGTTCAAAACCTCGGCTGCGGTAGTCAAACCAGCTATAGCGCTGTTGCTCATCAGCATGAAAGTGTTGATAGCTATCCACGAGCCCCCATTTTTCAAGCCTCTCAAGCCAGTCACGCTCTTCGGGTAAAAAGCAGCATTTTCCAGTACGTAACCAGCGTTTTCGATTGTCATCGCCAATACCTATATCTTGGTCCAAAGGCGCTACATTCATATCCCCCATGACTAATACGTACTCATCGGGTTGATGCCTCTCTTCTAAACAGGCTAGCAAGTCGCTATAGAATTGCCTTTTACATGGAAATTTCTGTGGGTGATCACGGCTTTCCCCCTGGGGGAAATACCCGTTATAAACGCTCAGTTTTCCTCCACTAAATTCAAATTGTCCGTAAACCAGTCGTTTCTGGCTTTCTTCACCATCAGAGGGAAACCCCTTCTGGCTTAGTATTAGGGGTAATCGATAGAGTAGGGCGACACCATAATGTCCCTTTTGTCCGTGATAGATCGCTTCGTATCCCATCTGCCGGATATCGTCGATTGGAAACTGCTCATCAACAACCTTTGTTTCTTGAATACCGATAATATCTGGCGAATGTTTTTCTACGATCGCTTGAAGCTGATGTAAACGTGCGCGAATGCCATTGGCATTAAAAGAGACTAATTTCATATCAGGGGCGTTTAGCTTGTTGCGCAAGTGATGTCGATAAACGAATGTAGTCTGCCATGATATTCCCAACTTCATACAAAATTGGGTCCCGCTCAGGTAGAGGCCTGTTGTCGTCCTCGGGGTCTTTGGCTTCTCGCCATGCTTCTACAGACGAAAAGGGGACGGCTTTTTTACTGACTCTACGTTTGTTTTCAAGGGATAACAGTAGCTCGTCATTATTTTTAATCTCTTCACGACGTTTTTCCTCATTAAGTGATAGCTGCTTTACCTTGCTGCGCTCTTTCAGAACAGCCAATTCATCACCTAAATGGATCAAGTCGGGATCTTGTTTCAAACGATACTCGTGACGCTCTTGAAGCGTTTGTAGGGGAACCGTCGTCAGGTTGTACTGCCTATGAGGTGCTGCAGGAATTTTGTCCCAGGGCAGGGCATTTTCCTCACTACTTTCACCCACTTTCTCCGTATCGTAATACGAAGGTAATTTAATATCGGGAACCACTCCCAGGTGTTGAGTACTGTTTCCTGAGACACGATAGAATTTGGATTCCGTCAGTTTTAACTGTCCTTCCCGCAGAGGCAACTGAAC
Organism: Porticoccus sp.; assembly: GCA_041581635.1. Classification (GTDB taxonomy): domain Bacteria; phylum Pseudomonadota; class Gammaproteobacteria; order Pseudomonadales; family Porticoccaceae; genus Porticoccus. Next base: position 27,723 of record JBFICW010000015.1, on the reverse strand, counting down.
CTGTACGGTTCCCTTGCCAAAGCTTTGACCACCTACCACCAAGCCACGCCTATAATCCTGTATGGCACCTGCAAAAATTTCAGATGCGGATGCACTTAGGCGGTTAATCAGTACCAACAGTGGTCCACGATAGTAAGCATCACCTCTCGATCGATAATTACGAGAAATAAGCTGATTGGCGTTGCGAACCTGAACAATAGGCCCTGGATCAATAAATAAATCTGTGAGGGTTGTCGCCTCTTGAAGAAAGCCTCCGCCATTATTTCTCAGGTCTAAAATAATGCCATCTACATTCTGTTGAGATAAGTCATTTAATAGGCGTAGTGTATCTTGGGTAGTACTTTTGAAATTGGGGTCACGATCGTAATAGGCTTCTACGTCCAAGTAGAAGGTAGGTATTTCAATCACGCCAAGGCGAAATACACCGCTTTCTGATGGAACTTCTATTACCTCAGCTTTTACAGATTGCTCCTCGAGTTGTATCTTGTCTCGAATAATAGAAATTTCACGGCTATTACCTGCAAATTCACCCTGTGCCTGGATCAGCTCCAGTCGAACAACACTGTCTTTAGGGCCACGAATAAGATCAACAACATCATCCAGCCTCCAACCAACGACATCTACCTTCTCATCATCACCTTGGCCGACCGCTACAATTTTATCTCCAGCTTGAAGAATGCCCTGCTTATCAGCAGGGCCACCCGGTATAACCCGAACAATTTTTGTATGCTCATCCTCTAGTTGAAGAACGGCACCAATGCCCGTAAGAGATAGGGACATGGCTATACGGAAGTTCTCCATCGAGCGCGGCGACATGTAAGTCGTATGTGGGCCGTATAGACTTGCCAGCGAATTCATAATGACTTGAAACACATCTTCACTATCGCGTTGAGTCAGTTGTTTGCGAAGATTGATATAACGTTTGATTAACAACTCACGGGCAGCTTCAGGCTCTTTATCATTGATTTTTAACCCGAGGTAGGCCTCTTTTATACGCTTGCGCCAGTAGTCATCAGCATCGGCAGAGGTAGATCGCCATTGGTTGCTATCTATATCAACCGACAGGTATTCATCTTTAGTCAGATCAAACTGGAAATCACTTTCTAATAAATCAATATTTTTCTGAAGGCGCGCTATTGCGCGTTGATAGTAACGATTATAGATATGAAAACCTGCGCTTAGGTCACCCGCTTTAAACATATCGTCAAGGCTGGTTTCCCACTGTTTAAATTCAGTAATATCCTCTTCTAGCAAATAAGTCTTTGCTGGGTCCAAGTAATCAATGAACTGATATAACAGTTTAGTTGATAGGGAATCATCCAAGGGCAGCCGACGGTAATGCTTAGTCGTCAACTCATCGATAACCTCAATAGCCGTTTTCGACTGGTTTGGTGTGTAATCAAGGTCAGCCGACACCAGAGGAGCCAAACTCATCAGTAGTGCAGGGATAATAATTCTCAAGTGGAAAAGCATCAGTTTTTCTATATCGCCAAAGTCCAGTGGGTTTGAGAGTGTAGCAAACTTCCAATTCTATAGACCGCTACCTATCGTAAATGTTTAGAGATTACGCCCTAATATGGCCAAATACTGAATAAAATGATAATTGCGTGCAATCCATGCCCCAATAAATAGAACGACCTGGCATTGATCCAACCTCCGAAGAGTGGAATCATGGGCTACCTATGATTTCTGACCCAGATGTGATGACAAACCTAATAGACAAACCAACAGCACTAGTGACAGGCGGAGCAACGAGGCTCGGATTTGTATTCGCCCAAGCGCTAGCGAATGCGGGGTTTGATATTGCACTTCACTACCATACCTCATCGAATGAAGCTCAAAAGGCAGCAGAATCTATTAGGATGTTGGGTGTAGGCTGTACCACGTTCCAGTTCGATCTATCCAAGCAAGATCCGCAAAAGTTGATCGAATGGGTATATGACGAACACCCAACCCTCCAAGTCTTGATCAACAACGCTTCAGCCTATGATGCAGCAACCATCGCAGATACCAGCAGAGACGGCCTGCAGCATCAATTTACCGTTAATTTTTTTGCTCCATTCCTTTTAACGCGCGCTTTTGCAAATGTGTGCTCGAAGGGTAGTGTCATTAACATTCTCGACAATAAGATAGCATTTCAACAAAATAACTATGCGGCATACCTGCTTTCCAAGAAGGCACTAGGAGAATTTACTCAGCTAGCCGCAATGGAGCTTGCCCCCAACATCAGAGTCAATGGCATTGCTCCCGGCGTTATCATGCCTGGTAAGAAAAGATCTGATGACTATATAAAATGGCGTATTGAGGGAATACCCCTGAAACGGCAGGGAAGAACTGACGATTTGGTCAAAGCTTTGTACTATTTGCTGGAAAATGACTTTGTCACAGGCCAAATTCTGATGGTAGACGGTGGTGAAGGGCTAAATCATAGGGGTTTGAATGCGGAGCAATACCATGAGAGAGGGATTTCTTGAGCCTATTTAAATCAGTGATCAGCACCTCATCAACAAGGGACCCAAAGCGACATTTAGTCATTGTTTCAGTGGGTTCAAATATCGATGCACCGAAAAACATCTCACTGTCGCAGGACATTTTAGAAAGTGAAACTCAATTATTGGCAACAGCCGATACTATTGAAACAAAACCCGTGGGCTACACCCAACAACCCAATTTTCTTAACTCGGCCTATTTAATTGAAACTGAATTGACATACGATGAATTCAATCAGTATTTGAAATCTATCGAAGACCGTCTCAAAAGAAAGCGCGGCCCTATAAAATCTGGCCCTCGAACGATCGACCTAGACATCATTATCTGGGATGGGGTCGTTCTCACCAGTGACTATCATCACCATGAATATGTCTCTATCCCTGTAAACCAGCTTCTCTCGGACAAACAGATTTCCATTCAACCTATGGCCGATGCCAGTAAATAGTGCCCACTCAAGAATTAAGATGGCTGCTCACAAAACCGGGTATTCATCCGGTGTATATAAATAATACTTACGGATGAGTGATATTTTGTGCAATTTGCTTATAATTGCCGACCATTCTAGTTATCAACTTGTCTTGGAGAAATATCGTGAAAGCACCTGTTCGTGTAGCTGTCACCGGAGCGGCCGGCCAAATTAGCTATTCTTTACTGTTCCGCATTGCCTCTGGCCAAATGCTGGGTGAAGATCAGCCCGTCATTTTACAAATGTTAGAAATCACTCCCGCTCTGGAAGCACTGAATGGTGTTGCCATGGAGTTGGATGACTGCGCTTTCCCTCTATTAGCCGGTATGGTTTGTACCGATGATCCCAACGTGGCATTTAAAGATGCAAATTATGCGTTATTGGTCGGTGCACGCCCACGTGGACCAGGTATGGAGCGTAAAGATCTGCTTGAAGCTAATGCGGCTATCTTCTCTGCGCAAGGTAAAGCAATTAACGATAATGCCTCCAAAGATATTAAAGTATTGGTTGTAGGCAACCCTGCCAACACCAATGCTCTTATCGCTCAACGCAATGCTCCAGATATCAACCCACGTCAGTTCACTGCAATGATGCGTCTGGATCACAACCGTGCCATGACTCAACTAGCACAAAAGACTGGCAAGACTGTTAACGATGTCACTAATATGCTGGTTTGGGGTAACCACTCCGCAACTCAGTTCCCAGATCTTCATCATCCTAAAGTTGCTGGTGAAACTGCGATTAACTTGGTTGACCAAGCTTGGTATGAAGAAGAGTTTATCCCCACGGTTCAACAGCGCGGTGCAGCAATTATTAAGGCACGCGGAGCTTCTTCAGCAGCATCTGCTGCTAATGCGGCCATTGATCACATGCATGATTGGGCTCTTGGTACACCAGAAGGTGACTGGGTCAGCATGGGCGTCTACAGCGATGGTAGCTATGGTATTGCTGAAGCTTTGATCTACTCGTTCCCTTGTGTTTGCAAAAACGGCGACTGGGAAATTGTACAAGGCTTGGAAATCAATGAATTCTCTCGCGGCAAACTGGCTGCTACTGAGCAGGAATTGACCGAAGAACGCGACGCAGTTCAACACTTGTTGCCTTAAAGTATTGGCAAGCGTACAGCTCTTCTAAAAAGGCGCCCTCAAGGGCGCCTTTTTTATTGGTCTTATTAAACCAATTAGCACCACTCCCGATGCAAACACATAACCCGTCAGATGTTCTAAACTCAACAGTGAGGGGCGTCAAATGGTCAAAGTTACTACTCAAAAGAACCACGTAACGCAGGTGGTGCTAACCCCGAACCAGTCTATGAGCTATGAGGGTAACCTATGGGTAGTTCTCGCTGTTTCGCTGATTATTAGCCTTATTACTGTACCAATTGCGCTTCTGGGGGGCTGGGTAGTACTCCCTTTTGCCATAATTCAAGTGTTGGCGCTTTCAGCGGGCCTTTACCTGACACTTAAGAAGTTAAATTATAAGGAAGTGATAACCCTCCAGGAGGGTCGAATTCTTCTCCAGCGAGGCCATAATGATATTGAAAGCTGTTTTATCTTCCCCGAACAATCCGTAAAAATTCTAGTTGAGGATCAGGACAAACCGATGAGTTCACCCGATATTGATATGGTGGCAGAGGGGCACTGTTGTCATTTGGGCGGCTTTCTCAACCGCTCTGATCGCTTCATACTGGCGCATGCTTTGAAAAATCAGCTTAATTTACGGATATTCCACCACAGTTCTTTTCATCACGTCAGTTTTTGATACAGTGCCTATCATCCCAAAATACACCTGAATAAGGAGACCTTGAATGGCTTTTCCAGACGTAGGCCAAATGGCACCGGCATTTTGCTTGAAAAATCAAAGAGGCGAAGACGTTTCTCTAGCAGACTATAAGGGCAACAAAAACGTTGTACTCTATTTTTACCCGAAAGCAATGACACCTGGCTGCATGGTTCAAGCCTGTGGAATACGAGACAGCAAAGCTGAATTTGAGGCCTTGGACACGGTTGTTCTCGGGGTCAGCCCAGATCCTTATCCGCGGCTTGCACGCTTTGAGGAAAAACAAGCACTGAATTTTGATCTATTGTCTGACGAAGACCATGCCGTGACAGAAGCCTATGGCTGTTGGGATCTAAAGAAATTTATGGGCCGAGAATTCATGGGCGTCTTAAGAACAACATTCGTTATCAATAAAGCGGGGGAAATTGCTCTCGTTATGAACAAGGTTAAGACCAAAACTCACCATGACGATGTGCAGGAATGGATAAAAGCCAACCTCAATTGAATGTCAGGTTTGAGTATCCCGGGGTAACACGCTAAAGTCGCGTCTGTCCCGTGATTAATCTTTATATCCATCAAAAATTGAGGAAGTTGAATGTCTCTAGATCTGTCCCAAGTAGTAATGGCTGCTGCTGCACCTGCTGCTTCTGAACCCAACCCACTGTATACACTGCTGATGTTTGGTGGTCTTTTCTTGTTTATGTACTTTCTGATTATCCGTCCCCAGAGAAAGCGTCAGAAAGAACATAAAGAACTCACTGGCTCCTTAGGGAAAGGTGACGAAATTGTTATGAACAGTGGCTTACTCGGAAAAATCACCAAGCTAGACGATGATTATCTGGTCATTGAGGTCGCTAACAACGTGGAACTGAAGTTTCAACGCTCTGCAGTACATGCGGTACTACCGAAGGGAACTATTAAGCAAGTATGACCGACCAAGGCCGCGCTAGCGGCCTTATTTTATCCAAGGGTTATTCCTAGGGACATTGTTCGGGGGTTGTTTGAACGTATGATTAACTTTCCTCAGAAACTAAATCTGGCACAAACACCTACACCGCTGCAGCCGCTTGATCGTATTTCTGAGGAATTAGGTGGCCCACGTATCTGGGTAAAACGCGATGATATGACAGGTTGTGCTATTAGCGGCAACAAGGTCAGAAAACTTGAATTTGTTTTAGCCCAAGCACTCTCCGAAGGTGCGAATACAATTATTACCTGTGGCGGGATTCAATCTAATCATTGCAGGGCAACAGCCATTCTGGGTGCTCAACTCGGCCTAAAGGTTCACCTTATTCTAAGGGGTGCCAAACCAACCAGCCTTGACGGAAACCTCCTGCTAGATCGCTTGTCGGGCGCTAATGTCAGCTACTACCCTCTAAGCGAATACCAGCTTCTTGATCAACTGTTCGAGCACTGGCACAAATATTATCAGTGCCTGGGGCACCACCCTTTTTCTATCCCCACAGGTGCCAGCAATGGAATGGGAGCCTGGGGTTACATAAATTGTGCCCGAGAATTATCGGATGATTTTATCAACCTGAAAATTTCCCCCTCAGCCATCGTCTGCGCCACAGGTTCGGGAGGCACGCAGGCTGGCTTAACCATTGGATCTCATTTATACCAGCTAGAGTCACCCGTGCTTGGCATAGCCGTTTGTGATGACAAAAACTATTTTCTTCGTAAAGTACGTGAGGATATGAGAGGTTGGAAGATATGTAGTTCGTCCTCACTAGATATTGAAAATATTGAGATACATGTGAACGATCAGCATATCGGCCCAGGCTACGCCAAAGCTACGCCCGAAATCTTCTCTACCATCCGTCATCTCTCTGCACTGGAAGGCTTAATTCTTGACCCAGTCTATAGCGGCAAAGCCTTTCATGGATTGATACAAGAAATAAAAGCGGGGCAATTCAGTCAATGCAGTGATCTAGTCTTTATTCATACTGGCGGGCTGTTCGGTCTATTTGCTCAACGCGACCAACTAGGCCTCAGTTAAACACAGTAAAATTACAATCGGGAACCCCTATGGCACTACAGGAAGTAATTAGCGCAATTAATGGTCTGGTCTGGGGGCCTGTGATGCTGTCGCTCATTCTGGGAACCGGCCTCTATCTCAGCATTGGTCTAGCAGGAATGCCTATTCGAAAAATAGGCTATGGGTTTCGTCAGCTGTTGGGTGGCCGCAAAGGAACAGGTGATGGTGATATCAGCCCTTTTAATGCCCTAATGACCTCACTTTCTGCCACTGTTGGCACCGGAAATATCGTTGGTGTTGCTACAGCAGTAAGTATCGGTGGCCCTGGTGCACTATTTTGGATGTGGTGTACTGCGTTGGTTGGTATGGCAACTAAGTATGGTGAAGCGGTCTTGGCGGTTGAGTACAGAGAGACTGATGAGCGTGGAAAAAAAGTCGGTGGCCCCATGTATTATATACGCAATGGCCTCGGTAAAAATTGGGCATGGCTCGGCGTACTGTTTGCCTTGTTTGGTACTCTAGCGGGTTTTGGTATTGGTAATACAGTGCAAGCAAACTCTGTGGCCGATGCCCTTAATGCAAGTTTTTCGGTCCCAGAACAGGTTAGCGGCATATTGATGATGGTACTGGTCGGACTGGTACTTCTGGGTGGTATCCAACGAATTGCCAGTGTTGCGGGTAAATTGGTACCGCTAATGGCAGGCTTATACTTGATCGCCACGTTGATCATTTTGCTGATAAATATGGCATCTATTCCGGCAGCCCTCATACTCGTAGTGAAAAGCGCATTTTCACCGGTAGCTGCCGGTGGAGGATTTGCTGGAGCGTCGATTATGTTGGCGCTTAGAATGGGGGTTGCCCGCGGTGTGTTCTCGAATGAGGCCGGCCTCGGTAGTGCCCCTATAGCTCACGCTGCAGCAGAAACCGACAGTCCAATCCGGCAGGGTACCATTGCGATGCTCGGTACTTTTATTGATACCTTGGTCATATGCACCATGACAGGACTCGTTCTGATTACCACTAATGCTTGGACTAGTGGGGAGGAGGGAGCAGCTCTAACGACGCTGGCATTTAATACTGTGTTACCCCATGGAGATAAGATTGTCTCTGTATGCCTATCCCTGTTTGCCTTTACAACGATACTCGGCTGGAGTTATTACGGTGAACGCTGTGCAGAATACCTTCTGGGAATAAGAGTCATTGTGCCATTCCGTTTATTATGGGTATTCGCTATTTACCTGGGAGCAACGAGAGAATTGGGTGAAGTCTGGGGTATCGCAGACGTGCTCAATGGACTGATGGCCATTCCTAACTTGGTTGCACTGTTGTTATTAAGTCCCATTATTTTCAAACTTAGTAAGGACTTTTTTAATGATGGTTCTAATATCAATTAGGGCAAAACTATATACTGCAACGATAACAATATAACTCTTTTAAATTAGCCGATAAATATTAAAGGTGTGATCGTGCCAAAGAACTTTGGTGAAAAACTGGTTATTGCTATTTCATCCAGAGCGTTATTTAACCTGGATGAAAGTCATCACGTCTATGAAGAACAGGGCCTCGAATCGTACTCTCAATATCAAGTCGAGCACGAAGATGAGATATTAATGCCTGGGGAGGCCTTCCCGCTAGTCAAAAAGCTGCTTCGTATTAATGAAAAATTAGGTGGAGAACCTCGTGTGGAGGTGATTTTACTATCTAGAAACTCTGCAGATACAGGCCTGCGGGTCTTCAATTCAATAGAACACCATAATCTTAATATTAGCCGTGCAGCCTTCTGTGGAGGTGAAAGCCCCTATCGTTATGTTGCAGCCTTTGGTTGCCACCTATTTCTTTCAACCAACGCCGATGATGTCAGAAGCGCACTCGAGAATGGCGTCGCTGCTGCCACATTAATATCATCAGGTGCCAAGGATAGGGATGATGATGAACTTCGTTTTGCATTTGATGGCGATGCAGTACTGTTCTCCGATGAATCAGAGAGAATTTACAAGAAAAATGGCCTGGAAGCCTTTACAGAAAATGAAAAAGCTTCCGCCAAGCAACCTATGACGGGGGGGCCATTCAAACACTTTCTTCAGGCCCTTCACAGTTTACAGGCTGAATTCTCACCAAAAACTTGCCCTATCCGAACAGCCTTGGTCACCGCTCGCTCCGCGCCGGCCCACGAGAGAGTGGTCAGGACCCTACGCACTTGGAACATACGCATCGACGAATCACTTTTTCTTGGAGGTTTGAATAAGGGTGAGTTTCTCAAATCCTATGGTGCCGATGTGTTTTTTGATGATCAACATACCCATTGTGACTCGGCAAAGAATCATGTGGCCACAGGCCATGTACCACATGGTATAGCCAATGAACTCTAAGCTGCAGGGGATCAGGTTAGCGCCTTGGTCACGCGTTATACAAAAACTAAAATACGGTAAATTTTAGCCCCATACCCAGTAGCAAAAGAGCCAATATCGGTTGTAATACTTGACTGGGCAGGCGTGCTGCCAGTTTCGTACCCAACTGAATCGCGGGCAATGACCCAATCAAGAGACTCGCCAGTAGAAGAAAGTCTACGTTACCTAGAAAGAATAGATGACTAAGACCGGCAATAAGGGTGAGTGGCACAGCGTGAGCAATGTCCGTACCGACTACATGGAGCGCCGGAAGCCTAGGATAGAGTGTCATCAGTAATGCCGCACAAAAAGCACCCGCACCGACAGACGAGAGCGTCACGAAAACGCCCAAAAAAATGCCGACGACAAATGTCACATGCGTTGCATGTAATTGAAAAAAAGTGCCTATAGGACCATGCGGCCGATCTGACGTATCACGGAGAAAACGTTTAAACAAAATGACACCGGCGGTAATCATTAACATGACACCCAAGCTGGTAGTCAGAATTTCCTGATACTCATCGGCGTGGGTAAAGACCTGATTTAGTAAGATTGCCGTAATGATCGACGCAGGAATACTACCCGCAGCTAAAAAGCCCACCAGTCGCCACTGGATACTCTTCTGACGGTTATGAGCAATAACGCCACTGGATTTTGTTGCTGCCGCATATAGGAGGTCGGTACCAATAGCGACGTTATAAGGAATGCCGAAGAGGATAAGCAGAGGCGTCATTAATGAGCCACCACCAACACCGGTCAAACCGACAACCAGGCCTACACAAGCTCCCGAAATAATGTACAGCAAAAAGTCCAGCAACTTGTTATTTTTCCGAGCACGCATCAAAGGCTGGCAACTCTAGCAATTTCTACCTATTCTTCAAAGTAATAGTTTTTTATATTTTTAGATCATCAAAGTCTAGATAGGCCTAGTAATGAAATTACAACAACTTCGTTATATCTGGGAAGTAGCACATCATGAGTTAAATGTTTCTGCTACAGCCCAAAGTCTGTATACCTCGCAACCAGGTATTAGCAAGCAAATTAGGCTTTTGGAAGATGAGCTTGGCGTAGAAATTTTTTCTCGTAGTGGTAAGCACCTTACGCGTGTAACCACTGCAGGTGAGGAAATATTAGAGGTAGCCGGCGCGATACTTCGGCAGGTGGACAGTATCAAACAACTGGCGCAGGAGTATAACAACCCGAGGAAGGGCAGCCTTACCATTGCAACCACCCATACCCAGGCCCGCTATGCACTACCGAGCGTGATTGAGTCCTTTATTAACAAGTACCCTGACGTCTCATTACATATGCATCAAGGGACACCGATTCAGATATCAGAACAAGCTGCCGATGGGTCTGCAGATTTTGCTATCGCCACAGAGGCATTGTCATTATTCAATGACTTGTTGATGATGCCTTGCTACCGTTGGAACCGCTGTATTCTGGTGCCCAAAAACCATCCTTTGGCCATCTATGCATCGTCTTCTCAAAATTCCTCACTAACACTAGAGGAGGTGGCGAATTATCCACTGGTAACCTATGTATTTGGATTTACAGGAAGGTCTAAACTAGACGAAGCATTCAATGATAGAGGCTTGATACCCAAGGTTGTGTTCACCGCCACAGATGCTGATGTCATTAAGACTTATGTGAGACTCGGGTTAGGAATTGGGATTGTTGCACATATGGCCTACGATCCTGAGAAAGATAACGATCTAATCGCTCTCGAAGCCAAGCACTTGTTTAAACCAAGCATTACCAGTATTGGCTTCCGAAGGGGTACTTACCTTCGTAGCTACATGTACGACTTTATTGAACTATTTGCTCCGCATTTAACCCGAGATAGAGTTGATGAAGCTTGTTCAATTCATGCAAGAGATGATTTGGAGAGATTTTTCAGCACAATTTCATTACCGGAGTACTAAAGGTAAAAGTTTTCTTCGAGTAACACTAATCTCGGTTCAGAGAAAATCCAGGTCTGGGTTATCGTTGAGGATCTCTTTGAGCTCGTCTTCTTCACGAGTCTTCTGATTCAGAACCTCCTTTACGAACTTAAAATAAACGGTATGGATTTCTGGTGCCTGGCCTTCTTCTTCCACCAGAAAGAAGGGGGCTCGCTCCACATTATAGAGTGAAGCGAGCTCCATACCTGGCGATGAAGGATCTCTCTCATCTGCAATCAAAACCTCATCAATCAAATCAATCTGGCCTGTAGACTCAAGCTTTTGCTGAACCTCTTCGCACTTATTGCAAAGACTACCATCAAGTTTGATTTTCTTAACAAGAGTGATTCTCATCGGGATATTCCTAATTACTTCTGACCAAATTATTTTTTGATGTTTACATCATGCAGGCCACACTCTTTCAGTGTGGCTTCTTCCCACCACCAGCGACCTTCACGCTCATGTTGACTTGGACCAGTGGGTCGAGTGCAGGGTTCACAACCAATGCTTACGAAACCACGGTCGTGAAGCTCATTGTAAGGGACATTATTACTGCGAATGTACGCCCAGACCTGTTCAGAGCTCCAATTTGCCAATGGATTAAATTTGGTCAATGTATCGCCAGGTCGGGCAAAAGCTTTGTCGTCCTGAATGACAGGGATTGCAGCACGTGTACCGGGGCTTTGGTCACGGCGTTGGCCCGTGATCCAGGCATCAACGGTCAATAGCTTACGGCGCAACGGGCCAATCTTACGAATACTGCAACATTCTTTATGGTCATCTTTGTAAAAGCTGAATAAGCCCTTTTCGCGAACCAACTTATTGACAGCCTCTGATTCTGGAAATACCACATCGATGTCGATATTGTAGTGCTCACGTACCCGCTCAATATAACGGTACGTTTCTGGGTGTAAACGCCCGGTATCCAGGGAAAATACCTGCACTTTTTCAGGGGCAATTTTGAATGCCATATCAACCAGAACAACATCCTCGGCACCGCTGAACGAAATAGCGATGTTATCAAACTGCTCCAGGGCGTAGGACAAGATTTCCTGGGGCGTTTGTTCAGAGAGTTTCTGGTCGAGATCGACCGTAGATAAAAGGGTGTCAGACATAGGATTTGCTCAAGGTTCTCAATTAGTTATCAACGGGTGCTCTTAAGGGGATAGTCTTAAGGTCGCGAATAATACCAGAGCTGCAAGTAAAGGAAAAATAATCAGAAAATATAATCTACATAGAAATGGGTATTATGAAGCGATCATAGCTGTACGGGGGGAGCTGTTGCGCTGTCCCATTGAAATAGGTAGAGTTGGCGCCGTTTTTGGACTAGTTAGCAACCTTGAGGAATAAATTGTGGAAATCGCATGTTTGGACTTGGAAGGCGTTCTGATACCAGAGATCTGGATAGCATTTGCTGAAAAGACTGGCATTGAAGCATTAAAGAGAACCACGCGCGATGAACCAGACTATGACGTACTAATGCGTTATCGTCTCGATATCCTTGAAGAGAACGGTTTGGGCTTAAATGAAATTCAAGAAGTGATTGCGACATTGTCGCCCCTTGAAGGTGCCAAAGACTTTGTTGATTGGTTGCGCGAGCGTTTTCAGGTAGTCATTTTGTCTGACACTTTTTACGAATTTGCTCAGCCTCTCATGCGTCAACTGGGTTTCCCTACGCTGCTATGTCACAAGCTGGAAGTTGACAACACCGGTAAGGTTACTGACTATAAATTGCGCCAGGCTAACCCTAAACGACAAGCCGTGGTTGGCTTCAAAAGTATGTACTACCGAACAATTGCGGCGGGTGATTCTTATAATGACACCACAATGCTCGCTGAAGCAGATGCAGGAATTTTGTTTCATGCGCCACAAAATGTCATTGATGAATTTCCTCAGTTTCCAGCAGTACATGACTTTGAAGCACTGAAAAAAGAATTTATTAAAGCCAGCAACCGAGATCTGACGCTCTAGATAGGAGCAGAAGAGCTGCCACAAGAAAAACTATTAGTGCTGGATTAACACCCTGATCTTATCCAGTGTTTCTTGATACTCACTTTCTGCGGTTGAGTCGGCCACAATGCCACCACCGCCCCAGCAGTGCAGCTTTTCACCATCGGCCAACAGTGTTCGAATGGCAATATTAGTATCCATACGTCCCGTGGCACTAATGTAACCCATGCTGCCGCAGTATACCGAGCGTCGACAAACTTCCAGCTCCTCAATGATCTCCATTGCCCGCTTTTTGGGTGCGCCAGTGATGGATCCCCCCGGAAAACATCCTCGAAGTAATGACAAGGCTGATTCGTTGGCACGCAATTTACCGGTGATTGTACTGACCAGGTGGTGCACATTGGGAAAGCTCTCCAGTGCAAACAGCTTGGGCACACGAATAGAACCGGGTTCACAGGTTTTCCCCAAATCATTGCGCAACAAATCTACAATCATCAGGTTTTCTGCACGGTTTTTGGCACTGTTCATCAGTCCAATGGCATTAAGCTGATCCTCCTCCACCGTTTTGCCTCGAGGCACAGTTCCTTTAATGGGTTTTGTCTCTACTTGCTTCATAGAAACTTTCAGAAAGCGTTCGGGTGAAAGACTCAGTACTGCCTGGTTACTTTCGCCCCATTGGTAAAAGCAGCTATAGGGTGAAGGTAAAATTTTACGTAGGTATCGATAAAGCACCCAATTATCGCCCGAATACGAAGCGGAAAAATGTTGCGCAATATTGACTTGATAACAATCACCCGCAGAGATATAACGCTTTACGGCATCAATCGAGCCTAAATAATCATGCTTTAACGTAGAGCCACTGAAATGCATATCGAAAACATCGTCTGCATTTCCTTCAGGCAACTGCTTAAAACGGTTTAAAATCTCAGCGCGAAGAGAGGAAGGGCAGTTATGGCGGAAAAAAAGCCAAGCTTTCTGTGCCGAGTGGTTTAGAACCAATGCCCAACTGTAATTACCCACCCGCATATCTGGCAGGGTATCCAACTTTGGAAGGCTATTGGAAAGGCTCTCAATCGAACGGCCGAGGTCATAGCCAAAATAACCAGCTAATCCACCAACAAATGGATAGCTATTATAGCTCTGATCGACACTTCCGGATGAGGCTAACAGTTCCTCCGCAAGAGAGAAAGGGTCCTCATGGCTGACGGTGGTTGAACTTGAAGTAATAATTCGAGTAGTTTGACCAATCGTCTCCAGCACGGTGTCAGGTTGGGCGGTGATAATATCAAAACGGCCATAAAGACTACGCGGCTTACCACTATCCAGCCATATAGCATCCGGCATATCTCGAATGGCACCAAATAGTATTTCAGCGTCAGATTGATAGGGAAAGTCGACAATATCCACGTGTTTCATGGGACGCTAGTCTACGTTACTAGGCTCCAAATTCAATTTATTGATTAAATAATCTCAAACCTATTAACCCCATTTCAGATAGGGGCTATGATGACTTCCGGTGGAATTGAATGATGCCAAAACTTAACTTAAATATTTGATACAACCCAATACCCGACAGGGCTTATACTTGCAGTCTTAGTTAGTTGCACTTGCACGATCATTATGAATTTTCACCCTCTTGAAAAAATAAGTAATATCACTGAAGGCTACCTAACGCGGCACAAGATTGCAGGCGTGGATATGTTGCTAGTACACAGTGGAGGCCAAACCCGACTCATCCCAAATCGCTGCCCACACGATGGTTCACCACTAAAAAAAGCACGACTTGCCAACGGCTGTATACAGTGTCCCAAACATCAAATCACATTTCGCCTCGACGATGGCACCCCTTTAGGAGGTGAGGCTGTGGCCGACATTAACCCGCTCACCCACTATGAGTTAGTGGAAGAGGGCGGTCTGCTAGGTATTTTAATTAATTAACAATTGGAGAAAACATGTCCTACTCAACACCAGACTTATGTGACGACCACCCGGATCTCGTTCGTATACTTGAACCCATGATGGTTAATTTTGGTGGTAAAGAATCCTTTGGGGGTGAGATTGTCACCATAAAATGTCATGAAGATAACTCTTTAGTCAAAGAACATGCCGGGGAACCGGGGCAAGGAAAGGTCATGGTAGTCGATGGCGGGGGATCGCTAAGACGTGCACTATTGGGCGATATGATTGCAGAAAATGCCGTTAATAATGGTTGGGAAGGTTTTATTATTTATGGCTGTGTTCGCGATGTGGACGCACTGGTTTCACTCAATTTGGGAGTACAAGCTCTAAGCAGTATTCCACTTAAAACAGATAAAAGAGGTATTGGCGACCTTAATGTACCAATCACATTCGGTGGAATCACTTTTAACCCTGGTGAATATGTCTACGCTGACAACAATGGAGTGATTGTCTCTAAGGTATCCCTAGAGAACTAAAGCTGAAAGTCAAATTGTGGACTTCAGGTATCAACTTCTAAGTTACGGCCTTTTTCTGTGCTAATCTCTTAGAGGAAAATTTTTATTGACCTTGCTGTTGAGGAGAAACTAATGGGATATTTGAGATCAATACTTGCTATTGGGATTTCAGCTGGCTTGATTGGGTGTAGCGATGAACAAACGCCACCAAACCCATCTATAGCGATGGGAGAGGCACTGTTTCAAGAAAACTGTTCGGAATGCCACCCCAGAAGCGGTCGCAGTGATTATCTAAAACGTATTCCGGCGACGCTTTTAACAAGAAAGTCCCAATATGAATTAATGGAATGGATAAAGGGAGCAGGGCAACATCGTGAAATGCCATCGTTTGAAAATCTCACCGATAAAGAACGAGCATCCCTAGCAGACTATCTTCATAGCCAAATTATGAAGTAATCTGTAGAGGTTCAGACCAGATCTGACACGTCGAATTCGTATTCTACTGCCAAAACCCACTCAACCCCGGCCCGTTCGGGGTTTATACCTTAATAATCACCGCCTGGTGCCTTCCTCTAATATTCTGGTTCAGTCGTTCATTTCCCAATTTTTAGGCAAAAAAAGGAGCTGCAAGCAGCCCCATAAAAAATCCTTAACAAGGATTATGTGAATATCGTTCTGAGTTAAATCGGTTCATCCAGCAAAGTGTTCTTTGTGATCATCCCCCATATCTGACCCCGCCATGTTTTTGCACATAGACCAGCCTGGCAATATGGGCGTTTAGTTTTCACCACAATTAATCAGTCATTATATGCAGACATGAAGCACCAATATCTGCATCATAATAAGCCATGCCCAATTTATTTAAGTACTCCATACGGTCAGCTTTCATCAAATCTATTTCAGGTACACCAAAACCATTTGCCTGGTAAATACCCGCCAGATAAGCCATAAAGTTTTCACCCTCTTTCACTAACAATAGGCTAGCTGCACCTACATCGGGTTTTACCTGGGCATTCAATTCTTCTGGAAGTTTGACTGCAAATACCACTGGCCGCTCATCTCCCTCAACACGCACACTGCGGTTTCTCACTGTTTGTTCTGCCCAGTAAAAAGCTAACTCTTTACTTTGCGTCAAAAAAACTGGCTCAGTCTGCTCTGTATAAGCATTACCGATAGTCGCCATAGTTTTTTTGGCAGCTTCCTTCAGCTCTCTATCACCGGAGCGTTTCAAGCCCTGCGCTTTGATTGAGTCCACCAGTGCCGATGAAGTACCGTGATACCAGGTATCACTCGTAGTAAACCCTTGTTTGGTTAACAAATTTTTAGCATCTTGAAGAAAAGCAGGTGTATCAGTCATATTCGAAATCACTTAATCAGTTTTCAGTAGAAAGCAGGTTAGACTTCAAATGTAATCAGTCATTCGGTTCTTTCATAGGGGGTAGTTAGAAACAATCCTATTCATAAACCTATTTATAAAAAAGGCGACACCTAATACAAGGGGCCGCCTCTTTGTCCAAGGATGGTATATCCAAGGGTAGACAGTACCCTGGTTATGCAGAGCAATCACCAGGGTACTTCACATAAAAACTAATTCAGCTTAGCCGAACTGGTTAGAAGTGTTTTTCGCGCCGCCGGCTTTCAGAGCGTTCTCGCCAGCGTAGTATTCTTTGTGATCATCACCAATATCTGAACCAGACATGTTTTGGTGTTTAACACATGCGATACCTTGACGGATCTCTTTACGCTGTACGCCTTCAACATAACCCAACATGCCTTTGTCACCAAAGTACTCTTTCGCTAAGTTATCAACAGACAGTGCTGTGGTGTGATAAGTAGGTAGAGTGATCAGGTGGTGGAATACATTCGCTTCACGTGAGCAGTCTGCTTGGAAAGTACGAATACGTGTATCTGCTTCAGCAGAAAGCTCGGAATCGTCATACTTAGCATTCATTAGATCATTACGATCGTAGTCAGAAACATCTTTGCCTGCTTCAACCCATGCATCGTATGCTTGTTGGCGGAAGTTCAGAGTCCAGTTGAAAGACGGAGAGTTGTTGTAAACCAGCTTAGCGTCTGGGTGTACTTTACGAACCTCATCCATCATGTCCTTGATTTCGTGAACTGTCGGAACTGCAGTTTCGATCCAAAGTAGGTCAGCACCCGCATTGATGGCTTCGATACAATCGAATACACAACGCTCATGGCCAGTACCTTGACGGAATTGGTACAGACCTGAAGGCAGACGCTTAGGACGAACCAGCTTGCCATCGCGGTTGAAGCATACGTCGCCTTCAGCCATGTCAGCAACATCGATTTCTTCAACATCCAGATAGGAGTTGTAGACATCACCCTGATCGCCAGGCTCTTTAACAACAGCAATTTCTTTGGTCAGGCCAGCACCTTCAGAGTCGGTACGAGCAACGATAAGCCCGTTGTCAACACCCAGCTCGAGGAAGGCATAACGCAGAGCGCGCAGTTTAGAGTGGAAGTCAGCGTGAGGTACGGTCACTTTACCGTCCTGGTGGCCACATTGCTTTTCGTCAGCAACCTGATTTTCGATCTGCAGGCAACATGCGCCAGCTTCGATCATTTGCTTAGCCATCAGGTAAGTCGCTTCAGCGTTACCGAAACCAGCATCGATATCAGCGATAATTGGCACTACGTGAGTTACGTGGTTGTCAATTTGATTTTGAATATCTTTGGCTTTAACGTCATCACCAGCTTCACGAGCAGCGTCCAATTCACGGAACAGGCCGCCGAGTTCGCGGGCATCAGCTTGACGCAGGAAGGTGTACAACTCTTCAACCAAGCCAGCAACAGCAGTCTTCTCGTGCATAGATTGGTCAGGCAGAGGACCGAAGTCAGAACGTAGCGCAGCAACCATCCAGCCAGACAGGTACAAGTAACGACGATCAGTTTGGCCATTGAAGTGTTTCTTAATAGAAATCATCTTCTGTTGCCCAACGAAACCATGCCAGCAACCTAGAGACTGCGTGTACTTAGTCTTGTCACCGTCAAATGCCGCCATATCAGCACGCATGATGTCAGCTGTGTATTTTGCGATATCCAGGCCAGTCTTGAATTTGTTCTGAGCGCGCATGCGAGCAACAGATTCAGGGTTGATCGCATTCCATGCGTCACCATTGGTTTCGCACAGAGCAGCTACTGCTGCAATGTCTTTTGTGTAGTTTGACATGTTCAGTCCTTCCAGATTGAAAACAGAAAATTCATATATTACGGAACGAATTCTAGCCATAGACCCAAAATTTAGCTAATCTATAGACCTTATTTCCGGTATTTTTTGCGTGAATGTATATGAACATACGAAGTGTTGATCTTAACTTGCTCGTTTATCTAGACATTTTGCTGAAAGAGCGCAATGTGACTCGCGCCGCAGAAGGTTTAGGTATAAGCCAGCCCGCCATGAGTAATGGCCTGAGACGCCTTCGGGAGCTGTTCAACGATCCACTATTGGTAAGAACCAGTGATGGAATGACTCCAACCGAGCGGGCTGAGCAGCTGCAACCTGTTGTAAGAGAAGTGCTTGCCTCCATAGAGAAAGCCGTAGAACCCAGAAAAGAATTTAATGCCGCTGAGGCAGATCGAGTATTCCGCATCTCGGTGAGTGATTACACCGAATCAACGTTACTGCCCCATTTAATGAGAAGACTTCGATCCGAAGCTCCAAATATCACCTTGGATGTTCTCACACCCAGCGATATTAGCTACCAGGATGTTGAGCAGGGAAGTGTCGATCTTGTGATTAACAGATTTGACGTTCTTCCCCAGTCTTTCCATCAAATGACGATATGGCGAGATACTTTTTCCTGCCTATTAAGTGATCACAATCCTATACGCGACAATTTTACACTCGAGAACTACCTTGAATCTGGTCATGTTTGGGTCAGTAAAACAGGGATGGGGGTCGGAGTCGGCATGGAGCCAGGCGCTGTACAACGTCTCGGTTGGGTCGATGAAGCACTTGCCAAGCTGGGAAAACAAAGGCGCATCCGTGTGTTTACCCGCCATTATCAGGCAGCAATGAGATTGGCTGAGTTGCGAGACTTGGTGGTTACGCTACCAACAAAAGCCGCACAGTTATTGACAGACAATCCAAGTGTAGTGATTTTGGAACCACCATTTGAAATCCCAGAGATTGAGCTAAAAATGGCTTGGAGCCCATTGTTGCAACACAATCCGGCCCACCAGTGGATGCGCCGACTTATCGCCGATGTTGCCAGCACGCTCGATTGAACTTAATAGCGGCTCACCCCAGCCTTTATTCGCACAGCAAATAACGGAAATAAAGTCTATAAAATTGCTAAATGCTTAACAGTATCCCTACAATCAGAGTCTTTATCTGTATTTTAAATTAGGGGCACAATCATGGCTGAACGTATTGAAGTGAGTGGACTACAAGTTGCTCGTTCTATTTATGACTTGGTAAAACAGGACATCATTCCCGGAACAGGTGTCGATACGGATACATTCTGGGAAGCATTCGCTTTTATCCTCAATGAATTTGCCCCAAAAAATCGTGAGCTTCTTGCAAAGCGTGATACTTTGCAAAAGCAAATAGATCAATGGCATCAACAGCATTCAGGCCAATCTGTTAACCAGATTGAGTACAAGACTTTCCTTCAGGAAATCAGCTATCTGGTACCTGAAGGTGCCGATTTTAATATCACCACCACGAATGTGGATCCAGAAATCACCTCGCAAGCAGGTCCACAGCTGGTTGTTCCTGTCATGAATGCTCGCTTTGCCCTCAATGCGGCAAATGCACGCTGGGGCAGCTTGTACGATGCTCTTTACGGGACTGACGTTCTCCCAGAAACTGACGGTGCCGAAAAAACTGCTAGCTACAACCCTCTGCGCGGTGCCAAGGCTATTGAGTATGGCAGAAATCTTCTTGACCAATCAGCTCCCTTATCACAGGGTTCACACCACGATTCCACAAATTACTCCATTGTTGATGGCAAACTTCTGGTTCAGCTAAATGGTGATACCCAAGTTGGTCTCGCAGACCCATCGCAGCTATGTGGATACCAGGGTAACACAGAGAACCCAAGATCAATTTTGATTAGAAACAATAGGTTACATCTTGAAGTTCAAGTTGATAGAGATACTCAAATTGGTGCTTCAGACGCTGCGGGAATCAAAGATATTCTGATGGAAGCCGCCCTGACAACCATTATGGATTGCGAAGATTCAGTGGCTGCCGTCGACGCTGAAGACAAGGCACTAATCTATAGAAACTGGTTAGGATTGATGAAGGGCGATCTCGAAGAAACTCTCGAGAAAGGCGGAAAAACCATTGTTCGCAAAATGAACCCTGATCGCGAGTACATCACCCCGGATGGTGGATCCCTGGTTCTTCCCGGACGAAGCTTACTGTTTGTTCGCAACGTAGGTCACCTGATGACTAATCCGGCGATTCTAGATTCAGATGGCAATGAAGTGCCAGAAGGAATCATGGATGCCATGATGACCAGCCTGATTTCTATTCATGACCTAAAGGGCAATGGTAAGTACAGCAACAGCAAAACTGGCAGTATCTATATTGTTAAGCCGAAAATGCACGGCCCTGAAGAAGTAGCCTTTACCAATGCCTTATTTAATGCTGTTGAAGACGCTCTAGGCCTCGACCGCAATACGCTTAAAGTCGGCATTATGGACGAAGAACGCCGCACTTCGGTCAACCTGAAAGAATGTATCCGAGCAGCCAGTGAGCGCGTTGTATTTATCAACACAGGCTTCCTCGACCGCACTGGAGACGAAATTCACACCAGTATGGAGGCCGGTCCTTTTGCACCAAAGGGACAGTTAAAAACCATGAAATGGATTACGGCCTACGAAGACCAGAATGTCGATGTTGGCCTGGCTTGCGGTCTTAATGGAAAAGCTCAGATTGGCAAAGGCATGTGGCCCATTCCTGAAAATATGGCCGACATGATGGAAGCCAAAATAGGTCACCCTCTGGCTGGTGCAAATACAGCCTGGGTACCATCACCTACTGCCGCGACACTTCACGCCCTTCACTACCACCAAGTGGATGTCTTTGCTCGTCAGCAAGAATTAGCTACGCGCACACCCGCAAGCGTTGATGATATTTTGACGATTCCACTTCTCGAGGGGGAGCTATCTGCCGATACTATTCAGAAAGAGCTCGATAACAACGCCCAGGGGATTCTCGGCTACGTAGTACGTTGGGTAGAGCAGGGCGTTGGCTGCTCAAAAGTGCCTGACATCAACAATGTTGGCCTGATGGAAGATAGGGCAACACTTCGGATCTCAAGCCAACACATTGCCAACTGGCTACGCCATGGCATCTGTACTGAAGCGCAAGTGATGGAAACCATGAAACGTATGGCCGCCATTGTGGACACTCAAAATGCAGGCGATCCTTTATACCGCAATATGGCACCAAATTTTGAGCAAAGCATTGCCTTTTCGGCAGCCTGCGACCTTGTCATCAAAGGAGCAGAACAACCTAGTGGTTATACCGAGCCGCTACTGCATGCCTATCGCCAAAAGGCTAAGTTACAAGCTTAGACAGCTGGTTTCTTATGAAACAACCTCGGAGTTAGTGATGGCTCCGAGGTTATTCTTTGTAGTGTTGAAGCGTCGGCGTGTAAATCTATGCTCCTTAAACCTAAGCGCCTTAACCTAAGTCCCTTAAATATGTAAGCGCCTGAGCTCTGGATCTAATTCGCCTTGCTCCCATAAATTATCAAACTCATTCACCAGTTCGATGGCTTCCAGTGGCGAGTACTCCACCACATAGCCAACAAACCTTTCAGGCTCCTGCTTGTAAAGAATACCGGCTCGATCCACTAACAAAAACTCCGTGTGTAAACAGCTCTCTTTTGTCTGTAATTTTCTTATTTGAATCCGGCTCGGTAGACGGAGGCACAAATCGTGGAGGAGGTTGCTGTGGTTAACCACGTAGAAGATATCTTTAACCAGTATTTTTACTCTGGCTAGAGGATGGCTGGTAGCGAAGGCATAGACCGCATCACAGAACTGGCCATTACTGTACATTGCAGGTTCTAACCTGTGACTGAATATACGGATTTCCCGGTGTGCACGATTAACCAGCATAACCGCTTGATCACTAAAGCTCTCTACACCCTCAATGCTTTTTCTTTGACGCTCTTCCTCAGCGATTTCTCTTGAGATCGGCTGGGGAGAGTTATCCCTATAAGGGCTTAGGTTCAGCGACATGGTTTTGTGAGGAATCCCTGCATCCATAAATGGGTCACCTTGTGCAGTGAAACCAAATCCCTCATAAAAAGGGATCGCTTTAATTTGAGCATTGAGAAAAATTTGCTCCATTCCCTCCCTAACAGCGTACCGAATCATTTTCCGCATTAACGCTGACCCGACACCGCGCTCTCTGTACTCCTTGAGCACAGCCATTCGACCGATACACCCATCAGATAACATTCTACTTGTGGCCATTGGCCGATCGTTAGGGCCATAGGCCAACCAATGGACAGCATTCACATCATGTTCATCGATTTCTTCATCAACAGGAACATGCTGCTCTTCAACAAATACTTTATGCCTGATGTCCGTCAGAATCTCTCTCGAGACATCCCAGCATGTACGCTCAACCTCAATAGGGAAAAATTCAACTGTTTCCATCAATAAACCCCTTTACCCTTGATGCCTAACCCGTCTTTATGACTCATCTTAGTTTCACTATTAGTGTATAAACAGCGTTCGATTGTTAAGATTTGCGTTATATCAAGTTGAGCCTGCCTTATGAGAACGCCTACCCACTTTATAATCATTCTAGCTCTTTTAGCACCAAGCGGATTGCTAGCTGATCAGTTGGCGCCTATTTTAGACCGCTCAGCGCGATTTCACCCTATCGCGTCATCTTCTGGAATGGTCGTATCCCAAGAAGTTATTGCCAGCAGCGTCGGAGCAACAATACTCGCGAATGGCGGAAATGCCATCGATGCGGCGGTAGCGACTGGATTTGCTTTGGCTGTTACCTTGCCCCAGGCTGGCAACCTCGGCGGTGGTGGCTTTATGCTTATCCACCTCGCCAATAAAGCCAGAACCATCGCTATAGACTACCGCGAAATGGCACCAGCTGCTGCTCACAGTACTCTTTTTCAAAATACTGAGGGAGAGGTCGATACATCACTGGCACGATTCAGTCACCGTTCAACCGGTGTTCCCGGCACTGTGGCCGGACTTGTTCATGCGCTAGACCTCTACGGCTCAATGACACTTAAACAGGTCATGGCGCCGGCCATAACCTTGGCAAAGGATGGATTTGAGATAAACGAATCCCTTGCCTACTCGCTACGTAAAGCACAACCGAGACTCAGTGCCGACACAGCCTCTGCACGTTATTTTTTCAACCACGATGGAAGCCCCCTAAAGGCAGGGGATCTATGGAAACAATCAGATCTAGCAAATACCCTGGCTCACATAGCTGAAAATGGCGCTAGTGGTTTCTATCAGGGTAAGATAGCCGAGCTCATCGTTGCTGAGATGCGGAAGGGGGGAGGGCTCATCACTCACGATGATTTAGCTGACTACCGTGTAATCGAGCGACAGCCAGTTACAGGAACCTTCCGTGGTTATCAAATAGACTCCATGCCACCACCCTCCTCAGGCGGTATTCATCTTATTCAAATGCTCAATATTCTCGAGGGCTGGAATTTAAAAGGTCTGGGGCACAATAGTGGTGAATATCTGCACCGATTGATAGAAACCATGCGCCGAGCCTATGCAGACCGCAGTGAATACCTGGGAGACCCGGATTTCTTTCCAGTACCCATGGAGGCCCTGACCGATAAGTCTTATGCGAAGAGATTACGTGAAAATATAGATTTGCAAAATTCTTCACGATCTACAGAGATAAGTCCATCCCTGACCTTGCCAGAGGAAAGCCCTCAAACAACCCACTTTTCTATTTGGGACCAAAAAGGCAATGTTGTCAGTAATACCTATACCCTTAATTTTTCTTATGGCAGCGGTATCTCCGTAGAAGGTGGCGGGTTTTTGCTCAACAACGAAATGGATGATTTTTCTGCTAAACCTGGTATTCCGAATGCCTATGGCCTTGTAGGCAACAAAGCCAATGCTATCGAACCTGGCAAGCGACCACTATCTTCGATGACGCCGACCATTGTATTTAAGAATGGCAAGCCTGTTATGGCCACGGGCAGCCCAGGTGGCAGTACCATTATTAACGTAGTTCTACAAAACATTCTTAATAAACTCGAATTCGGGATGAACATTGCAGAGGCAACGGCTGCACCAAGAATCCACCATCAATGGCTACCAGATACCGTTCGAGTTGAGCCCGGCATTAGCCCTGACACCATTAATATACTGAAAAACATGGGTCACCAGATTGATGCAGACCGTCATATCTTGGGAAGGGTACAAGCTATCGCCAAAGATAGGCACTTTCTCTATGGTGTAACCGACCCCCGATGGCCGGGTGGTGCTGCTATCCCCTCAAACTAGAGGGCAGAAGATAAACAGTACCTATCAATTAATGCTTCTTACTTGAGGGCTGAACCTCACCATTTTGGTAACGTTTACCCCTGATTTCCGCCTCTCTGTCCTCATCGACTTCACCGGATAATTCAGGATATTTTGGCGATGTCATGTAGCGAGCGAACCAATCACTCAATAATGCCTCGTCATCCAACAACTCCCCCAGCATCACCTTAACTTGCTGGATAAATGATGGATGAATTTCGGTACTCGCCATGTCAGCCGTCAAAGGGGGGTCACGATAATAACTGGTATGCCCCTGCGCCATTAGCTCAGTTGTCAAATCACCTAACATATCGACCATTGAAGGCGCACGAAACCCAACAGAGTAGGTAAGACAGTCATTTTCAGCGACACCCCAGTGAGCCAGTCTGGGGGGCAAGTAAAGCATATCGCCAGGGTTTAGCACCCATTCCTCTTCCTTGTTGAACTCACTAAGAATTCGCAGAGAAGTATCAGTCAATCGAGGTGATTGAGCGTCGCATAACCCGCCAATCTGCCAATGACGCTGACCTTGCCCCTGAAGTAAGAATACGTCGTAATAATCAAAGTGTGGGCCGACACTTCCACCTTTGGGTGCATAACTCACCATAATGTCATCGAGACGCCAAGGCGGCAGAAACGTAAATTGATTAAGCAGTTCTTTGACTTCCGGAACCCACAAATCGACCGCCTGAACAAGCAAGGTCCAATGGCTTTCCGGTAGCTGTTGAAAAATTGACGCATCGAAGGGGCCGGACTGCAATTCCCAAGGCCCGGTTTGACCTTGTTCAACAACAATACGAGATTCAACGTCTTCCTCAAGCGAAAGACCGGCCAACTCATCAGCAGTTAATGGTGAGACAAACGCAGGGACCGCGCTACGAATCAATAACGGTTTTTTTTGCCAGTAATCCGTTAAAAATTCATCGGCTGATAGACCGCCAAGAATAGGAGGGTAAATTGACATCGAGCAGCTCCTGTTTCCAAAGTAGCTCCTCCTATATTCCAGAAGGAGCCATTTGAATTAAATGGCCTTAGCCTGAGCCCCAGCATTACCAATATAACTCGCAGGAGTGAGAGCACGGAGTTCAGCTTTGGCTTCCTCTGGAATCTCCAGAGTCTCCACAAAGCTGAGAAGTGCTTTCTTGGTGATGCCCTGACCGCGAGTTAGCGCTTTCAATTTTTCGTAAGGCTCGGGAATATTGTATCGACGCATAACCGTTTGCACCGGTTCAGCCAGAACTTCCCAAGTGTTATCCAAATCTTCAGCGAGTCGCTGCTCATTCAACTCGAGTTTACTGATCCCTTTAAGGGTAGATTGGTAGGCAATTAAGCTATAACCAAAACCCACGCCCATATTACGTAGCACAGTAGAATCCGTTAGATCTCTCTGCCAACGAGAAACAGGCAGTTTTTGTGCGAGATGAGTAAATACCGCATTTGCCAACCCCAAATTCCCTTCGGAGTTTTCAAAATCAATGGGGTTCACTTTATGTGGCATAGTTGAAGAACCAACTTCACCAGCAATCGTTTTTTGTTTGAAGTAACCCAATGAAATATACCCCCAAATATCCCGATTAAAATCGATCAGAATCGTATTAAACCGTGCAATCGCATCGAATAGCTCAGCAATATAGTCATGGGGCTCTATCTGAGTCGTGTAAGGGTTCCAACTAACTCCTAGGCTGGTCACAAACGCTTCTGCATTTGCAGCCCAGTCAATGTTTGGGTAAGCCGAAAGGTGTGCATTGTAGTTACCCACGGCACCGTTAATTTTACCCATCAACTCAACCTGTCGGATTTGCTCAATTTGACGATTTAACCGATAGGCAACATTGGCAAATTCCTTGCCTACAGTTGTCGGTGAGGCTGTCTGACCGTGGGTACGGGAAAGCATAGGCACATCCGCATAAGCTTTAGCCATACTTGCGATCTGGCCTGAAACCTCTTCTAGCTGAGCCAACAATAGTTGATCTCGCCCTTCCTTGAGCATTAACGCATGGGAAAGATTATTTATATCCTCTGAAGTACATGCAAAGTGTACAAATTCCTTTATCTCATTCAACTGAGGGTTATCAGAAATGCGCTCCTTGATGAAATACTCTACAGCCTTAACATCGTGATTAGTCGTCCGTTCAATATCCTTAATCTGCTGCGCATCTGCTTCACAAAAATCATCGACTAACGCATTCAACAAACGTTGGGACTCAGCCGATAGCGTGCCGACTTCAGTTATTTCCGGGTGAGCTGCAAGATGTTGCAGCCAGCGAATTTCGACCAAAACACGATTCTTTATCAGTCCAAACTCACTAAAAGCGGATCGCAAGTCTGCTGTTTTACTGCCATAACGGCCATCAATGGGGGATACTGCGGTCAAACTGGAAAGGTTCATGGTGTGTTCCGGAATCTGATGGGTTCAATCAGTTGAGAAAGTCGCGAATTCTACTGCAACTACAGTTTTTTTTCAGCGGAAAATTGTCGCTGTTAGAAGAGGGGGCTGAGGCCAAAGCAGTGCTTATAGTTCGCGCAACTGCACAAGAATGTCCTTTCGGTTCAAAATTAAATGGCGTCGTCTACCACCAAGTTGATGCCATAGCATCGCTGCTCGAATCCCCGCAAACAATAGACAGCGGATCCGTTGTGCAATATTTTCCTGCTGCAAGTAACTAGCGTAGCCATTCACCTGTATTCTGTGACGAAAGGTACTAATACTGTCTTGGTAGACCTGCGCGAGATTTGCTATGACATTCGCATGAGTAATAGAAAAATGTTCAGCTTGGCGTGATGCCTGATCCAGTCGTTC